>CAZBSD010000031.1:0-25985 GCA_964494735.1 uncultured Syntrophomonas sp.
ATACATAGACTACCCCGGAAGGAATCGGTGTTGTGGCCGGGCAGCCATTGTCCCCACTGTCAGCAGCGGCTGGCGGCTGGGGATCTTATCCCGCTGTTCAGTTTTATATGGCTGCGAGGTCGCTGCCGCACCTGCGGACAACCTATCAGTCCTCGCTACCCCTTGGTCGAGATTATAACAGCGGTATGCTTTTTCATCATATTTCTAGAATGGGGTTTGAGCCTGCAGACAGTAGTTGGATGGATTTTTTCTGGTTTTGTAATAGCGGCCGCCTTTATTGACATTGCAGATGGCATCATCCCGGATAGGTTAACCTATCCGGGCATGGTGACCGGAATCATCCTATCGTTTTTCACCATCGGCATAAGATCGTCCCTGACTGGTCTATTGGTATTTGGCTCGTTTCTGCTGGCCACCGCCCTGTTGTCCAAGGGTGGGATGGGCGGCGGCGACGTCAAGATGGCGGCCTTTGTCGGGGCCTTCCTGGGGTTCCCGGAATCGTTATTGGCACTCTTCCTGTCTTCTTTGCTGGGCGGGATCTGGGCCGTAGCCCTATTAATAACCAGAAAGGCCACCCGTAAGAGTGCTATGAAATTCGGACCTTTCTTATCCCTGGGAGCCTGGTTGGTTTTCATGTACGGTCATAAGTTGATTGACATATATCTAGCCCTCTATTAGATTTTCGATTCATGCTCGCCTTCGATTCCACACACAGCTTGATCAAGCGTGATGTGGCTCACTGTGTCCATTTGATTTCTCACCTCTAACGTGCTTATTTTCTGGAAAGATGATGGCTTATTCTATTGGGAGGGTTTGCTGTGCCTCATTCTTGCCCCCATCTTCCAATCAGGGAAACTGGACAGTCCCTGATAGAGGTCCTGGCCGCCATGGGGCTTTTGTTATTGCTGGCGGCGATGATGATGGCTGCCTATAGCCCGGTTTCGGCCTGGATACAGAAGTCATGGCAGGAAACCGCCGGCAGTAATTATGCGGTGGCGATAGCGGAATGTTTGCGGTCGCAACGCGACCTTCTGGATGAGACCAACAATGGATGTTCGGCTGAGGAGTTGGGCCTCCCCTGTAGTTCGCCTGGCAGCGGCTGGGACAGTCAGATAACCATCAGCAATCCGCCGCCGAACAATCCTCTTGTATACCAGGTGGGCATTACAGTCAGTTGGGATCATAACGTAACACGCCGAAGCGTCCATATCGACACCCTTATGCGGCAGGAGTGACCTGAATGATGTTACCCAGATCGGAAAAAGGATCGACGCTGGTGGAAGTTCTGATCGCGGTGGCTATCTCATCTTGGCTGGCCATCGGTTTACTGACCATATACAGTAGTGCCTCCAAAGGATATGCGGTGTTGGGAGCAGCGGCGGATTGTCAGTATACGGCCCGTTCTGCAATGGAACAGATAGCGGCCGATATCCGCACTGCGGTACATGTGCAGGTCTCCCCTGATGGAACGCTGCTCGATATTTCCGCACCAGACCAGTCGGTAAGATTTTATACCCAAAATGGCAGACTTTACCGTCGGGTCAGCACATCCCGGGGCACCACCGCGATACCGATCGCCGACAATGTCAGCGCGCTTGGCTTCAGCGGCGGCGGGGGGCTGGTGGTCATCACCCTGACTATTACCGGTGGTGAATGTACCCGTAGCTTGACAACCGCGGTGATGAGCCGCTTGTAAAACGAAGTTAGAGTTACAGCCAATGAAGAGAGATGTGATTATGGCCAAGACACTAATGCAGCGGGATCAAGGCAGCATATTTATTGTCACCCTGATGGTTTTCTTTATGGTGAGCATCCTGAGTGTCACCCTTTTGAATATCGGCTTGATGGAGTACAAGAGCAGCCAGTTTGAAAAAAGACTGCTACAAGCCCAACAAGGCGCCGATGCCGGGATTGAGTGGGGGATGGAAGCAGTCTACGCGGAGCTGAACCAATCCTCCAACCTGAACGCCGATGAACTTCCGGCTGTGTTGAACTGTGGTGACGCCCAATTGATGATAGGAGAACAAGGCTGTACGGCTTATATCGGACCAGTAGTAAAAGTAAGGGATTCGGATGGGGAACCGAAGCAGTGTTGTTATGAATTGGTTGTGACTGCGGATTTCAACGGTGCTAAGCGGGGATTAAAGGTAGAGGTGGTCTACAGCTATTCGGGTGGTGATGAAATGATCGGCCCGGATGGCAGTCTGGTCTTCCTGCCCAGGAGCTATCTGGACCGGGGACGGATCACCACTTATGAGTATCATTACAACTAGTGGCAGTGGGGGATCGCTGCTCCATTCAGCGCCGGCTGGCCGCAGATTGAGAAGAAGAAGGGGGATGCAGTTGTATTTGAGACGTTCGCCCAATGTCGGGTTGGATGCCGGGACCAACAAGTTGCGCCTGGCTTGGATGAGCCCAAAAAGAGGGGTAAACCATCTGCTCGGTTTCATGAGCCTGGATGTCCCGCCGGGGTTGGTTGAAACAGGGATCATATCCAACCCCGCCGCTCTTGGGGCAATGCTAGAGGAAATGGTACGCGGGCAGAGGCTGGCTGGCAGTCGTGCCTCCTTGTCTGTTCCCGGATCCCAGGTCTATATGCGGCGGCTGACCATGCCTTGCCTGAAGCCAAGCGAGTTAAAGCAGGCGGTATATTTCAAAGCCTTCGAATTTCTGCCGCTGCCGGTGGAGGAAATTGCCATGGATATATTTCCTCTGCGTTATTACCAGGATGACCAAGGCAAGAAAGTAGAATTGCTATTTGCGGCGGTGCGTAAGCAACAAGTCGAAGCTCTCGTGTCGGTGTGTACCAAAGCGGGATTAAAACCAACCGTGATTGAGATCGGCTCTTTGGCAGCATATCGAGCCTGGGGCGGAGACCGTTGCAAAGGAGCACTTTTGCTTCAGTTCGGAGAAGATGATTTGCACCTGACCATCTTCAGCATGGGCATACCGGTTTACCATCGTTCGCTGGCGATTGGCGGCCGGCGCGAGGAATTGGCCCAAGGCGTTGCAGGGGGAAGGTTGCCAATGGGCCAAGAAGGACCGAATGGCGATGTCCTTGGTCAGGGCTCATTAAATAGGTTGATTGAACAGATAGATGATGCGCTCGTCTATTTTCGCCTCCATAACAACAACGAGGAAGTTATGCTCGAGGTTGTGGTGCTTGACGGTCTTACAGATATGCAGGAATGGCAGGCGCGGCTCGCTGATAAACTGAATTTGCCGGTCGAAATCGCCGGCCAAATGGCATCCTCCAGATTAAGGATACCGGATAGCCTGACCGATGAACAGTGCCTGGAGCTGCAACAGGAGTTTACTGTAGCCTTGGGTTTGGCACTGAGGAGGTGAACCTGTGCGGAAGCCTTTGGATGTTAAGATCAATTTTATACCCGAAGGGCCCGGACAGCGCAAGCGGCTCATAACCGCTTTAATCGTCATAGCAGTAACAACCCTGACTGGCTGGTTATTGTACACCGGCTGGCTGTATGGGATGGAGTTGGCCGAGAAGGAAATGGAGACTACCAGGTTGGCCCAACAGTTGGAGGAAAAGCAAACCCAAAATAAAACTTTGAGCCGATTTCAGGATATGGAGAGCGAAACGAAATTTCTCGGAACTGCAGCTGCCAAGGTCGATGCGGGTAACTATTGGCACTATAAAACCTTGGCAGAGGTCTACAGTTTGGTCCCCCCAGTAATGGGCTTGACCGAAATTGAGATCACCCGGCAACTAGTCATAATCAAAGGCTTGTGCCCAGATTATTCCGTACTGGGGGCACTGGTTGCAAGTCTGGATGCCAGCCCCTATTTTGGAGCAGTCAAGAAAATAACCTCCGCTATTAGGGCGTCCGACCAACAGTTGGAATTCAGCCTGGATGTCGTTAATGAGGGGGTGGGGCTGTGATTCTGTCCAAACGCGAGAAGGCATTTATCATAGTTTTCATTCTGGCCGGATGTTTTTACTTATTGGATCATTTTTGGTTTCATCCCCTGGACGTGCATAACGATCAATTATATGCAACCAACCTGAGCCTCCAAGGGGAAATGGACCGCAACCGGCAGATGGGAGCAAGGTATGGCGATAGTGATTTTCAAGAACAACTAATGAGCGAATATTCGGTGATGTCGGCCCGTATTCCTAGTTTGCCGATGATTGCAAATGTAATCGATATTGTGGGGGCAACCGCGCTCGAAACCGGGGTAGGCATGCGATCCGTGCAATATAATGATCAGACCCAGCCTAGATCCGCCTCTGCTGCGCCGATCAACCAACCGATCAAGGAAATCAGATTTCAGGTCAAGGTACGAGGCGACGATGGGCAACTCCTGGCCTTTTTGGAACGGATCGAAAATGCCCCCCGGTTGTTGAATGTTACCAATACCAGGGTGATCCTGATCCAACCTGGAACTTATCCCAATCCAGACGTGGCAGCAACAAATGACCTAACATCACCCGAGATCAACCAAGCGGATCAAACCCTGGACAGAGTGGAAATGGATCAGGATGACTATGAACTTGATGCAGAATTTACCGCCTATTATTATGACAAGGTCAATGAATGACTTGCAT
Organism: uncultured Syntrophomonas sp.; assembly: GCA_964494735.1. GTDB lineage: Bacteria > Bacillota > Syntrophomonadia > Syntrophomonadales > Syntrophomonadaceae > PHAA01. Next base: position 4,568 of record CAZBSD010000031.1, read on the forward strand.
ACCTGATAAACAATGGGGAAGGAATATTTAACTGTTTGTAGAACAAAATAAGAAAATGGCAAATATTATCAAGATCACATACAGGAACAGTGCCGAGGAGGTTATTGGATGCTGGATAAAGACCTGCTGGCCGAGGTATTAGATGAAGCGTTGGGGAGAGGCGGACAATTTGCGGAGATATATGTAGAGGATAGGGTCAGCAGCACCATTGTCTGTGATGATAACCGCATAGAGAAGATCTCCAGCGGGCAGGAAAAGGGCGCGGGTATAAGGCTCGTCCAGGATGGCCGGACTTATTATGTATACACCAATGATTTGTCCAGGGAAGGGCTGATAAAGTCAGCCAGCTTGGTAAGGCAAGGCATTGACAGTCCCGTGGCCGCATCCCCAACCAAGACAGTTCTATACCAACGCAGCTCGGACCTGCCGATAAATTTCCGGCGTCTGCCGCAGCAGGTCGATTACGCGGAAAAAATCGACCATATTCTGGAGGCTAATAGCGTTGCCAGAGATTTGAACCATGAGATAAGGCAAGTGACAGTGGCAGCTGGTGATTTGGAAAAACGGATACAGATAGCCAATTCGGAGGGGGATTACATCGAGGATCATACCGCTCGGGTAAGATTGATGGTGAGCGCGGTGGCCAACCGGGATGGTATTATACAAACTGGGCAGGAGGTCACCGGGGCCGTGTCCGGCTGGGAATTGCTGCAGCGGGTATCACTGGACGATATGGCTCGGGCAGCTGCCGGCCGGGCTGTCAGAATGCTCTCCGCCTCTCCAGCTCCAGCCGGTCGTATGCCGGTGGTTATGCATGCCGAAGCTGGCGGAACAATGATACATGAAGCCTGCGGACATGGTTTGGAGGCCGACTTGGTCCGGAAAGGGCTGTCAGTGTACCGAGACAAGGTAGGTCAGCAGGTGGCCAGCTCCCGGGTAAGTGTGGTCGATGACGCTACTCTGCCGGGCAAATATGGTAGTTACCGTTGGGATGATGAAGCCTCACCGGCCCACCGCACCTTGCTTATAGACAGGGGATACCTTATCGGGTTTCTGAATGACAGAATTTCGGCCGCCAAGGACGGGACTGAACGGACTGGCAACGGCCGGCGGGAGTCCTATATGGAAAAACCTATCCCCCGTATGAGCAACACCTATGTAGTACAGGGGGAAGATGATCCGGAACAGATAATCAGGGATACAGCCTGGGGTCTGCTGGTTAAAAAGATGGGCGGCGGCCAGGTCAACACCGCCAGCGGTGATTTCGTCTTCGACGTCCAGGAAGGATACATTATTGAGAACGGGGAGATATGTGAGCCTGTCCGCGGGGCTACTCTTATCGGTAATGGTCCCCGTGCCCTCATGGATATTGATCGGGTCGGTTCCGACCTGGGCTTTGCAATCGGGGTGTGCGGCAAGGCAGGACAAGGGGTGCCGGTGGGTGATGCCCAGCCCACTATCCGGATCAAGGAGCTGACCGTGGGTGGAACCGCTTCTGGAACGGGGTTTGAAAGTAAAAAGATAAGTAGGAAGTAGGTGCCACCGTTGAAAACCGTTTTGCAAAAGGCCGGGGAACAATCGCTCGGCGTCTTGGGAGCCCGGGGATTGGCCGGGGAAGCATTCCTGATGCACAGGCGGGAACTGAGTATCGAGGTCAGTGGCGGGACGGTTCAGAGTCTGAAAGAAGCTGAGCAATCTGGGATAGGGATCAGAGTGTACAAGGGAAGCCGGATGGGATTTTCCTATACTACTGGTCTGGATGAGCGGAACATTGAGCATGTCGTATTGGAGGCCAGCCGAATGGCTGATTTCTCCTTCCCGGATGAGTTCAATAGTGTTCCGTCTGAGGTTCAGGAATACCCGTTGATGAACCTTATCGACGGTGGTATCCGGTCGGTACCGCTGGAAGCCAAGATAGATCTTGCTGGGGAGGCCGAGGAGGCTGCCCGCAATTACCACCCCAGCATCAAGCTGGTGGACAGGGCTGGTTATGAAGACTATCACACCTCCATAATGGTACTGAATACCCAAGGTATCTATGCTTTTGGCCAGGCTAACTATTGCGGCTTGCACGTTTCCCTGGCAGCGGTCACCGCCGATGAAACTCAAAACGGTTTTGCTTATCAGATGCAAAGAAGAATCGGATCTATAGATCCCAAGATGGTTGGTGAGGAAGCGGCCATGCGCGCCATGCGCAGTTTAAATGCCAAAACTGTCTCCTCGCGCCCCATGCCTTGCATCATCGATTCCCAGATGGTGACCAGGTTCCTGGGAATCTTTTCAGTCTCCCTTCAAGCCGACAGTGTTCAGAAAGGCAAGTCCATGCTGGCCGGGAAAGCTGGCGAGTTTATCGTCTCGTCTTTGATCACTGTGGTGGACGATGCAACTTGTGCAGAGGGGATTGCGACTTTCCCTTTCGATGGTGAAGGGATTGCTGCCCAGAATAATATGGTAGTGAAGGATGGCGTTTTGCAGGGGTTCCTGTATGACACCCATTCAGCCAGACGGGCGGGAACCAAATCGACTGGGAATGCTATCAGGTCATTCCGGAGCCTGCCGTTGGTCGGCAGCACCAACCTGATTTTGGTTCCAGGCACAACCCCGCTCGAGGCGATGATGGATGGAATCGAGGAGGGACTCTACATAACCGAGATTATGGGGATGCACACTGCCAATCCGATTACGGGTGACTTCTCATTGGGGGCGGCCGGGATTATGATCGAGCACGGCCAGTTAACCGATCCGGTTCGGGGGATTACTATAGCCGGAAATCTTCTGGCAATATTACGGGAGGTGGACGCCGTCGGCAGCGATTGGCGTTTCTATGGCAGCAAAGCGGCACCCTCGCTGCGATGCACGAGTCTCAACATCGCTGGAAAATAGAAGGGAGGCAGTGGTTATGGCTACTGTATTGGTTATCAACGGACCTAATCTGAATATGCTGGGGAATAGGGAAAAGGAGTATTATGGGAGCCTGACTCTGGAAGAGATAAATGCCGATTTGCAGGTCAGCGCAGCCCAGTTGGGTTTATCCATAGAATTCTTCCAGTCCAATCATGAGGGCGAACTGGTAGACCGCATACATAAGGCCTGGATGCAGGTGGATTGCATAATCATAAATCCGGGGGCTTACAGCCATTATAGTATTGCGATATACGACGCTCTGAAAGCGGTCCAAATTCCGGTGATCGAGGTCCATCTGTCTAACATTCATAAACGTGAGCATTTCCGGAATCAGTCACTCATCTCGGCGATGGCGGTGGGTGGGATCTTCGGTCTGGGACCTTTGGGCTATCACCTAGCTTTACAAGCTGCTTCTGATCTGGCCAAACAGAAGGATATAGGGGGAATCGAGTGAGCAGGCCGCAACCAGGGAGGGTAGATAAGTTACGGGAATTTCTCGAAGCCCAGGGTGTAGACGCTTTCCTGGTGACCAAACCGGAGAATATCTATTATCTTTCCGGTTTCACAGGCGGTAGTGATGCCAAGCTGGTGGTCAGTCCCATTGATGCCTATATTCTGACCGATGGCCGTTACCTCGAACAAGTGCAGCGGGAATGCTCGGAATGGGAAATTATTCGGATACAGGGGGCCGGGCTTGACAGCTTGGCAGCTATTTGCGATAAATATAATATCCTGGCGGTCGAAAGCAATCACTTAACCTACGGGCTTTTCAGCCAGATGCAAGCCAAGCTCAAGTCCGCATTGTCACCGCGAACCAATGTGATCGAAGAACTGCGTAAGCAAAAAGATGATTATGAACTCGACTGCCTGAGAGCGGCAGCAGCGGCAGGGGATGCAGTTTTCAGCCGCATTTGCGCCGAGATAAAAGAAGGCTCGAGTGAGATTCAAATTGCCAACTTAATCGCCTATTATCTCAAAGAACTGGGATGCAGCCGGGAGTCTTTCCCGACCATCGCCGTCTCAGGTCCCAATGCCGCTTTACCGCATGGGCAGCCAGGCCAGAAGTTGCTGCAAAGGGGAGATATGCTGACTCTTGACTTCGGTGGGTTCTACCGCGGCTATGCCGGCGACATGACCAGGACGGTTGTGATCGGTGAAGCTTCACCGCGTTTTCGCGAGGTATACAATCGAGTCCGGGATGCCCAACAAAAAGGAATTGACACTATCAAAGCCGGGGTCAGTTGTCAGATGGTGGACCAGATAGTCAGGTCAGAGCTAGTCCGATACGGCTTGGATGTCTATTTTGCGCACGGTACCGGACATGGGGTGGGCCTGGAAATTCACGAATTGCCCAGCCTGTCATCATATTCTGAGTCGGTGCTGGAGGAGAACATGGCGGTAACTGTAGAACCCGGGGTATATATACCCGGGTGGGGCGGGATCAGGATCGAGGATACGGTTGTTGTCAAACCCACCGGATGCGAGATCATTACGGCTTCAACCAAAGGACTATTAATTATATGATGGAGGGATAGAATGATCTCAGTTAATGACTTCAAGACCGGTGTTACGGTAGAGCTGGAAGGACAGGTGTACCAGGTGGTGGAATTCCAGCATGTCAAGCCTGGCAAAGGGGCCGCCTTCGTCCGCGCCAAGCTGAAAAACGTAAAATCCGGGGGAGTGGTCGAAAAGACTTTCCGGGGCGGGGAGAAGCTCCGACGGGCTCATCTCGACAAACGGGGTATGCAATATCTCTATATGGACGGCGATGATTACGTATTCATGGATAACGATAATTATGAGCAACTATCCATAAGCCGCAATGATATGGGGGACGGAGTCAAATGGCTAAAGGAAAACATGAGTATCCAAGTGCTGATGTACCAGAGTCAGATAATGGGCATCGAGATGCCCAATTTCGTGGAGCTGGAAGTTGTTGACACCGAACCGGGGGTGAAAGGGGATACGGCCACGGGTGCTACCAAGGCGGCCCGGTTGGAGACAGGGGCCAGCGTCCAGGTGCCGCTTTTTGTCAACACCGGAGACCGACTGCGCATCGATACCAGGACCGGGGATTACATGGAAAGAGTATAGATGCCCTTGCAAATCGATTTTAATAAATGGTTTATTTCCTCCTTATTAAACTAATAATAGAAGTAGTCAGTCACTTTATTGTTAATGAAGAAGGGGGATTTAAATTTGCAGAGTATAATAGAGAAGGTCAGTTATCTGCAGGGTTTAAGTGAGGGTTTGACCATTACCGAAGGCAGCCCACAGGGTAAGATCATATCCGGTATGCTGTCCGTCTTAAACGAGATGGCTGATGAGATCAATGCTTTGCAGTGTGAGCTGGAGCGGGTGAATACCTATATCGAAAGTGTAGATGATGATCTTCTGGAACTGGAAGATATGATAACCGGAACCGAATACATCGAAATCGGATGCCGCCATTGCGGAGAACGACTATTCGTAGAGACCGACAGTTTTGAAGACGAGGATATAATCGAGATCATCTGTCCCAATTGCAATGAAACCGTGTGCATCAATGACGGTGCTTTCGATTACCAACACCTGCCCGTAAATGAAGATCTGGAATTGGGAGAGTTCAGACCCCGACCTTGAACCGAACCGCATACTGAGATATCGAGGAAACCCACAATGGGTTTCCTTTTTTTTGCCCGCCAATCTGGCATATTTTTCTGTTCGGTCCAATATTTATTAGTGATTGCGACTGCTTGCATAACCTAAAAGGCGATAATGCCGACTAGAGGGGAGAGAGTCATGTCATCTGAGCCGAGTGAACTGCTGCGCAAAGAGATATTGCCATTTCTTCCAGCCAACCTTAAAACATTACTCCTGAATGTCGATGACCGACATTATGCAGACATTGAAGAGGTCCGCCTTCGTAATGGTAAACCCCTGGGGCTGAGAATCGGTGACGAGGAGTTCACCATCGACCGTTGGGGTCACCTTAATAAGGATCTATGGCAAGGGTATGTTGTCAGTGGAGAGGACATTTACCGTAGCATAGCTTCCATCAGTGACAATTCACTTTACGCTTTTGAAGAAGAGATAAGCCGCGGCTATATTACCATTCCGGGTGGTCACCGGGTAGGACTGGCCGGTCAGGCTGTTATGTCGGGCTCCCGGATAAGGACCATAAAAAACTTTTCGGGTATTAATTTCCGCATCGCCCGTGAAGTATGGGGTTGTGCTGATAAAATTGGTAAGTTCATCTGCGCCGGGGACACTATTCCTGGCAACACTCTTTTGATTTCACCTCCCCGTTGCGGTAAGACCACAATATTAAGGGACTTGGCCCGATCATTGTCCCAAGGTAATACTGGCCGCTGCGGGTGTAATGTGGTGATAGTCGACGAGCGATCCGAATTGGCTGGTACCTTTCAAGGCCAGGCTCAGTTGGACATTGGGCCGCGCACCGACGTACTCGACGCCTGCCCCAAAGCGGCTGGCATGATGATGGCCATAAGGTCCCTGGGACCGCAGGTAATTGTGACCGACGAAATTGGCCGACCCGAGGATATCGATGCTATCCGTGACTGTGTGAATGCAGGGGTTGGTGTTATCACCAGCATCCACGGCCGCGACGCCAACGAGATTCAAAGACGCCCGCTAATATGTGAACTGATGATGTCTCAAGCATTCGCCAACCTTATCGTATTGTCGAGACGTCATGGGCCGGGGACAGTGGAAAACATGATCAGGTGGGAAGCATGATGGTGTGGATCAAGATGTTGGGAGTGATCCTGGTCATAGGTGGGTGTGGATGTTACGGGATTATAAGTGCCCGCCGCCTCCACAAAAGGGTTGAGCAACTGTTTAACCTAAGGGTAGCCCTGGGCTGCCTGGAAAAAGAGATCAATTATCTGCGCACCCCACTGCCGTCGGCCCTGGAACGGGCCGCCCAGAGCGCTGATGAACCGGCCCGCAGCCTGTTTGCCAATACAAGTCGCGATCTTGGCATCCGCGCAGGCACAACCGTAAATGAAGCATGGCAGTACAACCTGGACAGGGCGCACCAACTACTAGACCTCAACCGTCAGGATCTGGACATATTGAAGATAATATCACCCCAGTTGGGCATGTCCGGGGTTGAGGAGCAGGTTAAACTCCTGGCGATGGTACAGGAACAGCTAAAGATACAGGAAAAGCAGGCCCGTTTTAACGAGGACAGCGGACGCAAGTTGAGAATATATGGGGGATTCGCTTTCGGAGCCACCGTGGTCCTGCTACTGCTCTGACTACCACTATTTCAACGACGACATCAAGGCAGGGACGCCAATGGGCAAAAAAGTGCAGCAATAATTATAGGGGGATTCAAGATGAATATCGATATTCTCTTCCGTATTGCCGGCATCGGTATTTTGATATCTGTCTTATGCATAGTATTGAAACAGGCACAGAAACAGGAACAGGCTGAAATGCTGACCTTGGCTGGAGTTGTGATCGTATTGATCATGGTGGTGCAATTAATGAACCAACTCTTTACCACGGTGCGAGCCGTTTTTAGCTTGTAGCTTTCCGACCGGGGAAGGGGACATTGCCATGGACATAACTCAAGTTATTGGACTAGCCCTGGTCACTACCGTCTTGTTGATGGTTTTAAGGCAGGAAAAGCCGGTTATGGCGGTTCTGCTGAGCCTGGTATTCACCGTTATCATCTTTATTGCCATGATCGACAAGCTGACCGCCATAATCGAAATTATGAAGGAATTGACCGTAAAAGCAGGCATAAACAACTTCTTCCTGGGTACAGTGCTTAAGATCATGGGAGTTGCCTATCTGGGTGAATTTGGAGCTATTATCTGCCAAGATGCGGGTGAGCAGGCAGTGGCCAAAAAGATCGAGTTTGCTGCCAAGATAATTATTGCGGTGCTGGCCTTGCCGATCCTGGTGGCCATTCTCGAATCATTGTTGGAGCTTATGCCAGGTTAAATAACTTATCGGCGGGTGATGGCATTGATCAGAACAATCAACAGTATTTTGCTGGCAGCATTCCTGCTATTGTTTAGCGCCGGAATAGCGGTCGCTGTCCCCGACAATTCGACCGGGGTCTTCTCTATCCAGGAGACCATGGACAGCCTGGATTTGAATGAACTGGAGCAATACCGGAACCAGGTAGAAAAAGAGATGGACCCTTTCATGCACGGCAGGAGTGTGCGGGAGTGGCTGGCAGATTTCGCCCAGGGTAACTGGCAATTTGATATCGGCAAGATGGCTGACACGACCATGAGATTCTTTTTCAAAGAGATCCTGGCCAACTCCAGCTTACTGTCCAAGCTTATCATACTTTCGGTCCTGGCTGCTTTGTTGATCAACCTCCAGTCGTCGTTTGCCTCCGGGATCAGCAAGTTATCTTATCTGGTCTGCTTCCTGGCTATGTGCGCCCTGGCGTTGGGCAGTTTTAAAGTGGCTCTGGGAATCGGTCAGCAGACCATCAATAATATGACCGATTTCATGATGGGGGTACTCCCGCCGATGATGGTGCTGGTGGCAGGATTGGGCAATCTGAACGCATCGGCCATGTTATTTCCCCTGCTCATGATGGTAGCCACCGTCTTCGGCAATGCGGTCAAGAATGTGGTGTTCCCCCTTATTATAATGTCGGCCCTGTTGAGCCTGGCCAATCATCTCTCGGAAACGGTCAAGGTGGAAAGATTGGCTCGTTTTTGTACCCAGATGGCGCAGATATCGTTGGGTTTACTGATGACCGTCTTTGTAGGCGTACTTACCCTGCGCTCTCTATATGCTTCTATTTTGGATAAAGTCGCCCTGCGTACTACCCGTTTTGTAACCGATAATGCGATTCCTATTGTCGGCAAGATGGTGGGGGATACCGTTGAAGTGGCGGCCGGATATGTAGTTATGATAAAGGACGCCGTAGGGATATTCGCGACCCTTTCTATCCTGGGTATAATTATTTTTCCGGTGCTGAAGATTGCCGCGCTGGGACTAATCTATAAGCTGGTCGGTGCGGTGGTGGAACCCATGGGTGACAGTAAAACTGCGGCTATCTTGGAGGTTATGAGTGTTCATCTATTTTTATTGATGGCGGCGACTGCTGCGGTGGCACTGATGTTCTTCATAATGATCGCGATACTGGCGGGGATGTCAAACAGCTTCACCATGCTGCGGTGAGGGGAGGGTCGACATGGAGGTATTAGAGGAGATAACAAGAAATCTGCTGGTCATAATCGTCATCTCCACCGTTTTGGAAATGATGCTGCCGGAGGGCAGTACCAGACCCTTCGTGCGCTTCGCAGTGGGCATGTTCGTTTTGATTGCCATCCTGACTCCCAGCCTGAATTACCTGTATGACGAGGTAACTTTCCAGGTATCGGCCTGGGATAACCGCGGCAGCCAATACGACTACCAGAATATAAACAACGGTGGCAAAAAGATACAGGAGCAGATTAAGGGGCAGGGCAACTCTTTATTACAAGAGAAACTGGAAGATCAAATTGGAGCCGTAGCTATACTGGTGCCGGGAGTAGATGATGTCGATGCCCAAATTGTCATGGGTGATAACGGAAATCCACGCAAAATCGAATTGGTTGTCAGCTCATCCAGCCCCGCTAAAAACGATGGGATCCTACCGGTAGAAGTATGGGCCGGCAGCGATGATGCTGACCTTATGGATAAATCGCAGATCAGCGGCAAGATGAAAAAGATCATAACCAACCTGTATGGTGTGGAAGCTGACGATATAGAAATCGTATTTGAAGGGAGCTGAAACGATGTTGGAAGAATGGAAACGGAAATGGAACGGCGATCCCGCCGCCCAGACCGGCGGGAAATACGGCATGTACGTGTTGGTGGTCGCGGTATGCCTGGGCTTGTTGGCCTTAGTGTGGCCCACCGTCGAGAAACCTGTCCCACCTGACAATTCACCGGTTGCTGCTCAGGCGGGGGGAGTAGACCAAGCTAGGAATACCCTGGCAGCGGATTTGGAGCGTATCCTGTCCCAAGTGGAGGGAGCCGGCACCGTTCAGGTGAGTATATCTTTAAATTCCGATGGGATTAAGAACTATGCCCGCAACTCCAAGAATGAGCACAGGACAACCCAGGAGGCAGACAGTGTAGGCGGGGATCGTGAAGTCATAGAGGAAAACCAAAGCAGCGATATTGCCATCTCGGGTGGTACCGCCCTGTTGGTCGAAGATACTGCTCCCCAGGTGACAGGTGTGCTGGTGGTTGCCGAGGGGGCAGGCAACCACCTGGTTAAAGAAAGATTGACAGATGCTACTGCCGTGTTGTTGAATGTGGCGCCGCACCAGGTCAGGGTGGAAACCCGGAAAGGGACAGGTAATGATAATAAATAGGGAAAAGGCTAAGGTATTATTGGCCCTGGCGGCTATAGTGATGGTGTTCGTAATTGGGTTTAAACTTGTGTCCGGTTTAATGGAGAACCGATCAAAGCCAACCCTGACCGAAGAGAAGACGGTCATGGGTGTAGTCGGCATTGATGACATAACCGCGGCAATACCTCAGAACCAGAGTGAATTCCTTTCCGAATACCGTCTGGAGAGAGAAAGGGTGCGCAGCAAGGAGGTCAGTCTGCTGCAGAAGATCGCCAGTGATCCGGTCAGCACTACCCGGGCCAAGGAAGAAGCCTACTCGAAATTGATCAGCTTGGCCGATCGTGAGGAAAAAGAACTACAGGCCGAAGCCCTGATCAAAGCCCAGGGCTTTGTCGACTGCGCGGTGGTGATGAATCCTACCGGAACGGTAGTCATGATTTCCGGCAATCAGGCCAATACCACGGGGCAGGACAGGGTCCGCAAATCGGTGAGCGTGGCTACTGGTTCTATCGAGAAAAGCATATCGGTGCTGGAAATAAGCCCCCGGGAATAAGCAACTGCGCTATACCGGCATGTGAATAGATTGTAATAAATGGATTTTATCCATATAATAATAACGGTGGTTTTTCTGACATACTCAGGCCGGGCCTGAGTATGTTTTGTATGAGGCAAGTACCGCCCGCGACTAACAACGCATCTTCCCCACCCCGGGGGCTTGGACGGTCCGGCTGGGGAATGCGGCCAGTGACCATCCGGGATTTCCTCGATGGTACCAGGAAAAGAGGCTGATTCGAAATATTGCCAAGATCAGAGGAGATGAAGAGATGAAGTTGGAAGAAATAAAGGAACTGGTATTACTTTTGGAACAGTCCGTATTGACTGAACTAAAGGTTCAGACCGAGGATTTTAAGCTGACCCTTCGTAAAGGGGCAGCTCAACCAGTGCCTCCCACCACCCAGGAGACGGCTTCGGTCGAGTCCAGGCCGATAGCAGTACAGCAGGTAGTCGTAAAGACGGTGGACCAGGAAATGGTCAGTGTCAATTCACCCATGGTAGGAACTTTTTATCAGGCCCCATCTCCGGATAGCGAGCCTTTCGCCAAGGTGGGCGACACAGTCAGTCAAGGCCAAATCCTATGTATCATAGAAGCAATGAAACTGATGAACGAAATCAAGTCCGAATACGATGGAACCGTCGTAGAGGTTGCGGTCGAAAACGACCAAGCAGTAGAGTACAACCAGGTTTTGTTCTGGATAAAACGGAGCTAGGAGTGGTAAGTTGTTTACCAGGATATTGATTGCCAATCGCGGGGAGATCGCCCTAAGAGTTATTAGAGCTTGCAAGGAAATGGGTATCGAAAGCATTGCGGTGTACTCTGAAGCTGACCGGGACAGCCTGCATGTCAAGATGGCCGATGGGGCCGTATGTATTGGAGGGGCGCCGGCAAATCAAAGCTATCTGCATATAGGAAATATTATTTCGGCAGCCATAAACTCAGGCTGTCAGGCTATCCATCCTGGATACGGGTTTTTGGCCGAGAATGCTCATTTCGCAGAATTGTGCACCGCCAATGATATCAAATTCATTGGACCATCAGCGTCTGTTATCGACCTGCTGGGAGATAAGGTAAAGGGCAAGGAATTGGCTCAGCAGGTTGGGGTGCCGGTGGTGCCGGGGAGCCAGGGAGCGGCAGACAGCCTGGAAAATACCATCGCTCTGGCTGAATCCATAGGCTATCCCATCATCATCAAGGCATCTGCAGGTGGTGGGGGACGAGGGATGCGGTTGGCCCATAACAAATCGGCACTGAAAGAGGCCTTGGGAATGGCCCGCATGGAGGCCGGCGCCGCATTCGGCAATGATGAAGTGTACGTGGAGAAATACATTGAGGAGCCCCGTCATATAGAGATTCAGATTTTGGGCGATGAACATGGCAACATTATTCATCTGGGAGAGAGGGACTGTTCCTTGCAAAGACGTCACCAGAAGCTGTTGGAAGAAGCGCCCTCAGCTTTTGTGGCCCAGGATTTGCGGGCCCGATTGGGAGATGCTGCTATAAAAGCGGCCCGAGCCGCAAATTATTTCAGCGCCGGGACGGTAGAATTTCTGGTCGATAAAAACAAGGATTTTTATTTCATCGAGATGAACACCAGGGTCCAGGTCGAGCATCCGGTGACCGAGATGGTGACCGGCATCGATATTATTAAAGAACAGATCAAGATCGCCGCCGGTGAAAGATTATCTTACCGGCAGGAGGATGTCAGATTGCAGGGCTGGGCGATCGAATGCAGAATAAATGCCGAGGACCCGGACAAGGATTTCCGGCCTTCGCCAGGGCTGGTCTCCAACTACCTGCCGCCGGGGGGACCAGGTATCAGGGTCGATTCATGTGTCTACACGGGCTACAACATACCCCCTTTCTATGACTCCATGATCGCCAAAGTCATAGCCTGGGGCCGTGATCGAGATGAAGCCATCGTCCGCATGCGCAGGGCGCTGCAGGAGTTCTCGGTGGCCGATGTAGCCACAACTATACCGTTTCACATGCAGGTCTTGGATAATGCTTTCTTCCGCAAGGGTGAGGTGTACACCAATTTTATATCCCGACGGTTGAACAATCTGTAGGTGGCCGACACCAGGCAACAAACATTGATAAAGGTTCGCCCGGTCTGGTAGAATAACATCATAATAAAAAACTGGAGGTGTAACATATGGACAATATCAAACCGGAAATCCCTAATGATTTAGGCGTAATCCGTATAGCCGATGAAGTGGTGTCCACAGTAGCCGGCCTGGCTGCCGTAGAGGTAGAAGGCGTCGCCAGCATGAGCGGTGGTTGGGGTACTGACTTGGTAGAGAAATTGGGCCGTAAGAATCTGGGTAAAGGCATCAAGGTTGAATCCTCCGGGGATCAAACCAGTATCGATATATTCATCGTCATCGAATATGGTTATTCCATTCCCAAGGTCGCGGAAAACGTGCAGAGAGAAGTTAAACAAGCGGTAGAGACCATGACCGGGCTCACCGTGACGGCCGTTAACGTCCATGTTGTGTCGGTAATGACCAAAAAGGCGGCAGAAGAAGCGACTGTTGATTCACAGGTAGATTAAGCGATGGGTATTGCATAGAGATAACCCCCTGGTAGTCAGGGGGTTATCTCTATTGTCTATGATGGAGGAGGTGCGGACATGACCGCCATGAGTCGTTTGGTTTTGTTCTTATACAATCTGGTGATCCTGGGATTGGCTGGACTCACAGTCGGTGCTGCCCTGGGCTGGTTGGACCCTCAAATATATATGAATACGTTGCTGGCTTCGACTGAGAACCGAATGATAGCTGGGATAGTGGGGATTTTGGCAGGGTTCCTGGCTATAGTTATGTTGCTGTGGACGCTCAAGCCGGCACCCCGTATCGATACCGTAATGGTGGACAAGGCCAGCGGTGGTGACGTAACCATGAGCATCGCGGCGGTGAAAGCCATCATTGTAAAGGCAGTACGGCAGGTTGAAGGCGTTAAAGAACTCAGGCCTGATGTGGTTGCCTCCCCTAACGGGGTCAAGGTCAGACTCCATACCATGATAAATCCTGACCATAATGTGCCGGAGATATCAGAATCCCTCCAAACTGTGGTCCGCGATTATTTGGAAAAGGTAGGCGGCCTGCAGGTAGCGGAAATAAAAGTTCTTATTGACGACTTTATTGCGGCCGGCAAATAAGGAGAATTTATCATGTTCGAAAAATATTTCATCTATATAGTGAACGAACATCGGGGTAAAGCTATTGGTGTTAGTCTTGGCTTATTGGCGAGTGTCCTCTTCATCAGCTTTGGCTTCTGGCAGACCCTTTTTATAGTCTTGTGCATATTCATCGGCTACCAAGTTGGCAAGAAAATAGATCAACAGGTGGACATGGAAGCATGGGTCAAGAACTTGTTCAGAAAATAAGAACTATCGACGGGAAAGGAAGTACAAGTTGAGCAGAAGAAAGGCCCGGGAATTGGCGTTTAAGGTCCTGTTTCAGGTCGACCAGGTCAAGGCTGATGCCCGGCAGGCTTTTGAATATTTGATGGAAGAGGCCCCATTGGCGGAGAAGGACAAGGAATTTTCCTGGTCGCTGGTGGAAGGGGCGGTAGCCAAACTGGATTGCATAGATGATATTTTGGCGGGTCTCTCCAAAGAGTGGTCCATACAGAGGATGTCATCTGTGGATCGCAACCTGTTGCGTTTGGCTGCTTTCGAGATTCTGTACCATTCCGGAGCCCAATCGGTGGTGGCAATCGATGAAGCCCTGGAGATCGCCAAACGTTACAGTGAGCCAGCCTCGGTGGGATTTATCAATGCCATTTTGGACCGCATCAAGGATCGAAGAGCCTGATCGGTCGGATGCTTGAGTCGAGAAAGGCCAGTGGGCCTTTTTTGTTTTTTGTCAGGGTTTGAACGCATTAGTACTCACTTTTTATTGTGGAGATGGTGATTTATGGAGATAATCAGTGGCAAGGCGCTGGCCGACGAAATTTTGGCTATGCTAAAAGAGGCCAACAATACTGAGGGATTGAAGCCCTGTCTGACGATTTTGGATGTGGGAGAGAACCAGGATAACAAACGCTACATAGGTCTGAAGGTGAAGGCGGCCGCCGCCGCGGGCGGGAGTGCCATGGTAGTCGAGTTCGGCGAAGCCGCCGGGCGGGATGAGGTGCTGGCCCACATCCAAGCCCTGAACCTGGATCCGTCCATCGATGGAATTATGTTGCAGCTTCCCCTGCCAGATCCCCTGGCAGTTTTCCAAACAGAATTGCTGGCGGCAATCGTTCCGGGCAAGGATGTAGACGGATTCAGCCCCCATAACCTGGGACTCCTTATGAATGGTGATCCCCATTTTATAAGTTGTGCAGCCGAGGCCTGCCTGGAGGTAGCCAGGCGTTATGCTGGCCCTTTGAAGAGTAAAAAGGTACTGCTGGTGGGAGATTCCTTTGATGTAATACGTTCCCTGGCTATTGCTTTCATAAGGGAAGGGTCACTATTAACAGTGCTCCCCGAATATGACTGTGCCACTCTCAATGAGTGCGACATAGCCATCATAGAGAAAGGAACCCCCAACATGGTTGGAGCACAGGGGCTTAGAGATGACGTTCTTCTGATAGATGCGGGTTTTTATTGGGAATCGGGCCGTACCTGCGGCAATATCGACCCGGCCAGGATGGCCGATGTTACTGGTCATCTGCTGCCGGTCCCGGGGGGAATGGGGCCGCTGTTGGTTGCTCACCTGATGATGAACCTTAGTCGGGCCGCCCGCCGCGCCCAGAAAGGCATATAGTTTTGCAGGAGTATATATCGGTAAGCATGCTGAACTCGTATATTTCTCGTATTCTTGATCAGGATGAGATTCTGCAGGATTTTTGGTTGAAGGGCGAGCTTTCCGGGTACCGCTTTTATAAACAGTCTGGACATAGTTATTTTTCCATTAAAGATGATAATGCAGTCGTTAGTTGTGTCATGTTCAAGAACAGGGCCCAGTCTATCCAATTTTACCCTCAAGATGGCATGGAAGTATTGTTGCGGGGGTATGTTTCAGTTTATACAAGGCAAGGCAAGTACCAGGTCTATGTCCAGGATATGCTCCCATTTGGGACCGGCAGCCTTTATATGTATCTGGAGCAACTGAAGGTGCGATTGGCCGCCCTGGGATATTTTGAATCCGGCCGCAAGCAGGAGGTTCCCCGCGTAACCAACACCATCGGGGTGGTCACGTCCCAGGATGGTGCTGCACTACAGGATATCCTGCGAGTCATCCAGCTGCGCCATCCCGGAGCACAGGTGGTTTTAGTCCATAGTTCGGTCCAGGGCAGCGAAGCCCCCCGCGAGTTGGCTGCAGGGATTAGGATGTTGAACGAATACGGCTCCATAGATGTTATCCTCATTGCCCGCGGGGGAGGCTCCTTTGAGGATCTGATGGCCTTCAACAGCGAGGATGTGGTTCGGGCGGTGTTCGACTCCACCATACCGGTTATTTCTGGGGTGGGACATGAGGTTGACGTGACCCTCTGTGATCTGGCTGCAGACGTGCGGGCGGCCACTCCCACCCAAGCGGCTCAATTCGCAGTACCGGACTATACGTCAGTGAGGAGAAAACTGCAAGATTTGAACACCCGTATGAGTCGCTCTATGCAGCGCAACCTGGCCAATCGCAGTGAAAGGCTGGATCGCGGCCTGATGAAGAAAGTATGGCGCGAGCCATCATTGTTGGTCAAAAAACAGACAGAGATGTTGCAGGTTTGCCGGCAGAGAATGAGTGCGGCCATACAGGATGATATAAAGATGACCAGGCATCGGCTCAGTCTGGCCCGACGTGGATTGGATAACATGAGTCCACTCAGGGTGTTGGAGCGGGGTTATGCGATCGTAGCTAAAGAGGGTAAGGTAGTCAGGAATTTAGTTGGGGTGAATGAAGGCGATCGTTTGGAAATTGACCTGGTAGATGGCCGTTTGACGGTTACAATTCAAGGCAAGGAGCGGGTGGATAGATGGAAGATTTAGATTTTGACAGCGCGCTGGGAAAACTGGAGGCGATTGTGGAACAATTGGAATCAGGCCAGTTGAGCCTGGACTCCAGTCTGGCCATTTTCGAAGAGGGGGTCAGGTTGTCCCTTTTTTGCCAGCAGAAACTGGATGAAACCGATGGCAAAGTACAGCGCTTGCTCCGTAAGCTGAATGGTGAATTTGAACTGGAGGATATAAAAGTTTAAATGTATTGGGCAGGAGGATTGGCATGAGATTTGACAGGGCACATTTCGAAGTAGAATTGGGTCAGCGCAAGCAATATATAGAACAGCATTTACAAAGGTATCTGGGAGGGGAGGCGCCTGCGCCCGCGGTCATCCATGAAGCGATGTACTACGCGGTCATGAATGGAGGTAAACGCCTTCGTCCCATACTGGTGCTGGAAGCGGCTCGTATCGCGGGAGAGGAACCGGACAAGATAACGCCTGCTGCCTGTGCTTTGGAGCTCATCCATTGCTATTCATTGGTCCATGATGATCTTCCTGCAATGGATGACGATGATTTCCGCCGGGGCAAACCCACTTGCCATAAAGTGTTCGGTGAGGCCAATGCTATTTTGACTGGAGACGCGTTGCTGACTGCGGCCTTCGACCTATTGGCGGCTAATGCCGAAATTGCCGGCATCGCGTTCGAGGATGTAATCCGGGTGATAAGGGAGATTGCCTATGCGGCCGGCAGCCGTGGGATGATTGGAGGGCAGGTGATAGATTTGGCTGGGGATGCCGATTTTTCTCCAGCTGCCTTGAGTGAGCTGCACCGTCTTAAGACCGGCGAGCTGTTTAAAGCAGCACTGAGGGCAGGTGCAATTTTAGGGAAAATGAAAGAACAAGATCTGGACATATTGACCCAGTATGCATATAATTTTGGGCTGGCTTTTCAGATCACAGACGACATACTCGATGTCAGCGGAGATCAAGCAACGTTGGGCAAGCCGATCGGCAGTGATGATAAAAATGCGCGCACTACTTACATTAGCCTCTATGGCTTACCCGGTGCAATCGAGAAGGCGCAGCAGAGCGTACAAGATTGCCTGGACAGCCTCGGCGTTTTCGGGCCTGAAGCTAATTTCCTGCGTGACCTGGCCCGTTTCACACTGGTCAGAACCTCTTAGAGCCATCAGGCATCCTGAGCGATCAACACCAGGCATTTAACGTGCTGTAGAATATAATTGGAAACACTGCCCATGAAAAATCGGTTCACCGCAGTACGGTTGTGAGAGCCGACTGCTACCATGTCGACACCATGCTCCTCGATATACTGCACTATGACCCGGCCCGGACTTCCTTCCAGAATCTCGGTGTGAACGGGTATGTTGGCAGCACTGACTTTGGCAGCGGCTTCCTTTAAGATCGCCTCCAGATGGGTCTGGCTGTTCTCCTGCAGGAATTTCATTATAGCGGTATTATCTGGGTAGATCCCTTCCAGGGAAACCGTACTCTGATATACGATCGGCAGAGCGTAAGCGGAGACCAGGTGGATAGTTGCTCCAGTTGGGCGGGCTATCTCGATAGCTGCCTGCAAAGCCTTTTTGGCTTGCTTGCCATCATCATAGGCCACCAATATCTTGCTGATCATGACTGACCCCCCTTAAAACACTACATTTATATTATAAGTCTAATCATAAAGCCGGCGATAGTAAAGGAATCAGCCGGATAAAAGCAGGTATGGATCAGTCGGGTCAGATTGATAGGCCAGGGGGTAGTCTACCATATGATTTCTGGTCAAGACCGACCGGCCAGTATCCGCCTTGATCTGGTAAGTATTGGTAGCGGCGCCGGAATTCATGTTTGTTGTCACGGATTGTCTTTAGCCATTTGACCAGGAGATCAACCTCCTCGTATGTGTTATAGGGGGCCAGGCTTATGCGGACCATACCGGGGATTTTGCCCACATCACCGCTCTGATAGTACCGGGGGTCTATATCGCCTTCGGAAAGCCCCAGCATATGACGGACATAACCCTGGGCGCAGAAGCAACCGGTGCGCAAACCGATACCTGCCTCGAAACACATAACTGCACCCACAAGGGCATGTGGCAAGCCCGACAGGTTGAAGGTGACGACTCCTACCCTTGGTCCTCCGCCATAGACTTTCAATCCCCTTATTCTGCGCAGTTGTTCCAAGGCGTAATCGGTCAGTTTTTCTTCGTGGTGAGCCAATTCATGTGTCCCCAGAGATTCCAGCTGTTTCAATGTAACCGCCAGTCCGTATGCACCTCCAACGTTGGGCACCCCTGCCTCGTCTTTGTCGGGAGGATCAGCCCACCAGATCCTATCGCTGGTTACCAGCTTCACTGTACCGCCACCCGGATAATCCGGTGTTCCAGCTTCGAAAACCCTTTTCGGTCCTATGAGAGCACCGGTCCCAAAAGGAGCAAATATCTTATGGCCGGAAAAAGCCAGGTAATCGATGTGATCGCCATGGGAATGGGGTTTCATATCAAATTGGCGATGGGGTATGAGCTGGGCTCCGTCTACCAGGATAGGGCAACCAAAAGAATGGGCTATCCTGGCCAAGCGATGGACATCATTGATATGACCGGTAACATTGGAGGCGCCACATACCGCTACCAATTTGATTCGGTTTGGATACTGACGGAAGAGATGTTCTAGCTGGTCCAACTGGAGCAGTCCGTTTTCATCGACGGGGATATATCTCACCTGGGCGCGAGCACGCCACGGCAGCTCATTGGAATGGTGCTCCATGGCAGTTACAGCCACAATATCCCGGGACTGCAGCTGCATACGGTAGGAGAGTTTGTTTATGGCATCGGTGGTGTTCTTGACCAGAATCACGGTGTCCCGGTTGGGATCCGCCCCTACGAATCTGGCTATGATATCATGGCATTCATCGTAGATATGGGAGCTGACCAACGATTTATAGCCAGTCCCCCGGTGCACCCCGGAATACCAGTTCCAGTACTCATCCAATCGTCTTAGTGTCGTCTGCAGGGGTGGGGTACTGGCCGCATTGTCCAGATATACATAGCGGCTATTTCTTCCGCCCAGTAAAGGTACTTTCTGGTTGATACCTTTAATATCCCGTCTTAGCTTCAGAGCTGGCATCGGCATAGTATTCATAGTACACCCTATTTCTTGTAGTTTTATATACATACTATGAACACTTGTGGGCAGGGGTTCCGCTCAGGAATCAAATAAACAATTGAATGTCGGCCTGGGCGGCATCCTCAAGATATGCGTGCACGTCCATAACCTCGATATCCGGCAGCAATTCTTCTGGTTTAAACCCCATTATATCTAGTGATAATTGGCAGGCACAGAAGCGAACCCCTTTCTTGCGGGCACCGCGTAGGAAATCTTGCAGGTGCGGGGTGTGATTGGCATCCATCATATCCAGAAGCATGGTCTTGCCGATCCCCCCCATGTTGAGCTTGGACAACGGCATTTGTTCTGCATAAGCGGGGGTAATGGACGCCAACATCTTCTCCTGAATACTTTTGTCTTCCAATGACAGTTTGTCCATATCACGTACCAGGAATAAACCCCAGAAGGCGCAGAAGACAGTGGTGCTCATACCCATTTCCATTGCTCCGTTAGCCAGAATCATAGCCGCCAGGCATTTGTCATAATCTCCGCTGAATAGAAGAATATTCAGGTGACGTTTATCGGTATTTTCCATTGGCTCTTTCCTTTCCAGTTTTATGTGGGTCAATACTATATTTTCCCGGCACCGATTTTCTATGCGATTGACATTGGCAAACACCGGTACGATTTCGAATTTGGCAATGCAAACAAACTGGTAAGAGCAAATTGTTAAGATTCAGGCGCATAACGACAAATATCGTTAAATAACGAGCCAGAATTGCAAGCACCAACTGAGATGAAAGTTTTATTATTGGACGGCAAGTATTATACTAGCAATGAAATTTTGTGCGTTATTTCACAAGTATTAAATATAAAGAGGAGGTGAACCGGATGAAAAAGCAGTTGGGTGTATTCAACAATTGGTATACTCCTTATCTGGATGTGATCGACAGTCTGTATGGTTTTCAGGAAGCACAGCTAATGTCCATTACCGAAGTCAGTGACGAGTGGCTGAGGGTATTCGGGTCTATGAACGCAAATGGGCCTGAGACAAACCCTTTTCTGGGCGGCAGTGGTGCTTACTTAATGGCTATGGAAGAGCTGCACGGTGATTGGGATTTACATCCAGCCTTGTCGTTAAAGGAACGATGTGAGGAATGGCAACGGTGTTTTGGTGCCAACTCCGTCTCCCTGCAGGTGCGGACAAAACCCACCGTAGCAGGAGATGTTGGTGCCTGGGAACTTATCTCAGCGTCGTAACGTTATATCAGTATTGTTCTTGCTGGCAAAACCCGATCATGACAATGGTCGGGTTTAGTCTTTTTGATTGGATCATTAGAAAAGGCCTATTAAATTCGGCCATAACGATGATAATCATTGATAATCTTGAACGGTTGATATTAAACTGATCAACAGCCGTATTTTGGCTAAAATCGCTCTCAACCGGCGGCTTGGACCAATTATCGGAAAAATGTTATAATATCACTTTAGAAACCAGCGGCAAAAGGTTGCAGTATTCTAGTCGACTCCGCCAATCTTGAAGACGGGCCTAAAAATCCATCAAGGGCACATCGATGAAGCTTCTGGTAGCG
>CAZBSD010000032.1:0-16695 GCA_964494735.1 uncultured Syntrophomonas sp.
TATAAATCCCTTTTTGTTTAAGGCCGTTACAACATCGTCACGCTTTCTCTGATTCAACAATCACCCTCCCCACCATCTGCAGCAAAGAATTCTTTAAGGTTAAGGCATCATTGGAAAGTGACTGATCATCGGCCTTAGCGTATTCACGCCATAACCAAATAAAATCATCTTCAAAATCCTGAATCGCGTCATCCCTGTCCAGGCCAGCCGCAATAATATTTAAGTCGTCATAAGGTAGAATGACTTCCGGATCATCAAATTGAGGTTCGACTATTAACGGTTCCTTTAATTCCAAAACTAGACTCTCGGAAGCGATTCGAGAAAACTTGACCGGACTGAGATCTAAAAAACGGATATCGGTAACATTTGATATTTTATCGGGATTCCCCCTGGGATCCAATTCTATCAACCCGCTAATCAATAAGTATCCGTCTCTATTCTCCAGAATCGCATCTTCATCCTCGGGATTATATGAACATTCCAACGATTTTCCGGTTGGTACATGCTTAATTACAATCCGATGCTGATCAAAACTGATCTTGGTAAGTTCTCCGGCAATGGTTTTGGATTCAAACTGCGGTGAATATATGGTTTTATTAATTCTCTGATTGGATTGGTGGGTGAGGAAGCCATACTGTCGAGTTCCTCCAGGATCTTTAAAGACCAGATTCCAATCATCCCCTTCCCGCGGGATATACTTCTGTACTGACTTTAGAATCCGGGTTCTATGTTTTTCCTCCGGGAATAACTGCCTAATATCTGAATCACTCGATTCACCGCTCATCCATGCAGTCATACCCAAATATTTGTCCAGGGCCATCTTACCCAAATCCATTCCTTGAAATATCTCACCCTGAAGCGGATCAGATATTTCAGTAACAACTTCGTAACTGCCCGGACGTTCGATAACCCGCTTTAATTCACAAGCTTGCTGTATATCACCGGGCACTCTAGCTCTGGTCTTTACCTCCCGCTTGGCTATTTCCATGCCAATATTATTGAATGTATCTTGAATTCCATCCAACAAATTAGCCAGTATTTTAAAGGAAACACTGTGGTTTTTAATTGCCGGGCCATCAATTTTGACGACAAAACGCCTAATTTCGGACATAACAAACCACCTCCTTTGAAGAACGCTAGTTTAAAATATCTCCTCAATGATATTGTATACCAATGCCCGGGCAAAATGACACAAGGCCTTGTAATATAATGGCAATTACCTCTGCAACTTGTTTAAGCAGTTCATCAAAGTTGTGGGTTTCCATCTGGCCCTGCGCACCATGCGGCTCACTACTTCATCATAAATGCGATCCTTGGTGGAGCCCGGATTGGCAGACAAATAGTCGCGGATAATGGTCATCACCTTTTGCCGAAAAGTGGTTTGATTATCATTATCACTCAATTTTAGGTCTTCTGCTATTTCTCCTGTCCTGGGTTTGCGGAAGTCAATCACGAGATCTCGTTTGGTAACCTTGTCAGCTTGGGTTTGATTGTACGTTTTCTGTCCTGTATCAATACATATCGCGGAGCCAGACCTATCCACGATAAACCCAACTTCCGACATTATGCCCTGTACTAAACTCCAGGTACCTTCAGATGTATCATGATAACAAAGGGAAAGCCATCTACCTGGTTTAATTACTTTATAACATTCGTGCATAGCCTGCCTCATCATGTCAGACCAATCGTCTACTGTTTGCCCCGAATTTCATTAACAATAATCTCTTCATTATGCCAAGTGGTATCAAATCCCAGCCAAGCTTCCCAAACGAAGTTTTACTTCAAATCCCTTGGTGACACGTTTCACTTTATTTGCTATATGTTTCGATACAGTTCCTCACATGATACTTGGGGGAGATAATACGTTCCGGTTAATAAATAGAACGGGAATGTGGCGTCGGGCATATATCTATTCATTCGCGACAACCCAAGCATAAAGCCAGTAGAAGCTGGTTGATTTATTCATATTCAATTCTGAGTGGCAGCCAAGCCGTCATTGGAGATCTGCATTTCTATTCATTCTCTCTCATACCCGCGGTCGATAAACCTATTTTCCAGTTCCTTCTGTGCTCTTGCCCTTATCAACCCCAATAATGATAATATGAGGTTAGATTGGAATCGGTCCAAGTGGAGAAGGGAAGTTGGGCATGACAACCGCGGCGATTTATGGCTTTATCGGCGGATCCACCCTCTTTGTGGGCGCACTGCTGGGAATATATCTGCACATCCCCAAGTACGCGGTCGGGGCCATCATGGCTTTTGGTTCCGGGGTGCTGGTTTCGGCGCTGACCTTTGATCTCATGGAAAACGCTTTTCTGGCGGGAGGGTTCGGTTCGGCCTCGGTAGGCTTCGTTGCCGGCACCATGCTTTTTGTAGGGGGAGACTATCTGATCGACCATTGGGGAGGACACTTCCGCAAACATGGACACGGTCTGCGCCATGGCGGCGGCAGTTCTCCCCCCGGGGCCAACTCCGGTTCGGCCATACTTCTGGGCGCCATTTTGGACGGCATCCCCGAATCACTGGCCATCGGCATCGGCCTGGCGGCGGGGCAGGGGGTGGGATTAAGCATGATGGTGGCCGTCTTCCTGAGCAACTTTCCGGAGGGCATATCCGGTGCCAATGGCATGAAAAGGGCCGGGCACTCGGACTTATACATCATGGCAGTGTGGGGCATCACCATCGCCATCGCAGCCTTTACGGCCGCTTTGGGCTACGCTTTCTTCGATAACGCTTCCCCGGATGTGATCGCCGTCACTTTGGCGGTGGCCGCCGGCGCCATCCTGGCCATGCTGGCCGACACCATGATGCCGGAGGCTTTCGAAGAAGGCGGGCGCTTCGTCGCGCTGGCCACCGCAGTAGGATTTTTTACGGCCTTTGT
Organism: uncultured Syntrophomonas sp.; assembly: GCA_964494735.1. Classification (GTDB taxonomy): domain Bacteria; phylum Bacillota; class Syntrophomonadia; order Syntrophomonadales; family Syntrophomonadaceae; genus PHAA01. The sequence goes on from CAZBSD010000032.1 coordinate 2,882, forward strand.
GGTCAGCCACCTGGCTGGTTAGAAACAGCCAATAACTTGGGGACAGGCACCAAGTTATTGGCGGGCGGCCAGGGTTTCGGCCAGGGCCTGCAGTTTCATATTGTTTCTTTCCCCATCATAGTAGGTCTCATCGACCAGGTCCCCTTCGATGATGGTGATCGGTACATCCAGCGTCTTTTGCACATGCTCGGCGATGTAGCGCATGGTAATGGAGAAGGGTTTGCAGCTCTGGGCGTAGGCAAAGATGCCGGCTTCCAGCTTGTAATCCCGGAAGATTTTCTCGGTGATCGCCGCCTTGTAGCTCACATTATGGTTTAAAATCATCAGGGCCATGTTTTCGGCCACACTTTCCAGGGGCCGCTCCGGGTCGAGCCGGTCAAAGGTGAACAGATCGAAATAGCCGCTGGTGACCAGGCACATCCCCAGGCTCTCCAGCTTCTCCGACAGTTCCCGGATGGCGAACCAGTAGGGGATCCCATCCCAGTAGATCCGGTATTTGATATTGGACATGGGCACGATGCCGGCCGCGATGCGCTGGTCCAGTTCTTCCTTCATCAGGCGGTAATGCTCGGCCGCCTCGGGCAGATAGCGCAAAGCCAGGTTGGGAAAGTTGTGCCCCATGATATCGAAGAAGGTAGCCGGCACCGGGTCATGCTTGTTGGCTTCCAGCATGGCCATATAATTTATGGAGCTCCGTTTGCCATTGGCCACTATTTCCTGCAACCGGTCATAATCGAACTTACGGCCGGTGAAATCCTCCAGGAAAGCGATCAGATCCAGCAGCTGGCGTTTGACATTGTCCGCCAGTACTCTCTCGTCGATGGCGGGGATGACCAGCGGGCAGTCTATGTTGAACATGGGGATGTTCCAGAGCTGACTCAGATGTTCCCACCACTTGGTGATCAGGATACAGCTGTTGTTGGCGACCAGCAGGAAGTCCGGTTTGGCCAGCGGTTCAAAGGTCTCCAACCCCTCCCGCCGGGCGATGGTGGCCCCCAGGCTGTTGCGGCAGTAGGTACACAGGTGATGTTCATAACCGTGGGCTTCGGTTATTTCGCAGTGGGCATGGCCGACATGCCGGGCTCCGCAGGTGGCGGCATAGGCTTCCGGGAATTGGACACAAAAATCCATCGCCCACAGGATCTCGCTGGGGGCCCCGGCCGAAACCCACGCGATCTTCTTGGATTTGGTCTTCTCAATCTCCAGGGCTCCTCCATAGTGGGCCATGATCAGTTTCCCCAGCCGTTTCTGGCCTTCCAATCGGCGCACCACTTGCAACTCTTTCTCTGCCATGCTCCATGCCTCCTATGTTTACATCATCACTATCTCAATATCCGCGTGGGTCAGATGTTCGAGTCCCCGGCTCAGCCTTGCCGGCGCCGGGCCAGCAGAGCAGCCCCCAGGGCGGTCACGATCTGGGGATTGCCCGGGACAATGATGGTCCGCCCCAGCATCCGCTGCAGCAATTGCACGATAGCCACGTTGCGGGCCACTCCTCCCGTCAACACCACCTCGGCCTGCGGCTCCGGGTGCACCGAGCTGATAAGCCCGTAAACCCGGCTGACGATCGATTCATGCAGGCCCGCGGCTATATCTTCCTTGTTGGTTTGGCGGGCGATCAGGGATACGATCTCGGTCTGGGCGAACACCGTACATGTACTGCTGATGGTCACCTTGTTTTGTGACTGCAGGGCCAGCTCACCGATCTCACCTACCGGAACCCCCAGGGTCTGGGCTGCTACCTCCAGAAACTTGCCGGTCCCGGCGGCGCATTTATCATTCATGGCAAACTGTATGACTCGTCCCTGGCCGTCCATCCTGATGACTTTGCTGTCCTGTCCCCCGATGTCGACCACCAGAGAGGCCTTGGGATACAAATAATGGACCCCGGCCGCGTTGCAGGTGATCTCGGTTATGGTGGCGCTGGCAAAAGGGATGCTGATGCGGCCGTAACCAGTAGCCACAATGCGTTCCAGGTCCTCGAAATACTGGCCCGCCTTGGCACAAGCCTCCTCCAGGACCTGCCGGCTGACCGAAGTGATATCGATCCCGGTAGGCTGCAGGGCGAATTCACAGGTATCTTCGTTTCCCAGTACCACGGCCTTGGCGGTGGTGGAACCGATGTCTATCCCGGCGGTAATCATAAGGTGTCCCCCATCATGCCAGCTGCAATGTTTCAGCGAAGGCCTGGACCCTGGTGCGAATGGCTTCCACGGGACCCGGGCCGTGCTCGGTGACGATGGTCACATAAGGTATATTCTCCTCGGCGAACCGTTTCCTCATCATCACGAATTCCATATCATAGGGGTCGCAGTACATTTCTTTTATGACCACAATCCCGTTAGCCTGGCTGGCTTCCATCATATGGATCACGTAATCGGCATAGGGGGAGCAGCTCTGCCCGGGTTTTATCCAATTGGCGGGGTAATGGATGGTGGTGCAGGGGATGGCATTTACATAATAATCGGTGAAAGCCTCGGCCGGATCTATGTTTTCGGCCACGTCCCGGCTGAAGTATCGGGCCCCGGCATAAAAGTCATCGCCGACCACCGACAGGCCCTGTTCCTCGATCAGGTCCAGCAATTCTGTTTCCGTTATCCCGCAGGGATGGCCCACGGTGATGATCCGCTGATTATGGCTCATCATCGGTGCTGATGCTTCCAGTTGCGCCAGCAGATTCCCCAGCAACGGGTTGTATTCTTCCCGGGGAATGAACATGGCGGCCGCCACCACCCGCACCATATCGGCGGCCTTGATTATGCCCGGCCGCTCTTTTCTCAGATCATTCAGTCGGCGCAGCATGGCCCGCGATTGGTTATACAGATGGATACTGGCCTGGAGCGCTTCAGCATTGATCCGGGTCCCCAGATATGCTTCCAGGCTGGAGATAAGCCTTTGTATTTCACTGCGCAGAAATATCTGGTTGGTGCAGTCCAGTTTATGGGGCCGCCACATCTGGTGGAAGAATTCCAGGGGGCGGTCCAGCTGCCATACTTCCAGGAAGAAGCGCACCTGGTCACACACCTGGATGGTGGCGATCCCGTCCAGGAAGTCGTATTTGCCTTTCAGCAGGCTGTCGAAGGAGCTGCGCACCTGGTCGCAGGCATTGGTCATCATATGGCCGTCGCCCAAGGTGATGGGCTCGTCGCTGCCAAACAGGGTAACCGGCAGGGCACCGGCGGCATGAATGATCTCCTCCGGGAAATACATGGGCAGGCACCCGATGATCTTGGTGTGGCGGGTCGCTTTCAGTTCCACCGCCCGGGCATAGGGCTCCTCGCAGCAGGCCCTAAACCTGGCCAGAATATCTTCCATCTCCATCTCCATCCCTCCAGTTAAATCCTGTGACATGGGGCCGTCTCCGCGGCCTCAGGTGTTAAACAAGCTAAATTCAGGCAGACCGAGCAAAAAAGGTTTAGGGCAAGGCATTCGGGAGCCCTGTGATTAAGGCGTACATGCGGTACGTCGATTGAACGGGGATTCCGTATTAACGCAGCTATGGCCTTTTTTGACGGTCTGGGGCCGTCTCCGCGGCCACCATCTATTTCCCGGTAAATTCAGGTTTCTTCTTTTGCCCCGAAAAGACGGCTATTCCTTCTTTGGAATCGTCGCTATAGGAGCAGGCCGTAACCCCGTCCATCTCCATTTCCAGCTGGGTCTCCAGAAAGGGCAGCAGGCACTTGTTCATCAGCGCCTTGGACCAGGCAAAGGCCTGGGTGGCACCACCGGCCAGCCGGGCCGCCATCTTGGCAGTAGCCGCCGCCAGTTCCTCCGGTGGCACCACTTTATTCACCAATCCCCATTCCAGCGCTTTGGCGGCCGGGACCACTTCATCCAGGAAAGCCATCTCACTGGCCCGGCCCAGGCCGATGATAAGAGGCACCATCTGGCTGTAGCCGCAGTCCTGGGAAATTCCAACCCCGGTGTAGGCCTGTTTGAAAATTACTTCGGAATGGCAGATGCGCAGGTCACAGGAGGCGGCAAAACCCACTCCGGCACCCACACACATGCCATTTATGCTGGCGATGATGGGTTTGGGGAGTTTGCGCATGTCAGCGATCACCCGGGTTCCCGGCATCCTGACGTCCTGGAAGAATTTCACCAGGTCGCCGCCGCCGTATTCGGCTGCCCAGGCGATGTCGCCGCCGAAACAGAAGGCCTTGTCACCCGCCCCGGTCAGGACCACCGCCCTAATTGCCGGGTCATAACACTGCTGGAAAGCCCAGACCAGTCCATTGAGCATGTCGATATTCAGGGCGTTGTTTGCTTTGGGACGATTCATGGTGATGGTGGCAATCCCGTCTTGTTTGGTCAACAGTACAGCATCGTTAAACATCCGATAACCTCCCCATTTCATTTTCTGTCGTTCCAGTGGCGGCCTTTGTTTATATATTGATTACTGCCATGTTAATTATTTGTCTGCGACCAAATTAGCACGGCCCACTGGGTCTGTCAACCTATTTTTGGGGCAGACCGCGGTCATAATCCCGCTGTCAGGACTGTTCAATTTTCATCCTGTCTAGGGCAAGCTTCGCTGTTATGGGGCTTTCAGCCTGACGGGGCGATTGGATTCAGGCGGATCGATGAGAACGTTGTTGGGCAGGGCAAGTGGGGCTGGGATCGCCAAAACAACCACTGGTTAAACCGGCTAATTATTTGGTACGTTAATAATTATTTTAAGCAGCGGAACACTGCACACCCTCGGCAGCTATGGAAACAACTTATTAAATGAAACAACTTGGGGACAGGCACCAAGTTATTGCAGCGAATACAGATGTTTTCCGGTCAGCGGGTCCTGGGGGAAAAGGCCGCACATGTCGTTTAGGATGCGGACACTGGCCAGGCCTACGTTCATGACCGTATCATGGCCGCCATAATAAATGGCCACCGTATCCTCGCCGCTCAGCAGCGCCCCACAGCTGAATACCACATTGGATACATGTACGTAGTCGGTCCTCCTTACCAGGCAATCTCTGGCGCTGGGCATCAATATCGGCTTGGCACTGACCCGAATCTTGCTGGCATCGGCCGGGTCCTGGAGGTCGTGAAAGGCTGCTCCCAGGGAATAGGGATGGCCGGCCATGGTGGAGCGCACCCCGTGAAAGATGCTGAGCCACCCATAGCGGGTCTTGAGGGGCGGCGCACCGGGTCCGATCTTGGCCTGGAAGGCGCTGGGCCCATGGCCGCTGCGTATGATAACACTACCCATCTCCCATAGCCCGGTGGGATTAGGGGCGAAGCCAGCCCAGATTTCGCTGAAGCATCCGCCGACGTGACTGGAGCCTGACGCTTCGCAGTCCTTGTCGTTGGGACGGAGCAAGGCGACCCATCTTTTTTCGCCATCAGGTTCAGGAAATATCACCACGTTGCGCATATCCTGGGATGAGATCGGCCCATGGCGAACCACCGTTTTAAAATCCCGCGTGACCGCCACCATTACCTTGACCCGATCGGGGATCTGCTGGTGGTAGCCGCTGTAGGTCAATACATTTATACCGCCGTCCACCGGATTCACCCGCAGGTCTTCCACCCCGCCGGCCTCTGCTTCGATAACCGCATCGATATCGACACCTTCAGCATACCTATCATTTACCGTCGCCGGCAGTAAAAACGGCTTCGGATCGACCACCCAACCATCAAGGCCATTGATACTTACCGCCTTGCCGATAACGCTGCGGCCATCGGCGATGTGGGAACGAAACAGCATCACGGTCTGCTCCCTGCCATCTCCATTTCTCACCCTGGCCATGCCGGCGTTGTGAACCGTGTAGGTATGGAGACGGGGATCATCGCCCCAGGCTTGATTGACTTCATGGCAGGTCAAAATGGGGTTGCCGGGGTAGCGCAGCACCGGTTCATTGATAGTCGCCGTCCCCCCAAATCCATTCAACTCCACCTGAGCCGGTGAGACTCCCACTGCAAATCTCCTTTTAATTAGTCCTTCTAGGTAATAGGTTATGTAGAGCTGCCACGGTAAATTCACAACCTTGGAGATCCGGTTCCCTTCCCGACTCAGTCACAAACTCAACGTGATAGCCCCTAGCCGGCCTCACAGACTATCATTCATGGCAAAAAACAACCCCCGGCTGTTCTGGACCGGAGGCTGGCAAAACTCATTAGTATCATGTGGCAGGATCTAGCGGGAGATTTGCCATACGGCCGAGCCTCAATGTACCCGCGATATCCCATCGGGGCCCACCTTGGTCAGCCCATTCGAATCCGTAGATTTGGGGATCGTATTTTTTCATTACCGCCCACAGGTCCGTAATAGCCTCCATGAATTCCTCCTCATCAAAGGGCTCGCCCTGGAGGAACCCGGAGTGCCCTTTTCCCGCTCACTATATATTGACCAGCTGGCAGACAACGGTGGCGGCTTCCGCCCGGGTGGCATTCCCCTGCGGTTTATAGCTGCCATCCGGGTATCCCCCCATGAGACCCGCGGATACGATCCTGCTTACCGAGCCGGCGGCCCAAGGACTGATCAAGGCCCGGTCCACAAAGGAAACTGCCCCATTCGCGGCGGGAAGACTTAAGTCGGTAGTGCGCGCCAAATTATCCAACATGATCGCCATCTGCTCCCTGGTTACCTTGGCATTGGGAGCAAAAGTGACATCGTCAATTCCCCTTATAATTCCTTTGGCAAAACCCCAGTTGACATAGTGGTAATACCATTCCTGCGCGGGTACATCCCTAAAGCCCGTCGGCGCGGCCGGGGTCAGGTCCGAGCCCTCGACCGTATTGGCAAGCAGGGTCAGGAACTGGGCTCGGGTGAGCGATTTATCCGGCCCATAGCTATTATCGCCCATCCCGCTCACGATCCCCCGGGCCGCCAGCCTCCCGATATAGTGCCGGGCCCAATGTGTTTTGGTATCCGCAAAATCCAGGCTGGCAGCACCGACCTGAACGGGTATGGTCTGTTGCAGGCCGTTATACTCCACCCAGATATGGCCGGATACTCCCGACTCATCGGCAGCCCGAAAGAGTCCGTCCCCATCAATGGTACCGATGACAGGATCACAGGTCCATTTAAACAGGCTGTCCCGGCTGGCAATCGGGGCATACCCGAATTTGGCCGATATATTGATGTCAGAGCTTTCCCCCGGCTCGATATTCAGTTGCTGCACATTGGGCGTAAAGGTTATCTCATTTTGAACCTGGACCCGAGCGGTGGTAGCAAGATCTCCGCATTCCACTTCAATCTCGGCAGTTCCGATGGCGCTTCCGGCGGTAAAGAGGCCGTTCTTGTCCACGCTGTGGCCCCGGCCGGCATCAACCCGGTAGGATACCCTGTTTCTCAACCGGACCGGCTCGTATTTATGGTTGGAAGCGTATGTTTGCAGCTGAATATCCGCCCCCGGCATAGCCACCGGCTGACTTGGATAGGTATGTAAATGCTCGGCATCGGAATCTCCATACCCATCGTATACCAAGAGCAAGCCATTGGTGGTTTTTCGCTGGGTTTGTCCGGAAGGAGAACTTTTCATCACGGCCCGCGCATCGATTCCTGCCGTTCTGGCCGCCAAAACCGTAGAACCACCCCCATCCATGTTCACCACGGTGCTGCAGCCCAGCTCCATAAGGTGCCGGGCGGCGTCTTCCAGTCCGATGCCGGCTGAAACTCCCGGCTGGCGGCCATCCAGCGCGTAGAGCAGGAGAGACCCATCCGGCTTTATACCGAGAGCCGTTCTGGGCCCCAAGCCATTTCCATTGGCAACAAACCGGCCCTCCTCACAAAGCAGGTGGTTTATGCCTATCGCTTCCCGGCTATGGGCGAGGTTCCCGGAGTTCCAATCGTGAACCGAAATCTCAACCCTACTTCCCGGTATCAGCTGCGCCAGTTGGACCGCGCGGGCCGAATCCCCGGCCGCTGAAAGTACCAGTTGACTATCATTCATGGGCGTATTGCCATAGCCGTTCCTGACCTCGGCAACGGTTGCGGTTATGGTACCGCCCATCGTCAGTTCAGCATCTTGAGGCGAATCCGCATTCAATATTACCTCCACCGGATTTTCCGAGGTTCTGGTGGAGGGAGCATACTGGCGGTTAAACAGGTGCAAAGCCTTGGCGGCACCGTGAGGAACGTTGAAGTAGCCGATTTCCGCTTCATATTCCATGGGTGCGTAAACCAAGGGCAGCGCAGCAACCGGTTGGAACAGATCTGCCGGCTGAGTCGGCTCGATAGGCGGGAACCGGTCAGTCACCGGCGGTGCGGTCACTATGGGGACGCTGATGGTTCCCTTCACCGTATAGCTCAGATTTACTCTTTCCAGCGAAACAGCGCCGTCCTCGTCAAAGGCTATCACGTATTCCGGAGCGTAGCCGGAAGTCTTGATCTTGCCATCATGAATGGTAAGCCCCTTGGGAGTTCCGGTGGCCGGATCGTAAACATCTCCGTTAATTCCCGCTACCACCCGGTAGCCTTCATTCTCCAAGGTGTTGATCATGGTATCCATGGTATAAGTTCCGGTGACTTCACCTTCAAATACATAGGGCCGTAAATCCGTGTCCCGCGTATCCACATTGATAAAATAGGCCTTCATGATTCCGTTGGCATTATGACCCGCCAATTGTTGGTGATAAGAAGCGTTCTCATAAATCTCCGCTGTGGTTTCATAATAGACATTGCCTATACCGGGCTGATATGTAAATCCTGTAGCAAATATCCCGGCCGCCAAGGCCACTGCCAAAACTGCTATGAATCTGTGCGTGTTTTTAATAACCATTTTCTCCTCCCTAATCCTATCGTCATATTGCATCTTGGGGACCGCTTTGGTGCCGTTTCGGCAAGACTCTTAACCGCTGGGCTTTTATCCGGTCGACCAATATTATGGATCAGTTGGCCGCTCGATTCCTTGCCTGCCACCACTTACCATTACTACCTTCGTTTCTCAGTCCTTGCACCCAATCAACAAAATAAGGATTATCGGGGGGAAAATCTGCAAGATAATTGGGCAGGCCCCTTAATTCGGCGAATTACCCCTTGGCAATCGGCTATTCTTATTTCAGATATAAATATCAGGATGATGCGGAATTCCTGCAGTTGATGATCGAGGAACCGGATCGCGCCAATGCGGTTATTACCGAATTCCTTTGCCTGACTAAGGATAAAATGGTTGACCTGGGGCCGGAAAACCTGAACACTATCATTAGTAACGTGATCCCTCGACTGGAAGCCACGGCTGCCAGGGAGGATAAGCAGATCGATCTGGAGCTGAATGCGGAACCGGCCGCGGCCGTTTACCCTGTTTACCGGGAGGCGGCTTTTAACGTGACCGGCAAGGAGGCCCGACCTTGGCATGAATAAAATACTTCTGGTCGAAGACGACTCGAATATATCCAAAAATTTATCTCATCTGCTGGCCTCGGAAGGCTATTCGGTGGTGGTGGCTGATACCCAAAAGACGGCGCTGGCCAAAATAGAGAATGATCATTTTGATCTGCTCATATTGGATATCTCGCTTCCCGACGGCAGCGGTTATATAGTATGTACCGCCGCCAAGCGCAGCAGCGATATTCCGGTCATCTTTTTGACCGCTTCAGATGATGAACTCAGTGCCGTCACCGGGCTTGATCTGGGCGCTGATGATTATGTGGTCAAGCCGTTTCGCCCCATGGAGCTTATGGCCCGGATTAAAAGCGTGCTCCGGAGAAGCGGGAAAGTGGAGTCCGTTTTTGAGACCGGCAACCTCAGGATCGACTTACTGCACGGCACGGTTTATAAAAATGGTACTGAACTATTTTTGTCGGCCTTGGAATACAGGCTGCTGCTGGTGTTCGCCAACAACCACGGCATCGTACTGTCGCGAGACAAGCTGCTGGGGGAGATATGGGATTTGGCGGGAGAGTTTGTGAATGATAACACCTTGACGGTTTACATCAAAAGACTGCGCGAAAAGATCGAGGATGACCCGCAGAGTCCACAAATCATTAAAACCATACGGGGACTTGGCTACCGGCTGGGAGAATCATAATGGCGTTTTTCCGCAACCGGGAGATCAGGAGTTTTGCCTTGTTGATGGCGGCAATCTGCGTTATAGCCGTAATAACCGGGTTTATTATCAGCTTTATAACCGGACTCTTCACCGCCGCATTATGCAGCCTGTTCGGTTGGGCCTTTTTTACTTTTACCAGAATAAGATACTGGGACATCGCTCTTTTGGGCAACCAGATCGATATCGTCTTGCATGGGCAAGATGAACTTGATCCTAACATGTTCAAGGAAGGCGAGCTGTCCATTTTGCAAAGCGAAATCCACAAAATGACGGTGCGGCTAAAAGAGCAGTCGGACCTGTTAAGAAAGGATAAACTGTATCTATCCGATTCTATGGCGGATATCGCCCATCAACTAAAGACGCCGCTGACATCCATCAATATGATCGTCTCATTTCTAGGCCATTCCGACCTGGAACCCCAACGCCGCTCGGAGCTTGTGGTTGAACTGAGAAGCCTGCTGGCGCGGATCGACTGGCTCCTAACCACCCTGCTCAAAATATCCAAAATCGACGCGGGAACCGCCATCTTTCCCAAGGAATCGGTACCCATCCCCGCCTTGCTGCAAAAAGCCGCCGAGCCCTTTTTGATTCCTCTGGAACTTAGAAATATTGAGCTTCGCATAAATGGAGATTCTGCCGCTCAATTCAGCGGCGATTGGCGCTGGACCACGGAAGCCATCGGCAACATCCTTAAGAACTGCATGGAACACTGCGAAAATGACGGGTTGATTGAAATTTACTATGCTCAAAACGCTCTTTTTACAGAAATCGCAATCAAGGATAATGGCTCCGGCATCGACCCTGACGACCTGCCCCATATTTTTGAGCGCTTTTACCAAGGTAAAAACGCCCACGACTCCAGTTTCGGGGTGGGGCTGGCCCTGGCCCGTATGATCCTGTCTCGGCAAAACGCCACCATCAAAGCCGCCAACCGAACGGAGGGCGGCGCCTGCTTCACCATAAGGTTCTACCATCAGGTTGTGTGACCTAAATCTGCCTCAGAAGGTGACATTTTTGTCATCCAGAAGTCACCGGGGTGTCATCTGGACCAGTTACACTAAGGGCACAACCGCATGATGGAGGAATCAGGATGGAAATTTTAAGAGTTGTTAACATATCCAAAAACTATGGCCGGGATGAAAACCTGGTTAAAGCCCTGGACAGGGTGTCTTTTTCGGTAGAGAAAGGCGAGTTTGTGGTTATTATTGGGCCGTCGGGCTCGGGAAAATCCACTCTCCTGCATATCCTCGGCGGGGTGGATACGCCCACCTCCGGCCAGGTTTATGTGGATGGGCAGGATGTATACGCTCAAAACCCAGAACAGTTGGCCATATTCAGACGCCGCCAGGTGGGGCTGATATATCAGTTCTACAACCTCATCCCGGTGCTCAATGTGGCGGAAAACATCACCCTTCCGGTATTGATGGACCACCGCCAGGTCAACCCGGAGCGGCTGCAGGAATTATTGCAGACCCTCAACCTGACCGACCGCGCCGGGCATCTCCCCAACCAGCTTTCCGGTGGCCAGCAGCAAAGGGTGTCCATCGGCCGGGCACTCATCAACGCCCCCGCCATCGTACTGGCCGACGAACCGACCGGCAATCTGGACAGCAAAAACGGGCAGTATATCGTTGAACTCTTAAAGCTCAGCAACCAAAAATACCATCAGACCCTGATCGTGATCACCCATGACGAAAATATCGCCCTGCAGGCTGATCGCATCATCAGCATCGAGGACGGGAGAATATCCAAAGACGAGGTGATCCGTCGATGAATGTCTTCAGCAAGATCACCTTGAGCAGCTTGAAAAAGAACCGCACCCGGACCATTGTTACCATTATCGGGGTTATATTGTCGGTGGCCATGATAACCGCCGTCACCACGCTTGTTACCTCACTGCAGAGCTTTATGATCCGGAATGTAATTGCCACCGCTGGGGATTGGCATGTTCAGTTTATGGAAGTTGACTCCGCTGGGGTGCAGATGCTCACGGGGGATAACGAAGTAGAGGCGGCGGCGGTCAGCCAAAATATTGGCTATGCGGTGCTGGAAGGGGGCCGCAACGAAAATAAACCATACCTGTTTGTTACCGGATTTGATGAAAAGGCGATGGAGATGATACCGATAGAGCTGCTCGGCGGGCGGCTGCCGCAGAATGACGGCGAAATCGTTATCAGCTGCCATATAAACAACGCGGGGGTAAGCTATAAAATCGGCGATACGCTGGATCTGACCCTGGGTCAGCGGGTGCGGGAAGGCAATCAGCTGGGGCAAAACGACCCGTTTGTCGCCGATGTCCAGAACGGCGCTCCACGGGAAAGCTTTGTGCCGGAAAGCTCCCCAACCTATACCATCGTGGGGATATGTGAAAGGCCGAGGTTTGAGGACTATTCCGCGCCAGGCTATACCGTAATCACCAAAATGAACCAGGCGGGGCTGGGTGCCGACCGGGTAAATGTTTTTACCAGGCTCCGACACCCGGGCCAGGTATATGGATTTGCCCAATCAGCCCCGGGCGGGGCCGGTTATACCTATAACACTGATTTATTGCGGTATATGGGCATATCGGAGGATGATGTATTCAATGCGGTATTATACCGTCTGGGCGGCATTTTTATCCTGCTGATCATGGTGGGCTCCATTTTGCTGATTCACAACTCGTTTTCCATCTCCGTCAGCGAACGCACCCGCCAATTCGGTATCCTCTCCTCAGTGGGAGCCACCCCCCACCAGCTGCGCCGGTCAGTTCTGTTTGAAGGCGCCTGCATTGGGTTGATCGGCATTCCGTTGGGCATTGTGGCTGGGATTGGCGGTATCGGGGTTACGTTTGCGCTCATGAGCGATATATTTGCGAGTCTTTCTTCCACCGGTGTTCCCATGCAGCTGTCACTGTCGCTGCCCTCGCTGGCAGCGGCCGGCGTTGTAGGTGTTATCACTATCCTGATTTCAGCCTATATTCCAGCCCGGAAGGCCGCCCGGCTATCGGCGATCGATGCCATCCGCCAGACCACCGATATTAAAATCAACCCCCAAAAGGTGAAAACATCAAGGCTGGTGGCCAAGCTCTTCGGTCTGGAGGAAACCTTGGCGCTGAAAAATTTCAAAAGAAATAAGAAAGTATACCGCAGTACGGTGATCTCGCTGTTTGTCAGTATCGTACTGTTCATATCGACCAGCGCCCTTGGTCTCTATCTTCAGGAAAGCGCCACGACTACCGTCAATGAATCCGGTTACGATCTTCTTTTCAGGTTCACCCAGACCGCCCATGAAGAGCTGCCCCTGTATGAGAAGCTGAAAAACGTGAGCGGCGTCTACGACAGCGGATTCTATAAAGCCCTTTATTATGAAGCGAGCCTGCCCAGGGAGCGCTTCACGGAGAAATATCTGGAACATTACTACGGGGATTCGCCGCCGCCGGGTGACATGGTTCCCATCGATTTGGCGTTGTGCCTGGTTGATGACAGGACTTATGCGGCTTATGTAAAGGATCTCGGCCTTGACCCGCACCAGTATGCCGGTGACAACACCGCCCGTATGATTGCCATGACCAGGATAAATAAATACGATGATGAGACCGGGCGCTTTGTGTCCTTTGATATACTCCAGGGCAGCTTGCCCCTGTCCCTGCCGCTCTCCGCTGCGGGTGAGCCATCCGGTGGGAGTCAGCCTGGCCCGGAGATTACCATCACCCATACAGCTGACCGGATGCCGCAAACCATTGCCGAATCCCGAGGCGCCGGGTTCCTGGTCTTCGCTCCCTATTCTCTGAACAGCCGCTTTAGTGAAACCCGGGATGAACAGCTGACATTTGCCTTTTTGTCG
>CAZBSD010000032.1:16795-25641 GCA_964494735.1 uncultured Syntrophomonas sp.
ATGATGAATTTTGAATGTGTTTTTTATGGGCTGAAGTCTTTGTTATATGGACTGCCGGTGGCATTCTTGGTTACCTACTTGATTTATAGAAGTATCATGACCGGTGCTGACGTTGCCTTTATAGTACCCTGGATGAGCGTGGGGATCAGTGTTGGCAGCGTATTCCTGGTGGTGTTTGTCACCATGATGTATTCCCTCAGCAAGGTTAAAAAGGAAAACACCGCCGATGCCCTCAAGAATGAGGCAATATGAATTAAGGATATCTGGTTATAGGTATTTCCAGGGAGGTATCAGCGTGAAGCTTATGGGTAAGAGTCTTTTTTCACCAGGATTCCTTCTCAATCCCAAACCTCAATTCGCCGCTGGCCGGTTTTTATGAGCAGCCACACCGCCAGGGCCATAAAGGGCAGGCCGCCGATAATGCCGGCAATGGACGGGCCCAGCAGAGGGTTGGCCCCGCTTTTGGCCAGGAGGATGGCCATTCCCGCTCCGGCGTTGACGGTGGAATGGATCATGGCCGCCGGGATAACACTGTTCAGCTTGCGGGTCATGTAACCTTCGATGGTGCCCAAACCTATGCAGAACCAGACCATGGCCAGGATACCGAGCCATGGATAACCGGCGTAAGCGGTGCCGTAATTATGGCCCAGGGCGATGATCGGGGCATGCCACAACCCCCAGATGATACCGGTGACCACCAGGGCTCCCCGATCGGACATCAGCTCTCGCAGCTTGGGCAAAAGGTAGGCTCTCCAGCCCAGCTCTTCGCCCAGGGTGGGAATGATGTTGATCACCGGACCGATGATGATTACCTGCAATGCGGTCAGCAGCAGCATGGTCGGGGCGGTAAATTTGCCCCCCGTACTGGCGGCGGCCTGCTGCAAAGCGTTCAACTGCGGATCAAAGGAACCCGGGACCACCAGGAAATAGAAGGCCATGCTCAAGAACAGCAAAATGGTGGGCCCAAAGAAAATCAGCAGATATTGCTTCAGGTGCCCCTTGAAATTGGGGCGCAGCATCATATTGCCGAAACCCTCGCCGGTGATCCACCGGGTCAGCAGGTTGCATAGAGCGGGAACGAACATAGCGGCGGCGGCGATATATAATGTCACGCCGATTCCATAGGTCAGTCCCCGCAGCGGTATCTGCCCGAAAATTATCCAGGTGATGGCGAACGTCAATCCCACAAACCACAGCAGCCGTTTTTTTACCATCGTCTTATCCTGTTCCATGTTCATCTGCCTCCTTGATCCAAACCGCAATTATTTTGCAGCCGGGCGATAATGCGTTGGTAACTGGGATCGTCGATCAGCACCGCCTCGAAAGGTTGGGCCGCAAAATCAGCCGACAACCGGCGATACAACTTATGGATGTCTTCCCTGGTCATCTGGGGTTGATAGTCGATCAGGTCATCGACGCTGATGTTGAAGTAGGCCGCCAGCTGGGGCAAATAGGTTATGTCCGGATAACTCTGCTCGGTTTCCCACTTCGAAACCGACGCCTTGGAGACACCTATATAATTGGCTAGTTCGTCCTGGGTAATACCCTTTTCCTTACGCTTCCGGGCCAGCACCCTGGCAATATTGATTTCCTTTATTTCAATCACCTCCCGCCTATATCTTAGTAAGCCCGGTGGGGCAAATCAATGGATTGGTACGCAACTTCGGTTAATAAAATCAACCAACGGGATACCTGGAAAGGCACATATGGCTGAGGTAATCGGATCGAAGGGTGGCATCGTTGGCCAGATAAAATGCGGTGCGTTCAGGCCGGCATCGACTCGGGGGTGTGAATCAAGGCAAAAGAACCGGAACCGTCCCATGCCTTGTCGAACCGTCCCACGCCTGGCAGAAAGGCCGGTCGCCTGCTTACACCCTTCGTTTCTGCAAGTTTTCGGGCGGGTGCACGTATCACATGTAAAGATTTACCTGCCTGGGGGCCGGATTCGAGCGATAAAGGAGATGGGAAGAGATGGTACAAATCGGAGAGCGGGCCAGAGCCTCAAGACCCAGATACATACTGGCTATAATTCTGTTGATTGGTCTGGCTGCTGCGATTCTGGGGTTAAGCGGCTGCGGGGCTGGGAACTCGGAGCAAGATTCCATCGAGCTGGGCAGCAACATGAGCCGGATCGCCACAGATTCGCCCACAGCTCCGGTACAGTTTGGGGACGGCCCGTCAGAGAACGCCTACGTGGAGCGCAAGAGTATCCAGAACGCCGACCTGCGCATGAAGGTCCAGGATATCACCGCCACCATAGACAAGATAATCGCCCTGGCCGACCAGAACGGGGGCTACACGGTCAGCAGCCACATCAGCCGGGGTGACCAGCAGGTAGCCGGCCGGTTATCGATCAAAGTTCCCCAGGACCAGCTGCTGCCTGTGCTCTCCGCCATCGCCGAGCTGGGCGAGATAACTGACAAAAATATCACCACCCAGGATGTCACCCAGGAGTACTATGATGCCCAGGCCCGCCTGAAAGCGCTGCAGGCCAAGGAACAACGGCTGCTGAGCCTGATTGACAAGGCGGCCAACGTCACCGAGCTCATCAGCATCGAAAGCGAACTGGGCAAGACCCGCAGCGACATCGAAGTTTTGACCGGGCGCCTGCAGTACCTGACCAACGTTACCTCCTACAGCCTGATCAATCTCACCCTGTCCCAGGGTCTGCCCGGCACCATCCAGGCCCCCCAGGGTACCCTGGCCCGCGCCTGGCAGGGATTCGTCAACAGTATCAGCGGGCTGATCACCTTTGCCAGTGACTCCGTGGTCTTCCTGGTCACGGTTCTGCCCTGGCTGGCGGTATTTTCCTTACTGATTATGGTGGTGCGCTATTTCTATAGAAAAGTCCGGGTGCCCAAGCAATAGGGACACTGCCCTCACTGTAAAGCGAGATCGCTAAATAAAGCAATGGCTTTCTCTCCATAACGGGTGCAATCAATGGTCGCATCGCAAGGCATAACCGCTCAATAAAACAACGTACTCGCCAAAACCGGCGTAGTTAATGATCCCATCGAAAAGCAAAACCGCTCAATAGAACAACAGCTTACTCGCCGCAGCGGGTGTAGTTAATGGTCGCATCGAAAAGCAAAACCGCTCAATAGAACAACTGCCTACTCGCCGCAGCGGGTGTAGTCAATGGTCGCATCGCAAGGCAAAACCGCTCAATAAATCGACTGCTTACTCGCCGTAGCGGGTGTAGTCAATGGTCGCATCGCAAGGCAAAACCGCTCAATAAAACAACAGCCGCGTAATTCCCGATCCGTAGCAAACGGACGGCAATTATGCGGCTGTATCACTCTTGACGGGCGACTGATCAAGCCGGCAGACGGTAATCTGCCCACTGTTTCGAGGAGCCGCAATAGTTCTGACCCGGGCAGACTTCTGCCCTATCCCCCACGCCACAATCTGCGGCTGGGCAAAATCGAGAGAGTCGACACATTTTTTACTTTTTGAATGATATAATATATATATACCAGATTATTCTACCCTATCCTCGATTTGTAAATATTCGGGAGCCGCGAAAAGGAGTAATAACATGGATTTACAAGGACAAAAGGTAGTGCACCAGTTTTTTGGGGCCGGTACCATCACTGAGCAAGACGGTCAATATTTCACCGTCACCTTCGCTGAGGGCGACAAAAAGTTCGCCTACCCTGATTCCTTTCGGCAATTTCTGAAACTGGAAAACAAGGAGATGGCCAAGGTCATAAAAGCAGAATTGGCAGGGCTGGATAAGATGGATACCCCAAGTCTATATAAGTCGGCCCGGCCATCTACCCACAAGCCCCCCAAAACCTCTGTCAAACCCCCCGCCGCCAAGAAAACCGTGAAAGGCAAGGGAACAGCCGCGACCAAGAAGGGGCGCTGAGCGGTCCCAGCGGTTCGTTCCAATCAGGCAGTGTCGCAGTATTGGTGGGCGCCCAGTCATCCCCGGGAGCTTCCAGCTAAAAAATCGCTCCTGCCCGGCACATTTGCATTCTGCTGCTTCCTGAATCCCCTGGTTTGAAGCCGCCTTCAGAGCATAGGGCAGACTTTTTTCGACTGGTCGATTTCAAAGGATAGCTGCATCCCATCATTCCATCTAAAAATCATCGTCCATGATATTGGGATAGGTGAGCCAGATGCTGGTCACCCGGCTGTCCGGATTGACATCGGTGTTGTATTGCCTCTCCGGATCGAATCCAAACGCCAGGGCGGCCGCTCCCTCTACCTTGAATATCCCGTACAGTCTACCGCCGTGGATGCTTTCCGGCTCCATATAGCGGGGCCGGTAAACCTCCAGCACCCGGGCCGCGGTGTCGCCCACCTTCACCCCCAGATTGGTCTGGGCTCCTGGTTGAGTGGCGATTATCTCCAGGACCTGGCCGCTGTCCTTACCGATAAACACCCGGTATCCCTTATCATAGGTCCAGCGATAGACCGGTTCGGGGAAAGTGAGGATGTCCGGGTCCGGCAGGGTTTCCACGTAATCGCTGCCCAAAGCTGCCTTCACCGCCTCCCGGGTATCGCGCAGATGTACCCCGGAGATGCTGGGCCTGATATTCTTGGTGGTCTTATGGGTCTGCTGCCCCTTGGCATCGACCTCGATGTAGCCGATGTTACCGTCACCATCCCAGAATTCGACCTTATACAGGTGGCCTATGGTCCGCCAGATCGGCTCCCCCTGGGTCTGACCCAGTTGGTAGACCTCCAGCGAACCCACGCTGGGCCCGAAATTATGTTGTTCGAATCCGTAGGCCAAAGAGCGGCTGTCGGGACTCCATACCGGCACGTCCAGGCTCTGCAGCTTATGTTCTTCCTGGAGGGTGGCGGCATTGAATATCCGGTTGTTGACCCCTTCTCCCGGGGTCTCGCTGACCAAGAAATATTGACTGTCGGGAGACCATCTGAAACCCAGCAATCCCGGCGATACCTCCCCGATGAGGTGGGCCTGGGCCTCATTCACCTTCCAGATGTTGACGCTGTTGAATCCGGCTTTATCAGGCTTTCCCTTCTGGACATAAAGCACCGCCGCGGCATCCGGCGACCAGCTGATGGCGGACACTTCAGGATTGGCACTCAATTCCTGATTTATCCGGTCCCGGTCCTTCTGGCCCTTGCCGTCGGGTTGTTCCGGTGGGGGCGGCGCTTGCCCACAACCGGCCATGAATACCAAAACGACCCAAATCAAGACTGGAAAAAAGACTTTTCTCACCGCCGCGATTGTCATGTACAGTCCTCCCTTCTTTACTGATCCGTCATCCATCAGTGACACTGCTCGTGAGGGTTCCTAAAAAGTTCGCCGGTTGGATTGCCCAGCATAGCCGGGGACTTCAGTATTCTTGTTGCTAAAGCAGGCAAAAAGCGGACTGATCCTCAATAAATCCTTCTTACCTTCTTGGATCGATCGTGCTGGATCCCCAATTTGACTTTGGGCAATTTGGTGCGCTGCGCTTGGGACTCCAAGTGATATTGAATCCCGGCACGCACCGCACTGACGATCTTCGTCTGCCATGAGGGCTGGGCATCCTGTTGGCAGACATGGCTGAAAGAACCATAATAGAGGACGATGTAACAGGCGCCATTCTTTTCCTCGATATATTCGCCCAGTACATATCTGGCCCCTCGCCGCTTGCTGCCCTGGTGCAGGTTAATACCGCCGTTCAATTTGCCGAGGAACCTGGGAGGAATATCGTTTACAGCCTGCTCGAGGGCGATCACGAAATCATCAATGGTCAGGACGTCCATCGGATTCAACTCCTTAATTTCGCCAATCCCTAATTGGTTGGGGACGTTCATTTTGCTTCCCGGAATATTCATAGTGGAGGCAAAAAGAACGTCCCCTTACTTCCCCATGTGGAGCAGGCCCAGAACGCTTCCGCAGCCCGTAGTTTGGACGCTTTGGCCGCGTCGGACAGGGCGCCGCCAAGTGACACAGGAGAACCATCCCCCTATGCGGGCGGAGGGCCAGCGCCACTTCTACCAACCCGGGTACCTATCCCACCATTCACTATCTTCCTGATACCCCTGCAAGAGGTCATCGGCTAACTGCATGATTGCCGAGCTCAACTCAACCTTGGCTACCCAATCCAGAGGAATAGCCCTAACACCTAAAAAGGCCCCCATAATATTGCCGGTTATGGCTCCGGTGCTATCGCTGTCCCCGTCATGATTGACCGCCAGGCTGATGCCTTCCGCGAAATCCCCCCCGGCCGCCAGGGCACAGTATATCCCGATAGCCAAGGCTTCTTCCGCCACCCATCCCTGGCCGATCTGCCGTATGTTCTGTTCGTGGCTCTCACAATTATCAAGCAACTCGAGAGCCAGCTCGATACAGGTGAGGGTCTCCTGGTGGTGGTCATAGGTCCGCAAACGCTGCAAGGCAGTGTTGACCGCCGGCTCCACCTCCGCCCCCGCCAGCAGCTCACTGATGATGGCCGCCAGCACCCCGGCGGACAGGTAACCGGTGGGATGGCCGTGGGTTATCGCAGCAATCTCGCAAGCCTGTTGAAACGGATCGGCGGCGATCAAACCTACCGGGGCCACCCGCATTACTCCCCCGCAGCCCTTGCTCTGGTTCAAAGGCTTCTCCATGGTGCCCATCTGGGGGGCGCGCAGGGCTGACAGACAGGTCATGCCCGGTGCCCGGCGCTGATGCAGCTCTTCCAGCTTGAGCAGCCAGCCATCTTTTTTAATCTGATCGGCGAAAGCGCGGTTCTCCTCCCCCTGGGTATGCAGCCAGCGCAAGTAGGCGTGGTGAACCACGCCGGGCGGATGACAATGGCCTTGCTGATTTCCCCGGCAAGTGGCCCGCAACAATCCCTCGGCGGTAAAAATGGTCATCTGGGTATCGTCTGAAATCAAAGCCGGTTGGGGCAAGGCATTGGTCCCCTGGGGTCCATATTTTTCTTTTATCTCCCGCAGACTCATAAACTCTACCGGATAACCCAGAGCATCCCCGATGGCCCCGCCCAACAGGCAGCCCCGGAAGGAATCCTGGTTCCGCCTGGGCATTATGGGTTTTTTAATCGTGTACATAGATCATCCCCCATCCTTTAATAGATTCCGACCGGTGTGTCCGGTTCGGCCGCTATAGCCTTCAACCTAATATCTGCTGTGCCCTGCTGAACGGGGCCGGCAAGGACTGCCGCCCGGGGAGTCTCCCTCCAGCTGCCTTCGATTTCGATGATAGCATGAAAATCGATACTCGTGTTGGTGTGCACCCGGCGAGGTCCGACCGAGCTCGGGGAGCGGATAATGTTATTTACATCCAATAAACGTGAAAACTGTTAAACTCCCGGTGGCAGTCGGCGCGGGCTCATTTAGCTGACGAGGGGCGGTCTCTCTACCTTGTCGCTGCCCTCTGGGGCTCTGTCGGATCTATTGCATCGTGATCTTCGTGTTCAAGCCACTTGTCGAGTCTGTGGATTACCTTGAAACCATCTTCATATCGGAAGAAACGCACGATGAATCGTACCCCGCAGGCAAATAGCGCGATCCCCAGTCCTGAATAAAAGAAGGCGATGAACCAATGGGGAATAAGATCCAATTGCCTGAGTAAGATTCCGCCGCCCATCATTACCACCACAAATAGATAAGACTTGAGATCAAAAAACAACCAGAATGGCAAGCGCTCGCGGTCATACCTGCGGATCCTATGCTCATGTTTATAGACCAGCTTGGAGAAGACCCGGAGATAGAAAACCAGGAAAACGAGGATGCCGCCCAACAGGTCCCATGAGACGTGTTCCGATTGCAGGACAAAGGGAAAGCCGGTCTTCATCACCATGCTTCCGGCCACTGACCATACTGCCCCGGCGATCAATAACAGATATTTCTTCTTAAGCCTGACTAAGCTCATAAAGCACCCTTCAATTCAATTACATTGGCTAAAGGACCCGTCAACTAATTAAACTTGAGTAAGTACCGTTGATAACCGGGGCTCTCCTCTTACTCAAGGTTTAAGACCATTTCCCGGTCAACACGTGTGAAGCCCAGCCGCTCGTAGAGAGGGATTGCCTTATCTTCCCCGATCAAGCAAATCTCTTTGACGTCCATTCTCCGGGCTGTTTCGATCACTCTAGTCATCAGTTCTGTTGCCAATCCTCGGCCTCTGTATTCCTGCAATGTATAAACATTAAAGACATAGCCGACCTTGCCTGTTCTGTTACGCAATTTTGGAATCACCTGATATATGCATAATATCACCAATGAGATGATTTTATGGTCTTCGGCAGCCACATAACACACCAGTGAATCACTATTGATATGATTCTCCAGGTATTCAATAGTCATCTCTTTGAGTGTTTGCGGGGTTTTGCGTCCCGTGACCTCAAAAACGAACTCTATTCTGCGCTCCATAATGTCAAGAATGTCTTCATAAACAGCGCTTCTTATTTCAATGGCCACTTTTATCCTCCCTTAAAGAGAAACCTCGAGTATCTGCCTCTGCATCAGATCGTGGTCTTAATCCACTTACTTTCCGGACCCATCAGTAAGTGCGGGAACGGGGTACCCCGGTTTCCCTAGTGCAAACTGGAGCCAGGAAAACTCCTCGTCGGGTGCGTTTCGTAGGCAAACAAGCCTGCCTGCACGCCGGGGTCCGAGGCAAGTCCACTACCACCATCTCTTTTTCTTGAAGAATACCAGCATGGCCCCCGCGAGGGTGATCATGATCGCCCACAACACCGGGTAAAACCAATGCCACTTCAGTTCCGGCATGTACTCTATGTTCATCCCGTACACCCCGACAATGAAAGTCAGCGGTATGAAAACCGTGGCGATGATGGTCAGCACCTTCATCACCTCATTCATCCGGTTGCTGACGCTGGACAGGTACATATCCATCATGCTGGTCAGGATAT
>CAZBSD010000033.1:0-25298 GCA_964494735.1 uncultured Syntrophomonas sp.
TGAATGCCCAAAAGAAGGCAGGGATTATTAGATTCGATGTCTAATAATCCCTGTAGGTAGAAGGAACACATCTATAAGAGGTAGTGATTATGCCAGGGTTCAGAGCTCTTATTCTTGAAGATGAAGAGTACAATAGAGAATTTATTAAACAAATCCTTAGTGAAATACCTTCAGTAACGGAGATCTTCGCGACTGCAGAGGGTTTGGAGGCTGCTGGCTGGGCTGAAGCTAACCGGCCCCATATCGCCTTGTTGGATATCGAACTGCCCGGCCAGAAGATTA
The DNA here is from genome assembly GCA_964494735.1 of uncultured Syntrophomonas sp. Lineage (GTDB taxonomy): Bacteria > Bacillota > Syntrophomonadia > Syntrophomonadales > Syntrophomonadaceae > PHAA01. The sequence goes on from CAZBSD010000033.1 coordinate 283, forward strand.
ACGGTCTCGACGTGGCCCGCAGGATCAGTCAACTTGGGGGAGATACCTACATTGTATTTGTTACCGGCTACGCCAAGTATGCGCTGGATTCGTTTGACGTCCATCCCTATGGCTTTGTGCCCAAACCTATTAAGATTTCTAAATTAAGGGATTTGCTTGAGGAGATAATATCTCGGCTCGAACGGGCCGAAAAAGTGGGATCAGATGTGCTCACTATAAAAGTGAATAATGAAGTGACCCACCTGAATCTCAGCGATATTGTCTTTATCGAGGTAGAAAATCACATATCTCTTATCCACTCGTTGGAGACAACCTGGGAGGTTCGCAAAAGTCTGAAGGAACTGGAAGGCACGCTGGGAGCAGATTTTCTGCGGGTCCATCGGTCTTATATCGTGAATCTGACCAAGATAAAGAAAATCAGCGAAACTCGCGACCGATCTTACGAAATCGAATTTTCGGATTATCCCAAGACCGCTTTAATGAGCCGTTATTACTATCCTAAATACGGAGAACTCTATCAACGCATAAAATAGGTGCGATTATCCCTATTTCATGACCTCGCTGAGGATATCTACCCCGTCTTCGGTCACCCTGACGGTATGTTCCCACTGCGCTGACAGCAGGCCGTCTCTGGTCACCGCCGTCCAGCCATCGTCCAGCCGCCGGCAGCGGTAGTTGCCCATATTTATCATCGGCTCTACCGTAAAGACCATGTTAGGCACCAGAACCATGCCATCTTCTTTGGCGCCATAATGGTAGACAAATGGTTCCTCATGGAATTCAATTCCCACCCCATGCCCGCCGTAGGCCTGGACCACCGAATAGCCATGCTGATTGGCATGCTGCTCTATGGCATAGGCGATGTCGCCGATACGATTGAACGGCTTGACCTGTTCTATCCCTATATACATACACTCCCGGGCCACCCGCACCAGATCTCGGGCCTCTGGGGAGGGATCACCAATCATATACATGCGGCTGACATCGCCGTAGTAACCGTCCAGCACGGTGGTCACATCGACGTTGATGATATCCCCGTCCTGCAATGCGGTCTCATCCGGGATACCGTGGCAGACCACCTGATTTACAGAGGTGCACACGCTGCAGGGATAACCCTCGTAACCGAGGCAGGCGGGCACCGCCCCATGTTCGATGGTGTAGTCGTATACCCATTTGTCTATCTCTTTGGTCAACACCCCGATTCCTATCCGACCCGCAACCATGTCTAAAATGTCATTGCTCATTTGGCAGGCCCGGCGGATGCCTTCGATTTGTTCATTGGTCTTTATAAGGTCCCTGGACGGGACCAGACTGCCGGCCAGTTCCATCTCCGCCAATCGTTCGTCCTGGATAAGGTGACACTTCTTATATTTCTTGCCGCTGCCGCACCAGCAGGGGTCATTTCTGGAAAATGCCCCAGCCTGGGAATTCTGATTCACTTCAACACCTTCTTATTCTACTTCTGCCTGGATGGCGATAGCCTCGTCCAGGAGGCTTCTGAGTACGGTCAGGAATCCTGCTCCACTAATCAGGCTGCGCTCAATCTTGATGGTGGCCATACCCTGATCGAATTGGATCACATCATATTTACGGGTCTTAAATGCCTGCCCTGCCCTGGCTTCTAGAGCCTCCAGACCGGCCGCCACCTTGCCGGCGTAATAGATGGAGTGGATCACGATATCACAATAGACGTATTCATCGGAAATGGGCAGCTCATCACCGAAATACTCATACAGCCCCAGCAGTTCCTTCTCCCGGTAGCGAATGGGGATGTTTACATACGGAAATATCTGCCCCCGTACATATGAGTTCTTCAATGTCGTTATACACGGTGATGTACAGGTGGTAATATCCTTGTCGCCCCGACTGGCGATGAATTGCTTCACCTGCCCGAATATGTGCTCTACCCATGCTTCGCGCTGGTGAACACTCATGGTTGGATTCCACTCCATATCACTATCCCCTCCTCATTATTTTTGGGTTGTTAAACCATAGGCCCGATCTCTAAACGTACATCAGGAATCTGAACATCAGCCAGTAGTGTCCCAGGCTTCCCCCGATAACGAAAAGGTGAAAGATCTCGTGAAAGCCGAACCAGGACGAATTGATGCGCGGCCACTTGAACCCATAGATAAGGGCCCCTACTGTGTATAGCAGCCCGCCTGCAGTCAAACAAGCCATTGCTCCTGGTGTCAATGCCCTGATCAAAGGGTAAAACGCGATAATAACCAGCCAGCCCATCAGCAGATACACCCCGGTGGTGAGCCAACGCGGCGCCCCGAACCAGACCACGGTCAGAATGATGCCGGCCGCGGCCAATGCCCACACCATGATCAACAGGCTCCGTCCCCATGCTCCGGTCAAACCCAGGACGCATATTGGGGTATAGGTCCCGGCGATGAGTACGTAGATCATCATGTGATCGATGCGGCGCAGCAGCCCGCTTATCTTCTCCGGTACCCGGGCCAGGTGATAGGCGGCGCTGGAACTATACAGCAATACCAATGAAGCTCCGAATACGCTGAATGCCACTATATGTCTGACAGTTGCATAGAGGAGGGCATTTCTGATCAACAGTACCAACCCCGCCACCGACAACAGCGCTCCGCCCAGGTGGGTCAGACCGCTGACCGGGTCTTTGCATTTTTGCTGCAGAAAATGAAGGACCTTCATCATTAGTGTACCTCCCCGCTGTCTTCAGTCCTGATAGAATTCTTATGGTCTGATATTTAATTATACTACATTGGGAAAATTATCTTAATCAGGTTGGCTTGAAAAGAGCTTCTCCGCAACGCCCAAGCCCCTCCAAATGGAAGGGCTGCTCAGTAGTTTAACGATAATTTTATTACGATAATCAAGCTGACCGGGATATTTTGTGAAGTGCCTTTATTACCTGCTCGATCTGGTCGCTGGTGTTGAAATAGCCAGGACTTAGCCGACAGGCACCCGATTCCAGTGTCCCAAGGGTCTGATGGGCCAGGGGGGCGCAATGCAAGCCCGAGCGGGTGGTGATCCCGTAATCATGATCCAAACGCATGCTCATTTCTCCGCAATCCATTCCCTCCAGGTTAAATGCGACCACCGCCGTACACTGGCTGTTGCCGGCTCTTCCGTATATCTGCATCCGCTGGATGCCACGCATCCCCTCCACCAATTGGGTCATTAGGTTCTGCTCATGGCGGAAGACATTTTCGCGTCCGCTGGCCAAAATATATCTTACCGCCGCACCCAGACCGATTATTCCCGGTGTATTAGGGGTACCACTCTCCAGGTGGTCGGGCATGAAATCGGGTTGCTGCAATGATTCCGAGCTGGAGCCGGTCCCGCCGTAACTGAGCGGTTCGATGGTTACCCCCGGCCTTACGTACAATCCCCCGGTGCCTTGCGGCCCCAGCAGTCCCTTATGACCGGTGAACGCCAGCAGGTCTATATTGAGCTCGGCCGCATCGATGTTTAGAAGCCCTGCCGTCTGGGCGCTGTCCACCAGAAAGACGATTCCGTGCTGACGGGCGATGGCCCCGACCTCCTTGATGGGCATGATGGTCCCGGTCAGGTTGGAGGCGTGCTGCATGCAGATCATGCGGGTATTGGGTTTTATGGCGGCGGTGATGGAGGCTGGATCGAGGATCCCCTCGTTGCCGCAGGTCACCGCGGTCCACTCCACCCCTGCCTTGGCCAGGGCAAACAGGGGCCGGGCCACTGCGTTGTGTTCCATACTGGTGGTTATGACATGGTCACCAGGCTTCAGGTAACCTCTGAAAGCTGTATTCAGGGCCTCGGTTATATTCAACGTGAAAGCTATATTGGCACTATCTTCGATGTTGAAGAGGCTGGCCAGGGCTTCCCGGGCATCCAAAATCAGCGAACCGGCCGCCAGGGTCTGGCTGTGGGTCCCGCGCCCCGGACTCCCCCCCATATGGCGGTTGAAATGATCCATCGCTTCGTACACACAATCTGGTTTGGGAAAAGACGTGGCCGCATTGTCCATATAGATGCGTTCCATTAATCTCACCTCGTTTCGCGACAAAAGTATATCATATCCCTATTAAGGTTTGAAATAACGCAAAGTTATAATAAAGAGCGTGCAAAGGCGGGACAAGTCAAATGTTGCTCGCCCCGCCCGGTTTTAAATCCTTATCGATATCAGGGGTTGACCCAATCTATGGTCAGCTTGCCCTCCTGGCTGCCGACCTTGATGGTGGCGCCATCGACCACCTGCCCGCCAACCAGGGCTCTTCCCACCAGCGTTTCCAACCGGCTCTGCAGGAAGCGCTTCAAGGGCCGGGCACCGAATACCGGGTCGTATCCTTCCGCAGCTATAAACAATTTGGCCTCCTCCGAGAGCTCCAATTTTATATTGCGGTCCTGCAAACGGCTGCGCAGATCATCGACCATCAATTCAACTATCTGCTCGATCTCAGCCAAGGTCAGGGGTTTGAAGAGGACCGTCTCATCCACCCGGTTCAGGAACTCCGGCCGGAACCATTTGTGCAATTCATTCATGACCAGGTCCCTGGCCGTTTCGCTTATCTCGCCCCTCTCGTTGATGCCTTCCAGCAGGTATTGGGAGCCCAGGTTGGAAGTCATGATTATGATGGTATTTTTGAAATCGACGGTGCGGCCATGGGAATCGGTGATGCGCCCATCATCCAATACCTGCAGTAAAACGTTGAACACATCGTGATGAGCCTTTTCTATCTCGTCGAACAGGATGACCGCATAGGGTTTACGCCGCACTGCCTCGGTCAGCTGCCCGCCCTCGTCATAACCGATATAGCCCGGGGGGGCTCCGATCAACCGCGACACGGTATGCTTTTCCATGTACTCGCTCATGTCGATGCGGATCATGTTCTTTTCAGAATCGAACAAGGCTTGGGCCAGGGTCTTGGCCAGCTCGGTCTTGCCTACCCCGGTGGGCCCCAGGAAGATGAACGAACCAATGGGGCGGCGGGGATCCTTAATGCCGGCCCGGGCCCGGATAATGGCGTCAGCGACCAGACTGACTGCTTCGTCCTGACCTATCAACCGCTCGTGCAGGATCTCGTCCAACCGCAACAGCTTCTCCCGTTCTCCTTCTACCAACCGGGTCAGGGGAATACCCGTCCAACGGGAGATGATCCGGGCGATCTGCTCCTCGGTGACTTCTTCGCTGAGCACACTGACCGGTCCCTGTTTGCGAGCCATAAACTCCTCTTCGGCCTTGAGCCTTCTTTCCAGTTCCGGTAATTGCCCGTATTTCAACTCAGCCGCCTGATTGAGGTTATATTCCCTTTCGGCCCGCTCGATCTCCTGCCGGATCTTGTCTATCTCTTCCCGCAATGCCGTGACCTTGTGGATGGCGTTCTTCTCCGCTTCCCATTTGGCCCTCATGGAGTCGGACTTGTTCTTGATATCGGCCAACTCTTTCTGTAGATTTTGGAGCCGCTCCTGGCTGGCTTGGTCTTTTTCCTTACCCAGGGCTGCTTCCTCTATTTCCAGCTGCATTATGCGCCGGGACGTCTCATCCAACTCCGCCGGCATGGAGTCGATCTCGGTCCGCACCATGGCACAAGCCTGGTCGACCAGGTCGATAGCCTTGTCGGGCAGGAATCGATCCGATATATAGCGGTTGGATAAGACCGCCGCCCCCACCAGGGCATTATCATGGATCTTCACCCCATGGAAGACCTCGTATCGTTCCTTCAGCCCCCTAAGAATAGAGATGGTGTCTTCAACCGTCGGCTCCTCCACCATGATCGGCTGGAAGCGCCGCTCCAGGGCGGCATCCTTCTCTATATGCTTGCGATATTCATCCAGGGTAGTGGCGCCGATCAAATGCAATTCACCCCGAGCCAGCATGGGTTTCAGCATATTGCCGGCATCCATGGAGCCTTCAGCCTTGCCCGCGCCCACTATGTTGTGGAGCTCGTCGATAAACAGGATGATACGTCCTTCGCTCTTGGTTACCTCCTCCAATACCGCCTTCAGTCTCTCTTCAAACTCACCCCGGTACTTGGCTCCGGCCACCAGGGCGCCCATGTCCAATTCAAAAATAGTCTTGTTCTTCAGGCTCTCCGGGACGTCGTTGCGCACGATGCGATGCGCCAAACCTTCGACGATGGCCGTCTTGCCCACCCCCGGTTCTCCGATCAGCACCGGGTTGTTCTTGCGTTTGCGGGATAATATCAAAATTACATCACGGATCTCGCTGTCCCGGCCAATAACCGGATCCAGTTTACCGCTGCGCACCAAGGCTACCAGGTCGCGGCCATACTTCTCCAGGGCTTCGTAGGTTGTTTCCGGGGTAGGGCTGGTCACCCGCTGGTTGCCCCTTACCGCGGTCAAAGCATTGAGGAAGGCCTCCCGGCTCAGCCCCGCCTGTTTCATGATTCGGGCTGCCGCACCCGATGGCCCTTCCTCGAACATGGCCAGGACCAGGTGCTCGACACTGACGTAATCGTCCTTCAATCGGTTGGCCTCTTGTTCGGCCCGGGCCAACAGCTGGTTCAAACGTTGGGTGATATATACTTTGCCGGCCTCGCTGCTGCCTCCCGAAATCCGGGGGCGTTTGCCCAGATTATCCTGGAGCTCCTTCATTACCGTGTTGGTATTCACATTGGCCCGCTCCAGCAGCCGCGGTACGAGCCCATCGCCCTGTTGCATCAAGGCCAGAAACAGGTGCTCGACGTCCACCTCCTGGTGTCCGAAACCAGCCGCCATGTTCTCCGCATCGTGCAGGGCTTCTCTTGATTTTTCGGTCAGTTTGTTCATATCCATCTATTCACACCTCCCACAGGAAAAAAACGTCTAGCCATTCTTCAACCTGTCGATCTCTCTCTCCAATGATTCAATCCGTTCCAGCAGATCCAAGACCAGACCCACCCCGGCCCAGTTTACCCCCAATTGATAGCGGAGGCGCACCGCTTTGCCGATAATGCCTACCGCCTCGGAGGAGAATAGGATTTCGGGGCTGGACTGTTCCGGCTCTATCAATCCCAGGTCCACCATCCGCTGCACAAGCTCTGGGTGTACGCAAGCCTGACGGGCTGTCTCCATCAAGTCGAGCATCCCGCCCTGGGCCGAAGGACGCCGCAGGAGCAGATAATAATTCTGGTATAACATACTGCTTATGCCCCCTTCCCAACTGAGCGGGGATCGAATTCAGATACCCGGGCCAATTGTTCGAACAGCTCCCGTTCCGGTTCGCTAAGCTTCTTGGGTACCACGATTTTGATCACGGCATACAGGTCCCCATGCCCGCCTTTGGAAATAGGCATGCCCTTGCCCCGCAGACGCAGCTTCTGGCCTGACTGCACCCCGGCGGGCACGGTAAGATTGACATTGCCGGTCATGGTGACCAGTTCGGCCTTGGTTCCCAGGGCTGCTTCCCATGGGCTCAATAACACTTCTTCTTCCAGATCGGAACCATTTACGGAGAATATGCGGTGGGGTTGGATGTGTACCCTGAGGTAGAGATCGCCGTTGGGACCTCCGCCTACCCCAGGTCCGCCCTGGCCGTTCAAGCGTATCCGTTTGCCATCCATCACCCCAGCCGGTACGTTGACGCTTATCTCCCTGCTCTTGGGTACGTATGATGAGCCCTCTTGTTCCAACTGCTGCAGTCGGATCACTCTTTTGCCCCCGTGATATGCTTCCTCGAGGGTCAGTTCGATATCGGTTTCCTGATCCTGACCGCGCATGGCCCAGCCCTGCATATCCTGCCCAGCCCGGCTGCGGGCCCGGCCCCGGCCAAACAGGCCTTCAAAGAAGTCACTGAATTGGCCGGCATTTCCGTCCTGGAATTCGAAGCCACCCATACCGTCACTGAAATCATATTGGACATTTTCCCACCCGGGCGGCGGATTGTATTGCTGTCCCTCCCGCCAGTTGGCCCCAAGGGTGTCATAGCGCTGGCGTTTTTCCGGATCTTTGAGGACTTCGTAAGCCTCGTTGATTTCCTTGAACTTCTCCTCCGCATCCGGTTTTTTATTCACGTCCGGGTGCAGCTTGCGGGCCAGCTTGCGATAGGCTGCCTGGACCTCTTTCTGACTGGCATCTTTGCCTATCCCCAGAGCCTTATAGTAATCCTTGTATTCCAATCGTCATCACCGCCTGTGGGAGAATCTGGCCGGGCAGAAATCCTGCAGGATCAGTTCTCCTCAAAATCAGCATCTATGGTATCGTCAGCGCCGCCCTTACCGGGCTCGGAAGGATCCGGCTGACTGGCCGTACTGGCCAAACCCTGGATCGCCTGCTGGAGGTCGCTGATCAAAGTGCGCAGCTTGTCGGTGGGCGTCTCGGCCTCGACCGCCGCCTTGGTATCGGCCACCAGTTGTTCGATGCGGGCTTTATCATGCACTGCTACCCGCTCACCCAGTTCTTTCAAAGTCCGGTTCAATCCGTGGGCCAGGGAGTCCGCTTCATTCTTGAGGTCTACGTTCTCCCGGCGTTTCTTGTCCTCGGCAGCGTGGGCAGAGGCCTCCTTAACCATACGATCGATCTCATCCTTCTCCAGGTTGGTGGAACCGCTGATGGTGATCTTCTGCTCCTTGTTGGTTGCCTTATCCCGAGCCGACACACTCAGTATGCCGTTGGTATCGATATCGAAGGTCACCTCCACCTGCGGTACCCCACGGGGTGAGGGGGCTATGCCATCCAAGCGGAATCGCCCGATCTGACGGTTGTCACGGGCCATCTCCCGCTCGCCCTGCAGTACTACGATATCCACTGAAGGCTGATTGTCTTCCGCGGTGCTGAATACCTCGGTCCGCTGGCAGGGTATGGTCGTATTGCGGTCGATCAGCTTGGTCATAACCCCGCCCATGGTCTCCAGACCCAGTGACAGGGGGGTAACATCCAGCAACAGGACGTCCTTGACCTCTCCGGTGATGATTGCCGCCTGCACCGCCGCTCCCAGGGCCACAACCTCATCGGGGTTAACTGACATGTTGGGTTCCTTGCCGGTGAATGACCTTACCAGTTCCTGCACCGCCGGTACCCGGGTGGAACCGCCCACCAGGATTACTTCATCAAGGTCCTTTTCGGTCAGGTTGCCATCTTTCAAGGCTTGCCGGACCGCAACCATGCAGCGTTCCAGTAACTCGTGGGTCAGGTCATCGAATTTGGCCCGGGTCAGCTTGATATCCAGGTGGCGCGGACCACTGGCATCAGCTGTAATAAACGGCAAGGTAATACTGGTAGTGGTTGTACTCGACAATTCTACCTTGGCCTTTTCCGCTGCTTCATACAATCTCTGCAGAGCTTGCTTGTCCTTGCGAAGATCGATCCCGTCAGTCTTGATAAACTCGGCGGCCAGATAATCAACTACCAGCTTATCGAAGTCATCACCGCCCAGATGGGTGTCGCCTGATGTCGACCTTACTTCTACCACTCCATCACCAATATCCAGGATAGACACGTCGAACGTCCCGCCACCCAGGTCGAATATCATGACTGTCTGGTTCTTATGACTATCCAGACCGTAGGATAGGGCCGCCGCGGTAGGTTCGTTGATTATCCGCAGAACGTTTAAACCGGCTATCTGACCGGCATCTTTGGTAGCCTGACGCTGAGCGTCATTGAAATAGGCCGGCACAGTGATTACCGCGTCGGTTATCTTTTCTCCCAAGTAGTTGGCGGCATCGTCAACCAGCTTGCGCAGTACCTGAGCACTGATTTCCTCCGGTGCATACTTCTTTTCCTGTATTTCGAAATAAACCTTGTCATTATCACCGCGTACCACTTTATATGGTACTATCTTCATCTCCGACGACACTTCATCATACTTGCGGCCTATAAAACGTTTGGCTGAATAGATGGTAGCCTCCGGATTCATAATCGCCTGGCGTTTGGCCAGGGTCCCCACCAAGCGGCGATTGTCCTTGGTGAATGCCACCACCGATGACGTCACCCGGTCCCCTTCCGCATTTACGATTATAACTGGTTTACCTGACTCCATGACCGCTACCGCGGAGTTGGTTGTCCCCAGATCTATACCTACTGCTCTGCCCATTCAAAAACACCTCCAAAATAATTGTCCCGACACTGTTCCAACCCAGTTCTACTTGCACCAATCCTCAAAGCGGAAGTTAAGCCTTTGCTCCAACGTAAAGATCAGCCGGACCCCGGCTAGATTCAGACCCATTTCCTGGGTCATGGAACGGATTCGCAGACACATCTCGATATCAGCATTGGAAAACAGCCTGGTATTGCCTCCAGTTCGAGCTGGATAAATCAAGCCGGTATCCTCGTATATCCTAAGCGTGCGCGGATGTACCCCAACTAATTCTGCGGCCACGCTGATGTTGTATACGGGCTGATCGCGGGACACATCTACCACGAAATTTCCTCCCTGCTGTGTCTTGAATCGAGTATATAACTTGACAATCCCATTGTCAAGTTATGTGGATGTTATGCATTTCACATTCTTCCCCAAGTGATCTCCCTTGGACTCTGTTTTTTTATCAACCATTCGGGCCTTATCCAATGTCTCCCTCATTCCTATATAACAGCCCCCCACCACTTTTAATCGCCAGTGCAAATCTTTTATAATTATTATTGACAATTCTAGTCGTACCCATCAGCTTAACCAATTATTGATATGATTCGGGGAGGACGTTTTTTATGATCGGGCTACAGCAGAGATTTTTCTATTGCCCTAAATGCGGGGGTAAACTCCATTACCGGCAGCAAGCCGAACAGCAGCGGCTGACCTGCGAGGCGTGCGCCCACATACATTATGAAAACCCTATCGTGGGGGTGGCGGCTATCCTTATCAATGAGGCGGGCAAGCTTCTGCTGGGACGCAGAAAAGGCGGAGATTACAAGGATCTATGGTGCATTCCCTGTGGTTATCTGGAATATCATGAGGATGTGTACGATGGGATCAGGCGTGAGTTTAAGGAAGAGACCAACCTGGATATTGATATCAGGCGGGTCTTTACGGTTCAATCCAATTTCCACGATCCCAACTGTCATACAGTGGGCATTTGGTTTTTAGTCGATGTCTGTGGGGGTGAGATGCAGGCCGGCGATGATCTGGATGAATTGGCGTTCTTTGCGCTGGATTCGGTACCCGATCTGGCTTTCCCCACCGACCGGGTAGTTATCGATTTGCTGGCTCAGGAAGCAGGAAATGGTATGGATTCGAAATCCTCGCTGCCGGGGCTTGAACAACCATAAGTCACATGGTCAGGCCACTATAGATGAAGTAAAAACCCATTCCCACCAGGAATATCCCGCAACCGGTCAGGATAATCTGATAAATCCGGGGATTCATGAATTTGCGGCCCCCGCTTACCGCGATTGTCACCAAGGAGTACCACACAAGATCGGCGCTGATGTGCCCGCTAAAGAATGAGGCCATGCCCAAAGAGCCGCTTTTCATGGCCAGCGATATATAACTGAGACCGATAGTGGCCCACCACAACCACCAGTAAGGATTAGCCATACTGACCGTCAACCCTGCTACTGCCGGGTGCAGCCGGGCTTTGGGCTGGGGTGCGGAAGGCTCCATATCCAGGGTGAGTCTGCTTCCGATCGCGTCCCGGCTCATATTCACCCCCATGATAATCAGGACCATCCCGCCGGCCAGAGCTATGGCCAGCGTTACCGCGGGTTGAGTCAGGAAAGCCGCCAGTCCGGCCACCAATGCTATGATCAGGACCAGCTCCAGGATGCCATGCCCCAGGACCATATAGGGCCCCACCCGCCAATCAGCCTTCAGCGTCTCAGCCACTGCTGCGGACAGCATCGGGCCCGGCATCATGGCACCGGAAAAGGCCACGATAAAGGCGGTCACAAATAATATCCCAATCTCCATGTCGTCACCTTGATCAACAATTCAGTGCTCGTTTACCTCATCTCGCACTATACTAAAATCAGCATCCATGAAAAATAAAAGAGGATGGAAAACATTCCCGGCAAGGTTACATCCGCAGCTCGGGTTCCAACCAACCTGGATAACCGGGCAACGGGATCAGCCAATGATCCCAACCGGCGGGCTGAAACGCAAATGATGGTCGGGGGCTTTTCTGAATCCGAATACGTAAAACCCGCCCCCGCGCCACGTTCATTATGGCACAGGGGCGGGAAATCACACAAGCATCTTTGTATTATGAAGTTGGCCGGTTAGTCTCGGCTACCCGTGTATCAGGCGGGGCAGGCAGCGGGTACAAACCCACCGGGAATCACCTTTGTGCTTGAAGGGCAGAAGGTAGGCCTCATCCTCAGTTACGCTGCAAAAGCCGCAATGCTGAGGGATGTAATGTCGGGGAGCAGTCTTTTTCAAATCCTCCACCGCCGCCTCCGAAAACAGGTCCGTTTCCCTGATCTCCAAAGAGAGGGCTCCCACCGGGCACACCCCCATGCAAAACCCAGCTCCGTCACAAAGCTCATCCCTTATTACCTTGGCCTTCCCGTCCACCAGGGCCAATGCCCCCTCGGCGCAGGGAGATATGCAAACTCCGCAACCATTGCACAATTCTTCATCTATTTTGACGATACTCCGCATAACCATTATGCATCCGCTCCCTTTCATTGACATTGCCCTGAATTACTATCATGCCAAGACTAAATCCTGGCGTTTTACCGACACCGCTCCATTCAGATTATCGGCAGCGATATTGGTATCAAGCGTCCCCCATATAATCGCCCCATCGATCATCCGTCCCGTTGGCAAGCTCGAAAGGTTAGCCGACGATAGCTGCCAGGTCTTCATCAACCGAGGATATCGGTTTAATTCCGAACTTCTCCACCAGAACATTAAGCACGTTAGGCGATACGAAAGCCGGCAGGCTCGGTCCCAGGCGAATGTTCTTGATATCAAGGTACAGCAATGTCAACAGAATCGATACCGCCTTCTGCTCATACCAGGACAGTACCATCGACAGGGGCAAGTCGTTTACTCCGCATTCAAATGCATTGGCTAGTGCTACTGCGATCTGGATCGCCGAATAGGCGTCGTTGCATTGTCCGATATCCAACAATCTAGGTATTCCGCCGATGTCTCCCAGCTTATGGTCGAAGAAGCGGAACTTGCCGCAGGCCAGGGTGAGGACCACTGTGTCTTCCGGCAGGCGATCCACCAACTCGGTGTAGTAATTACGGCCCGACTTGGCTCCGTCACATCCGCCGACCAGTACAAACCTCTTTATAGCACCGCTCTTAACCGCCTCGATAACCTGTCCGGCAACTCCCAGGACTGTGTTGCGGGCGAATCCACTCAGAACCGTACCCTCATCAGTGTCCTCCGCAAAACCGGGCAATTCCAAGGCCTTCGCGATCACCACACTTAAATCGTTGCTGGAGACATGTGTTGTCCCCGGCCAGCCTACCGCGCCGGTGGTGAATATATTGCCGGCATAACTCGGCGCCGGTTCCTGGATACAGTTGGTGGTCATCAAGATTGCTCCAGGGAAATTAGCAAATTCCTTCTTCTGGTTCTGCCAGGCGGTCCCATAATGGCCAGCCAGGTGAGAGTGTTTCTTCAATTCCGGATAGGCGTTGGCCGGCAGCATCTCGCCATGGGTGTAGATGTTGATGCCTTTGCCCTCGGTCTGCTCCAGTAAATTCTTAAGATCCTTAAGATCATGGCCCGATACCAGTATGCATTTGCCGGACTTATGTCCCAACTTGACCTCGGTGGGCTCGGGGTGGCCAAAAGTCTGAGTGTTGCCCGCGTCCAACAGCTCCATCGCCCGCAGATTGACCTCGCCGGCCTTGAGTACCAATCCCAGCCACTCTTCCATGGGCTTGTCCGGTCCGATAAGGCTGGCCATAGCTTCCTGGATGAATCCATAAACGGAATCATCTTCCTGGCCCAGAATGTAGGCATGGTGGGCGTAAGCCGCTACTCCGCGGATACCATAAAGGAGCAGCTCTTTTAGGGAACGTATGTCGGCATCCTTTTCCTGGCTGCCGGGATAACCCAGTTCCTCCCCCTGCTGGACCAATCCGGCTGCATCAGCGGCTGGTTTAAGCAGGAAATCAGTCCCGATTCCAGCCTTCTGGCCCACCTCAGCGGCCTTTGCCAACATTTGGCGGATATAGGCTTCGATAGCGGCGGGGTCAAAATTGACATTGGTCAATGTCACGAATAGGGCTGCCGCCATAAGCTGATTGAAACTGGTGTCGACGACCCCTTTAGCTCTGGCTTGAAGGGCTACCTGCGACGCTTGGCTGGTCGAATAGGATAGCAGATCCAGTAAGGCTGCTACCTCAGGTTTCTTTCCGCATACTCCGATCGATACACAACCTGTCCCCTTTGAAGTTTGCTCACACTGGTTACAGAACATTTATAAACTTCCTCCTATCAATTTAGTTTGGATTGAGCACTTGCCACATACCTGAGTTTCCGATTTGTCCTCACACTATGCCGATCACTTCAGCTTGCTCGGCTGCTATCTCCGCCAGACTGGTCTTCTTAAGTTCTGCCAGCATAGCTTGCTGAGCCCGGCCCAGCGTTTGCCTGACCTTGCAATTCGCCATGTTTTGGCACTGAAATCCCGGTGACAGGCAAACGTTGAGGGCGATAGGTCCTTCCATGGCCTCAATCACGTCTGCGATGGTGATCTGTTCCAGGGGGCGGCCCAGTCTTACCCCGCCCTGTAGTCCACGCTGGGTCACTGCCAGACCCGCCCTGGATAATACCTGGATGGTCTTGTGCAGAAAATCTTCCGGAATCGCGTGGCGCTGAGCGATAACCTTGGCCGACATCAACTGCCCCATGGGAACCGTGCCTAACTCCAGCAGGGTCTTTATCGCGTACTCCGTCTGGCGTGTGATTTGAACCGGAATCACCTCACTCCTAAATTGGACTATTTTGATACACTTTATAAATTTATATTATCACTAAGGAGAAATAAATCAACCTTTATTTTATACTTCCCCGCGGTAAATAATTGAATTAGATAAAATACAATTTTTGAACATTTGGGTGGCTAATCGCAGGTTTTTCCAGTACACTATTTTTCGGAATTATATTTTCTCCTATGTAATAACAATATTTTAGCAGGGTCTGCATCAATCCCCATTAATAATTCGACACCGCCCTTTGTGCCGGCGGCAACAAGGAGGAATGGTGACCATGGGTAAATTCGACGAATTGAGCTCGGTATTATTCGGCAGCCACCGTTCCCAAACCGGGAATAGCTCCAGCTATTGGGACGGCATTTTAACCTGCCATGTGCCTGAGCTGCACAACATCAGGGAGATCTTCTGCAAGGCCAACCAGCATATGGACAACTGCATAGTCAAGTATTTTGGGGGAGCCATGCCTGCTTCCAGTCAGTACCTTCTCCATCTGGCTCCCGGTTGGCAGCACAACCGCAATCCAATCCCGGTAATACTTGTGCCCGGGGCGGGAATGGATGCTGTATCGTTTGTGAATCTATATGGCATGGGTTATCCGGGCATGCAGCAGCAGCTGGTCAGCCTTGGTTATAAGGTGTTCGTAATAACCTTCGCTCATACCCACGGGGACAACTTTTATCAGGCTGAGAGCCTGGCCCATGCCATCGAGCAAATCAAATTCATGTGCAAGGTCGAGCAGGTTGATCTGATAGCCCACAGCAAAGGCGGGATAGCGGCCCGTATATATATGTCCGGCCTAGCTGCCGCTACCCCCTATCGCGGGGATGTCCGCCGCTGCGTCATGTTGGGCACACCCAACCTGGGCACCGATTTCGCTTTCCGCAACCCGTCTATTTCGCTTCCTATTTATTTGACTGGCAGCAATGGAGTAATCGCCTGGGATCGGCTGAACTACCTGGGCACACTGGTCAACACCTCACTCCAGGCCATTTATCGGGACGGCGCTTTTCCAGGTCAATGTCAGCTGCTGCACAAATGGAACAACCAGTATCCGCTGGACATGACCCAACCGGATTGGTGGACCACTTATCATGGCGGTCAAGGTTTCATAAGCCATTCGCGGGGGATTCAAGCGGCTATCGCTGATGGGGGTGATTCGATCGCCCGGCTGGAGGCGGCCGGGGTAGCCCCGGGGGTGGAATTATGCGTCCTGGCCGGTGACAACCACATGTTCGGGCCGATTTCGGGGGATGTCTCGGCTCCCAGTGATGGCATGGTATTTGTCGACAGCGTCTTTAATACTGACGCTATGGTAGCGGGAGGGGCTAAGTTGAAGGCCAAGATCAGGATGAAGGTCAATCACTTGGAATTGCTGTTCTACCGCAGGGTCATACGCTGGATCGATGAGCAATTACAAGGCTGATCATGGAGAAACGTGCATCGGTAGTATATAATTTAAATCGTATTGTGCGATGAGAGGGTCGTTTTATGAAGAAGATACTTATCGGGCTGCTGATAATGGCGGCCGGGTTGGTTTTCGCTGGTTGCACCCAGGACAAGCCGGCGGCGCATCCAGGCAAAGAGATCACCATCGGGATCATGCCCGACCTGGACTCGGTCCCCTTCGTGATCGCTGAGAAAAATGGCTATTATACCAAGCAAGGGGTTCGAGTCAAGGTAATTCCGTTCAAGAGTGCCAAAGACCGGGATAGTGCCCTCCAAAGCGGTCAGCTGGACGGGGTGGTATCCGATATGGTAGCGGTGATATTCGCCAATACCGGGGGCATCAATCTGCGCATGGTCTCCAAGACCGACGGTACCATTGAGCTTATGGCGGGCAAAGATTCCGGCATCACCTCGGTAAATGGTCTCAAGGCAAGGAGCGTGGGATTGTCCAGCAATACGGTTATGGAATATTCTCTGGATAGGATGCTGGAGGCCAACCTACTGCAGCCCGGTGACATAAACAAGGTAGCCATCCCCCAACTCCCTACCCGGCTGGAGATGCTGCAAGGGGGTAAAGTGGATGCCGCCATCATGGTCCAGCCCTTATCCAGCCTGGCCAGCCATGATGGGGCCAGGTTGCTGACCAGTACCGACCAGCTGGCCAATAAATGTGTCACCATAGCTTTTACCGCCGAGACACTGAGGGACAATCCAGAAGAGATCAAGGCAGTCATGAGAGCGTATAATGATGCGGTAACCTATTTGCAGGCTGAGCCCCCCGCATCATATATCGATTTTATCAGTCAGACCATGGGATTCCCGGCTGGGGTCAAGGCTATTATCAAGATGCCCCAATACACCAAGGCTCAACTCCCGGAGAAAAGAATCTTCGACGATGTCATGGCCTGGATGATGGAAAAACAATTGGTAAAGACCACTTATAATTATGCTGATCTGATAAATTCTGAAGTGCTTAGGTAGATGATCGAGTGATCGCAGTTAAAAACCTATCGGTCTGGTACCAGGCCATCAATGAGTCCGTTTTGGCGCTCGACCGGGTCAGTCTGGACGTCTGCAGCGGTGATATCATCACCCTCATCGGCCCTTCGGGATGCGGCAAGTCGACTTTTCTGTATGTCCTGGCCGGCATTCAAAAGAAATATTCAGGCCTGGTGACCATAGACGGCCGTCCTGTGAATCCCAGAGAGCAACACATCGGGATGATCCTTCAAAACTATGGTCTTTTGCCTTGGAAAACGGTCCGTGATAACGCCCTGCTGGGGATCAAGATAAAGAACGGCCAAAGTGATTGGGACGATTACAGCCACTATATCCTTAGGCAATTGGATATCGACACCCTCCTGGACAGATATCCCAAGGAACTTAGCGGTGGCCAAAGACAACGGGTGGCCATTGCCCGGGCCTTCATTATGAAACCCGATCTCCTCCTGATGGACGAACCCTTCTCCGCGCTGGATGCTATCACCCGGGAGGAGATGCAGGAGCTGTTCCTGAAAATCTGGAAACAGCATAGTGTGACCACCGTATTCGTGACCCATAGTGTCGATGAGGCTCTCTACCTGGGCAATAAAATCGTGGTTTTTTCTTCGGCTCCGGGGCGTATTCTGGAGATCATCGATAATCCATGTTTCCAGATGGACAATTTACGTCTCCAGGACGATTATCACACCATGGCGATGCGGCTGCGGAAAATTTTGATCAAGGACTGATCTGTTTGCGTTCTGATAAATGGCCGGGAGCTTTCTACAGCTTAATTGTTGTGCTGGTTGCATGGTGGGCTCTGTCGGTCCTGTTGATGCGTCCTATCGTTCCTTCCCCTTATGCGGTGCTGCTCAATATCATAGATATTTTCGCCGCCAAGATGTCAATTCATGTTGTGTACAGCCTGGGCCGCATCCTGGCTGGTATAATGATCTCCGTATTGGTGGGCGTCCCTCTGGGTTTTTTGATGGGATATTTCTCCCGGGTCGACAAGCTGCTCTCCCCCCTGGTCTATTTCACCTATCCTATACCCAAGTTAGCCCTGCTTCCGGTGGTCATGCTGCTGTTTGGTCTGGGTGAGGTTTCCAAGCTGATGATGATAGTAATGATAATAGTCTTCCAGGTGGTGATTACCTCACGCGACGCTGTAAAATCCATCCCCGCTGAAACATTTCATTCCCTGCAATCACTGGGAGCCAGCAAATCGCAGACGTTTACGGAGATAATCCTGCCCGCCTCCCTTCCCGAAGTGCTTACCGCCACCCGATTGGCCCTGGGCACAGCGGTATCCATATTGTTCTTTACGGAAACCTTTGGCACCGAGCACGGCATGGGCTACTTCATCATGGATGCCTGGATGAGGGTCAACTACCTGGATATGTATGCGGGTATCGTTATTCTCAGCTTCATGGGATTCCTGATCTTTTCCATCATCGATGCCGCCGAAAGCTATCTGTGTGCCTGGCGCTAGCCTTGGGGCTGCCTGACAGACACGGTCAACGCAGGAATGGGGCCACCGCTTTACCCAACCATGGTATCCTTAGATCGATGGCCGATTCGGGACACATCTCCTGACAGCAATAACAGCGGATGCAGCGGCTATAATCATAGACCGGCGGTTTGCTATTGTCGTCGCGGTGCCAATCGACTACCGCCGGTTTCATCGGACAACCGGCGATACAGATACCGCATTGGATGCAGCGGCCAGGATCGATATGAGGCTTGGGTATAATATGGTTGCGCAGCCACGGATTCTGGATAGATATACCGGCTTTATGCGGTTTTTGGAAATGGGCAGGCCGGAAGGATTCCCATACATCCCCCACCAGGTCGATGTTTTCTCGCAGATAGGTACCCAATCCCATCTGCTGAGCATTCCTGAGCATGGGTACATCCTCAGGGGACAGATCGACCAGACGGCAGACGGTAGCATCCAGGGCCACCGGATCGGTAGAGAAGATCAGCACCCCTATGTGCAGCGGGTTGCCTCCTCTGGGACCATTACCTTCCATGGCCATGATCCCATCCATAACGTATAATCGCGGTTTAAGGAAGAGACTAAGGTCCACCAGCATACGGGTAAATTGCTCAACATCAGGCAGCTTTACATGGAATTCTCCTTTCAGCAGACCCGGGACGCAGCCGAATTGGTTCTTGATGGAGCCAGTCATCATCGTCAACCCGTGGGTCTTCAGTTTGGGCAGGCTGATGAGACCGTCGCTCTCCAATACCCCATTGGCGATCACAAATCGCTTATTCTGAAACCCTTCCGCAAACACCACTTCCTTCCCCTGGCTGAAATCAGCCCAGGCTACCCCTAGTTCATCGGCTGCTGCAGCCAGCCCCGCCCGTCGGGCCGCCCGAGCAGTAGAACCGACAGCCGGTGAATCGCCAAAAGACACTATTGCACCAGCGGCCATGACTGCTTGGGCCACCGCTCTGAAGACCGCCGGATGCGTCGTGACACACTTCTCCGGTGGGTCAGGGGCCAACAGATTGGGCTTAAGCAGGATCCTCTCCCCGGGTTGAACCAGCAGACTGAGCCCTCCCAGCAGTTCCAATCCCCTTGCTACCGCCTTCTGGACCTCTTCGTTTTGGTAGTTTTCGCATCCTACCAAAGCTACCCGGGCCCGGTTAATATTCTCAACACTTGCCAAACCCAATCCTACCTTTCTCGATCACTTTAGGTTGCAGATCACTGTGTTATCCCAGCGGCGGGTTCCCCCCAGCCAGCCAAAAGCCCGGCCAAGCCGGGCCTGTCAGTCTATTTGCCTTCCCAATATGCCTCGGCTTCCTCAGCGCTGAAGTGTTTTTTAGCGGTCATCGGATCATTCCCTTATCAAGATGTTATTCATGGATTGTTGTTAACATATTCTACTAATCCGGCTATCGGGCCGTCAAGCCTGACCGGTCGCCCCTAAAGCAGTCCTGCATATTTGGTTACTCCCTGGAATCCCTTTGCTTCAAGTGTTGGGCCAATGAATACATGGCCCGGTACTGTCCGCTGCGAACCTCCATTTCGTTCTTCCCCAGAATACTGGCTGTTTCCGTAATAGAATACCCTTTCAGTATTCTTAGATTGAGAATTTCCCGCTCTTCAGCTTTCATAACTCTATGCCTCCCTCGCCTCTCTGCTCCAACTTAACTTATTTCCCGGGACACCAGTGTGGTGAAGTGAATCTATACAAAAGATTGCCTAAAACCGACTCGTTTATAACCGCAGAAGACGGACCGGAAAAAAAAGAGCCTCGCTGCCTTATGGCAGCAGGCTCCAGCTCAATATCACCGCAAGCACCGGGGCTGTATCTTTTTTCGACCTCCCCGGTCGGTTATTACAGTCCGGTATATATCCGCACTGCATCCCTTAGAAATGCAGCGGTTCCCGGCACTTCGTTATCGTAGTAGGCGGTGAAACGCTCATCATCGACATACATCTGGGTAACTCCCATATGGGCTTCCTTGCTGTATTTGTCCCAATAGAAGCATAACCATTGGCGGTGCAGACCCGCTGCCCGCTGGCCCAGCTCGCCGCCAGGATCACCGGTCTTCATGGCTTCTTTAAGGGTGGTCATCAACTCCTGGTTCAACCGGTTTATCTCATCGAATTGTTCCTGGCTCATATCGAGCACCTTGCGGTTGGAGCTTGCCACCGCCTCTTCGCCATACTTTTCCCGGATCTCCTGGCCATACTTTTCTTCATTCTCGTCCACCAGTTGTCTCTTAAAAGCGGCGAACTTGTCCTTGTCCTTCATAATGTAACCTCCTTCATATGCGGCAATGGTATCTTCGATGGTGGCTATCAGCCGGTCCAGGCGCTGACGCTGCTGACCTAGTGCTTGACGATGCTCCCGCAATGCCAAGGTCTTATCGAAGTCAGGCGCGGTCACAATGTTCTTAATGCTGTCCAGGGCTACCCCAAGCTCGCGATAGAATAGTATCTGTTGGAGCAGATCAACCTGACTCTGCCCATATATGCGGTAACCTGATGAATTGACCCGGCTGGGCTTAAGCAGACCGATCTCATCATAGTAGCGCACAGTGCGGGGACTGATTCCCGCCAATTGGGCCAGCTTCTGAACCGTATATTGCATTGGTTTCACCCCCTTGTATCACACTATAAACATTGACGCGGCGTCAAGGTCAAGTATTATTTGCATATATTATTTACCAGGTTATTATTTATACTATTAGGAAGCGGCCAGCAACGTAGAGGAGAAATGCATTTTGATCAGCACCCCCTATCTGTTATGCTTCGTTGAAGGAGTACTGTCCTTTGTTTCTCCGTGCATACTGCCCTTGCTGCCCATCTATATTTTCTACCTGGCCGGGGTCACAGAGCAGGCTGATATCAGGCGTCCCCGCTTGATCACCAATTCTATCGCTTTTGTGCTGGGACTTACCCTGGTATTCGTAGCACTGGGGGCGACGGCCAGTCTGCTGGGCCAATACCTCCAGCAACACATCATCCTGTTACGCCGATTGAGCGGTATCGTCATGATCGTGCTGGGATTGAATTTTACCGGGTTGATAGGATTGAGTTTCTTAAACGTCGATAAACACCTGGACTATAGGGTCCAGCGGTTGAACGTCGCGACCTCAGTGCTTTTCGGAATGGTGTTCGCTTTCGGTTGGACTCCCTGCGTGGGAGCCTTCCTCGGGTCAGCCCTTCTTCTGGCCAGCAACTCTGAATCCACCCGGCAGGGGATCATCCTGTTGGCTTTTTATTCGGTTGGATTGGGGCTGCCTTTTATCCTCTTTGCGGCGCTGTTCGAGAGAGCCGGGGGATTGATAAAGGCGTTACAGCGATATAACCGGGTGGTCAGCATAGTGTCCGGCCTGGTGCTGATACTGGCCGGAGTATTGATGTTTACCGACCGACTCTGGTTACTTGGTTTTGGGTCGATATGAATGGAAAAGGAGTCACATCTATGCGCAGCAGACTTGCTATCCTGGGAGTTCTCACCCTGATTATCATTATGTTGGCGGGCTGCGGAACCCCCCAACAGTCAACTGACCCGCCCGGCCGCGCACCCAGCAGTCCGATCAGCGACGGTCAGCCGGCAGCGGAGATAACCTTGTCCAACCTGCAGGGTCAGACCATCAGATTATCCGATTATCGGGGCAAGGTAGTGATATTGAACTTCTGGGCCAGCTGGTGTCCCCCCTGCAAAGCTGAGATGCCGGAGTTGGAGCGGGCTTACCAGGAATTCAGCCAAGGTACGGATGCGGTGTTGTTGACTGTCAATCTTACCGATGGATACCGGGAAACGACAGCCAAAGCCCGCCAATACATGGACGATAACCACTTCACCATGCCGGTATTGTTGGATACAAATGGTAAGGCAGCCGATGACTACACTGTCACCAGTATCCCCACCACAGTGATTATCGACCAGCAGGGAAATACCCGAGTCAGGTTCTCGGGGGCCACGACCATGCTGAAGCTGCAGGGTTATGTGAATCAGCTGAAATGAGTCCGCTTTTCAAGCACTCGGAGTGAAACTGGAGGCGTGAGTGATGCCAGCGACTGAGGCGTACCTGGCTGTACGCCGATGGAGCTGGCGTTGCGACACAACGATGATATCTTTGATCCCCTATCTCGGGCAGACCGATTACAGGTGTGAAGAGCGAGGCGTGAGTGATGCCAGCGACTGAGGCGTACCTGGCTGTACGCCGATGGAGCTGGCGTTGCGACACAACGATGATATTCACTTCTGTAATCGGTCTGGGTGGCTCTTGAACTTTTTCCGGTACATATACCTCACCGCCAGGATAGGATGGTTCCTCATCATTCGCGGTCCTGAATACTTCATTATCTTCCTCATCTCTTCCCGCATCACAGGACGATAACAATGTACCGGACATTCTGAACAAACCGGTTTCTCTTCACCGAACACACATTTTTCGGTCCGCTGGCGGGCGTATTCCAACAGTTTCCGGCAATCGTTGCACAACCCTGCCGTTGCAGGTTTATGTACGTCCCGGCAATGTAACAGCATCATCTTCTCGACGGTCGTCATTTCTAGTTTCCTCGAGTATGCCAAATAGTTCTCCCCATTCCCGGCTCAATTCTCAATACCTGCCAGTCCATCGATAATCTGGTGACGCTCAGGCTCAAGCCTGCGAGGGTATGCTGGCTGGCACCAGTATTTGTTACCCCATTTCTATATTGCCCATATGGGATACATCTTTTTCATTATTACTCTAAGTCCATAAACATATGTTAGCACACCTTAAGTCCCCCTGCCTATCCAGTCTGCGGCATAGCTCTGTTTACTGACGAGCGCTTTTAGGTACGTTGAATATATATATGCTGGGGCGGATTAGGAGTGCGGAAAAGTAATCCCAAATGCAAAGAGCCAACATCTATATTAAATAGTTGTTGACCCTTCACATTTGTGCGGTACTAAGCATTAACAGCTGTACCTCCTTTTGTTTTATCGCCCTGTTGACGCTGCCCCTGCTCCGGTTCGGCGGGCGCCTGAACTTGGTAAATAACTTGCGCGGGGTTGTTCGGCCATTTCTATTAGTACCGGGTGATACTTTTCAAAATAGCTGGCTGCTATTAGGCCTCCGCTCTATTTCTGTCTCTGTTCCCTTTCCCTGTCCTTATTTCCAGGTCCAAGCCTGTACTCTAACCGGGCTTTTACAGCTACTCCGTGGGTCTGGTATCGCTGTTGGGTCGCCTTGATGAAAATGGTAGAGAACCTATTATGCAACCTCAGGGCAATCCCAGTATCACTACTGATTACTACAAATATATGCGGCGGCCAGACTTCCGTCAACCATTGTGAATGCTATTGTTTTCATTAGGTCCTATTCTTGGCGTCTTAAATCGGCTTCTGTTCTTCCCGGACGCCGTCGGTGCCGCTTTAAACCGCGCCCTTGGGCAAACCGGCCCGGATATGATATCATGCTGATAGCTTCCAGTAGTATTTTTCTCTGCTATCGGAGACTGGCAATGGTTCAGGCGTGTATGGTGACCACCGATAATCAAATCCTATAATTTTACAGAAAAGGGGTTTTAGTTTGGAAGAGCAATTACGGTTAGTCGAGGCCAAATTAATACAGAACGAGAGCCACTTTCCCCCGCTGCGTGATTACCTGCTCAAGAAGGGGGGATTTCGGGAATGGTTCATTTACTATCGGGGGGTAAACCAATGGAACAAGCGTTTCTATGAACAGCAATTGTTCTTTTTGCTGGATACAGAATTACTTTCCGTGGGTATTTATCCGGACGGCAAGATGCAGTTCACCGGTTACAAACTGGACGATTTCTCCCGCATCCAGCGGGATTATGAATTCGCCGATGAGGATTCGACCCAAATGATTCTGGGCGGGATCACCATAAATCTCAAGACTTCCAGTTTAAAAAACCGCCCCGAAATGCTGGCCTTCAAACGTCCCCTGGAAAACGAACAAGGTGATCCGGAAGGATTTGAACGCTTGATGAACCTGCTCGTATAGAATATGTTAGCCCAGCATTTAATAAGCAGGGGCAGATGGGTCCCTCCTTCAGACCGTCAAAACAAGCCTATAGCTGCGTTGATACGGAATCCCCGTTCAATCGACGTACCTCATGTACGCCTTAATCACGGGGCTCCCGAATGCCTTGCTCTAAGCCTTTTTTGCTCGGTCTGCCTGAATGTAACTTGTTTGACACCCTAAAGGAGGGGCTCATGGCCCCTCCTTTCCAATAGTTTCCTAATGTTGGCTGAGCGTTTATCAGCCGCAGCTGGAACAGGTTCCGCATCCTGCCGACGAATCCTGTTTACCCG
>CAZBSD010000034.1:0-22363 GCA_964494735.1 uncultured Syntrophomonas sp.
CCACCGCCCCGAGATAAGCTTCGATTACCGCCGGATCATTCTGGATCTCGGCCGGATTGCCCTTGGCCAGAGTCACCCCGTAATCCAATACATAAATCTTCTCACAAATACCCATAACCACTTCCATGTGATGTTCGATCATCAGCACCGTTATTTTGAACTCGTCCCTAATCCGAGCCACAAACTCCATCAATTCGAGAGATTCAGCCGGGTTCATACCTGCCGCCGGTTCATCCAACAGCAGCAGGCTGGGTTCGGTTGCCAGGGCGCGGGCAATCTCCAAACGGCGCTGTTTGCCGTAGGGAAGCGAGGTGCCCTTTTCATCCCCCACATCGTCCAGCTGAACCTTTTCCAGGAGCTCCATGCATTCCCGATAATTATTTTGGCGGGCCTTTGTATATCGGGGCATCCCGCCTACCGCCTCCAAAAGAGTGGCCGGCATCCGCACATGTTTGGAGATCATCACGTTTTCCAACACTGTCATGGAGTTGAAGAGACGGATGTTCTGAAAGGTTCGGGCTATGCCCAGGGCGGTTATCTTGTCGCCCTTCAAACCGGTGATATCTCGGTCTTCGAAAAATATGCGCCCGGAAGTAGGGGCGTAGACTCCGGTTATCATGTTGAAAACGGTCGTCTTGCCAGCTCCATTGGGGCCGATTAGTCCAACGATGGAGCCCTTCCCTATATCCAGGGATAGATCGGAGACGGCCCTCAAACCGCCAAACTCCATGGAAATCCTTTCGGTGCGCAGGGTCAATCCGCTCATGCCGCCTCACCCCGCTCCCGTTTAAATATCTTGAAGCGATCCAATAGCCAGTCCCAATTGAACTCCTTGGTCCCCATCAGGCCCTGGCGATAAAAGAGGATGACCAGCAACAGCAGTATGGAGAATATGACCATGCGCATCCCCGACAAACCCGGGATGTCCAGTCCCAGGATACTCATCGGCTGTTCCACTACCCGCAGTACCTCCATCATTATGGTGATCACCAACGACGATATTACCGTTCCGGTCAGACTGCCCATCCCGCCCAGGACCACTATCAAAAGGATCTGGAAGGTGAACAGGAACCTGAACATGGTGGGGTCCACCGACGTGATCAGGAAACCCATCAAGGCCCCGGCGATGCCGGCAAAAAAGGCTCCGATGGTGAAGGAGATGAGTTTATGCTTGAATAGGGCTACCCCCATGGCTTCGGCGGCTATCTCATTGTCGCGGATGGCCCGGAAGGCAAAACCCCAGCTGCTATTGATGATCCTTTTCAGGACTATCAGGGTGATGATGGCACAACCCCAGTAGACCCAGATGTTATTTATAGATGGGATGTTCTTCAATCCCAGCGAACCGTTGGTAATCGAGGTGGTATTGGTTACCACGATGCGTATTATTTCCGCGAAGCCGAGGGTAGCTATGGCCAGGTAATCATCCCGCAGACGCAAGGCAGGTATCCCTATCAGAACCCCAAACAGGGCGGACAGAAGGCCGGCTGCCAGGATAGCCGGGAAAATGGGCCACTCGACTTGGGCCAGGGCGGGTATGATCGGCTCCATATAATAGATAAGTTCCTTGCTGGCTGGAGACATGGTCAGGATGGAAGCGGTATAGGCCCCCACGCACATGAAACCCGAATGTCCCAGTGAGAACATGCCGGTAAAACCCAGCACCAGGTTCATACTCAAGGCCAGGATGGCATATATGGCGGCCAGGTTCAATATGCGTATCTGAAAGGTACTAAGGTAATTGTCAGCCAGGTATAGCAGGGCACAGGCCCCTAGCAGGACTGCTATGGTAAGTAAATTTTTGCTCTTGATTCTTTTATCCATGGGCTACACCTTCTCTACTACATTTTCGCCCAGGATGCCACCAGGGCGGAAGAGCAGGATCAGTATCAGGATGACGAAGGCGAAAGCATCCCGGTAACCGGATGCCTCCGGGAAAAATCCCACCAGGAAGACCTCGCAGAAGCCCAGTACGAATCCCCCCAGCATGGCCCCGGGGATACTGCCGATACCTCCCATGACCGCGGCGATAAAACATTTTAGACCGGGGAAGACACCCATCAGCGGCTCTATCTGCGGGTACTGCATGCTCCACATCAGACCGCCCACCGCAGCCAAGCCGGACCCGACCGCAAAGGTGGCGGTGATAACTTTATTGACGTTAACAGCCATCAGGCTGGAGGTTTCAAAGTCGCGCGAGACCGCTCGCATGGCCATACCGATCTTGGTTTTCTTGACCATAAAAGTGACTGCCAGCAACAGTATCACCGTCACCATCGGAATTATTATGGTCAAGGATAGGAAGGAGATATTGCCGAAGTGCAGGTTCCAGACCAGCTCTTCGGGGCGGGGAAAAGATTTGGGCCGGGCGCCGATAGCCACGATGCCAAGGTTTTCCAATAGAAACGACACCCCGATGGCGGAGATCAGCACCGATATCCGGGGGGCGTCGCGCAGGGGCCGGTAAGCGGCCTTTTCGATGCCTATCCCCAACAGGGTGGTCAGAGCGATGGCAATGGCGAAGGCCAGCCACCAGGGCATAGTGAAAAGCAGTATGCCGTAAAAGGCGATGTAGGCGGCCACCATCAGCAGGTCAGCGTGGGCGAAATTGATAAGCCGCAATATACCATAGACCATGGTATAGCCGATGGCGATGAGGGCGTAAAGACTGCCCAGGGTTATACTGTTGGCCATGTTCTGCAGGAAGACGTCCATCGACAAAGGGTATCAGCTCCTTGCATGTCCTTCTGTTTAAATAAAGTGCGGTCGCTGTCATAAATATGCTCCCCTCTCTGGGTGAGAGAGGGGAGCCGGATCTTATATTACCTATTTGGGGTCGACTTTGCCTTCATAGACGAATTTTCCATCCAATACCTTCTTGATGATGGCGGTCTTGGTGGCATCACGGTTTTGATCCAGGGTGATAATGCCGGTGGCGCCTTCAAATTTGCTGGTGGTGGCCAGGGCGTCCCTTATCTTCTGGGGTTCGCTGGAATTGGCCCGGGTCATGGCATCGAGGGCCAGTTTGTAGGCGTCGAAGCCCAGTGCCGCAAAAGCATTGACCTCTTTGCCGGGATAGGCTTTCTTGTATTCGTTCAAGAAAGTAGTTGATAACGCAGTCACCGGCTGTTCAGCGGTGAAATGGGTGCTGAAATAGATGTCCTTGTAGGCCTTTACCTGATCCAGGAACTCGGTAGCTTCCCAGGTATCGCCTCCCAGTATGGGAGTCTTTATACCCATCTCGCGGGCTTTGGCTACCAACAGTCCACCTTCCAGGAAGTTGCCGGGAGCGAAGATGACATCTGCGTTTTTGGATTTGGCTTCAGTCAGTTGGGCGGAGAAATCCTTGTCGCCGGTGTTGTAGTTGAGCTTGGCCAATACGGACGCATCGCCATTGGTGGCTTTGAAGGCTTTCTCAAAGTAATTGCACAGACCTACCGAATAGTCCTGTTGTACATCCTGGATGATAACGGCGGTCTTGGCTTTCAATGTCTGGCTGGCATAATTGGACATCACTGTTCCCTGGAAAGGATCGATGAAGCAAACCCGGAAATAGTATTCGTTGCCCAAGGTAACAGCCGGATTGGTGGGGGAACAACCGATCACCGGAACCTTGGCGTCTTTGGCTACCGGCCCGCCGGCCATCGATACCGAACTCCCATAACTGCCTATGATTACGTTCACCTTGTCCTGGCTGACCAGCCGGGCTACAGCGTTGGCCGCCTCCTGTTTCTCGCTCTTGTTGTCGACCACTACCAGTTCAACCTTCTTCCCCATTACTTCGGGATAGAGCTGGTTGGCCAGTTTTATGCCTTCCAGGGTCATCTGTCCGCCGGCCGCATTGGTGCCGGTCAAGGGTTCATAAACCCCTACTTTGATGGTGGTCGTGGCTGCAGGCTGTTCGGTGGTCTTCTTGCTGCTGCATCCCACCGCCAGCACTGATGCCATCATAAGCAGCACCATCAGAAACGCTAATCTCTTGTGAAATCTCCTCAATCTCCTACCTCCTTTTTGTTATTTCGATTCATGTCCGTACCTGAATCGAGACGCCTGTTGATATTTTAGCACTCTGTATACAATCAAGAAACAAATTTATTGTCCCTGTACCGCTTCGGATTTATCCCTGACGCAATGGTAATTCACCGTCATCATATTATGTGCATTGCCAGGACCGATATGATACCATATATATTACTCAAAATTTGTCGCCAACCGCCGGCAAGGAGGTAGATAAATGGATCCAAGGCCGCTCAGCAGGAAACTCAAGCTTTACGGGTTCAACAATCTAACCAAGTCACTAAGCTTCAACCTCTACGATATCTGTTACGCCATTAGCCCGGAGCATCGGCAGGAGTATATCGAGTACGTCGATGAAGAATATAACGCAGAAAGATTAACCCAGATCCTTACCAAGGTAGCCCATATCATCGGGGCGACCATACTCAATATCGCCAAGCAGGACTACGATCCCCAAGGTTCCAGCGTAACCATCCTGATCTCCGAGAACGAAACCCGGGCGGAGATCTGCGGCGACCTTTCCAATGAATCACCCGGTCCCCTGCCGGAGATGGTGCTGGCCCATCTGGATAAGAGTCACCTCACTGTCCACACCTACCCGGAGACTCATCCCGGCCGTGGGGTGAGTACCTTCCGGGTCGATATCGACATCTCCACCTGCGGGCAGATTTCACCCCTGAAGGCCCTGAATTACCTATTTCATGCCTTCAATCCCGATATCTGCATAATAGACTACCGGGTGCGGGGCTTCACCCGCGACCTGGACGGAAAGAAGTATTTCATTGATCATAAGATAAATTCCATCCAGAACTATATAGCCAACAAAACCCGCAATCTCTACCAGATGATCGACGTCAATGTCTACCAGGACAACATCTTCCACACCAAGATGTTGCTCAAGGAATTCGATCTGGATAATTACCTGTTCGGCACTGCCAAACAGGACCTGAAACAGAAGGAGAAGACCCGTATCAAGAAGCAGATAAAGCGGGAGATGATCGAGATATATAACGGGCAGAACATGCCCCGATAGCAGAGCGTTAAAAAGGGCTTAATAGCTGCGTTAATCCGGAATGACCATTCAATCGACGTACCCCATGTACGACTCATTCATGGTACATTCCGGTTGCCTTGCTCTAAGCCCTTTTTACTCGCTCTGTCCCAATTGCCGAAGGGGCTTAATAGATGCGTTAATCCGGAATGACCATTCAATCGACGTACCCCATGTACGACTCATTCATGGTACATTCCGGTTGCCTTGCTCTAAGCCCTTTTTACTCGCTCTGTCCCAATTGCCGAAGGGGCTTAATAGATGCGTTAATCCGGAATGACCATTCAATCGACGTACCCCATGTACGACTCATTCATGGTACATTCCGGTTGCCTTGCTCTAAGCCCTTTTTACTTGCTCTGGTCCCAATTGCCGAAGGGGCTCAATATATGAGTTTACTCATCATAAAAATCCAGGTAGCTGAATTTCCGGCCATCCTTCTGCCAGCCCAGAACGCAATCCATGTTGACGTTCTGGGTTGCTCTCATTATCATCTGATCAACCTGCGGGTAGCGTTCCTTTAAGCAGCGAATGGTCTCCTTGACCTCATAGCGTTTGTTCCCCACCTTCTCCGCCGCCACCATACAGGCACAATTCAAGGCCTCGATACCGTATTCCGCGGTAAACTTGCGGATGGCCTTCTCTTCCACGTAATACATGGGCCGTATCAGTTCCAGACCAGGGAAATGGGCCGACTTCAGCTTGGGCAGCATGGTCTTGATGCTGCCGGTATAAAATAAGTTGAGCAAGGTGGTTTCGATGACATCATCGAAATGATGTCCTAAGGCCAATTTGTTGCAGCCCAGCTTTTGAGCTTGGGCGTACAAAGCCCCCCGCCGCATCCTGGCACACAGATAGCAGGGCTGTTCGCGGGCGATGTTATCGACTACGGCAAAGATCTGGGAATCGAACAAATGCAGGGGAATGCCCAACCAGCGGCAGTTATCCGCCAGCAGATCCCGGATGTCGGCATGAAAGCCCGGGTCCATGGCGATGAAGCGCAGCTCAAACTGGCGGTTGCCATGGCGCTGCAATTCCTGTAACAATTTGGCCATGACAATACTGTCCTTGCCCCCGGAAACAGCTACCGCGATCCGGTCGCCGGATTCGATCAGGCTGAAGTCCTTGACGGCACGGGTGAATTTGCTCCACAGGGGCTGCCGGTATTTGGTTATAAGGCTGCGTTCCACCTCTGCCAAAGGGCAAGGTTCCCCTCTCCCCCCCATATTTGTCCCGCCTGAGCCGACGATTTCACTCATAGCTTGGCTCCCTCTCTCATCATGTTTTTAATAGTTCTGGGTCTACAGCAAAAGGGGCCGTGCCCCCTCTCAGACCATCAAAAAAGGCCCATAGCTGCGTTAGTACGAAACCCCCGTTCAATCGACGTACCTCCTGTACGCCTTAATCACGGGGCTCCCGAATGCCTTGCTCTAAGCCTTTTTAGTCGGTCTGCCTGAATGCAACTTGTTTGATACCCTGAAAGAGGGCTGTGTCCCTCTATTAATTCCCAAATTATAAACTGCCCCTGTTCAATCCTGTACTCCCTATATCAAGAAACATACAGCGAGTTTATGAATTGCACTGCGCTGCGCCCCGAGCGACCGTGATAGTTGCGTTCCCACTGCAGTGCCCTATGGCGCAGCTCTTCCCCGTCCATCTCGACCCCCTGGCGGTGGGCCAGGGTCTCTACAATAGCCAGGAAATGCTCCTGGTCCGGGGATGGGAAGGTCACCGTGATGCCGAAACGGTCGGCAAAGGAGAGTTTCTCCTGGCGGGCATCGAATCCGTGTACATCGTCGGAAGACCGTTCGCTCCAGGTCTCTTTGATGAGGTTGCGCCGGTTGGAGGTCACATAGAGCAGCACGTTGGCGGGTCTCACCTCCAGGCCACCCTCAATACTGGCCTTGATATTCTTGTATTCGATTTCGAAATCTTCAAAAGACAGGTCATCTATAAAGATTATAAACCGCATCCCCCGATCGCTGATGGAGCGGATAACCGCCGGAAACTGATCTAGTTGGCTCTTACGCAGCTCGATCATACGCAGCCCCCGGCTCCCGTATTCGTTCAACATGGCCTTGACGGTGGAGGACTTGCCAGTCCCCTTCTCCCCATAAAGGAGGATGTTGTTGGCCTTTTTCCCCTCCAGGAAAGCCTCTGTATTGGTGGTAATTATAAGCTTCTGGTATTGATACCCGATCAAATCATCCAAACAGACTGGATCATGGTTGCCTATCCCCTGCAAGCCCTGGTCCCAGCGGAACGCCAGGTATCTGTTCATAGGCCCGCAGCCGTGGCGGCCATAAAACTCGGCTAATTGCCCGGCCATCATTACCGGCCCATTATCGAGATCGATCACACCTCCAAACCGCTGCAGGCTTTGCCCATAACTACTGGAAGAACCAATCCCCGGTTGGAAGTCAGTCAGGAGGCGAAGTCCGTCAGGGGCAACCGCCTGCGCCACCGCCTTCCAGTCCAGAGCGAAGGCTTTATCGATAATCTCCATGTCGCGGATAGTCAATTGAAATAGACCGGGGAGAATCCCTGCACCTCTTTCTGCGGCCAGACTAAAGGGATTCTCATCACCGGCCAGCAAACCGATCAGATAATTATGCCAGATGTTACCCGGCAACTGCTGGCTTGCCGAGAAACGCACCAGCTGATCGTAGATGGCGTAATAAAGGCTTTCCCGGGCGGCAGCGCGGCCGGCGGCGGGCTCTGTGAGCATTTCCAACAGCAACATGGTCTTGCGGATCAGCTCATCATCCAAAAGGCCACGGTAAAGAATCAATTTGCGCCAATCCAAACCCAAAACCCCCCGCTCAGATAACCAGCTGTCGTCTCGTAACCGGCCATCAAACCCGTCCCATACCGACAGATTTATCCCTATATCATAATTTTACAGATATTATTGGTAAACTCAACCGGGTCCTCCAGGGGCAATCCTTCGATAAGCAAAGCCTGATTGTATAACAAGCTGGTGAAAAGCTGGAATTTCTCGCGGTCAGCAGTCAGAGACTCCTGCAGTGCGGTGAATACCGGATGATGGACGTTGATCTCCAGGACCTTGCTGGCTTTCACCGACTGGGTCTGGCTGTTGGGCATGGCGTTCAGGATCTTCTCCATCTCGATGGAGATGGCGCCCTCATTGCTTAGGCAGACGGGGTGGTTTTTGAGGCGCTTGGAAGCCCGCACGTCATCCACCTTGCCGGCCAACAGGTCTTTCATCTCTGTGAATAGCTCCCGGTTCTTATCGCTGTCGGTTTCAGACTCGCCGCTGGCTTCGTCCAGGCCCAGATCACCGCTGGAAACTGACTTGAACTCCTTGTCCTGGTAATTGGTCATGATACCGATGGCGAACTCATCCACATCGTCAGTAAAGTAGAGTATCTCGTAGCCTTTATCCTTCACAGCCTCCGATTGGGGCAGCTTGTCCAGTTTATCGATGGATTCTCCGGCGGCATAGTAGATGAATTTCTGTTCCTCCGGCATCCGAGCCACATACTCCTCCAGCGTGACCATCTTCTTCTCCCGGGATGAATAGAACAAGAGCAAGTCTTGGAGCAGATCCTTGTCGGCGCCAAAACCGTCATAGATGCCGAACTTCAACTGACGGCCGAAGGACTGGAAGAACTTCTCATAATTCTCCCGGTCATTCTGAAGCAGGCTCTTCAGTTCATTCTTGATCTTGGTCTTGATGTTCTTGGCGATCAGCTTCAACTGACGATCATGCTGCAGCATCTCCCTGGATATGTTAAGAGTCAGGTCGTCGGAGTCCACCATGCCTTTGACGAAACTAAAGGAATCAGGTAATAGATCGGGACACTTGTTCATGATCAGCACCCCGTTGGAGTATAGTTCCAACCCCTTTTCGTATTCGCGGGTATAGAAGTCATAGGGCATCCGCTCGGGGATAAACAATATGGCATTGTAACTGACGGTCCCATCGGTACTGATATGAATGTGTTTAAGGGGTTTGTCAAACCCGTAATGCTTCTCGAAATAGAAGTTCTCGTAGTCTTCCGGGGTCAGCTCATTCTTATTTTTCTTCCAGATGGGGACCATGCTGTTGATGACCTGCTCCTCGGTGTAATCCTCGTATTCGTTTTCGCTGCCTTCTTTGAGACGGGAGCGGGTAATGTCCATCTTGATAGGATATCTGATGAAATCAGAATACTTTTTGATGATGGCCCGCAGCCGATATTCCTGCAGGTATTCATCGTAATTTTCTTCTTCACTGTTGGGTTTGATCCTGAGGATAATATCGGTCCCTACCGACTCCCTGTGGTCGGGCTGGATGGTATATCCCTCGATGCCCTCCGATTCCCAGCGGTTGGCCTCCTCATAACCCAAAGCGCGACTGACCACCGTTATCTTGTCCGCAACCATGAAGGCCGAATAAAATCCGACTCCGAATTGCCCGATTATGTCATAGCCGTCCTGCAATTCCGTCTCCTTTTTGAAATCCAGGGAGCCGCTGCGGGCGATCACTCCCAGGTTATCGTCCAGTTCCTCCCGGCTCATGCCGATACCATAGTCGGAAATAGTAAGCAGGCGGTTGTCCTTGTCCACTGCGATCTTGATGTAGTAACTGTCTTTATTGAAGCTCAGGGCTTCATCGACCAGGGTCCGGTAATAGATTTTATCGATGGCGTCGCTGGCGTTGGAGATGAGTTCACGCAGGAATATCTCCCGGTTGGTATAAATGGAGTTGATCATCAGGTCCAACAGTCGTTTAGATTCGGTTTTGAATTCCTTCTTGTTCATCATATTCTCCTTTTCTCATCATAAGTGTTTCCCTATACGGGCTATAAAATGATTAGCACTCTCGTCCTAAGAGTGCTAATTAATATCTTACTCATTTTACAAACTGTGTCAACATTACGGGCTGCTCCCGACCATGGCCGCGCGTCTATTTGCGCGCGAAGAAAATCCCCAGCGTATTGGGCCCGCAATGATTGGAGATGGTGCAACCTGCCTCACAATCGATTACTTCCTCGAATGGTGCGCAGCCGGCCATCTTTTCTCTTACCAGAGCCAGGATATCCGGGTGGCACCTGGCGTTGGCGATATATACGCGCCGGTAATCTATATCGCTGCGGTCCAGAAAACGATCTTCTATGTAGCGCCCCAGGCAGCGTCCCAGGCTGCCCCGGTATTTTTTACCTACAACCATTCGGTTGCCGGCTACTTCGATACAGGGTTTGATCTGCAACAACCGGGCCCCTTGTTCGGTGAGAGCCGAACAGCGTCCTCCCCGGCGCAGGTAGTCCAGTTCATCTACCACGAAGCTGGACTCTATTCTGGGTATCAGGTCTCGGAGCGAGCCCAATATCTCCTGAGCGCTTGCTCCTTGCTGGGCCATGGCAGCCGCGGTATGGACCAGGTATCCGCTGCCGCCACAAAGGTTGAGCGAATCCACCGCAAATACATGGTCCAATCCCAGTGATGCTGATATGGCATTCTGATGGCAAGAGGAAAAACCGGAACCTATGTTGATATGGACAACTGCGTCATAGCGCGCTGCCAGTTCCTCGAAACGGGTCCGGTATTCGAATAGATTAACCGAAGTGGTATGGCACATCCGGCCTTCATCCTCAACGAATCTGAATATATCCGCCGGGGTGATGTCCACCCCATCCCGGTATATGTCGTTGTCGACCACTATATGCAGAGGAATGATCTCAATATCCAGATCGCTGATGATCTGCGGAGTCAAATCACAGGTGCTGTCAGCGGTTATCTTTACCAAGCCCTCTCTCCCCCACTAAACATACTTACAAAAATGATATATCATCGTAGCTCTTAGGAGAAGACCTGTTTCTATTAATCGATCTATCCCGCCACGGTACGGGCAAGATATGACCTGCCGGCGCAATCGGCCAATCCGCAGGCCTAATCCCAACACTTTCCATTTAGGCTGCGCTCTGATGCTTCACCAAGCCAAACGCCTTGGACATTTCCAGGACCACAACCGGCACCAGGGAAAGGACTACCGCAGTCAAATACATTCCCCCACTAAGGTGGGTCAACCCGAAAGCAGAGGCTACCGGTGGTATTAAGGCCACCATTACCACCATGGCCGCTGATATCAGGGCGGCCCCGTTCAGGTAACGGTTGGTGAAAAATCCTATCTGGAACAGGGAATGGGCCGACCTCATGTTGAAGGAATGGACCACCTGGGTCAGCGCCAAGACCAAGAAAGCCATGGTCCTCCCGGCGGTTATGTCACCGGTCCGCTGCCAACCCAGCCAAAAGGCACTCAGGGTCAGGATGGCGAACATGACGCCCTGAAGGGCCACCCTCAATCCCAAGCCATGGGCGAAAATGCTCTCCCCCTTGGGTTTGGGCTTATGGTCCATAACATCAGGTTCCACCGCTTCCATACCCAAAGCAATGGCCGGCAGACTATCGGTGACCAGGTTGATCCACAACAGCTGTACCGCCAACAGGGGGGACTGATGCCATACCAACATGGCAGTGAACACCGTCAGCACCTCACCGATATTGGTGCCCAATAAGAATCCCACCGCTTTCCTGATATTATCGTAGATACCACGGCCTTCCCGCACCGCATCCACGATGGTGGCAAAATTGTCGTCGGTCAGTACCATATCCGCCGCACCCTTGGCTACATCGGTGCCGGTTATCCCCATGGCGCAGCCGATATCGGCCGCTTTCAATGCCGGAGCGTCGTTTACCCCGTCCCCGGTCATGGACACAACCTCGCCCTGCCTTTGCCAGGCCCGCACTATCCGAATCTTGTCTTCCGGAGATACCCGGGCATAGACCGAAATGCCCCGCACCCGACCATCCAGTTCAGCTTCCGACATATCGATCAATTCACTGCCGGTTACCGCCTGGTCGCCCGGAGCCATGATGCCCAGATCGCGGGCGATAGCGGAAGCGGTAATGACATGGTCGCCGGTTATCATCACCGGGCGGATGCCAGCCCGCTGGCAGATCGCCACTGCGTCCCGGGCTTCGGGACGGGGCGGATCGATCATACCCAGCAAACCCATAAAGGTCAGATTGTTTTCCAATGCTTCACTGCAGATTAACTCTGGCACCTCATCTATTTCTTTGTAGGCCACGGCCAGCACCCGCAAGGCATTTTGGCTCATTCCTTCCGTCCTGCGATGGCCCGCTTCCAGATCACCCGCCACACATAGCTTATCCAGGACATCGAAAGCCCCTTTGACTATGACAGTTATACGGTCATCCACCCGGTTGATGGTGCTCATCAACTTGCGGTCCGAATCGAATGGCAGTTCCGCCAGCCTGGGATAGCGCTGGTTTAGCTCATCCTGGTTCAGTCCATTCCGATGGGCGGCCATGATGATGGCGGTCTCAGTGGGGTCACCTATGTGGCGTTCCTCACCATCCTCAAATTTGATCCTTCCATCACTGCACAGGACCCCCCAAGCCAGTAATCTTTTGATGATCGGAGCGTTGTGTTCGCTGATATCTTCCAGCACCGAACTCCCCGCATCATAAGCCTGCATCAGAGTCATCTGGTTTAGAGTGAGGGTACCGGTTTTGTCCGAGCATATCACCGATGCACTGCCCAGGGTTTCCACTGCCGGCAGCCGTCGGATGATGGCATTTTTTTTCACCATCCGCTGCACACCAATAGCCAATACGATAGTTACTATCGCCGGCAAGCCCTCAGGTATGGCTGATACAGCCAGGGACACAGCGATCATGAAAATCTCTATCAACCTTATCCCCGATGCCAGGCCGATAGCCAGGATCACCACACTGGCTGCCAACGCCATGATACCCAGGTATTTGCCCAATACAGCCAAGCGGTGTTGCAGGGGAGTTTGGCCTTTTTCCTCCGCCCCTAACAAATCGGCTATCTTGCCTATCTCGGTATCCATGCCGGTGCTGGTGACAACTACCCGAGCCCGGCCATAGGTTATACTGCAGCCGCTATAAACCATGTTTAAACGGTCCCCCAGCGGTGCATTGCGGGCTGCCACCACTCGGGCATCCTTTTCACTGGGGACCGATTCGCCTGTCAACGCAGCCTCCTCCGACTTGAGGCTGAACGCCTCGATGATGCGCCCGTCAGCCGGGATGAAGTCTCCTGCTTCCACCATAACGATGTCTCCCGGGACCAGTTGAACTGCCTCAACTACCGATTCGATCCCGTCCCGCACCACCCGGGCCTGAGGGACAGACAGGTCCTGCAGCGCCTCCAATGCTTTCTCGGCTTTGTTTTCCTGCACCACCCCCATGATGGCATTGAGCACCACGATCAAGAGTATCAAGACCGGCTCGAAGTAACCTTCTCCCTCGTGTATGGCCACACCGAAGGAAATCGCCGCAGCCAGTATAAGTATGATGATCATGACGTCTTTAAACTGCTCGGCAAAGTGCTGTATGATTGTCCTCTTCTTCTTGCCCTGCAGCCGGTTTTCGCCGTATTGAAGCAAACGCCGGGCTGCTTCTTCCGATGTCAATCCCCGGTGCAGGTCGACGTGTAATTTATGCAGGACTTGCTCCTGAGTTGAACTGTGCGGTATCACTCGCTCATGTTTCCTTCCTTAAAGTTATCGCCCCTCAGCGAGGAGCGATAGGCCTATCTTATCTTATTGCTCAGGTATATGTTAATCCTGCTCATTGATTAGGGCATTCTCCAATGCCTGCAGAATGGTGGTCTGGTTCTTGGCGGCCTGTTTGCTGAGATCCCCGGCCAGTTTGGACAGATCCTCCCGTACCGCCTTGAATTCACTCAGTTGTTTCTTGGTGGCGTTTTCGAGTTGATTCTGGGTCCAACTCAAACTCCCCAGGCCGACCAGCCACATATCCCAGCTCTTGGCCATGATCTGCTGCCAGTTGTTATATAGGTTTAGGAAAGGCACGTTATCCATCATCGCCGCCGCCGTATTTCCACCCGCAATCGCAGATGACCAATCGCGCCACATGGCCCAAAAAGGATTGTCCTCACCGGCCAGTCCTCCAGCCATAGCTCTCATCATAGCCACCAACGGATTTTCTTGGTCCGCGGACAAGTAAGGATTATTCTTCATCATAGCTAAATAGGGATTATTTTCAGACACCGATAAAAGGGGATTATTCTTCCACATAGCTATGAAAGGATTATCATCGGTCACAGACAGATAGGGGTTGTTTTCCAAAATCTCTTGATATAAGTTTTTCTCTGCCATCTTATCACTCCTCCTAATATGTGAATTCTCTCAGCTTGCGATCGCCCCGCTGCACTGCACTTTTTATGTCTGGCTGCTTCATGCCAAATCCCAAGGCGGGCTCACCGGCTGCCAGGTAATGACGGTATTCTTACCATAAGGTAGAAGCCTGTTATTAATCATACTTTATTTAGTGGCTATTTGGCAACGATTGCCATTGTGGCTCCAACAAGAGCTAGCTGTCAATCCCATTGTAATAGTGTATGAAAACAAGGGTTGTTCAATGCACGAAGTTTTGCACTGATTAATACCAGCCAATCTATTCCGCCGGTAGGATGATGATGGGTACTTATCCTGTACTTTTCCAGCAATCGGGGCCAATAGCGTCTTATTGTGGAAAGCATACCATTAAATAAGGCTGATGCTATTAAATACAGGACTCAACCCAGGCAAACATGAGTATAATATAATCCGCCCCGCTATGTATTTCGCGGGAATTTCGTATTAATTAACATAATTCGGGAATCTTCATATACTGATTACGGGGGCTATCTTTATGTTGGCCGATAATAATGCCGAAAAAGACTACTATGGTATTCTGGGCGTAGCGGCAACGGCAGACCAAGCTGAGATCAAAGCGGCCTGGAGGAAACTCATCAAGCAATGGCACCCAGATGTGTGCCGGCTCGCTGATGCCCAGGTCCGGTTCATCGAATGTTCTGAAGCCTATCAGGTGCTCAACGACGAATATGCCCGGCGTCGCTATGACTACCTGCGCCAGGAGAACCTCCACGACTTGATGTATTACCGCCGCCAACGAGATTTTGGCCACTACCAGCATCAGGCCCGCAGCACGGCGGAACATTATGCGGTCCTGCCGGTCGATCACCTGCTGGGACTGATGCTCCAATCGGCCTTCAACCTGGCCCAATACCTGTGTCTGTACTGGTGCAATACAGCCTTATTCAGCCCATTCGGTTACCTGAGCAGCCGCGACAAATAGATCCTTTTTGAAGTTGCAGTGAAAGCCGGGGAATGCGATTCATTCCCCGGCTTCCGATTGTCCGCCCAATTTTCTGATTTATCTTCGCTTGGCTTGACCGGAAACAGGAATATCCCCGCCGCCCATGTTGTATGCCGGTATACAAGTTTATTTCTATTGAGCCTGAAATATAATGAGGGTAGATTTCTGCGAGCAGGGTATTTTAGATTAAAAGGCAGGTAATAGTTAATCGTGTTTAGACAATTGATGCGCTGGATATTCGGGCAGAAGATGGCCAGCGCCAACTTGGCTGAGGAAAAGCTGACAATATTCTGGGGTATGCCTATATTGTCCAGTGATGCCATCTCCTCGGTGGCTTACGCCGTGGAAGAAATACTGTTGGTACTGGTCCCAGTCATCGGGGCGGCCTCGTTCATCTGGATGCCCCGCCTGGCCGGAGTAGTTATCCTGCTGCTTATCATCCTGGTGTTCTCCTACAGCAACGTGGTAGACGCCTACCCCCAAGGCGGCGGGGCTTACATAGTGGCCAAAGAGAATATCAGCACCTTCGCCGGACTAACCGCCGCTGCATCCCTGTCCATCGACTATACCCTCACCGTAGCAGTTAGTATTTCGTCAGCCACCGCCGCCATAACCTCCGCATTTCCCCACTTATTTGGCCATCGGGTGGCAATCGCGGTCGGTATTATAATGCTGCTGATCATAGCCAATGTACGGGGGGTGCGGGAATCGGCCCGGGCCTTCAGTCTGCCCACCTATGCCTTCATATTCGCCATCATCTCCCTGGTGACAGTTGGTATGTTCAAACACGCCACCGGTGCGGATACAGTTTTACCGGCCCCCGCGGCCGATCCGGTATCAATCGGGACTCAGGCGGCTACCGTATTTCTGCTGCTGCGGGCCTTTTCCTCGGGTTGCAGCGCCCTGACCGGGGTGGAAGCGGTCAGCGACGCAGTTCCCAATTTCAAGGAGCCGGCCACCAAAAATGCCAAGATTGTCTACGTCATGTTGGCTGCCGCCATCATCATATGTTTCGGGGGGATGGCCTACCTGACCAACCTCTACCATGTCATACCCAATCCCCACCGGACGGTGATAGCCCAGATCACTCTGGATGTCTTTGGCCAAGGCGGCATGTTCTATTTTATCCAGGCTACTACCGCCATAATCCTGGCCATGGCTGCCAATACCGCCTTTGCCGGCTTTCCTACCCTCTTGTCGGTGGTGGCCCAGGACGGTTACGCTCCCCGGCAGTTGAAACTGCGCGGACATCGCCTCAATTTTACCAACGGTATCATCAGCTTGGGAATGCTGGCCATAATCCTGGTAGTAATATTCAAGGCCAATACCCATCTGCTGATCAACCTCTATGCGGTGGGGGTGTTCACCTCCTTCACCCTGGCCCAGAGCGGTCTGCTGATCCGGTGGTTTAGGCACAAGGATCCAGGCTGGCTTTTCAAAGCCCTTATTAACGGTTTTGGCGCCGCCGTCACATTGACCGCACTTGTCGTCATAGGATTCACCAAATTCCTGGCCGGGGCCTGGATAGTCTTCGTGGTGATCCCGATCATGATGTGGACCATGCTCAGGGTAAAAGCACACTACAACTCAGTCGCCCGCCAGCTCGATATCCCCAACGATACCCTGGATAAGATCAACCTTATCCCAGCATACTCGCACCATGTCATTGTCCCTATCGACAGCCTCAACGCCATGGTAGTCAAGGCTTTGCGCTATGCCCGCACCATGACCGATAAAGTGGAGGCCTTCCACATCGAGACCTACGATGGTGAAGCCGACAAACTCAAAACCAAATGGGCGGGTCTAACCACCGACATCCCACTGATCGTGAGGCACTCCCCCTACCGGGAAGTTATCGGCCCGCTGCGCGACTACATCGACTCCGAAGAGCATGCTTCCCAACCCGGTGACATTATAACCGTGTTGCTGCCCCAGTTTTTCGTCCCCAAATGGTGGCAGACCGCGCTGCACAATAACACCAGTCTTTTTATCGCCAACGCCCTGTTCAGTAAGCGCAATGTGGTAGTAGCCATCCTGCCCTTCTATCTGGAGGATATCAAGCCGTATACCGAAAGGGTGACCGGCCAGGGGGAGAAACCATCCCCTCCGACCGTGGAATAATGCCAGCCGAAAATGAATGATTTGTGGCCTGATGGTATCCTTCGGGCCTTTGCCGGTTGTGCAAAGTGCATTTTTACATTATATTTAGATGGAATTGCCGGGACCTCCAGGTAAAACCAGTATCCCGTTTTCTGTTGATCGATACAGAAGCAATAATCGCTGCCTATAATTATGACGAGGTGTTGAAATGACTAAAAAGATTGATCCGGAAAGACAGATGGGAAACATCTTACAACAGATGACCGATGCGGCCAAAGGCTTTGATAAGGGAGATTCCGAGGCTGCCATAGGGATGGCGATAAACGCCCGGGCTATCTTCCATGACGGAAGCGCCGCATCGCTCCTCAACCAGCTGTATCTAAAGAACGTCATTTTTCTTCTCTCCACCACCACTCAATACCTGCCTGGAAAACCAGGAGCCTACTACGGGCTGCTGACCGGGAAAGGGACTGAAGGTGATACTCAGGATGAGCTGCTGCCGATTGTACAGGTGGTTCCGGAATTCGTTAATAAATGGCACTCTTGTAACGACTGGTGGAATGAGTTGGTAGTGAACGGCGATGGGTATTCCCTGTCCCGCCAGGATATAGTGCTGATGATCGCCAACCAGGACGGCGGTACTCACTTGGATGACGAGCCAGATCCTGGTTATGCCGATATGCCTTATGAGCGGTCGTCCGGTTGGAAATACACGGGTTATGAGGGCGATTCCATATTTCCCAATCAGCTGGCCTATCGCACTATGTATCAGATTGTGTTTGAAATCTTGAAGTCGTTGGAATACCACAACAAGATCAAGTCATATACCCGCAAGGTGGAGACCAAGCTCAACGCTATATATCTCCATAACAAGCTTTATTTCGCCAGTTATGAATGCGAGAAATATGCGGCCACCGCCGCGGCTCTGGTCGACCCCCGCCATGACCGTATCGAAACCCGGGAAGTTTGTTTTGACAACTTGCTCTTCAAGGATGGCAGCAAGAACGGCCGCATACTAGCCATATAATGGTATTAAACCTTGTCGTAAAAGCTGTTTGCTAGCAGGAAATAACTCCGCCGAGAATGGATGGAAAACCGAAGAGCCTTTTCGATTTGGCCAAAGCCTCAGACCGCTAAAAGAGGCCCATAGCTGCGTTAATACGGAATCACCGTTAAATCGACGTCCTGTACGCCTTAATCACGGGGCTCCCGAATGCCTTGCTCTAAGCCTTTTATGCTCGGTCTGCCTGAATGTAACTTGTTTGATACCCGGGGGCCTTTGCGATTTCGCAAAGGCCTGATTAATGATTGCTTAATGTCCTATGCTTTTCGTGTTTAATACTCTTAGTGAATTGAATATAGCGATCAAGGCTACCCCCATGTCTCCAAACACCGCTTCCCACATCGTCGCCACCCCGGCGGCTCCTAAAACCAAGAATACTGCTTTTACACCCAGTGCGAAGAATATATTCTGATAGACGATACTCCTGGTCCTCCGGGCGATCCTGATCGCCGCCGCTATTTTGGATGGCTCATCAGTCATGATGACGATGTCAGCCGCTTCGATGGCTGCATCAGAGCCCAATCCTCCCATCGCCATCCCGATATCTGCCCGCGCCAGAGCCGGTGCGTCATTGATCCCGTCTCCGACAAACACAACCCTGCCCTTGGATGACTTCTGGCTATCCATTATATGCTCCAGTTGACCCACCTTGTCAGCCGGCAGCAAATCCGCGTAAACTTCATCCAATCCTAATTGGGCCCCGATCTTTTTGCCAACTTTTTGAACATCTCCGGTGAGCATCACGGTTTTCCTTATCCCCAGCGATTTTAGCTCTCTTATGGTGTGGGCGGAGTCTTCTTTTATTTCGTCCGCGCTCACTATACTGCCGGCATATTGTTTTTCAACCGCCACATGGACGACGGTACCGATAGTTTCAAGGTCGGAGAAACTGACATTTTCGCTTTCCATCAATCGGGTATTTCCAGCCAGTACTGCCCGCCCCTCGATCCTCACCTTGATACCTTTGCCAGCGATCTCCTGGTAATCACCAATCAGATTCTTATCGATATCTCCCTGGAATGCATTCATAATCGAAACGGCTATGGGATGGTTGGAATAGCTCTCCGCATAAGCTGCCCATCGCAGCAGTTCCAGCGCTTCAATCCCGCCGGCCGGGTTTATGTCGGTGACCTTGAAAACACCCTTGGTCAAAGTTCCGGTCTTATCAAAGACAACCGTTTCGACATC
Organism: uncultured Syntrophomonas sp.; assembly: GCA_964494735.1. Classification (GTDB taxonomy): domain Bacteria; phylum Bacillota; class Syntrophomonadia; order Syntrophomonadales; family Syntrophomonadaceae; genus PHAA01. The sequence continues at coordinate 19,599 of CAZBSD010000034.1, forward strand.
GTTCAAGGCCTCCAGGTAATTGGCGCCCTTGACCAGTATCCCCCGCTTCGAGGCGCCCCCTATTCCCCCGAAGAAACCCAGGGGGATCGAAATTACCAGTGCACATGGGCAGGAGACCACCAAAAATACCAGCGCCCTGTAGATCCAGTCTGAGAAAGTGGCTGCTTCGATTACCAATGGCGGTATGATGGCCAAGGCTAGGGCTGCGAAAACAACCACCGGGGTATAGTAGCGGGCAAACTTGGTTATGAAATTTTCGGTAGGCGCTTTCCGGCTGCTGGCATTCTGTACCATATCCAGGATCTTGGCGGCGGTCGATTCCCCGTAGGGTTTGGTCACTTCGATCGTCAGCACACCGTTTTTATTGATGAAGCCGCTCAATGCATCTTGCCCTGGTTCCAATTCGCGGGGAATCGATTCGCCCGTCAATGCAGAAGTGTCGACCATCGATCTGCCCTCGATGATCTTGCCGTCCAGCGGTATCTTCTCCCCCGGTTTAACCACGATAAGGCTGCCAATTGCGACATCTTCGGGAGGTACCTTATTAAATTGGCTGCCCACTTTCAGATTGGCGTAGTCGGGTCTGATATCCATCAAACTGGTTATCGAACGGCGGGAATGGTCGACTGCCTTATCCTGAAGCATCTCTCCCACCAGATAGAACAACATCACGGCAACCCCTTCGGGATATTCCCCCACGAAGAAAGCACCTATGGTCGCTATGCTCATGAGAAAGTGCTCACTGAATACCTGGCCACGGATTATACCCTTCACCGCCCGCCATACCACATCGCCGCCGACAATCACATAGCTGAGCAGGTAAATGGCCAGCTCCAATGAATTGGAGAGGTTGACAATGGCTCCCAGAGCAAACAAGGCACCGCCGATGACCAGTTTCAACCACTGTTGCCCATGATGGTGTTCATCCTCGCCGCCACTGACAGCGACTTCAATAGACCCCGGAATATCCTCCCCGAAATCAACCCTGACATCCGGCTCGATCCTGTTCACGATGCTTTGTATCTGCTCTTTCAAGTCGGTGGTGAAGTCACCATCGCTGGTTTCCAAGGTCACTTTCTTGGTTACAAAGTCCACTGTGGCCAGCCTGACCCCTTGCAACTGGCTGATACCGGTCTCCATTTTGGCAGCACAATTGGCGCAGCCGAGCCCTTCTAGCTTGAACACCCGCTGGGTGCCGGAGATGGATGATCTGTTGTTTTCAACGGCGTCTCTCAACCTATCCAGGCTTACGATCGACTGCCCGACCGAGACACTTGGTGCAATGCTCACCGCCACATCAGCATCATGCTTTCCTGCCTCCCAGTCGATTCTGTTGTTGGGGACCTGATTGCCGGCTCCCTCTTTAGTTGCTGATCCATGCGATTTTGCAATGGCGTTCATTTATGTCACTTCTTTCTCGTCAGACGAATTTCTGAAAGGTAGGCGAGACCTTGTTCCCGCTCATGGTTATTCATTGATATGATTTAATCCCAGTTCGAAGATTTGCCTTACATGTTCATCCTCCAACATGTAGAATACTATTTTCCCTTCCTTGCGGTTTTTGACCAATTTGGCTTGTTTCAAAACCCTCAGTTGGTGTGAAACCGCCGACTGGGTCATGTTGAGCAGGTAGGCTAGATCACAGACACACATTTCCGCTTCATCCAAAGCCCATAATATTCGTGACCGAGTTGAATCGCCAAAAACCTTAAAAAGCTCGGCTAGATCATAAAGTGATTCTTCCGGAGGCATTTTCGCTTTGACTCTATCCACAATATCTTCATGTATAACGTCACAGTCGCACCGTTCCACCGCTTGTACTTTTCTAGCCATTCCATCGTCACCCCCGCTGATAACTTGAATACATGAGTAAGTATTCATATATTTATTCTAGTTTGGCCGTTGGTGTGTGTCAATCAATACTTGAACAGTTCTTCATGTATTTTCAGGAAGGTAGCCCAACAAGGTTATGTTGCATTTTTAGACAAAAATAAACGGACCGCGTCCGCCAGTCCGTTCAACTTCACTGTTTACTCTTCCCAGGTTCAATCATTTAAGGAACATATCTGGCAGCCGTGTCGGTGCTGATGCTTGGCGGCCCCATCCCAGGCAATCCCGAAGTTTATAGCCGCGAAAGCCAAATCCTGAACACCCAAATTCATGTGTTGGGCGCGAGGAATTTCACGATGTGAGTAGAATAATATTCTCTAAACATGGTGCATCCATGGCAAAAAGAGCATTTGAAAGAATCGGAGGGTTTGGAAGCATTCAATGAAAAGGATAGAATTCGTCGGAGCGTCTGGTATTGGTAAATCAACCCTTTTACATGAGGTTGTAAAACATAAGACGGGCAGTGACTCCTGGATGACAGTTGCAGAAGCGAGGGTATACCTGGCCAAAACCATAGCGGTTGATAAAGCTCCCCTCAGAATGTCGCAATTATATTTGAAAAGCAACCTAACAAGTCCGAAAAGACTCCGTGAATACCTGGCCTCAAAAATACTAGACCGAAATAGCAGAGACATTTTCGATGCAACCCATGGAAATTACTTGGATTTAGCGGATGCCTTCCTGGAGCCTTTGCATAAATACGAGGCGATTAATTCGGTCAGAAAGATGTCATTAACTGCCTTTTATTACCAGCATACTCTGGTCGATACTATTTTGCTCGATTATTATAAGCTGAATAAAGTGGTTGTTTATGATGATGGCATAATTCACAACACCCTAGGTTTTACCGATGAGGACAGTTTCCGGGTTGTCTT
>CAZBSD010000035.1:0-18904 GCA_964494735.1 uncultured Syntrophomonas sp.
TTCTGGTACATCAGCATGCGGCGGACATCTTCGTGCTCAATGATACGTACGCTGGGTCCCTTGGGATTGGTGGAATGTTTGCTCTGTACGCGGATTTTGGTGTAGTCCAAAGCTGCATAGTAAGCAGCAGTGATGCAGCCCAGGGTAAACAGACCGGTGTTGAGGCGTTCTTCGTTCATGTAAGCAAACATCTGGGACATACCTTTGGCTTTGCCGTCTTCCTTCGGTACTATTTCTCCGACCATCCAGCCGAGGCAGTTGTCGTTTTCACCCATGGCCAGGGTCAGGGTGGAGGAACCATGGATACCCATCTTATGCTCGATACCAACCGAGGTCACATCGTTCCAGCCGCCCATTACGCCCGTGTCGGGATCAACCCAGAACTTGGGCACGATGAAAAGGGAGATTCCAGCGGTGCCATCGGCAGCGCCGGGGGTTTTGGCCAGCATCAGGTGGACAATGTTCTCTGCCAGGTCATGGTCACCGGAGGTGATGAAGCATTTCTGGCCTTTCATCTTATAGATATGGGGAGTGTCAGTGGGAGCAGCTTTGCTCATCACGGCGCCAACTTCAGAACCTGCGCCGGGTTCGGTCAGGCCCATGGTGCCGCACCATTTACCCGCCAACATGTTGTCCAGGTAAACTTGTTTTTGTCTATCAGTGCCGTAGTCCTGCAGCACGGTGGTGGCGCCCTGGGTCAGACACCAGAACATGACGATCGCCGCGGAAGCAGCGGACTGCATTTCCAGGATGGGAGCATACCAGGCCAGGGGTATCTTACCTTCGCCGCGGAATCCGAACTGCTGGGCCAACTCAGCATCCTGAACGGTATTATAAACAGTCTTGAATACATCGGGGGTCACCACGGCTGCTACATCGCCGCCCACAAAAGTGGCGCCGACTTCATCAGCTATGGCATTGGCAGGTGCGATAACATCGCGGCAAACCTTGAAGTTAACATCCAGGAAGTTGTCGATATCATCGATACCATAGTATTCCTTGTAAGCATCCAGGGCCAGCAGTTTGTCGGTAGGTAACCATTCCTTGATAACGAACTTAATGTCACGGGTGTTCATTAAGAAATTTGTACTTGGCACTAAATATTCCCTCCTATTTATTTATTTTTGACTCTATCCCTAATCGTGATTAGGGGTTAGTCCATCATAATCCCCGGGGATCCCGGGTATAGAATACCAGGCGGCCTGGAAAGGCCGCCGGTCCAGTTATTACATTTCTACGATCAGAGCAGTTCCCTGTCCGCCGCCGATGCACAGGGTGGCCAAGCCCTTCTTGGAGCCGCGTCTCTTCATCTCATAAAGCAGAGTTACTAGGATGCGGGCGCCGGAAGAGCCGATCGGGTGACCGATGGCGATGGCGCCGCCGTTGACATTAACTTTATCCATGGTCTTGTCCCAGCCGAGGTCTCTGGCGACCGCGATGGACTGAGCCGCAAAAGCTTCATTGGCTTCAATCAGATCGATGTCGTCAATGGTCAGGTTGGCTTTGGCAAGAGCCTTGCGAACTGCGGGTACGGGGCCCAGGCCCATGACTTTGGGATCCACACCGCCGGAACCCCAGCTAACGATCTTGGCTAAAGGTTTAATGCCCAGTTCAGCCGCTTTGTCAGCGGACATAACCACCAATGCGGCAGCCGCATCGTTGATGCCGGATGCATTGGCCGCGGTTACACTGCCGTCTTTCTTGAAGGCGGGTTTTAGCTTGGCCATGGCATCACGGTTGGCATCGTGTTTTATGAATTCGTCTTTGTCGAACACCACGTCAGCCTTCTTGCCAGGGATTACCACCGGGACGATTTCCTCGTCAAATTTGCCGGCTTTTTGTGCAGCAGAAGCCAAGGTCTGGCTGCGGAAACCGAAATCATCCTGTTCTTCTCTGGTGATGCCATATTGTTCATTGATGTTCTCAGCGGTGATGCCCATGTGGTAGCCGTTGAAGATGTCGGTCAAGCCGCCGAACACCATTTCGTCGATCAGTTGGCCGTTGCCCATTCTGTAGCCATAACGGGCTTTGGGAACTACGTAAGGAGCCATGGTCATGCTCTCAACGCCACCGGCCAGAACTATGTCCACATCGCCGGATTTGATCAGCTGGGAAGCCAGGGATACAGCTCTCAAACCGGAGCCGCAAACCTTGTTAATAGTGAAGGCGGTGGTTTCAATCGGCAGACCGGCATCGATCATGCACTGGCGGGCGATATTCTGGCCTAGTCCGGCTTGCAGTACGCAGCCGAATACGACTTCTTCAATCTGCTCGGGTTTCAGGCCGGCTCTCTTGACCGCTTCGGCCATGGCGATGGCGCCTAGTTTTCTGGACGGGGTGTCTTTCAAGGTTCCGCCAAAGGAACCTACGGGGGTACGGCACGCGCTTACGATTACTACATCCTTACTCATTCTGTAAAACTCCTCCCTTTTTCTTTAAATTATTTATTGTAAACAAAGAATCCCTCTCCGGATTTTTGTCCCAGCTTGCCAGCCCGGACCATTTTCACCAGTAAGGGGCACGGACGATATTTGGGGTCACCAAATTCTTTATACAAAGTCTCCATGATCTTCAGGCAGATGTCCAGACCGATCATGTCTGCCAGAGCCAGAGGTCCCATGGGATGGCCAGCGCCAAACTTCATGGAAGTATCAACATCGGCAGGATTGGCAACGCCTTCCATAACCGCATACATACCTTCGTTCAGCATGGGGATCAAGAGGCGGTTGACGACGAAACCAGGAGCTTCGTTGATCTCAACCGGGGCTTTACCCATCTTGAGGGACATGTCTTTGATGGCATCGTAGGTGGCTTGGCTGGTGTTGGCGCCACGGATTATCTCGACCAGTTTCATGGCCGGTACGGGATTGAAGAAATGCATGCCGATCACTTTGTCGGGTCTGCTGGTGGCGGCAGCGATCTCGGTGATGCTCAGAGCCGAGGTGTTGGAAGCCAGGATACATTCGGGCTTGCAGATCTCATCCAGTTCCTTGAAGATGCTCTTCTTGATTTCCATTACTTCCAGAGCGGCTTCGATGATCAGATCGCAATCTTTGGCGGCTGCCATGTCGACGGTTCCGGTTATTTTAGCCATGGTCGCATCTTTGGCAGCTGCTTCCAACTTGCCTCTGTCAACCATTTTGGTCAGGTTCTTCTCGATACCTTTGATTCCTCTGTCAACGAACTCTTGTTTGATATCTCTTAATACAACTTCAAAACCGGATGCAGCGGCATTCTGTACAATACCTGCTCCCATCGTTCCGGCGCCAAGTACCATAATCTTCATGTTTGTATTCCTCCCACTTTCTTATGTGCTTTCAAGGCACTTTCTCTTTTTTAGAAATTAACCAGTGATGAAATTAGCCTTTCTTTTCTCCAGAAATGCGGTCATGCCCTCTTTCTGATCGGCCGTGGCAAAGCACAGCCCGAAAGCGTCGGCCTCTATCGACATGGCCCGGTCTATATCCGTTTGGGTTCCTTCGTTGGCTGCTACTTTGGAGAGGCGGATAGCGATTTGACCTTTGCTGGAGATTTTCTTGGCGATTGCCTTGACGGTATCCATCAATACTTCGGGCTCCACTACCTGGTTGACCAGGCCGATCCTGAACGCCTCATTAGCATCGATAACGTCAGCGGTGAAAAGTAACTGCTTGGCCATCCCGTCGCCAACCAAACGCGGCAGTCTTTGGGTCCCGCCGAATCCCGGGGTAATGCCCAGGCCTACTTCAGGTTGTCCAAATTTGGCTTTCGTGGATGCGATGCGGAAGTCACAACACATTGCGAGCTCGCAACCTCCACCTAAGGCAAAGCCATTCACTGCGGCGATAACCGGTTTTTCCATCGATTCTATCATCCGGAAGGCCTTTTGTCCGAGTGCCCCGAAAGCACGAGCTTCCATGGCAGTAAGGTTTTGCATGAAGGCAATGTCCGCACCAGCTACAAACGCTTTGTCTGCTCCAGTTACAATCAGCACATCTACCTCAGCGTCTGCGCTGATGGCGGCAGCTGCGTCGATTATCTCGGATATCGTGTCATTGTTCAGTGCATTCATCGCTTTGGGTCTGTTGATAGTCAGTACTGCTATCTTATCTTCTTTCTCTAGCAGTATATTCTGGTACCCCATGAATTTCCCTCCTTATTTTGCTCTTCCTAAAGCAGGACGATCTATGCCGTGCAACACCCCCTCGCTTAATCAATATAGAGAAGCCATCTTTTTGACAATTATTACATTCGTCATCCAAATAGCATTTTCCTTCTTTATATAGCTTTTATGTCCAACATCAAAGGCACAGCCATGTATTATCCCGTGCATAATCTTAAGTAATGATTATGCGGCTATGAATCCAGCAGAATAGAGGTTTCTCAGAATTGCCCCTGCGTTGTTAAATTGGAATTTTGTGTATCAGTGTAAGGTCATTTGTCATGAATAAGCGGCTTTCATAAAAAAATTTTATGAAATAATTTATCGAAGCGTATAACGGGTAAAAAATAAATTAGAAAAGAGGTGGGAAACCAGCAGATCCAGCCTTAATATGTACATCGATTCGCTGATATCTGCACCAGCGAATCGTAGAAAATGCTCGACATTGTATTAATTCTATTGGCAATTGATGGGGCCGTCAACCGATAGGAATGCTCAATGTTTCACATTACGGCCCGCCCATAGCTATTTACACAGTTCTACACCGCGGCGGAATGCTTTTACATTTGTCTCCAGAGCCTTGGCGGGAACCATCTCGCGAACCGCCTTTTCCACCTCGTCCTGGGGAAGATCCAATGCACTGGCCGCCAGGCCCACCAGGACAACATTGGCGGCCTTGGCACTGCCGCACTCGACCGCTACATCGGTGGCGTCGAGGATGGTGGTGTCGGGGATGAGGCTGGCGATATGCTGGGCGATATCGTCCGGATATTGGGCTTTGCCTGTCATCACCGGAAGAGGGTCAACCCGGTCATCGTTTATGATCACCTTGCCCCCCGGCTTCAGGTACGGAATCCAGCGGGCCGCCTCCAATTTCTCAAACGCCAGCAACACATCGACGTCACCCTTTTTTATCACCGGTGAATACACCTTTTCGCCGTACCTGACTTCGGACACGACACTGCCGCCTCTTTGGGCCATGCCATGGACCTCGGTAGCCTTGACGTCATAACCCATGTTGACCACTACCCGGGCCAGGATACGGCTGGTCAGAAGCGTGCCTTGCCCGCCTACACCAACGATTAATATATTTTTGGTTGGCTGCGTCATTTTTATACCTCCACCGTCTTTATTGCGCCGAATCTGCACACCTGGGGACACAATCCGCACGAGATGCAGTTGTTATGGTTGAATATCGCCACTTTTTCCTCATCTTTCCATTTGATGCCGGTGCAGCCCAGGCGGATACATAACCGGCAGCCGTTGCAGATATCCTCGTCTACGTAATACCTGACCCGGGCCGGCTCTTTGACCAGCAGGGCACATGGCCGCCGGGCGATTATGACTGACGGTTCGGGGCGCTCCAGTTCAGTCTTGATGGTCTCTTTCAAAATATCCAGTTGCAGGGGGTCGACCACCGACACATTTTGGATACCTATGGCCCGGCATAACGCCTCCAGGTCCAGCCGAACGGTGGGCTCTCCTTTTATGGTGCGGCCAGTAGCCGGATGTTCCTGGTGCCCGGTCATGGCGGTGGTGTCATTGTCCAATATTATAACCGTGGTCTGGCCCTGGTTATAAACGATGTCTATCAGTCCGGTTATGCCGGAATGGACAAATGTCGAATCCCCGATCACGGCTATGGACCGGCGTGAGAACTCCTCACCCCGCGCCTTCTGGATACCCAAAGCGTTACTGATGCTGGCCCCCATGTCGACCATGGTGTCCATGGCATCCAATGGGGGTAAGGCGCCCAGGGTGTAGCAGCCGATATCCCCGATGACCGCCACCCGCATGGTGCGCAGGGTATTGAAGACGCCCCGGTGGGGGCAGCCCGGGCACAGCAGCGGCGGCCGCGGCGGGATATCCCGCTGCAGAACAGGGGGCGCGGGCCGGGTAGGATCGAGCAGCCTGGTTTCAATAAGCTCAGGGCTGTATTCACCGATGTTGCTGAATAAGTCTTTTCCTTCTACCGGGATACCCCAGGCTTTGATCTGGGTCTCTATAACTGGTTCCAGTTCCTCCAATACCACCAGCCGCTCGACCTGGGCGGCAAATTCGCGGATGGTCTTCTCGGGCAGGGGATTGGTCAAACCCAGTTTCAGTATCGATACCTCGGGCATGACTTCTTTCAGGTACTGGTATACGATTCCGCTGGTTATGATCCCGAGGCTGCGGTCTCCCCATTCGATGCTGTTTAATTCACTGGTGTCGGCATATTCGCGCAGCTGCTCCATCCGCTTCTCCACCTGAACATGGCGGGGGCGGGCATTTACCGGCAGCATTACATACTTGGAGCTGTTCTTTTTGTACACCGGCAAAGGCCGGTGATTCAATTCACCCAGTTCCACCATGCTCTGGGAATGACACAGACGGGTGGTCACCCTCAACATGACCGGAGTGTCGAAACGTTCGCTGATCTCGTAAGCGAAGCGGATATAATCCTTGGCTTCCTGGCTGTCGGAGGGCTCTAATACCGGCAGCTTGGCAAATATCCCGTAGCCGCGGTTGTCCTGCTCGTTTTGGGAGGAATGCATGCCCGGGTCATCGGCCGACACCACCACGCATCCCCCCGTCACGCCGGTATAGGCGAAAGTAAATAAAGGATCGGCGGCCACGTTTAGGCCCACGTGCTTCATGGCGGCCAGGGACCGGGCTCCGCCAAAGGAGGCGCCCATGGCTACTTCCAGGGCTACCTTTTCGTTGGGGGACCATTCCGCATAGACACCGGCATAATCGGATAGACTGCTGACTATCTCGGTACTGGGCGTGCCCGGGTAGGCAGCCGCTACGGTCACACCCGCCTCGTAAGCCCCCCTGGCGATGGCTTCGTTACCACTCATCAACTGTTTCAAAAATATTTACCTCCCGTCTGCGTTTGCTGCTAAAAAAATGGTAATCCATCGTTATAATCTGGTATCAATCCGGTCAGAAACCGAATTTGAACTGGTAAAACTCCGCTATCGACTGGCTCAGAACTTCAGCCATATTATAAATCAAGCCCAAGCCGGCATGTTTGGTGCGCACCCCGCTGCGGTTGGCCCGGACGTCCACTACCCCGGTCATAGCATAGTCGCCCAAGGCCGGCAGGGTCTTGGCCAGTGCTTTGCCCGGAGACAGGCTGCCACGCCGCAGCTGCAGTAAACCGATCTCGTTTTGGTTGCCTACCGAGGCATCAATGGCGATGACCGAGCGGCCTATCCTGGTCTGTTCCAGTCCGCTCAGGGACTGCGCCATGTTGCGGGCATGGAGAGGCGCATCCAAGGTTCCTATCACCGTCACACCGGGGATCAGGGCTTGCAGCATGGTGCCCGTCAATGGTCCCATGCAGTCCAGGATGTGGTGGTCGGAACCGATGCACAGGAAAATCGGTTCCCGGTTGGTATGCGCCAAAAAGCTGCCCAGGTTATGAGCCAATACCGCGGCTGCCAGCTTGTCATGATAAAAAATCCTGACACTTTCCATTTGGGCCTACTTCTTCAATATCTGGGCCAGGGATTCGATGAACCGTTGGTTCTGTTCCGGGGTCCCGATAGTTATCCGGATGAAATCGGGATAGCCGAAGACGTCTCCGGTGCGCACGATGACCCCCTTCTCCAATAAGGCCTGAAAAACCTCACGGCAGTTACGGCCGGTATCGACGAAGATGAAATTGGCCTCGGTAGGCACATAAGACAAGCCCAGGCGTACCAAGGCTTCATACAGATACTGTTTGCCCTGGCGGTTGAGTTCCTGACTGCGCTGCAAGTGCTCCCTATCGTCCAGGGCGGCCCGGGCGCCAATCTGGGCCAGGCTGTTCACGTTAAAGGGCGGGGTTATCATCTCCACCGCAGCGGCGATATCAGGACGGGTCAGGGCATAACCGATGCGCAGGCCGGCCAGTCCATATATCTTGGAAAGGGTGTGCAATACGATGGCCGGGCGCCCTTCCCGGACGTATTTATACCCGCTCACGAAGGCGGGATCATCGGCGTATTCGCCATAAGCCTCATCGAATACCACCAGCACATGGCCGGGAACCCGATCCATGAATCTTTGCACCGCCTCATCGTTGACGATGGTACCGGTGGGATTATTGGGGTTGCAGATGTAGATCATCTTGGTGCGTTCATCCACCCCCGCCAACATCCGGTCCAGGTCATAAGTAAATTCGCGCAGGGGTATCTGCAGGCACTGGGCCCCCATGATGGTGGCTGTGAATTCATATTCAGAAAAAGTGGGCGTGCCGTAAATGACCCGGTCTCCCTTTTCCAGAAAGGCGGTGGCCAGCAGCATCAGTATTTCATCCGAGCCGTTGCCGACCAGGATTTCTTCTATCCCTACTCCCAGGTGAGCCGCCAGTCTTTGCTTCAACAGGAAGCAGTTGGCGTCCGGGTACATATGCAAGTCGGGCAGGCTGGCCGCTACCGCTTGCAGGGCCAATGGCGACGGTCCCAGCGGATTCTCATTGGAAGCCAGCTTGATTATGTCATCCAGGCCCAGTTCGCGCCTGACCTCTTCAATCGGTTTGCCCGGAACGTATGGCTTCAGGTTGAATATCTCCGGCCGGGCGCGGTCCTTCACAAAATCTGACATCACACAGCTCCTATGGGGACTCTTATTCCCAGGCTGCACCATGGTGCTAGCGGGTTGCTCCCAAGTCCTTATTATAGCGTATCAGATCGCGCAGCGTCTCAAGATTTGCATCCAGCGCGGCTGGTTTGGTGAAATCGGTACTGATCAGGGTGGCTTTGATTATCTCATCCACCTCCGGGTTGGGTTCCCCGGCCTGCCAATCCCGCAAAACCTGGATCAAGCCCCGGTCGTCCTTGCCCTGCATAATCAAGTCCAGGATGGACAGGAGGCAATACATCTCCTCCTGGGTTATCCTGCCCTTCTGCACGTGCAGGTTGGCAATGAGTTTGGCCACGGCATCGTAGAGCTGTTTGGCTTTATGGTCGATCGGCGCCATTAGACCGTGACCCTTTTGGGATCCCGCATGGTCTGTCGCTGCAGGTCGAAATAGATGGGGATATGGATACCACTCTGCCCGTCGCGGTTCTTGTCCACGAAAATGAAATAATTGGGCTGCACGTCATACTTCTTCAACTCAGGATTCTCGGCCAGCTCCTCTTTGCTGAAGGGACTGAGTTTAAGCATCAGATCACATTCATTTTTCATCCGTTTGGCCCCCTGCAAGCTCCCGTCCGGATTCAACTGGACCAGACACATCACCACAATCTGCAGATTCTGGGCCAGCATCTTCTGGGTCTTGACTATCTGTTCCAATACCTGCCACTCCTGCAGGCGGGGATCCTGTTTGTCCATACGGCCCACATAGTCGATTATCATCATGTCGATATGCTTCTGGGCCCTGAACTTGCGGGCGATGGATATGGTTTTCTCCGGGGTCAGGTTGGGACAGGGATAGGAGTAAAAGCCACTCTGCATCAAGTCCGAATAGCCTTTCAGGATCTGGGACAGTTCCGACTCATTAATCTCGCCGCTGCGCACCCGTTCATGTTCGATACCGGACAGGATGGAACCCCAGCGCAGGGCTATCTGCTGCCGGCTCATCTCAGTGTTGAGGTACAAAACGTTATGCTTGCTGCGTACAGTGATAGCATTGGCGGTATGCAGCGCAAAAGAGGTCTTGCCGTGTCCGGTCTGGGCTCCCAATATTATGAGGTCACCCGGTTTGTAACCCAGGGTTACCTTGTCGAGGTTGTAGAAACCGGTGGGCAGTCCGTCCAGGGGGATGACCCCCTTGTATTTCTCCTTGATCTCCTTGTAGCGCAAGAAGCGGCGCTCCACCTCTTCATAACCCAGTCGGGCCAGCTCCTCCGGGCTGTCGACCCGGTCGTCGATCTCCAGGGCGGTCAGGTTGGTGAGCTCCTCTTCCGCCGCCATCAATACCTGCTCCACATCCCGCTCGGTCTCCTCCTGCAGGAGCAGCCAGCTTTTGCGGATGAAGTTTTCAAACTTGCGCAGCCGGCTGCGGTCCTTGACCCTCTTCAGCCAAAAACCGATGTTGCCGTCATAGATGTAATGTTCAGCGATATATTGCAGCTCTTCCACATCCCGGGCATTAGTCAGCATGCCCAGGGAGTGAGCTTCCTTGATAAGTTCCACATAGGTCGGCCTTACTTCTCTTTCATACAGGCCCCGGGCCAGTTCAAAAACGGTGCCATGCTGGGGCGAATAGAAATCATCCGGCAGCAGGGTGTTGCAAGCCTCTATGCAAGCCTCCTCCGAATGCAACATGGAGGAGAGCACTCTCCGTTCGCTTTCCAGGTCGATCAAATGCGGTGGCAGTTCCATTTCCAGCCTAGCCATGGTTGCTTCCCTCCATAAAAAATGCCAGGATCAAAACCTGGCAATAATTATACCTTATTTGTCTGAATTTATCGTCATTTGCCCCAAATCTGCCCGGGATGCGTCGATTCAGACCTTGCTCTTCAGTTCCGCCAAAATCTCCGGCGGCACGTAAAATTCCATATCGGCATTGCCGGTTTTAACAGGGATCGGTTTGGCTCCAAAGCCGTTGGTCTTGGTGGTGCGGGAACGGTTGCGGTGCTCATCGAGTTCCTTGTCCACATCCTTCAAGGTCCGTATCTCCTTGGCCATCCAGTTGCTGAGCACACTGTCTATGTATTCCAGGCTGCCGTTTTTGGTGCGCTGACACATCAGCTCCCCCGCCCGCATTATCATCTGGTGTGAGAAGCCCCAATCATAGCGCCACTTATGATATACCTTGCGCCGGGCTTCGGCACTCATGTCCAAACCGGTGAAGGTTCCGAATTCGGCCGCATCGGGATCAAAATGAACCCGGGGGGCCACCTTGTCCTGGTCCACATAAGTCTTGAAATAGACGTCCAGGCCGTCTACGCTGGTGACCGCATAATCCTTAAGGTCCTTGGCTATCTTGGTTATTTCACGGGGATTGGTTATCTTGCGTTCAAAGACCAGTTCCAGCATGCCAAACAAAAACTCGGGCGTAAATCCGAAATCGGTCAGCCATTTGCGCAGCTCCGCTTCCATCCTTACACTGAGCAGGTTGCCGGTCTTCTTGGCTATAAAATCCGCTATCCGGCGGTAATTGACGTCCATCGGAGCCGGCGGGACGGCCGCCGCTGCAGTGCGCTCCTCTTCCAGTTCGCGTTCCAGTTCTTCGATGCGGGCCTTGTAATCAGCCAGCTGGCTGTCGGCTTGATTCACTGCCGGCCGGGTGGTATTGCCCATATTTAGCTCCGGGTGATCACGTACCACCAGTTGCTTCAGCTTGATCATCAAAGGCTCCAGCCCGATGATCTTTTCGGTGAAGTTCTTGCTGTTCCCTTCGCCCACCTCCAGCAAACCCTGTTTGGTCAGCTTCTGCAGCCGCCGGGAGAGCTTGTTGGTATTCAGATTGGAGCAGCGCAGCAGGACCTGGCCGGTCTGTACACCGGACTGGTATAAAGGCTTGGTGTTCTCATAAGCATAAAAAATCGCTGACAATATGCCAATGTCTTCCATGTCCAAATCCAATTCTTTGGCGTAGAAAAAAACCGCTCCCGGTAAGTGCGCATATCCCCAGCGGTATAACTCCAACGATGCGGTCGTCTGTTGCATTGATTTTCCATCTCCCCAAAATCAGTACCAGAATTATAGCACCGCATCTGGAGGCCAAACAAATATACAATTATATGAATTAATCCAAAATAAAGACCATGTATATAAAAACAAATAGTAAACCGTGGTTTAAGGTCCGGCACACAGCTTGACTGGATCAGGTTACCTTTATGTCCGGATATTGCGTCAGTTGGTGTCTATTTGCAGCAAAATTTTTCGTCACCTTCACCGCCCAAAATGGGGCGCAATTTGTCCATCCTTGGATGGCACAGGGACCCTGGCTGTAAAAAAGCCGTCCCGGCGGGGACGGCTCAGGGTATCAAACAAGTTACATTCAGGCAGACCGAGCAATACAAACTTATCACGGCGTTGATGTACCCGTTGCGTCTATCATACCATCGATCCTAGATGTTGCCGGCGATCTTGTCCAGGGACTCGATCAGCTCATCATAAAGGGCCCGGTCGTACTTCTCCTGGAACAGGGTATTCAGGCGGGTCCGCAGTTCGAGGTACTTGCGCTCCGCGATCAGGGCTTTGTTTACCGGCACCGCGCGATGTTCAGGCAGTTCGTGGGCCTGGACCATGGTCCCTTCGGCCAGGACACCTTCCGGTTTTAATTCGTAGCTATCCAGCCAGCCTGGGATGAGAACCGGTATACCCAGATCCTTCTGGATCAGTTCAGCCAGCACCGGCTGCGCTTTTTCCTCCCCGTGGACCAGGAAAACCGTCTTGGGCTTCTTCTTGAAGTTCTTGAGCCAGCTCAGCAGACCGATCTGGTCGGCATGGGCTGAATAGGCTTCGATAGTGGCGATATCGGCCTTCACCACCAACTGGTCGCCATGGATGGTGACCATCTTCTCCCCTTCCAGGATACGGCGTCCCAAGGTGCCTACCGCCTGATAGCCCACGAACAGGATGGTGCTTTCCGGCCGCCATAGGTTGTATTTGAGGTGATATTTTATCCGGCCCGCGTCGCACATGCCGCTGGCGGAGATTATTATGGTGCCGCCCACCCGGTTGTTGAGCTCGACCGAATCTTCGCGGGTGCGGGAGTATTTGAGATTGGGAAGCTTAAGGGGATGATGCCCGCTCCCTATCATCTTCATGGTCTCCTGGTCGTAGTATTCCATGTTGCGCTGGAATATTTCGGTGGCGGCTATGGCCAGGGGACTGTCTATATAGATATCGATACTCGGGTCCAGCTGGCCCTCGGCCTGCAGGACACTCATGTCATAGAGGAGGTCCTGGGTCCTTTCCACCGCGAATGAGGGTATGATCAGGTTGCCGCCTTTGCGCATGGTATCATCGATGATCTTCTTGAGCTGTTCGACCCGGGTTGCGGTGCCTTTATGGAACCTATCACCGTAAGTCGACTCCAATAATACATAATCGGCGCTTTCGATCACGCTGGGATCTTTTATGATCGGCTGACTGCCCTGGCCCAGGTCACCGCTGAAGACCAGCTTTTCCTTTTGGCCGTCCTCGTCCACCCACATCTCCACGATACTGGAACCGAGAATGTGCCCGGCATCCCGGAGTCTGATCTCTACTCCCGGGGCCAGGCGATGGACCTCATCGTAATTGACCGGGTGCAGCTGGGGCAGGCATTCCAAGGCTTCTTCAGCCGTATAGATAGGCTCCAGCAGAGTCTTGCCGGCCCGGCTCAGCTTACGGTTCTTCATCTCCACTTCAGATTCCTGGATATGGCCGGCGTCGGGAAACATGATCTCGCACAGCTCGACGGTGGCGGGACTGGTATATATGGGTCCCTTAAAACCAGCTTTGCACAGCTTGGGGATCAGTCCGGAATGATCGATATGAGCGTGGGTGAGGATGACGAATTGGAGGGAGCCCGGTTCAATGGGAAAATCACCGTAGTTCTTTTCCTTCAGTTGCTTGGACCCCTGGAACATGCCGCAGTCGACGGCGAAACGGATCTGACCGGTCTCGATCACAAAAAAAGACCCGGTCACGGTCTTGGCAGCACCCAGAAACTTGATTATCATTCTTGCAGCCTCCAATATACGAACATTATTCGAACATTGCTATCATTATACTGCAAATGCTTAGACTGCAAAGATTTTTCTAGCCTCTTTCTTCTGGGCGTGTTTATAGAAACCTTCCAGGAATTCGTTGACCTCCATCCTGATGAGCAGGCGGTTGCCGCTGCAGCAGGCCCGGTTGATATTGTCGAAGCTTAATTTGCCGAAGTCCCGCACCAATTCGTAACTGTCCAGTCCATCCACCAGTTCGCTGTACTTGATGTGGATCTTTTCGAAGATACCGAAGTAGAGTTCCTGCATCTGCCCGACTCTTTTCTCTATCTGGACTATCGAGAATTCTTCCCTTTCCGCCAGCTGGAGGGTGCTCTGCAGGAGACTATGCAGCAGTTGATTGTGGAAGATGGCCACCATCAGCTCTTTTTTGTATTGCTTGGTAAGCAGGTACTGGATATAATCCTTGAATTCCTTGCGGTAAACCGGGGCCAGGTTGCTTACCGCATTGAGGAGTTCGATATCGCCGGCCTCTATTTCCCCATACATAGCTAAACCCCCTATACCAGTACTATATACTGTATAAGGGGTTCAATTCATCACCCGGGGTTTCCTCTAGTTAAATATCGTATTATTCCCGCCTTTTTCCGTCCCTTTCGATGACAGCACCGATATTTTACCGATTAACCGGGACGACAATGACCTTTAGCGGCCTTTTTGTCGAATAACCAGATTCCCCATTCTTTCGATGGCCT
The DNA here is from genome assembly GCA_964494735.1 of uncultured Syntrophomonas sp. Classification (GTDB taxonomy): domain Bacteria; phylum Bacillota; class Syntrophomonadia; order Syntrophomonadales; family Syntrophomonadaceae; genus PHAA01. The sequence continues at coordinate 14,481 of CAZBSD010000035.1, forward strand.
GTTCGATGTTGGGGATGCTGGCCGCGTAGCAGCAGCGGATGAAACCTTCCCCGCAGGCGCCGAAAGCGTTGCCGGGTACTACCGCCACCTGCTCCTCGAACAGCAGTTTCTCACAGAACTGTTCGCTGTTTAAGCCAGTGCTGCGGATAGAGGGGAAACAATAGAAAGCGCCCTTCGGTTCGAAACAATCCAAGCCGATCTGGTTCAGACCGTTGAGTATCAGTTTGCGCCGGTAATTGTAGTCCTCCACCATCTTGCGCATCTCTTCCTCACCGTTGCGCAGGGCTTCGATAGCCGCCATCTGTCCCATTATGGGGGCACACATGATGGTATATTGGTGTATTTTGGTCATGGCCCCGATCAGGTCGGGATGCCCGCAGGCGTATCCTATCCGCCAGCCGGTCATGGCGAAGGCCTTGGAAAGGCCGTCGAGCACCAGGGTGCGATCTTTCATGCCCGGCAGAGAGGCGATGGATACGTGTTTGCCATTGTAGGTAAGTTCCGAATATATCTCGTCGCTGATGACAATCAGATCGTTCTTGATTATTATGTCTGCCAGGGCTTCCAGGTCCGCTTTGGTCATGATCCCCCCGGTAGGATTACTGGGATAAGACAGGATCAGGACTTTGCTGCGCGGGGTTATGCGGGCCGCCAGGTGCTCAGGCCGCAGCCGGTATTCGTCCTCCACGAAGGTTTCCACCGGCACCGCCTTGCCATAGGCCAGCTCCGTTCCAGGAGCGTAGGACACGAAACAGGGCTCTGGTATAAGTACTTCGTCTCCCGGTTCCAGCAATGCCCGCAGGGCTATATCGGTGGCTTCGCTGACCCCCACCGTGATCAGTATCCCCTGGCCGGGATCATAGTCCAGCCCGATCTTGCGCTTTTCGTATAGGGCGATCTCATCCCGCAGTTCGGGCAGCCCGGAGTTGGAGGTATACATGGTGTAGCCTCTCTCCAGCGAATACCAGCAGGCCTCGCGAATATGCCAGGGGGTCACGAAATCGGGTTCCCCCACCCCCAGGGAGATAACCCCTTCGGATTGAGACACCAGGTCGAAGAACTTCCTTATCCCGGAGGGAGGGATGGTCTTGACCAGGCTCGATATATATGAATCCATCCCGCCCATCAGCTTACCACCAGCCTTTTATCCACTTCCGGTTCCTTATAGATGAAGTGGTCCTGTTTGTAGCGCTTCAGCACAAAATGGGTGACCGTACTCTGGACATTATCCAGGGTGGACAGTTTCTGGGATACGAAGCGGGCCACTTCTTTCATGGTCTTGCCCTCGACCACCACCGACAGGTCATAGGTACCGCTCATCAGGTAGACGCACCTGACCTCGGGAAAATGCTGGATCCTCTCCGCGGTGGAGTTAAATCCCTTGTCTCGCTCCGGGGTCACCTTCACGTCGATCATGGCCGAAACCGTGTCAACTCCTACGTTCTCCCAATTTATTACCGCACCATAACCGATGATGGTTCTGTCCTTTTCCATCTCCGCGATTATTTTGGTGATAACCGCTTCGTCCTGTTCCAGCATGACCGCCAGAGTCTTGGTGCTGATACGGGCATCGTACTCGAGCAATTCCAGAATCCTCTTCTTAAGTTCCATACCTGTGCCCCCTTCTCTATAATTACCCCGGCAAACAAAAAACTCTCCATCCCGGAAAGGGACGAGAGTTCAGATTCCCGCGGTACCACCCAATTTGGCCATGTGCTATGATGACCCAGCTTGAACCGTTAACGGCGGCGTCCGTCTGGCTTGGGGCTGCTGCCTTAAAACCAGCGCTCCCAGGAGGCATTCATCATCGTTCCGCTGCCGGTTCCCACCCTTCCCGGTTCTCTAGGAGTCAGCCCGACGACTACTATCCTGATCATCGCTTCGTAATTAAACTTTCCGGTAATACTATCACTATAAATATATTCCGTCAAGAATAAAAAATGGCCGGAAATTCTTACCTCGGGTTGAAAGGGACAGTCCCTCAATAACTTGGTGCCTGTCCCCAAGTTATTTGATGCCCAGTTATTCAGGCGCTCAAAAGCGGCCGCTCTTGAGGATGGACCAGGCCAGGAAAAGGCCCAGGATGAAGGCCGCCAGGAAGCCCAGTTCCACCACCGGCAGCCGGGTCAGGATGATGCTGTTGGCCTTTTCCGCTATCAGAGCGGTCCCCATCAAGAGGCTGGCCAGGATAATGGCCAGGGAGAGCCGGTTGGACATGACATCGAATTTGGCGGTCACCTTTTCCATATTCATGATCTCCATCTTGGCTCTGAGCTCCCCTTCACTGATCATCGCCAGTATCTTCTCCAAGTCAGTGGGGATGTTCTTCATCACCCGGGCATAATCGGCCAGGCTGCGGCGGACCATTTGATTCAGGCGGCGGGGCGAGAATCTCTGCAGCCAGACCCTGCGGCCATAAGGTTCGGCAATCTTTACCAGGCTTAGCTGCGGATCCATCTGGGTCACTATGCTTTCGACCGTCATCAGCATCTTCACCACCAGGGACAGTTCAGCCGGAATGCGCACCTGGTAGCGGGTCGACAACTCCAGCAACTCGGCCATGGACTCACCCAGCTTGATCTGGGCCAGGGGCCGGCCGTAGTATTTCTTCTCCAGACGGGCCACGTCCCGGACCAGTTCGTCGCGCTTCACATAATGGGAGCTGATACCTATGGCCAATAGAGCCCGGGTCACGGCCTCCACATCATAATTCATCATCCCCAGGAGAAGATTGATACACTCCTCTTTGAGCACCTGGTCCAAAACCCCTACCTGGCCGAAATCATAGTATATTATCTGCCCGGATGGACTTACCGCGATGTTGCCGGGGTGGGGATCGGCGTGGAAGAAACCGCGCTCATAGATCTGGGTAAACAGAGACGCCAACAGGTTTTGAGCGATATCTGCCACCTTCAGGTGGGAATCCCGCAGGGCCTGGAAATCAGATATCTTGATGCCCGCCAAATATTCCATGGTCAATACCCGGTGGGTGGTATAGTCCCAGTAAACGCGCGGTATCAGCACCTGCTGGTCATCGCGGTAATTGCGGTAGAAGGTATCCGCATTGCGGGCTTCCTGCTCGAAGTCCAGCTCCCGCCGCACCGCATTGGACAGCTCGGCCACGATCTCGCTGACCCTGTAGAGACTGCCCCAGGCGGTCCGTTTCTCCAGGATGCGCCCCATATCAGCCAGGATGAGCAGGTCAGTTTCGATCACCTTGGCGATGCCGGGCCGCTGCACCTTCAAGACTACCTCGTCACCGTTGCAGAGCACCGCCCGGTGTACCTGGGCGATGGAAGCCGCCGCCAACGGGACCGGGTCTACCCAGCTGAATGACCTCTCAATATCGATGCCGCTGTCGCGGCACACCTCCAGGACTTCCCGGAAAGACACCGGCGGGACCTCATTCTGCAGTTTCTCCAGTTCGGTTATGTACTCGGGGCCTAACAGGTCGGGGCGGATACTCAGCAACTGGCCCAGTTTGACGAAGGCCGGGCCCAGCTCGGCCAGGGCGGTGCGCAGCCGCCGGGGGGTGCCCATCCCTCCCGACTCCCCTTCCGTTATCCCTTCCGATCTCCACCGCCCCACCATCTTCTGCAGGCTGTAGCGGTCGAACAGGAACCCGAACCCATGTTTGACCAACACGTTGCCGATCTCACGGTACCTGGCCACATGGCTGAGATGCATAAATCCATTGCCCCGGCTCATCGGTCATCCCGGCCCCCATCCAGTACTTGCTATACTTAACAGTCTGGGCCATATCCGGCCGGTCTATACCCGATACAACGCTGACCGAGTCCCATCCAGCGCTCACCCTTTGAAAAAGGTATTATTATGGACCGGCAAAACAGGCTTGAAGCACGCCAATAAAAACATCCGCGATTGAGTCGTACCTGAGGCACGTCGATTGAGCGGAGACTTCTTATTAACGCTGCTATCAGCCGTTATTGGCAGTAAAAAGCGAGGGTACTTCACCCCCGCTTTGCGATGCATTTTATAAACATTTTTGATTGCCGACGACCTGATCCCGCTCCCACCCAGGTTTCGTAAACGCACCAGTCGTCTATTCAGCCGGATTGTTTGGCCCCAACTTGGCTTCCAGATCCTTTAACCGTTTGGCCAGCTCATCATATTCGGCCCGGGACACCATGCCGAATTTATTTTTCCACTTATCCATCTCATCCTGGATGGCATTACTGAACTCCTGGCGCTGCTCCTCACCCTTCTGGATGACCTTCTCGACGCTGTCCTTGGCGTCCTCCCTCTTGATCTCGCCTCTTTCCACCATCTCATCGATATAAGACTGAGCCTTTTCCCTGGTCAAGCTGAACATGCCGAAACTCAGGTTGATAAAACGATCAAACACATCCATCCCTATTCCCCCTCGCAAAATCTTAGTCTTTATATGCATAGCATATCATAAT
>CAZBSD010000035.1:18914-21720 GCA_964494735.1 uncultured Syntrophomonas sp.
ATGCACTACATACTTATCATTTCCATTTTTGGCGGGGATTAATCGGCTCCGCTGATATCATTCCCGCTTCAGATCTGCTCCCTCATCCCGCCCGCACTTCTTCGATCAGGGCCTGGAATCCAGGCAGGGCCCGGGCGATGGTGTCATAGGCCACGCAGTAAGCGATACGGGCATAGCCGGGGCAACCGTAAGCCGCTCCCGGCACCATCAGGATGTTGCGCTGCTTGGCGCGGTTGCAGAACTCCACATCATCCTGGATGGGGGTCTTGATGAACAGATAGAATGCTCCCTCCGGCTTGACGCATTCATAGCCGAACGAGGTCAGACCGTTGTAGAGCAGCTCCCGGTTGCGGTTGTAGGCGGCGATGTCCACCTGCGCGTCCAGGCACTTGGGGATTATCCTCTGCAACAGGGAGGGGGCATTGACAAATCCCATGATGCGGGTGGCGATATTGGCGGCGGTGATGATGTTTTCGAAATCAGCCGCCTGGCTGGGGACCACCAGATAGCCGATGCGTTCCCCAGGCAGGGACAGCGATTTGCTGAAGGAGTAGCCGACAATGGTGTTGGAGTAGTATTTGGTCAGGTAAGGCACCTGGGCCCCGTCATAGACCAGTTCGCGATAGGGCTCATCGGCTATCAGGTAAATGTCGGTACCGAATTCCACCTGTTTCTCGCACAGGATAGCAGCCAAATCCTGTATAAAGGCTTCGGGATAAATCACCCCGGTCGGATTATTGGGCGAATTGATGATGACCGCCTTGGTGCGCGCCGTTATCTTCTCGCTGAAGGCCACCAAGTCAGGCCGGAAATCCGGGGCCGGAGCCGGCACCGGCACCAGAACCCCACCATAGTTGTCTACATAGAAGCGATATTCCCCGAAGAAAGGCACGAAAACGATTACTTCATCGTCGGGGTCCAGCAGGGTCTTCAAAATAACGTTCAGCCCTCCGGCCGCTCCCACGCTCATGATGATGTTGGCCTGGGTGAAATCGTTGCCGTGCTTGCGGTTGAGCGACTCGGCCACCGCCTGGCGCACCTCTTCATAGCCGGAATTGTTCATGTAGCCGTGCAGGTCCATTGGTTTGAACTCATTGACCACCTCGATGATGGCCTGCTTGATGGCCTCGGGCGGTTCCACATTAGGATTGCCCAGGCTGAAATCGAAGACATTCTCGGGCCCGTGAATGGCGGCCAGGCGTTTGCCTTCCTCGAACATGGCCCGCACTACCGAGCTGTTCTCCACCGGTCCCCGCATCCTGTTTGCTATCACATCGATCATCCTCTCGTTTGATGAATATGAATTCTGACAACAGGCCGCTCCAACTGGTGCCGATCACCAATGTCATGACGGCGGCTCTGGTGCATATATTCTAATCTATAACCAGCCTGGATGTAAAAGCACCATAAGTCAATTTTTACTAATAATCTGTAGAAGTTATCCGACTCGATTCATACCATATAGCAACCGGTAAATCCATCTGCTTTTTTTTAATAATCTGAACGAATACGGAGGTGACAATATGAGTTCAACATCGGCCCTTCCTCCCCATGATCCAAAGGATGCTCCTATCTATCACTCCGTGATCCGGTTCCTGGGAGTGGTCACGGTTCTGAACGTCGCCGGCATCATCGGCCTGGCCATCCTGGGCTCACCCATCCCCGACGCCCTGGTGGCATTGGGTTCAGGCTCCCTGGGCGCCCTGGCCGGGGTCTTGGCGCCTTCCCCCGGCGGTAGAGCGAAGGGCTAGGGATCAATACAGACACCATTTATGGTGGGCGGAATCGAGCCAAGAATAAAAATACCGGATTAAACAAGGCTGAGCAGCCAGGACCGGAGCGGAGCAGGGACCCAGCCCCGACGCGCCAAAAAAGACCATCTGGTGCGAGGTGTGGGTCCCTGGTTCTCACCATGCTTAATTATCGATAGCAATGAATTATTTCTTGATACCTGCCATTTTCTCGGCCCGGCTCTTATAATAATTGAGGTTGTTGTTCATTCGCATGCCTAGTCTCTGCACCGCCGCTGGTCCCCCGCCCTGGGAAGATTCGGTCGGTACGATCGAGCCCTGTCCGCACAGATACTCGACCAAGCGCGCTATCCGCACCCGGTTTTCAGTTGATACATCGGCCTTGCCTTTGAAATACTTGTCTACATATTCAGCAATCTCCGGATTATCAAAATCCTTTTGAGTAGGAGCGGTGCACACAATACCGCCCACGATTTCGACCGCCCACTTGGATGCGGCCCAAACGGCTTCCACCGCTTGCAGCTTGGCGGCGTTGACCAGCAGTTCATCAGGGATAAAGATCCCGGACGGATGCTGTTGGGCTTTATAACCAGCGGCCAGAGCAGTTCCATAGGCCAACGCCGACTGAAATGACATTTCCACGATTTTGTCCTTTATATGGCTTAGTTTATCAACCCCATTATACTCAGCAGCTATGGCTGCCGCGCCATAAGTCAGGTCACAGTGGCCCGATTTGCAACAGGCCGTGGCCAAACGCTGGATGGCTCCGAAGGTCACCGCCAGCGTCCCGGCAAATTCATATTCACCGCACATAAACACCAATTCATTAGGAATGAAGACATCATTAAACACCACCAGGGTCGATCCGTGTACCCCATATTCCGCATTACCGAAGTCCATGGCATCGCTGTCCATTAAGCGGCGGGCGTTGGGGGCGGGAGCTTCAGCTATATGAACGATACCCGGCGCATTGGCAGGAACCGCGAAGGCTATGGCATACTCAGTCTCATTTTCCTTCATGGAGGTGGTGGGAACCACCAGGTTGTAGTGGGCCA
>CAZBSD010000036.1:0-20813 GCA_964494735.1 uncultured Syntrophomonas sp.
GTCTGGTTCGGGACCAGAAGGCCGCAGGTTCAAATCCTGTCATCCCGACCAGTTATAATTTAAATAATGATGGAAAAAAAGAAGAGGCCTTCATTAAGGGCTCTTCTTTTTTTAATCGCAGTCCAATTTTCAACTGCCAACAGTTTGACTTATAGAGAGGGATTGAGGCTCAATTGTCGGCCCATCTCAACACTTGCTGCCATTGGGCGCCGCTTACCGGAACTACGGACAGGCGCGGCAATCTTACCAGATCCCAGTCTCCATAAAGTCCACTTTCCTTAATCATTTTCAAAGTAACCGCGTGCGGCAATTCCTCCCGGGCTGCTATTTTAACCAAAGCTTTGTTGCCCGGGTCGGAATAAGGGAAGCTGGTAACCTCAGCTATTCCCACGATGCGCCGTTCCTGACCGGTATGATAAATGAATACCTGGTCGCCTGGTTTCATCAGTTTAATGTTCTTGATAGCCGGAGCTGCTTTGACTCCGTCCCACAACGCCTCCGATTCCCGGGAGAGGTCAGCCCAGGAATAATCGTCCGGTTCTGTTTTCAATAACCAACGAGAGATGATAGATGCCTCCTTGTCATTCTTTTTTTAGCAGTATCAACGTAAACAGTATAGCTCAATTGAAAGGTGAATGCATGACGGCAGGCAGGAGACAGAGCCCGCCTTTTGGCGGCTGAATTGTGCTGGACGTGATAACTGAGTAAATAGCGCGCCCTATATAGACCGTACCACTAAGAAGGGCCAGCTGGATGCCTGCCGACAAGCCAAACTAGACCGGATACGCAGGTATGGGGTGGAGATCCATGTAATATTTTTAGTGAAGGGTAAGCGACTGCCTCTGAACCTATGATGTGGAGCCCAACTGGCTCTCCAGGGTAAAGCCATGTTCCTGGAACAACCTGCAGCATGCATCTACCACCAGGGGATCATAAAAGATGCCCTTGTTTCGGTTTATCTCATCCAGGGCACACTCGACTCCCAAGGCGGGCCGATAGGGGCGGTGTGAAGCCATGGCTTCAACCACGTCGGCGACGGCAATTATCCGGGCTTCCATTAGTATCTCATCCCCGCTCAACCCCCGCGGATAACCGCTGCCATCCATCCGCTCATGATGCTGCAGAATGATTTCCGCCACCGGCCAGGGGAACTCGATATCCTTAATTATGTCATAGCCGGATTGACTATGGAGCTTCACGTGAGAGTATTCGAGTTCTGTCAGCTTCCCCGGCTTGCTGAGGATCTCGATGGGTATATGTATCTTTCCGATATCATGCAAGTTGCCGGCTACCTCGATGCCTTCTATCTGGTCCCGGGACAAGCCCATCTCATAGCCTATAGCGGATGCCAATTTGACTACCTTTTTCTGGTGTTCAGCGGTGTAGGGATCCCTGGTGCTCAAAGCGGCAGCTAGGGCGGTGACCGACTGCATGAGGATGCGCTGCATCTTTTCCAGGCTATTTTCCAAATCGCGGGCGGCCTGGTTCATTTCTCCCCGGGTGCGCAGGCTCATGATGGCGTAGGCAAGATTGTCAGCTATGTTGATCAGCAGATTTTGCTCCTGGTCATCAAAGGCATCGAGCTCATTGGCACAGATGCCCAGGACTCCAAAAACTTTTCCGTCTGATATCAGGGGGATATCCATGCTGGACTTAAAGCCTCGGCGCAGGGCATCTTTAAGCCAGGGGCGGAAAGAATCGTCCCGTTTGAAGTCCGGGGTGACGATCGGGGATCCGCTGCGGATAGCTTGTGCGGTGGGTCCTTTGCCCCGCTTATGGTCGGTCAGCTTTACATTAAGTTTGGCCAGATAGCCTCCATCGGTCCCAGCATTGGCAATGGGCTGTACCTTCATCTGCTGGTCGGGCCGCAGATATCCCACCCAGGCCAGCCCGTAGCTGCCCAGTTCCACAATCAGTTCGCATACCAGACGCAGTAGTTCGGATTCCATATCGGCGTTTATCATGGCCAGGTTGATGGTGCTGATGGTCTTCAAAGCCCGGTTGATGCGGTTGAATTCAGTAAGGTCGGTGAATGCCAATACATGCTTGCCGGTGCCCGGGATAATATCGACGTATACCGCGCCTTTGCGCAGCTTTTCATCCCGGCCCAATATCTGGGCTGAATAACGCAGCGGAGCGGCTGCCGGTTCATCTTTACGGGCATTCAGGTAATCCTGCAAGACCATAGTTCTGCTGGCGGGAATCAAATCAAAGAGGTGGCAGCCGAGCATGTCCTCCTTGCGGTATCCCAACAACTGCAGGCAGTTCTCATTAGCCATAGAAATCGACAGATCCTCTTCGATGATCATGCTGGCGGCACCGGTATTTTCAAAGATAGTGCGGTAATAGTTCTCGGAAGATTGGAGAGCCTCGACATACAGTTTGCGCTGCCAGGCCTTTACAATTATCTGGGCTGCCGATTCCAGCATGACCGTATTCTCCTTGGACCAGTCCCGGGGTGAAGTAACCGTATCGAAACCCAGGAACCCGACGATCTTCTCCTCCAGGAACATGGGGACCACCAATTGAGATCGGAAGAGAGGAGGCGCGGTGTCGTCTGACTTATCCTTCCCAACCCCCTCCGGACTACTGGCAGGGGCGATCAAAATATCCGCGGCTTCCTGGACTTTGTTGTTCCACCAAGGCAATGAGTTCACCGGCGAACCCTCCGCGCCTTTCATACGGTGGGGTATGCCTTCCTCACACCATTCATACACCCGGCCGATGGTATACTGGTCGGCCGAAAAGAGGATAACATAGCTGCGCTCACTACCGTCAAATCGACACATCCTGCCGAGGGTGGCGGAGATCAGGTCGTCGATATTTTCGACCGTGATATTGTTGAAATCCTTGGAAGTCTCGAGTAGAATCTCCTGAGCTGACAACTGGCGCTGCAGCTGGGCTTCAGCCTGTTTTTTGGCGGAGATGTCGTGGGCAATGATGATGATAGCCGTGCCATCACTGCTGCGAGGGACTATGGTGCCGGTCACTTCCAGCCACAGATACGACCCGTCTTTCTTGCGGTAACGCATTTCCAGGTTCCCCTGGCCGATGGATAGGCTGGTATCAATAACGGACCGGACCAAGGCTAAATCATTAGGATGAATCAGGTCCAGGGCGCTGTAGCTAAAAAGCTCTTTACGGGAGTAACCCAGTTGGGCAAGTGTGGTGGGGTTGGCATACTCAAAACTGAAATCAGCCAGCCGGCAACTGACAATATTATAAGGAAGGTTGTCCAATATGATCTGGTACAATCTGGATTCCAGGGGTTTGGCGATCGCTTTTAGGGGCAATTCCTGCTTCAATAAGATATGCTTCAATGTGCTGCTCCTTATGGGTGTCAAAATCATTGTCATAGTTATACTCATTAAATAGTACGAAATGTCGATCATTTTTCTACTGAATGTAACCTTTTACGATAAGGGGCAGGAGGAAGGATATTAGCAATGGTCCGGCGGAGCAGGTTGTGGAATGGCCAAACTGGCCTGGAGTCAGGTGGGGTTAGGAACGTAAGGGCTGTCGATACAGCGTCAGGGTGTCAAACAAGTTACGTTCAGGCAGACCGAACCAAAAAAGCTTAGAGCAAGGCATTCGGGAGCCTCGTGATTGAGGCGTACAGGAGGTGCGTCGATTGAACGGGGATTCCGTAGTAACGCAGCTATGAGCCTTTTTTGACGGTCTGGAGCTGTCGATACAGCTTATCATAGGCATCCATTTCCAGGCGGGAATGATATTTTGAGGTTATCAATGCACGGGCCGCCGCGCCCATTCGCCGGCGCAGCTCCGGATCGTCGAGGAGTCTTTGGGCGGCTTGGATCAGGCCTATCTCATCATGGACATAGAAGCCTTCCTGGCCATTGGTTATGAGGTTAAGGTTGCCCGGTACAGCCGTCAGGATACAAGGCAGCCCGAGACTCATGGCTTCCAAGGCGGCCTGGGGCTGGCCTTCCGACCACGAGGTGTTCAATACCACATCGCCTGCTGCCAATAAGGCTCCCATCTCACGGTGAGGCATCTCTCCCAGGTAGGTTACCCATGGCAGAGAAGATATCCGCTCCAGCAAAGGCCGGCTATAGCTTGATTCCAGTGCAGCTCCGACGATAATCAGGCGCAGATGCAGGTAACGGGGGTATAGGAGCGACAAGGCATCAATAGCCATGGAGATATTCTTGACCGGGCGTAAACCGCTGGGCAGAATAAATAATGTTTCCTCAGCCGACCATCCCCATGCCGATCTGGTGCTTGGGACAGGATTCGGCAGGCAGACCGATTGCGGTATTACCACCAGTTTGTCCTGGCCCTGAGGATAGGAAGGGATGATCTGATCTTTGAGATCCTCATGGAAGACAACTATCTTGCCGGCTGTCTGCATGGCTTCCATTACTGCAGCATGGTGTTCACTGCCCAGATCAATGTTTATATCGGTTCCGGTGGTGGTCAGGAGGAAGGGCATGGCAGCAGCCCAAGGCTTAGCGATTAAGAATTGCCCCATAAAACGGGCATTGAAGCCGTGCAGCAAGCCATATTCCGAACGGGGCAGGGCATCCTGGAGACGCTCCTGCCAAAGGGGGTCATCCAGGGACAGAAGGTCGATATCATAGCCACGGAGGGACAGGCCGTCCCGGATGCGGGTTGCGGTTATGCTGTTGCCGCGTTGGACCTGGCTGAAGGGGGTCACCATCAACACTCTACGGGAGGAGAGTTCCATTCATTACCCCCAACATTACAAAGATGTCCGGATCAGTTGAAAACATTCGCAGTAATCACCCTCACCCGTCATCACACCCCGGTAGCGGTTCAGCCCTTCAACCGCCTCATCATAACGGATGGATTCTATTTGGGTGCGGTGCATCCGCAAAGCATCCAATTTAAGATTAATGAAATCACTAATGTCCAGGCTGTATCCCACTGTAACCAGGGGTGTCCAAACTTCATAACCCAGAACAGTGGGAACCCGCCATGGTTGGATGCCACTCTGTTGGAACCAGGGGCCGGAAGCCCGCCGAATGGCTTCTGTTACCAGCACATAGGTGACCTGGTGGTCAGGAACCGCTTCTCCACTGTGGGGCAGATAAACACGGGCAGGTTGAAACTGGCGGATCAGGTTGATTATATGATCAAGGCCAGTCTGGCTGTATTCGAGGTAGCCATCTGGGTAACGCAGGAAAAACAGCGGATTCGCTCCCAGCGATCCTGCCGCCTGGTGGGCTTCATTTTCTCGGAGGGCAGCCAGTACGGAGGACTGGTAATGTAGGCTGCCGGCTTCTCCGGAAGTCAGATATACTATTGCCACCTGATCACCGTTATGCGTATGCCGGGCGATGCTGCCGCCGCAGCCGATGATGTCGTCATCGGGATGGGGGGCAAATACCATTATCTTATCCAATCCAACCACCTCGTCGTCCAGTCTCTCCTTATTATGTCTCAGGCCCTGACCCTAGGCAAGCGGTAAAACCGCCATGTTTATGGATAAGAAAGAACCGCCCGCCCTGATTGAACCAGGGCAGACGGTCTGCGATTGTGCCAACAATTGGTTAGGTTAAAATGCGACTATAAAAAGTTCTTGTGCTTAGCGTGGTAGTGGGTATGCAGCAGTTCATGAGATTTGTGACCCAAGGGTTCATGCAGGAAATCTTCGTAGATTTTCTTGACTTCCTCGTTCTCATGGGATTTGCGAATCGGCATGGCTTCATCTTCGATATAGATGGCATCAAGGCGTTGGATACGTTTAACGTTGGCTTTGGTGATCGGCTGTCCCCCGCCGCCTACACAGCCACCCGGGCAGGCCATGATCTCTATGAAGTGGTAAGGTGACTCTCCTGCCCGGACCTGGTCCATGAGTTTGCGGGCATGGCTCAATCCGTGAGCGATGGCAACTTTGACTACCGTACCTTTGAGGTCGACTTCGGCTTCCTTGATGCCCTCGAATCCGCGGGCAACGGTGAAGTTAACGTCTTCCAGGGTTTCCTGCATCACCACTTCGTAGACGGTGCGCAAGGCTGCCTCCATAACTCCTCCGGTAGCGCCAAAGATGACGGCGGCGCCAGTGTATTGGCCCATCCAGGGGGAGAAGGGCTGGGGCGGCAGTTTTCTGAAGTTGATGCCGCTCATCCGGAACAACCGGCCAATCTCGCGGGTGGTTAGGACGATATCAACATCCTGGTATCCGCTGGCGTTCATTTCCGGGCGGGCAGCCTCGAATTTTTTGGCTACACAGGGCATGATGGATACGGAGAAGATCTTCTTGGGTTCGATGCCCATCTTGTCGGCCCAATAGGTTTTGACCAGGGAGCCGAACATCTGCTGGGGCGATTTGCAGGTGGACAGATTATCCAGCAGGTCTGGATAGAAAGTCTCGCAGAAATTGATCCAGCCTGGGCTGCAGGAGGTAAACATGGGCAGAGTGCCGCCGCTGCCCAACCGTTTAAGCAACTCATTGCCTTCTTCTAAAATAGTCAAGTCGGCGGTGAAGTTTGTGTGCAGCACATGGTCGAAACCGATCTGTTTCAAGCCGGCTACGAACACTTCCATGGGCAGTTCACCGGTGTCCATACCGATTTCCTCCGACAATGCCAGGCGAACCGCCGGGGCGATCTGGGTAACTACCACAGTATCCGGATCGGCGATAGCGGCCAGTAATTTGTCGATATCTTCGACTTCGCCAATGGCTCCAACCGGGCAGGCATGAATACACTGTCCGCACATGATACAAGGGCTGTCGATCAGGTTCTTGCCCAAACTGGGGACAACCATGGCATGGCTGCCGCGTTCTTCCAGCCCCAGGGCGTTGACAGTCTGGATGACTGTGCAGGCTTCTATACAGCGACGACACAGGACGCACTTATCCGGATCACGGAATAGGGAAGGGGTAGAGAGGTCTTTTGCCAAACCTCTGACCTTGAGCTCAAACGGATTGTCGCGGACGAAATACTCGGCTGCCAGGCTCTGCAATTCACAATTCTCATTGCGGATACAATTGAGGCAGTCCTGGGGATGATGCGACAATATCAGCTCCAAAATGGTCTTCCGGGCTTCAATTACCTTGGGGGTTCTGGTCTTGATCACCATTCCTTCAAACACTGGCTGCGAACAGGCGGCTTGCAATAATCTGTTTCCTTCTACCTCACAAACGCATACCCGGCAGTTGGCCTTTACCGACTGGTCAGGGTGATAGCACAGGGTAGGGATGTTGATACCGACATCTTGAGCCGCCTGCAGGATAGTCGAGCCATCAGGAACGGAAGTTTTGATACCGTCTACGGTAACGTTTATCATTCTTTTCACTCCTTTGCTCTTTCCTACGCTAATTTGGCGTTGTAGTCGGCTGCAAAATGTTCGATGGTGGTCATAACCGGTGCGGGGGCAGCCTGGCCCAAACCACACAGGCAGGAATAGGACATGACCCGGCCCAGCTTGTTGAGCAGTGCTACATCGGCAGCCTTGCCCTGGCCATCGTTGATCTTGTCCATAAGGTCATGCATGCGCATAGTCCCTTCTCTGCAGGGGGCGCATTTTCCACAGGATTCATGTGCAAAAAACTTGGCGATACGGGCGGCGACATCGACGATGTCCCGGGTATCATTGAGTACGAATACGGCTCCCGACCCCAGCACTGCTCCTATAGCGCTCATAGCATCGAAACCGATGGGGGTGTCCAGATTAGCCGCCGGAATAAATGCTCCGGAGGTTCCGCCTATCTGTACCGCTTTGAATTCTCTCCCATCGGGAATACCACCGCCGAAACCGTAGATCACTTCTCTGATAGTGGTGTCGGTTGGGATTTCAAAAAATGTCTTGTTCACTACGTCACCAGTCAAGGTCATGATTTTGGTGCCGGGATAAGAGGGTGTGCCGATACCGGCATACCAGGCGGCTCCTTTTTCCAAGATCGCCGGGATGTTGGCAAAGGTCTCTACGTTGTTGACTATGGTGGGCTTGCCCCATAGACCGATTACCGGCGGGAAGGGCGGCTTGATACGCGGCTCACCGCGTTTGCCCTCGATTGATTCGATAAGCGCGGTCTCTTCACCGCATACATAAGCTCCGGCCCCCATGCGGACTTCGATCGAGAAGTCTCCCAGGACTCCCTTCTCTGTGGCTTGGGCGATGGCGGTGTTTAAGGTCTTGACCACCGAAGGATATTCACCTCTGCAATAGATGAATCCCTGGGTGGCGCCGATGGCATAAGCACAAATGGCCATTCCTTCCAGGAGAGCTTGGGGGTCACCTTCCATGATCAGTCGGTCCTTGTAGGTGCCGGGTTCACCTTCATCCGCGTTGCAAATAACATACTTCTGGTCAGCTGGGGCTTGATAGGCGAAATTCCACTTCATACCGCAGTTGAATCCTGCTCCGCCGCGGCCTCTGAGGTTGGACGCCTTGACCTCGTTGATGAGGTCCATCTGGTTCATACCGCGGGCTTTGCTCAGTGCACTATATCCACCCGCAGCTAAATAATCGTCTATCTTCAGTGGGTCGATCTTCCCGTAATTACGCAAAACAATGCGCATTTCCTCGGCCATTACTATGTCCTCCTTTCCTGACAAATCAGGAGCTTGATTTAATTCAGCTAATATTTCCTACCGGCATGACGCTATGATTCCGGAAATTTTGGCTGGAGTAACATCCAGATAAGGTTCGCCATTGATAGTGATTACGGGAGTAGCTTGGCATTGACCCACACATTCAGTGAATTCGAGGGTGAAAAGTCCGTCAGCGGTGCTTTCGCCCATCTTGATACCCAATTCTTGCTCGATCGCGGCTACGACCTCAGCAGCACCGGCAATGTGACAGGGAGCGCTTTCGCAGATCCTGATCACATATTTACCCCTCGGTTCTGTAGAGAACATGGAGTAAAAAGTTGCCACGCCGAAAGCCTGAGCAACCGGTTTATTGAAAACTTGGGCGGCTGCAATGATGGCTTCCTCGGGAAGATAATTCAGCTGTTCCTGGATGGCGTGAAAAGCTTCGATCATTCCTCCTGGCTTGTCTGCATATTTCGCGAGAATCTCCTGGTAGTTCATCAATTTATCCCTCCTTTCCATATAGAAATATAACGGTATCGACTTTTTTATATCACTGCCCGGCAGCGGGTCCTCAAAATGCCTGGTAACCCTGCATTTATGAGGGATAGGGGGCAGAAATATAATCGAGTCTGAGCTATCATAATTCTATGTGAATAATGTCACATTGACAATAGAAATATATGTCGATTATTGGAGTCCATAGACTACCCAGAAACAGCTGCTGGCGGTTGTTACAGGGCATTTCATAGATGGGCGGCTGATGGGGAGCAGACAAGTATACAATAAACATCAGGGCGGGGGAGGGGGCGCCGACCAAGCGCCCGGTTTGCTTGTACATTTTGGAAATATTTCTTATTATTTTAGTTAGAGTTGGAAGAGTTCGCATTAGCTTGGGAGGGGATCAAATGTTGGCTACCCAGATAAGTGACGGGGTATTTTCGGTGGGCGTGCTGGATCCGGACCTGCGGATATTTGACATTGTCATGACCACCGATTACGGCACCAGTTATAATGCCTATCTTATAAAAGGTGAAGAAAAAACAGCACTCGTAGAAACCGTCAAAGCCAAATTCTTCGATGAGTACATAGCCGACCTGCAAAAGGTAGTCGACCTCAACCAAATATCGTACCTTATAATGAACCACACTGAACCGGACCATTCCGGGTCGGTCGAAAAGATGGTAAAACTGATACCGGGTCTGACGATAATCGGCAGTAACACCGCCCTCAACTTTCTGAAGGAGATAACCAACACCAAATTCCAGCAACAGGCCGTCCAACATGGCGATACTCTGGATTTAGGCGGCAAGAAACTGGAATTCATCAATGCCCCTTTCCTGCATTGGCCCGATTCCATTTATACCTATCTGGCTGAAGACCGCATCTTGTTCTCCTGTGATTCCTTCGGCAGCCACTTTGCTGAGCCCCAATTATATAACGATCTGATAGAAAAGGATTTCATTCCTGCCTTCAAGTATTACTTCGACAAGATAATGGGACCATTCAAACCCTATGTAATAGAGGCATTGGATAAGATCAAGGATCTCCCTCTGAATATGATCTGCCCTGGTCATGGCCCTATCCTAAGAGACCGCCTCGATTATTATATGGACCTCTATCGCCAGTGGGCCGCGCCTCCTCCTCCCGACGAAGATCCCCGGCCCAAGATTGTGATGCCCTACCTGAGCGTGTATGGCTATACCAATATGATCGCCGACAGCGTAGCAGAAGGTCTGCAGATGGTATCTGACTTCAATATTAAGAAGTACAACTTGGTCGAATCGGACCTGACCTCGGTGTTGGATGAAATTGACACCGCGGACGGCATGCTGATTGGTTCGCCCACTCTGGTCGGCGACACCCTGCCGCCGGTGTGGGAATTGCTGAGCCATTTATCGCCCATAACCCACGGCCATTTGGTTGCGGCAGCTTTCGGGGCTTATGGCTGGAGTGGTGAAGCGGTTCCCAATATCGAGAGCCGGTTACGCATGCTGCGCATGGAAGTCTTACCCGGCTTGAGGATCAACTTCAAACCGTCGGAGCGAAACCTGGAGGATGCATTCAAGTTTGGGATGGATTTTGCTAAAGCCGTCCTCCAGAAAAAGGCTCCCCAATCACAGAAGAAATGGCGGTGCCTGGTATGCGGTCATATATACGAAGGCCAGGAACCGCCAAACGTCTGTCCCGCCTGCGGAGTGGAGGCGGAGAACTTCGTTGCGGAGAAGATGGAGGACGAGTTTATCAATGACACCAGCGAGAGATTCCTGATAGTAGGAGGAGGAATCGCGGCTCTTTCGGCGGCAGCTGCCATCCGTAAGCGCAACCGCACCGGCACCGTCACCATTCTGACCGGGGAAGAGGTCAAACCCTATTACCGGCCGGTACTGCCCGATTTGATAAGCGCTGACCTGCCCCTGGAAAAACTCCTGGTGTATGGTGATGACTGGTACCATCAGAAACAAGTAGAAGTCAAGACCTCCTGCCCGGTGCGTGCGCTGGATACACACAACCGGCAGGTGACGCTGGAAGATGGGTCGAGCCTGGAGTATGACAAATTGATCCTGGCTACCGGAGCGCGGGGTATCGTACCGGCAATACCAGGCGCCGACAAGGTTGGGGTGTCATCGCTGCGGTATCTGGCCGATGCCGAGAAATTGCAACGGAGCCTCAAGGAAGGGCACAGAGCGGTTTTAGTTACCGATGGATTCAAGGGCCTGCAGATAGTCGATGCCCTGGTCAAAAAGGGATTAAAGGTTACGGTCATAGAATCTGCTCCCCGGCTGATGGAGCGCCATCTGGATGAACCAGGTTCAGAACAGTTGCAACAATTCTTTAGGGACCATGGAGTAGGGCTTATCCTGGGTGCAACCGTCGATGCCATCCTGGGCGGCCAGCGCGCGAGCGGAGTGCTGCTCACCGACGGTAAGATGGTGGAAGCCGATGTGGTTCTGTTCGCGGCAGGATATGTGCCCAATGTGGAGCTGGCTCAAGCGGCAGGCATTCAAGTGGATGGCGGTATTATTGTGGATAAGTCCATGCGCACCAATGTTTCTGATGTTTTTGCGGCCGGAGATGCGGCATCCTTGGAGGAAATCCCAGCCGGATCGTGGGCCGCAGCCCTGGAGATGGGCCGGGTCGCGGGTGCCAATGCCGCGGGAGACTGGTTGGAGTATTCGCGTCCAGTGGTCCCCATACTGGTCAAGGCTTTTGGGCGGGAGATATTCTCGGTAGGAGAGGTCAACCTGCCACCTGGCGAGTGCCGCATAACTGAGGTCCGGGATGAAAAAGAGCAATATTTCAAGAAGAGCTTTGTCAGGGATGGGATCCTGGTGGGTGTAATCATGATGGCGCCCAATGTGGACACTCGCGAAACCATGCAAATGCTGGGCAGGGACGGCAGCGGTACTCTGCGCAGCAACAAATGGAAATGCCGGGTGTGCGGGTATGTCCATGAAGGGCTGGAGCCGCCTGACGAATGTCCGGCTTGCGGTGCCAGTCGGGACATGTTCGACCCGACGTCGTAGAAAAGGGGCCTTGCGGGTATAATAGATTTGAATTCGAGGAGTTGAGGCATCAGCTTCGTAGAGCTATCTAGGTCCTCGGCAGAACCGGTCCAATATCACCCGGGCAGACAAATATAGGAGTGGAGCGTATTATATGATACCCTTGCGAGATAACGCGCGCAGTGCCAGCTTTCCAATCATAACCGTCATTATCATCATCTTGAACACCTTGATATTCATGTACGAGGTTTCACTGGGTGAAACCGGCATGAATGAACTGGTCTATATCTTTGGTTTGGTGCCCATATATTACAGTGGTTATCACGTATCCTGGATGGGATACCTGCCATTCATCACTTCCACTTTCCTGCATGGGAGCTGGATGCATCTGATAGGAAATATGTGGATACTATGGCTGTTTGGTGATAACGTTGAGGACAAGATGGGCAAGCTGCGTTTCCTGCTCTTTTACCTGCTGTGCGGATTGCTGGCCGGCATAACCCACTTCCTGCTCAATATCCATTCCGAGATTCCCGTGGTCGGGGCTTCAGGAGCGGTGGCGGGAGTGATGGGGGCTTATTTCCTGATGTTCCGCAAAGCTTCGGTGCTTACTTTCATCCCCCCCTTCTTCCTGGTCAGTTTACCGGCCTGGATTTTCCTGGGGTTCTGGATTCTAACCCAATTATATGGCGGGGCATCCGGGCTCTTATCGACCGGGGCCGAGCAATCCATCGCTTTTTGGGCTCATATTGGGGGTTTCGGAGCCGGCATGATAATGTACCGCTGGTTTTTAACCAGGGGTCAACCAGGCAGTCCGGATGGGTCATCGCTGGCTGCCGGTTAACCCTGCCTCATTATTCCATGGTGCTGGCGATCATTTGGCTGACTTCCTGATTGGCATGGTATAAGGCCTCATTATCGGGCTGCAGGTGGCAGATAGTGTTTTCTATCCTTTCCTGGCCAGCCTTTATGTCCACCCAGTGACTCTCGATCTCGAAAATGTTCATGCATCCCTGCAGGTCGTCAGCCCGTCCGGTAGCCAGGAAATACTGGAATTTGTTCAGGGTATCGGGATCTTGATAGTCACTGTGAATATAACTCCTGCGAATTATTTCCTGATAAAATGATTTCAGCTGTAGTGCTTCCCTAAGAATGGAGGTCGCTTCCTGGACTTCGAACCGGCATTTCTGGACGAATGACTCCCGTAATTCCTGCCAATCATGCAGGGCTTTCTTATACCTTTCACAGGCTTTTTCGTATTCCCGGGATTTAATAAAGTAAACTTTCATCTTGTGGCTGTAATCGGCATTGGGGACGGGCCTGCTGCGCCGTGGGGTCAGCCCGATGGAATCCAACAGGTTAAACCTGGTGGGGGACTCGGCC
This sequence comes from uncultured Syntrophomonas sp., assembly GCA_964494735.1. Taxonomy (GTDB): domain Bacteria; phylum Bacillota; class Syntrophomonadia; order Syntrophomonadales; family Syntrophomonadaceae; genus PHAA01. The sequence continues at coordinate 13,412 of CAZBSD010000036.1, forward strand.
GGCTTGTGCGGTTTTACCGGTATCGCGTCTGGTTCTAAAGGAGCCAGTTCCGAGCTGTCGCAAATGGATTGGCGTTGTTCTATGAATTTTTGGATGAACTGTATCTGCTCATCGAGCCTGGTGAGCTTGCCCAAGGCGGCTCTGCACATACTGAGGTCGCGGATCAATTCATCCTTGCCGCGCAGGACCTTTTTGCTGGATTTGCGCGACTGGGAGTATTTTTGCAAGGTCCGGTCAATGGTGGGGAGTTCATAATAACTAAACAGGTGGGCCAGTTCAGAGGAGGTAATCCCTTCTTGTTCGGTTGAATAGAAGCGTACGAAATGAAACTGGGTGTTGGTGGGCACATAATAATAGGGTCCAATCGAGTTCAGGTACTCACTGAAGTGCAATTCCTCCAGATCCTGAGCGGCTTGGATATCATCGGCGATGAAATCCATCCATTTGGACAGATTTTGAGGATTGCCCAGGTTGTTGGCCAACCACTCTCGCATCTGCAGGTAAGTCTCCAGGGTCAGATTGATTGAGGAATTATAAAAACAAAACAGCAGTTCCTCCGGGCTATAGTTGATGAATACCGATAGATCCAGAAGATTTCGGTTATCCTTACTGAGAACGGTAGATAGCATGATATGCCTCCTTATTTAGTTATGTAGCACAGAGTTTCTATAAATTACCAGAAAATCCTGCTATTCCAAAAAATATTTTAAATAAGAATGCGAGAATCCCGTCCTGTTTGGAAAATATAAAGGTGGTATCGATATTTAACGGAGGCGTAACTAATGAAGAAAAAAGGTAAGAAAACCAAGAAGGTTCTCACTGAAAGGGATCTAATGAAGATCGAAATTGCCCAGGAGCTTGGTCTATGGGACAAGATAGAAAAAGATGGCTGGGAATCACTGACCAACGCCGATTGTGGCAGGGTTGGGGGGATAATGCGGCGCAAACTGCAGCAGCAACGCAAGACCGAAAACTAGGTGGTGCCGGCGCTGAGCGTCCCCCAATGAGCAAAGTTTCTTTTTTTATTCTATAATGTTATGCAATAGAGAAAAAAGGAAATCTTTGAGCGGCGGGAGTAGCAATCATGACAAGGGGTTTTGTGCACCTACATAATCATTCCGAATATAGCCTGCTGGATGGTGCCTGTCGGATCAAGGACCTGGTAGACCAGGCAGTCGAATTGAATATGCCGGCTATAGCTATAACCGATCACGGAGTCCTTTACGGTATCATGGATTTCTACCGGGAAGCTAAAAAGCGAGGGATCAAGCCTATTATCGGCTGTGAAGTCTATGTTGCCCCCCGCAGCCGATTGGATAGGGATGGCCGCCATGATGAGCGCAACACACATCTGACCCTGCTGTGCCGGAATATGAGGGGCTACCGCAACCTGATCGAACTAGTCAGCCGTTCCTACACGGAGGGTTTTTATTATAAACCACGTATCGATATGGAACTTCTGGAGCAGTACCATGAAGGGCTGATAGGGCTAAGCGGATGTTTAGCGGGGGAAATCGCTCAGCTGGTGGTAATTGACAAATATGATGCCGCGGTGCAGGCGGCGCTTAATTATCAGAGGATTTTCGGGTCCGGCAATTATTATTTGGAAGTACAGGACCATGGTATCGAACTGGAGAAGAAGGTTTGCCAGGGCCTGTTCGCCATTAGTGCCCAGACAGGAATCCCGGTGGTTTCCAGCAACGATGCACACTATATCAGCAAAGAGGATGCTTCGGTCCATGATGTACTGCTGTGTATTCAAACCGGCAAAGTAGTAACCGACCAGGACCGGATGCGTTTTTTCGGGGGCGAATTTTACTTAAAGAGTGAGGCCGAAATGAGAGGCCTATTCCCAGGTCATCCCGAAGCCGCCGACAACAGCGTGAAGATTGCTGAACAATGCGAGCTGGAATTCACTTTCGGTGATTTTCACCTGCCCTATTTCTCTATCCCCTCCGGCTACACCCCGGAAAGCTTCCTGGACCAGCTGACCTGGCAGAAATCTACCCTCCGTTATCCTCAACCTGACGGGGAAGTCAAGCAGCGCCTGGCTTATGAGTTGAGGATGATCAATGAGATGGGTTTTGCCGAATACTTCCTGATCGTTCAGGATCTGGTCAACTGGGCCAAAAGCAATGGTGTGCCGGTTGGTCCGGGCAGAGGCTCGGCAGCCGGCAGCCTGGTTTCGTACGTTCTGGGGATAACCACCATCGACCCCCTCAAATATGATTTGCTCTTCGAGCGTTTTCTGAATCCGGAACGGGTAAGCATGCCCGATATAGACATCGACTTCTGTTTTGAAAAAAGAGATAGAGTGATCCAGTATATCGTTGCACGCTACGGGATGGACAGGGTAGCCCAGATAATTACCTTCGGGACCATGGCCGCCCGGGCCGCCATCCGGGATGTGGGGCGGGCTTTGGATGTTCCTTATGGGAATGTAGATCGGATCGCTAAAATGGTCCCGGCCGAGCTGGGGGTGACTATCGACCGGGCGCTGGATATCTCTCCCGACCTGGCGTCAGCCTACCGGGATGATTATGATACCCGACGTATTATAGATATCGCCAGGGCTATCGAAGGGATGCCCCGCCATGCTTCGGTGCACGCGGCCGGGGTGGTGATCGGACGGGAGAATCTCAGTTCACTGCTGCCATTACAGAAGACCAGTGACGGCCATATTATAACCCAGTTCGCCAAGGAAACTGTGGAAGATATAGGTCTTCTGAAAATGGACATACTTGGGCTGAGGACCTTGACGGTCCTGGACCGGGCGGTAGATATAATCAAAAAGATCCGGGGAGTACAGATAGATCTGGAGAGCCTGCCGTTGGAAGACGACAACGTATTCCGCCTGCTCCAGGAAGGTGACAGCATAGGTGTTTTCCAATTGGAGAGTGATGGTTTGCGGCGGATTCTGAGGGATATGCAACCCAACCGGTTCGAAGATCTGATAGCCGTGATTGCTCTGTATCGTCCCGGCCCGCTGGGCAGCGGAATGGTGGAGGATTTTATCAACCGCAAGCAAGGCCGCCAAAGGGTCGAATACATGCACCCTGCATTGGAGTCCATTCTGGAGGAAACCTATGGAGTTATACTCTATCAGGAACAGGTGATGCGGGTGGCCAGCGATTTGGCCAATTTTACCATGGGTGAGGCCGATGTGCTGCGCCGGGCGATGGGTAAGAAAAAAGCCAGTGAGATTATGGCCATGCGGGATAAATTCGTCAAAGGGGCCGCCCAAAACAATGTTGAGGGCGAGCTGGCCGGACAACTGTTTGACATAATGGAGAGTTTTGCCGGTTACGGATTCAATAAGAGCCATTCGGCTGCTTATGCCTTGATCTCTTACCAGACTGCCTATCTTAAAGCTCATTATCCGGTAGAATATATGTGCGCTTTCTTAAGCAGTGTCATCGAGCACCAGGAACGGGTGGTATTCTACATCAAAGAATGCCGCAAGATGGGTATACCCATTCTGCCCCCTGATGTTAACGAAAGCTTTGAGAATTTTACGGTCTCGGGAAGTGGCATCCGGTTTGGTTTGGGAGCCATTAAGAACGTGGGTATAAATGCGGTCAGAGCCATCGTCCAGGCTCGGGAGAAGGGTCTGTTCCAGTCTTTCTTCGACTTCTGCCAGCGGGTCGACATGACCCAGATAAACAAACGCATGCTGGAGAATCTGATTTATGCTGGCTGCTTTGATTCACTGGGGAAGACCCGCAAGCAGATATACTCCATCATGGATGAATCGATGAGCCTGGCCGCTCAGATCAAGCAGGTCAATCACGGCGACCAGATCTCCTTGTTCGGTGACACGGCCAGCATGGTAGAGGAACCGGCCATAGTGATCAAGGGCGAGTGGGACAACCAGGAGAAACTGAGCCGGGAAAAGGAGGTGCTGGGGTTTTACGTATCAGCCAATCCTCTGGATGCTTATCGCCTGGTCATGGATCTGGTCGCAACCGATGAAATCGGGAATTTGGAAGCGAACGGCGAGGAAGAGTATGTGCGGTTGGCAGGGATACCGGTAAACGTAAGCAGGAAAGTCAGCCGCCGGGGCGATCCCTATGCCCGATTTTTCCTGGAAGACCTTAGCGGGCGGATCGAAGTCATGTTGTTTTCGTCATCTTACCGGCAGTGCATCGACCTCATCCAGCCGGATGTTCCCATCGTGGCTGAGGGATTCCTGGACCGGCGCGACGAGCAGCCCAAGATATCTCTCCGCCGGGTATTCCGATTGCAGGAGAAACTGGGAGAGATGCATGTGAGGCTGGGGGAGGACAAGAATGATATCCAGACCAGAGCAGAGCTTCTGCAAGTGATCGGACGTCATCCGGGGGCGGCGGAGGTTTGTCTGCACCTGCCCGGAAAAAAGGTGCGGGTTCTGGACCAACAATATGACGTCCAACCCAACCCCGGCTTAAAGAAGGAATTGGAGCTATTGCTGGGACGGCATAATGTCTGGTTTAACTAAGGGGGTCAAACGCATGAATCAAGAGCACTTTGGAGAAGACTATATTGTGATCAAGGCGCTGGAAAATGGGGTTACCATAATCGGGCTCACCCGCGGGCAGGACACCAAGTTTCACCATACCGAAAAGCTGGACAAGGGCGAGATCCTGGTAGTTCAATTCACAGCGCACACCTCCGCCATCAAGATACGGGGCAACGCTGAGGTGATGCACCGCTATGGCAAAACCGTAGGTGAGGGCCAGAAGCGACAATAAATTCTGGAGGGGTGGCATTGCAGAGACTGGCGGTTCTGACCAGCGGCGGTGACGCGTCCGGTATGAATGCGGCCATACGAGCCGTAGTTCGCACCGCGATTTACCGGGGAATGGAAGTCTATGGGGTTCACCAGGGATTTGCGGGACTCCTCAACCAGGAGTTCACACCCATGACCGCCGGCTCAGTAGCAGATATAATTCATCGGGGCGGAACCATCCTGCAGACGTCTCGCTCCGACCTGTTCAGGACTGGACCGGGACGGGACAAGGCGGTCGCCGGGATGCATGATTGGGGTATTCAAAACCTGGTGGTCATCGGGGGAGACGGTAGTCTGCGCGGCGGCTGCGAAATCTCCAAGCTGGGCATAAATGTGATCGGCATTCCGGCTACCATAGATAACGATGTTCCCCTTACCGTTTCGATAGGATTCGATACAGCTGTCAATACAGTGTTGGGGGCTATAAATAGACTGCGTGATACGGCCACTAGTCATGGTCGTATTTTTATTGTGGAGGTCATGGGCCGGGACTGCGGGGAGATAGCCCTGGCAGCCGGATTGGCCGGGGGGGCGGAATCGGTGCTCATCCCGGAGGTTGCACCAGACCTGGGGCAGGTGGTAAATAAGGTTAGGCAGGGGATCAACCGGGGCAAGCTGCATAGCATCATCATTGTAGCCGAGGGCGTAATCCCGGCGCTGGAGCTGAAGGAAGTGCTTGAACATGAAACCGGGCACGATACCCGGGTGACCATCCTGGGCCATATCCAACGCGGCGGCACACCCACTGCCATTGACCGTATCATGGCCTCGGCGATGGGTAAACAGGCCGTCGACCATATCTGGGCTGGTCAGCGTAATATCATGGTGGGAGGGGACCGCAGCAGGGTGTTTGCAGTGCCCCTTGAGGATGTAGTAACCGGTAACCGCCAGACTGATTTGGGGATGTTTGAGATTGTCACCATGCTATCCATATAAGGGAGGAAAACGATGCGCAAAACCAAGATTATCTGCACCATAGGCCCCGCCAGCGAAGCCGCTGGGATCATGTCCCAGCTGGTCGCCCAGGGGATGAACGTGGCCAGACTCAATTTCTCCCACGGGGAACACGCGGAACATAAATCCAGGATAGACACGGTGCGGCAAGTCGCAGCCCAATTGCAAGTCCCCTTGGCCATCATGCTCGATACCAAGGGCCCGGAGATCAGGACCGGCTCGCTGCAAGAAAAGACAGTGAATCTAAAGACCGGCCAGCGATTCGTTTTGACCACCCGGCAGGTACCCGGTGACGAAAATGAGGTCTGGATAAGTTACACCAATCTTCCCAGCGAGGTAAAAGCCGGGGTTTCTATCCTGCTGGCCGATGGTCTGATAAACCTGGAGGTTGAATCTGCTACCGATACTGATATAATCTGCCGGGTGATCAACGGAGGGGCACTGGGAGAGAAGAAGGGGGTAAATGTCCCCGGCGTAAGGATAAACCTGCCCTTCCTGAGCGAAAAGGATAATGCGGATGTTAATTTCGGCGCCGACCAGCAGGTTGACTTCATCGCCGCGTCTTTTGTGCGGAGCGCCCAAGATGTATTGGAAATACGGCGGATCCTGGAAGCTCGGAACGCCAACATCGACATTATCGCCAAGATCGAAAGCCAGTCCGGGGTGGACCATCTCGACGAAATTATCAAGGTTGCCGACGGGGTTATGGTAGCCCGGGGTGATCTGGGGGTTGAGATCCCCGCCGAAGAGGTTCCCCTGGTGCAGAAGACGATCATCAAGAAGTGCAACCAAGCCGGCAAATTAGTGATTATCGCCACCCAGATGCTGGAATCGATGATAAACAATCCTCGTCCGACCAGGGCTGAGGTCTCCGACGTGGCCAATGCCATCTTCGACGGCGCGGACGCGATAATGCTGTCGGGGGAGAGCGCTGCCGGCAAGTACCCGGTAGAATCGGTTGAGACTATGGCCCGGGTGTCGCTGCGCACCGAACAGGTGCTGTCGTATCATGATCTTTTGCGAGCGCGGCGGTTGCAGAGCACATCATCAGTTACTGATGCGATAAGCTATGCCACCTGTGCCACCGCTGCCAGCCTGGGGATAGCTTCCATAATTACCGCGACCACTACCGGGGCGACAGCCCGGATGGTGTCCAAATATCGGCCCCAGGCTGATATAATGGCGGTTACTTCCGATCCGGCGGTCATGCGCAAGCTGGTTTTGGTATGGGGGGTATACCCGGTGTTGACCAAGCCGGCTTACGGAACTGATGAGATCTTTGACCGTGCTCTGGCCGGGTGCCTGGATAAAGATTATATCCGCCAGGGCGACATGGTGGTCCTCACCGCCGGCAGTCCGGCCGGGCTAACCGGCAGCACCAACCTCATCAAGGTGCACGTGGTGAGCGACATCCTGCTGCAGGGGGTGGGTATCGGTTCACAGCCGGTAAGCGGCCGGGTAAAAGTGGTATTGAGTGAGGCGGATTTGGCCAATATCGAACTGGGTGACGTCCTGGTATGCCGGGCAGCTTATCCCTCCATGGTTCCGCACCTGAGTAAAGTCCAAGCCATCATCGCCGAGGAAGGCGGATTAACATCGGATGCCGCTATAATGGGTTTGAATACCGGATTACCGGTAATTGTCGGGGCCAAGGATGCCACTCGGGTATTGAAGGACGAC
>CAZBSD010000037.1:0-20516 GCA_964494735.1 uncultured Syntrophomonas sp.
TCCAATTCATTCTTCTCGATAGCCCTGAACAGGTAGTTGGAAAGCCGCATGTTTTCAAGGACAGATTCTTTCATTACCGAAGTACAGTAGGCATACTGATTCTTGCCCTGTTCCTTGGCGCCATACATGGCAATATCAGCGTTTTTGATCAAGTTCTCGGCATCTTGGCCATCAATGGGGTAAACCGCTATGCCTATGCTGGTAGTCAGGAAACAGCTGTTGCTTTCCATTGTGAAAGGAGAGTCAAAAGAATGTAAGATTTTTTGGGCGATTATGTCTATGGCATCCATTTGGCCTATATTCTCAACCAGGATTATGAATTCATCGCCGCCCAGCCGCGCCATGGTATCCGAGAACCTCAGAGTGTCGGTCAGGCGGTTGGCGACCATCTTCAGCAACTGGTCTCCCGCGTCATGGCCCAGCGTGTCATTGATCATTTTGAAGCCATCCAGATCTAAAAACAGCACTGATAATATTTTCCCGGTCCTTTGTGAGATAGCCATGGCGTGGGTGAGCAGTTCCGTGAACAGCAGGCGATTAGGTAAATCGGTCAGGTGATCGTGATAGGCCAGGTGAGTGATCTTTTCCTGGATCTCCTGCCGTTTTTCAATCTCCGCCTGCAGGCTGGCATTGGCTGTATTAAGTTCTGCCGTACGTTCTGCGACTCGGGTTTCCAGTTGGTCATGCGCCTTCTGCAGGCCATGGTAGAGTTTTTCTTCTTGGTCCAACAAGTGATTAATCGATTTGGATACCAGCGCAATTTCATCATCCGCCTGATCATCGGACAAGCGCTGCAAGTCAGACTGAGCGATTTGGAGCAGTTGCCCGCGCATGAGTACCAGACGCCTTAAGACGCCTTTGTCCAACAGGAATGTAGCGATAATAATGAACAACATCACTGAAACCAATAGATAACCCATGACTGCGTTAATTCCGCTATAACCTATTTTGCTGACATCTCGGGGAAGGTTGACAGACAGCATACCAACCGGATTGCCTTCAATGTCTGACAGCAAAGTGTGCCCGGAGATACTGTCAAGGTCAACGGCGTTAATATGGGTGGGCTGATCAGAAGATAATTGCTGCCTATAAGCCATATTTTCTGCATCGAGGGTATTGTTGTCTTCGATATAAAGATCCAAATGGAGGTCGTTCCGCAAGCTGGCAATTGTGTCTTGATCCAGGTACCGGCCTACAATGAAATGTCCTCCGACATCGCCTTTTCCGGAATTATGCATGACCGGGCCGACGGCCACCATCATCAGGCCATCAGGCAGGGATATTAACCCCTGGCATTTGGATTCAGGTTCCCGGCTTTGCAACATCTTAATGGTATTAAGGTAGGCAATGATGTTGGGATCAATGGTTTCCGCCTGGTTGGTGCTGGGATCGTACTGTTTGGCATAAACGTATTGGCCTTGATTATCAAGATAGGCCATAATGTGTACTTTCAAGTTGCCAAAAGTGTCGTCGGGAAGGTTTATTTCTGAAAAAGTGGCGTTTTGGCCGGTCACATAATCGTAACTTGCATCCCAAATTCCCCAATCGTAAGCAAGGGAGGCTAAAGTGGCCAATTGATTGTTAACCGCGTTTTCGGAACGAGCCAGGTTATCTTTTACGTAGTTCGTTTCCAGCATGTCGATTTTGGGAATCATGACCTTGTTAAGAACGGTATTGATTAGAAATATTTCGGCAATGAACAGTATGATCAGTATTGATATGGTCCGGGTGCGGATAGAACTTGTGAATAGCGGTTTCACTTTTTTGATTGTTTGCGAAATCATACAAAAAATAACTCCTTTGCTCGGACTGAAAGTCCTCAATCGATGATTGGGCTGATAATGATATCGGCACTTTAGTCAATAAGTTTAGTCTTGGACTTGGTAAGTTCTTTGCACAAGCGGATTAATGTCTGCCCGGGCTAAACTTTTTTACCGGCTGGCCGATATATATAACGACAGCAAAAGAAGTGATCCGGAAGGGGTAGAAAACATGAAGATCGACGGATTTCCAAGCAATATCGCCCGGATATATCAAACCAACCAGAACAAACCAGACGGTACGGTCAAACCAAATCGGCTTGATCCCAGTCAGTTTGACAGTGTTGAACTGACCGATCAGGCTCAGCGGATCCACGCAATGGTCAAGGAAACCAATGGATTACCGGAACTCCGCGAAGAGAAAATTGCCCGCATCAAATCGGAAATCGCGGCGGGAACCTACAACGTAACGCCGGAACAGGTGGCTGCCAGAATGCTGGCCGCAGACAAGGAGTAAGGCATGCCGGGCGGAGCTACCGATTTAATGCCCATAATGGCTCAGGTGGTGGAGCTGATGGATGAACTCATCTATCTCTCCGAAAGCCAGTTTCAGGCCCTAAAACAAGGAAGTATTGAGGTGGTCGCTTACGTTACCGGTCAGCAGGAAAAAGTCAGCCGGGACCTGGCGGCTCTCGACGACCAGGGTGAGCAGATCATTAAGGAGTGGGCGGAAGAGACTGGCGTGGCGGTAAGCCGCCTCAATGAAATGCTGCTCCTGGCGGAAGAGCCGGAAGCCGCTCACCTCAGCCAGCAGCGGGACGCCATCCTGGCCAGGAGCCTGCGCTTGCAGGAAATCAACCAGTTTAATGAAGCCCTGGCTAAACAGGGCTTGAAATATACCCAGAAGGTAATGGGTATCGTCAACCGGGCGGACCCCTTGGTGTACAACCGGCTGGGGGATTTGCACCGTACCGGTCCCAGAACCAGGGTCGATACCAAGTTTTAGTTTTAAATGGAGGAGAACAACCTATGAGCGGTCTATTTTTTGGTCTCAACATCGCCCTGAAAGGCATGACAGCTCAACAAACCGGGCTGCAAGTGACTGCGCACAATATTTCCAATGCCAACACCGAGGGTTATTCCCGCCAGCGGGTCAACCTGGAATCCAGCTACCCCATTTCGGGGTTGGTGGCGGGCGGCGGTCAATTGGGCAGCGGCGTGGATGTGGGCAGCATAACCAGGGTGCGTGAGCAATATTTGGACACCCAGGTGCGCAACCAGACCGCGGGACTGGAGTTCCAAAATGTTGTGACCGATACCATGGAACAGGTGGAAACCGTTTTTATGGAACCGTCCGATAATGGCTTGAATGCCCATATTGAAGAGTTTTGGAACCAGTGGCAGGCACTGGCCGCCGACCCTGCCAGTACCCCGATTCGAACTGCTTTGCAGGAATCCTCGGCAGCCCTGGCGGATACATTCGGGCAGGTCAGCCGGCAGCTTACCAGTATTAAAGCGGGTCTGGCAACCCAGATAGAGGGTATAGTGGGGGAAATAAACGGTCTGGCCGCCGATATCGCTGATTTGAACCAACAGATCGTCAAGGTCCAGATTAGCGGAGAAACCCCCAATGATTTGCTGGACCAGCGGGATTTACTGTTGGACCAACTGGCCGCCCGGGGCAACATAACCGTGACCAACAGTATGGATAGCAGCGGAAAATATTCCGGTGCAGTTGAGGTCCGCTTGGGGGACCTGACTCTGGTAAATGCCAGCGGGGCATCGGCTATCAGCGCCAGCAGCGATCTGAGTTCGGTAACCGGCGGCTCTTTGGGAGGGTTGCAGGTCCTGGCCGGTGACGGCAGTTCCAGCCAATCGGTTCAATATTATATAAACCGGCTGAACGGATTGGCAGTCTCCGTTGCCAGGAACGTCAATCAGGTCCATGCCGGGGGTGTAGACCTGAAGGGTAACGCCGGCGGCAATTATTTCGTCTTCACCGATGCCAACGGCAGCAGCATTGATTTATCTGGTGTGGATTGGAGCAATCCCGGCAGCAGTGGGCTGAGTGCCGCCAACCTGGCCGTCAATCCCGACATCAAGGCTGATGTAGCCAAGATCGCTGCGGCCGCCCCGAGCAGTTTGTTAATGGAAGGCAATGGTGACATCGCTCTCCAGATCGCCGCCCTTGGTGACGCCCAGATGGCTTATGATGGGGCCAGCGGACTTTTGGTCCCCCAGAGCGACGGCAGCTATACGATTGCATCATTCTACCAGAACCTGGTCACCGAGCTCGGCAGCACCGTCAGCAGCAGCGGGCGCAAAGCCGAAACCATGCAAGCCCTGGTGGACCAGATCAAGAACCAAAGGGAATCGATCATGGGGGTCTCCCTGGATGAAGAATCGGTGCAGATGATCCAGTACCAACATGCCTACGAGGCATGTGCCAAGGTAATCAGTATAATAGATGAGATGCTGGACACATTGATAAACGGCATGAAAGCGTAGGTGGGAAAGATGCGGGTAACCAACCGGATGATGGCTTCCAACATGATCAGCAACATCAATGCCAACAGCGCCAAGATCCAGGATTATCAGAACCAGATGTCCTCGGCCAAACGAATCAACCGGCCTTCTGATGATCCCGTGGGCACCGCCCGGCTGCTCAATACCAAGGCAGCCATCAAGGAACAGGAGCAGTTCGCAACCAACATCAAGAATGCCATAGGCTGGCTGAACAATATTGACGGCACCCTGGATGCAGCCACCCCGGTTCTGCAGCGCAGCCGGGAGCTGGCGGTGGCAGGTGCCACCGCTACCACCACTGATGAGGGTCGGGCCGCAATGGCCGCTGAAGTCAACCAGATGATCGAACAGCTGGTGCAGCTGGGCAACACCGAATATGCCGGCCGCTATGTATTCGGCGGAGGTAAGTCCGGGCAGCCGCCTTTTACAGTTACCAGCCAGGTGAACGGAAGATTAGAGACGGTGCAATTCATCAGCTCTGACTACGACGCCAGCCTGTTGGAGGCTACCTACCAGCAAAAGGTGGAGATTGCAGAAGGAGTGACGGTAAATATCGCTGCCGGGCAGAAGTTTTTTCACACCGGCGCCGATGGCGGCACCAGCCTTAACGGTGTGTTCAATGAATTGATCCAACTGCGCCGCAATCTGGATGCCGGGGATCAAACCGCTCTGGGGGCGCAATTGGATTCCCTGGACCAGCTAACTGATAACCTGCTGGCGGAGCGGGCGGTGTTGGGGGCCAAAACCAACCGCCTGGAAACCGCTCTGGATAGGGCCGAAGCGTATCAAAACCAATTGTCCGATTTGGAAAGCAGCCTGGAGGATACCGATTATGCGGAAGCTTCCATCGGTCTGAGCACCCAGAAGACGGTCTATGAGGCCACCCTGGCGGTAAGCGCCAAAATCATGCAGACCAACCTGATCGACTTCTTAAAATAAAGGTGGAGATGAGAATATGATTATTGATACCGCCCGTTTTGGCCCACTGGATATCGATCCCCAGGCGATCTTAAGATTTCAGCCGGGGCTCCTGGCTTTCGAGACTTGGAACGAATACGTGCTGGTAGACGTGCCCGAAAATCCCGATTTCAAATGGCTGCAATCGACCGAGGAACCGGGCCTGGCCTTTTTGCTGGTCGATCCTTTCGTGGTCAAACCAGAATACCGGATTGAATTGCAGGCTGAGATGATGGGGAAGCTGAACATCTGCCAACCGGAGGATGTGCTGATCTACACCATAGTATCGGTACCGGCAGGAGGATTCCGGGAGGCCACCACCAACCTGATAGGCCCGCTGGTGATCAACTGGCGGGAAAAGCAAGGCAGTCAGCTGGTCCTGGAGAAGGATAATCTCATGGTAAAATACCCATTGTTCAAAAAAGCGGCTTAAAGCCTGAGTTTTGGGGGATAAGAAGATGTTGGTTCTTACCAGAAAAATCGATGAAGGTATAATAATCGGCGAAGGCATAACCATCCGGATCCTGTCCATTGAGGGCAACCAGGTCAAGCTGGGCATTATCGCCGATAAAGATATCTCCATCATCAGGGAAGAGATCCGGGAGGCAGTCAAGAACGAGAATCTGTCGGCCGGCGGTATCGATCCGGCCAGTCTGAATTGGAGCGTTGTTGCCGAGTTGGAAGAGGAGTAGGGGGCGGATAACGTGGATATCGATGCAATCAAGAGGATGCCCGACGCTACCCAGCGTACTAGTCGGGAGGTAGGATGGGAATCGGTTGAAACCGTAAGGAAAACCAGTCCCGGGCAGGCGGAGTTGGGCGGCGAAACGTCCGATGACGAGGTCAGCCGGGAAGAACTGGAGCAGGCGGTGACTGACATCAACCAGAAACTGGCCCTGCACAATACCCGCCTGGTTTTTTCGGTGCATGGCAAGACCAACCAGGTGCAGGTCAAAGTGGTGGATGCCGATACCGGCGAGACCATCCGGGAAGTCCCAGCCAAAAAGGTCTTGGACATCCGCGCCATGACCCTGGAAGAACTGGGCCTGCTGGTAGACGAGAAGGCCTAAGGGAGGAAAAACGCATGAATATCAACAGCACAGGTAATAGCGGCGGCTCCAATACCACCGATTATTCCCGCGTCTCCGGTTTGGCGTCAGGCATGGACATCGATGCGATTGTTAATGGTTTGATGGTGGCGGAAAGCGCCCAATTAAACAAATTGGAACAGCAGAAGCAGGTCCTGGAGTGGCAGCAGGAAGATTACCGTAGTCTTAATACCGCTCTTTATTCCCTGAGAGATGCCGGGGGCGATATTCGACTGCAAGGTACCTTTCTGGCCCGCACCGCATCAGTGGGCAATTCGAACATATTGACCGCCTCGGCAGCCAACAATGCCGGGGAAGGTTCTTATAGCATAACCGTCACCCAGTTGGCCGCCGGGGTCTCCAAGGGCAGCACGGTCCAGTTGGCGGAGGAAAAAGACGCCTCCGGCACTACCCTGAGCCTGTTCGGACAGTTCAGCGAATTCGGGGCCCGGGGACTCACCAGCACTGATACGATAACCGTCACCCTGAACGGGACTGACCTGGAATTCAATCTGGGCACAGATAATATCAGTACGGTGGTGTCTAAAATCAATGCGGCTGACCTGGGAGTACGGGCCAGCTATGACCGCAACTACAACCGCTTCTTTTTAAGTACTGACAATACCGGCAGCGCGACAGCCATCAACATCAGCGCCGACAGCGCCAATTTCCTGGGGGGGGGGACCAATACCTCCATCCTGCAGATGAACCTTGACGTGGGCGCCAGTTACAACGGGCAGAACGCTTCTTTTTCCATTGGGGACGCAGTGGGAATGGAATCGGCCACCAACCAGGTGGCGGTCAATGGGCTGAATTTGAATCTGGTCAATACGGGCACCACCACGGTGACCGTGAATCAGGACACTGATGCTATTGTAGGGTCAGTTAAAGCCTTCGTGGAGGCTTATAATGAAACCCTGGACAAACTCTACGATAAATTGACCGAAAAACGAAATCAGGCCTATAAACCCCTGACCGAGGCCCAGAAGAAGGAAATGTCAGACAAAGAAGTCGAGCAGTGGGAGGCCAAGGCCCGCAGCGGTTTGCTCCGCAGCGACCCCACCCTGCAAAAGATCGTCACTGACCTGCGCTCCACCTTGACCAGGATGGTCAGCGGCCTCAGTGGTTCTTTCTCGTCATTGAGCCAAATTGGGATCACCACCGGCTCTTATTCCGAAAACGGCAAGATCCATCTGGATGAAGACAAACTCAAACAAGCCCTGGCTGCTGACGCGGATGGGGTTAAGGAGCTGTTTACCCACAGCAGCACGGTTGCGGCTGAAATAGGCATCGGTGACAGTCTCTACAGTACCGTGGCTGACGGGATCAAATACCTGTCCAGCAAGGCCGGCACCAGTTCTTCGCTGACCGCGGTGGACAACAGTTACATCGGCAAGCGGCTGACCGAACTCAAGGACCGCATCGATGACTGGGAAGACCGGCTGGAAAAGATCAAGGAACGCTACTATAAGAAATTCACCGCCATGGAAGAAGCGATCAATTCCATGAACTCCCAGAGCGCATGGATCAATGCCCAATTCTTTTCGACTTCGGGTTAAGGAGGATGTCCTATGAAACAGGCTTATCAGGATGACCTACTGGCCATCGCCCGGGAAAGACAGCTCCTGGTCAGTGAGTTTTTACGTCTGACCGAAATCCAGGCTGAACATATCGAAGCCGGCGAATTCGAGCCGGTTCTGCAATTGATCTGCCGGAAACAGTCCATAATCGAAAAGGTAAACTGTCTGGACCTGGACAGCCGGGGATTGATCAGTGGGCAGGAGCCGCAGATGATGCAAGTCACTTCATGCACGCAGGCTATGCTGACCAGGGCCGGTGAACTGGAAAACCGGAACATAAACGCCATACAGCAAAATCAAGCCCGGATATTCAGCGAACTGAAGATGGTCCAAGCCAAAAAAGCCACCCATGCGGCCTATCGGGGCAAAAATGTTGCCTTGGAAGGCATCCTGGTGGATAAAAAGCAATAGGATAGGTAAGGAGGACAACCATGAACACAGGGATAAACACCTACAAGAAAAACCAGATCACCACCATTTCCAGTGAGCAGCTGGTCCTGATGCTGTATGAGGGGGCTTGCAAATTCATCGGCCAGGCCAAGATCGCCATGGAGGAAAAGGACATTCCTTCCGCCCACCGCGCCCTGGTCAGATCCCAGGATATCATGACCGAACTGATGCGGGGCATCAACTTCGAGGCGGGCCCGATGGCGGATGATCTTTACCAGCTCTATGAATTCATGCACCAGCACTTGATCCAGGCCAATATCAAGAAGGACCCGCAATTGGCGGCGGACGTCCTGGAGATGATCAATGAATTGAAGGACGCCTGGCAGCAAATCCTGCGCAGCCCCGGCCAGCGCGGGGCAATAAACTCCGCCTAAAAAATCGGTTTAACCCTAAACATTTCTTAAAAGCTGCCGATATATAATAGTGGGAAGCCAATCAGCCGATAATCTTTCCCAGGGCCCGGGAGAGTGAGGGCAGCGACAGGGAGGTCGCTGGATAGACTTCACTAAATATTTTATAAAAACAAGGAGGTTTTTTAAAATGATCATCAACCACAATATCGCTTCATTAAACGCTTATAGGAACCTGTCCGCCAACAACCTTACTGCCAACAAAGCCATGGAGAAACTGTCTTCAGGTCTTCGGGTCAATCGGGCCGGTGACGATGCCGCCGGACTGGCCATCTCCGAAAAGATGCGCAGCCAGATCAGAGGCCTCGACCAGGCTACCCGCAACGCCCAGGATGGCATTTCCTTAATCCAGACCGCTGAAGGCGCCTTAACCGAAGTCCACAGCATGCTGCAGAGGATGCGCGAACTGGCAGTCCAGTCAGCCAATGATACCAATACTGATACTACAACTGGAGACCGGGGTAAATTGCAAGAGGAGGCTACCTCCCTGGCTACAGAAATCGACCGGGTTGTTGGTGCAACCACCTTCAATGGCCAGGCCGTTTTTTCTACTACGGCATTTAAGTTGCAGGTTGGCGCGGACGCTGCTAATCAGATTGACGTAACGGTGCTTAGTGCCGCTTGGGAATCCGTGCTAGCTTCTGACGCACCGACAATAAGCACTCGGGCCGATGCGACGACTGCTATCACTGCCATCGACGATATTATTGATAACGTATCGGCAATACGTTCCGGCCTCGGCGCAGTACAAAATACCCTGGAACACACCATCAACAACCTGAGTACCGCTTCCGAGAACATGACTGCGGCTGAATCCCGTATCCGTGACGTGGACATGGCCAAGGAGATGACCAACTTTTCCAAGACCACTATCATGTCCCAGGCCGCCACTGCAATGTTAGCTCAGGCCAACCAGCTGCCCCAGCAGGTCTTAAAGCTCCTGCAGTAATCCCAACCCTGCCTAAATGGGGATTCCTTTAAGGGAGTCCCCTTTTTGTTCAGGCTTTTTCGGTTACCAAGGCATCACGCTTTGAATGGGGAACAATCATATAAGCCACGGAGTGAGGTCGGGATTATGTTGCGGGGGTCTGCCTTAGAGAATGAGAGGTAGTTGGAATGGAACATTTGCGGTTATATTACGCCATAGCGCTTTTCATCGCCAGCATCATATACGGCTGCTTGGGCGTTTATATAATCACCAACAATGCCCGATCAGTCATTCATCGCGTTTTCATGGGATTTTGTGTCAGCTTGAGCTTCTGGGCGCTGGGTTTTTCCCTTTCCTTAAGCGCGGCTGATTCCCTGGGATCAGGGATGTGGGTCAGGTTGGCGGCCCTGGGATGGGCATCCAGTTTCAGCCTGTTGCTTCATTTTATCCTGCTTCTGACCGGCAAGGATGCATTTCTGAAGACAAAGAACTATTGGTGGCTTTATCTGCCTTCCCTGATACTCGTGTATTTCTTTGTGCTGTTTCCTCAACCGCAGATCCCGTTCGATACTACCGGCCTGCCCTGGAGTTATATGGGTAACTCTGTGGTCAACGGCGCCTTCATATTTCACTATGTCTACTATGCTGGTTATTCTTTGGCCGTCTTACTGCTGGTTAACAACTGGAGTAAAAATGCTTGGGATTATGAGCATAAAAAACAATCCCGCTTAGTTTTGGGGTCCATTCTGATCACCTTTGTGGTGGCTTCATTCACTGACGTGATAAACGCCTCCTTTATACATCTGTGGATACCGCAGATGGCGCCCCTGCTCATACTATTGCCGATATATGTTATGTTTGAGTCTATCCGGAATCATGGGTTTATGGACATCAAAAGAATGGATGACCAGGAATTGATTCTGAATCATGTCACCAGGGCCAGCATATACCAAAATATAAGCACCGCCTTGGTCATCGGATCGTGTCTGAATTTCATATCTCAGTACTTCATTTACGGCGTCAGTTTCAACACCACATTGTACCTGAGTATTGTGGTATTTTTTGCCGCGATCATGATATTTGCCCTGGGCAAGTCGAATTGGTCGGATGATGCCAAAGACAATGTGCTCATTATGGCTGTATCAGTGTTGATTCCGGTAGTGACCATTAGGTTTGTTCAGTTCGGCAGTATTACCATATGGGCATTTCCGTTTATCTTCCTGCTGCTCTTTGTCTTGTTTAATAAAAGGATAATGCTTATCGCCGCTTCTGTTTCCATCATAACCACTCAAATCATGGTTTGGATAATGATGCCGACCGTTCAGGTGACTGTTGAAGGTTCTGATCATATTATCAGGATCGGCTTATTTTTGATTGGTATATGGGCGGCATTGTATGCGAACAAGATATACGTGCTGAGACTTAAGGAAAACGCTGATCAGTCCAGGATGCAAAAAATGGTTATTGATATTTCTTCGGATTTCATAACTGCCAGTGAGGCCAATCTTGAGGGCAAGATGGGCCTCATGCTGGAGAGAGCGGCGATGCTGTTCCAATGTCCGCTGGCTTTCTCCTGCTATATCAACCCTGACGGGCAGACTATCAGCTGCACCAATGGGCCCTACCTGTCCCATGACTGGAGCAGGCTGTGTAGATGGGGATTGGATCAATTCCAAACCAGATCCGAGTTGGTGGTTACCGATCAAAATGATCCCTGCTGGCGAACCTGGGAACAAGCTGTGGCTTGGCCCCGTCAGGATATCAAATCTGTCATTATGGTACCGATAGTCGTTGATTCTCAGGTTAAAGGAATAATGGGATGCGTTTCCCTTCAGTCAAATGTTGTCTTTACGGAAAAACACCTGCATTTTTGGAGAATAATCGCCAATGTGCTGGCGGATGCCTTTTTGAAGGTCAAGGCTGAACAAGAACAGCATATTATGGCTTATTTCGATCAACTGACTGGTCTTCCCAACCGTATCCTGTTTAAGGAACGGGCGGCCCAATCACTATCCCTGGCCGCGCGCGACGGCGCGATGATGGGTATTATTTTTCTTGATCTGGATTCATTTAAGAATATCAACGATACCCTCGGACACGAGGAAGGCGATAAGCTATTAAACACTGTAGCCCAGGAATTGGTTGGCTCCATACGATTAACCGACACCGTAGCACGATACGGGGGCGATGAGTTTCTGATCCTGGTGAACAAGTTTAGCGAAAAGAAGGATCTGATTGCGGTAGTGGAGAGGATTATGCGGGTATTTGATGGGCCTTTTATCCTGAACGGCCAGGAGTTTTTTGTTACTTCCAGTGCCGGCGTGGCTGTTTATCCGATTGACGGCATCGATGTTGATAACCTGGTCAAGAATGCTGATATTGCCATGTACAAAGCCAAGGAACAGGGGAAAAATCAATATGCAATGTGTTCTTCCCATATGAAAGAAGAAACCCAAAGAATCATGCACCTCACCAACCGGCTCTATCAGGCTATGGAGTACGATGAACTGCTGCTTTATTACCAGCCCCAAATAGATATGAAG
Organism: uncultured Syntrophomonas sp.; assembly: GCA_964494735.1. GTDB lineage: Bacteria > Bacillota > Syntrophomonadia > Syntrophomonadales > Syntrophomonadaceae > PHAA01. The sequence goes on from CAZBSD010000037.1 coordinate 12,243, forward strand.
TCCAAGACCATTGTCGGGATGGAGGCGCTTTTGAGATGGAACCAAAGGGACCTGGGCATGATATATCCCAATGTGTTCATCCCTTTAGCCGAGAAAACCGGCTTGATAAATCCCATTGGCCATTGGGTCCTGCAGACCGCTTGCCGTCAGAACCGGCTGTGGCAGGATATGGGATATCCCGATCTCCGTATCGCCGTCAACTTGTCGGCGGTACAATTCCGTAACCCCAGACTGGTGGACCAGGTGGCGGCAGTCCTTGACGAAACTGGCATGAACCCCAAATACCTCGATCTTGAAATCACCGAGAGCGTAGCCATAAAAGAGCCAACCTACATCGTCAAGGTGTTGAACGCTTTGAAGAAATTAGGGGTTTGTATTTCCATTGATGATTTTGGCACCGAATATTCATCGCTCAGCCGCTTGAAAAGCCTGCCCGTTGATCGTATAAAAATGGATATGATTTTTACCCAGGGTATTGAAGGCAGTGCCAAGGACCGTGCTATTGCCAAAGTCATTATCAACCTGGCCAAGAGCCTGGGCCTCAAAGTGGTGGCGGAAGGAGTCGAGACGGCACTGCAGCTTGATTTTCTCCATCAGCGGATGTGTGATGAAGTGCAGGGCTACTACTATTTCCGACCTATGCCCGATTACGAGGTTGAAGCTTTGTTAAAAAGCGGTGAATGGAAACCGAGCAACAGTTTTGCTGATCTTCAGGTGAATGCCTAAAAAACGTGGATTGAACATGGTGGGGATCGAGTCCATCCCAGGAGGCATATATGAAGGAAGAAACCAGACTAGCCATTGCCCTGCAATATGCGGCTGGTGAAGATGAAGCCCCTTCAGTAATAGCTTCCGGACGCGGCCTACTTGCGGAGCGGATGGTCGCACAAGCCAGCCAGTCCAAGGTCCCGGTGCACCAGGACCAGCACCTGGCCGCTGTGCTGGCCCGGCTGGAAACAGGCACCGAAATACCGCCCGAATTGTACCAGGCGGTAGCCCAGGTGCTGGTTTTCGTCTGGAACCTGGATCGCAGGTCTTCGAAGGGGGAGGGAACCGGCTATGAAGGTTAACCTGATCCAGCTGCCGGCCATCAATGGCCGTTTGCCCCAACCCATCCCGGTGGATGCCGGACAGGTGATCAGGGTGCAGGTGGTCAAGGCCGAGGGCAGCCAGGTGTGGCTGCAATTAGGCGGTCACGTGGTCAAAGCCGATGCCCGCTTGGCTCTCAACCAGGGTGACAGTCTACAGCTGCAGGTGGCCAGCGTCCGTCCCGACCTTATTGAGATGCGGGTTTTGCCGGAGACCACTTCGGCACCAAAAGCCGCCTCTATCATCACCCAGCTGGGTTTGCCCAACAATCCCGCCGTCAAAGACGTAGTGGCCCAGATGGTGCGGTTCGGTTTGCCTCTGAGCCCGGTCGCCATCATGGAAATGTACACCTTCATCAAGGGTCACCAGATTAAAAACGACGTGATCCAGATGCTGGTATGGCTGAAGAGTGTAGGGGTCAAAGCTACCCGTGACAAGGATGTCCAGGCCTTGGACGCACTGAAGAAATTTCTGCGCGGGGATCTGACCGAGAATGAAGAAATTAGGTTTTTCCAGTTTCTTAATCAGACCTCCAACGACATGTTGGGGGCTTTCAACATCTGGGGGTGGCCGCTGGATGACGCTCGCGTCTATCTGCTTACCCGGGATTCCAAACAGGCCCGACCCGGTGCAGATAACGTCACGGTGCTGCTGAGGATCGATTCCACCGCGCTGCAGGAACTATGGTTCCAATTGGAAATGGCCGGCGATATACTGAATGTCGGCATCCACTGCCAATCACAAACCGCCCGCCGGGTACTGGAAAGGGAAGCGGGGCGGCTGCAGCAGGCTCTGCAGTCAGCCGGCTACCGGGCTGGAGATTTCCGGGTTCAGGTTTGGGATAAACCGGCCACCATTCTTGATTTCATCCCTGATTATTCCATCAACACAGTCAGGATTGATTTGCAGGCGTAGCTTCCCGACGGCCCAAGGAAAATACCGCCGCCAAGCCCAGAGCTCAGCCCCGAACCGACCATTAATCGTCTTTTTCAGACTGGCAATACCAGCGGCAAATAATGTATACAGTATACATTAATGAAAAAGTGCATATTTTGGGCAAATTTCATTAAATAATGCTTGCAAATGTCGATTATTAGTTTATTATAGAAATCAGAAAAAAATTGGTAATTTACCAAATTGCCAATTTTCCAGGAGCACAACTACATACATTTGACCTTGAAGGGCAAACCTTTCGAAAGATTGGGACGCAAAGCGGAGGGTCTAAGTCGTATTCGCGATAAGACAGCCTAGTTGCCAAGGATCATCCCTGATACCCGGATCCTTTTGTATAGGTATGTTTATATCTCAAGGGGGTTTTTTTTTGGGAACCGAAATGGATCGTACGTTTGGGATTCTGGAGTCATCCATCAATGGCGCTGTTGCCAGGCAGAAGATTATTGCTCATAACATCAGCAATATCAATACGCCTGGTTTTAAGCAGTTTCTGGTGGATGTTGAAAACCGGCTGGCTGATGAACAGCAGTCCTTGCCGCTTAAGAGGACCAGTTCCAAACACCTGCCCGGAATTAATGATCCGGGGGCGGTTACCAGGGATCAGGCTCCCGCATTGAGGATGGATGGCAATAATGTGGATTTGGAACAGCAGATGAATCTCATGGCCAAGAACGAGATCTATATGAACGCTGCCACCAACCAGTTGAACAAGAAAATTGCCATGAAGAAATACGTATTATCTGATGGAAGGGGGTAATTAGATGAGCCTTTTATCAGCCATGGATACCAGCGCCAGCGCTTTGGCGGCGGAAAAGCGGCGGATGGAACTGATCGCCCAGAATGTAGCCAATATTGAAACCACCAGGACTTCTGGCGGCGGTCCCTACAAACGCAAGGTGGCGGTCTTCCAGGAAGTACTGGATAGCCAATTGTCTTCCCATTCCGATGATGGGTTCAATGGAGCGGGGGTAAAAGTGGCTGAGATAGCGACCAGTCAAAAGGAACCGCTGCGGGTATACGATCCTCAACATCCGGATGCCGGAGAGGATGGTTATGTGCTGAAGCCCAATATGAACCTGGCCGATGAGATTGTTGATTCTATCACAGCCTCCCGGGCTTATTCCGCCAATGTCACCGTGCTCAACACCACCAAGGAAATGGCCCTGAAAGCTCTGAATATAGGCCGCGGTTAGGGGAGTACCCCGATACATAGGTAGTCACTCGCTGAAGAAATGAGGTGCTGGAGTTGAATATTTTTTCCATCGGCAGTGCCCCAGTGATGCCCGGCAACCTGGCGGACGGTAAAACCACCCGGGAAACCGGAGCAGGTAGCCCCTCGGCCGCCAGTTTCAAAGATGTCCTGGCCCGCAAGCTGGAAGAGGCCAACTCCCTGCAGCAACAGGCCGACCAGCTGACGGACTCGTTTATGATGGGCGGCGAAGCAGACATTCATGAAATACTGATCGCCATGGAAAAGGCTGATTTGGCCTTGCGGGAAACGGTCGAAATCCGCAACAAGGTGGTCGAAGCCTACAAAGAAATCGAGAAAATGCAGATTTAACAAGAAGTGGTGAGATGATTGGCGGTTTGGAACACGGTCACCGCCCGCTGGCAAGCATTGTCCAATACCCGTAAATCAGTCTTTGCCGTCGGCACGGTCTGCGTCTTGGTATCCTTGGTTCTATTCTATCAATGGATGACCCGGGTGGAGTACGTCCCGCTCTTCACCAGTCTCCAGACTGACGCTGCCGGCAAGATAGTGGAGGAACTGAAAGCCCAAAACGTGTCGTATCTGTTGGCTGACGGCGGGCAGACCATCAAGGTACCGGCGCCGCAGGTATACGATTTGCGACTCAATCTGGCCAGCAAAGGGGTTATGTCCGAGGGCGGGTACGGATTTGAACTGTTTAATGAGAGTGATATTGGCGCCACCGATTTCGAACGTAACATAAACTATCAACGGGCTCTGCAGGAAGAGCTCCGGCGCACTATCTGTCAGTTGGACGCGGTCAAGCAGGCCCGGGTACACCTGGTGCTTCCCGAGAAGAGCGCCTTCATCAATAACGACCGCAAAGCCCAGGCGTCTATCGTTCTGGAATTGAAACCGATGGTCAAGCTGGAGAACGAGCAGGTCAAGGGCATCGCCGAATTGGTCACCGGTTCGGTAGCCGGCTTGACTCTGGAAGATGTCAAGATAATCGATACCGCCGGGCATGTTCTCAGCGACAATATCAAGAAGGATGGCGGCTCCAATCTGGAATTGAGCCAATTGGAGCTGAAGCGCAACTTCGAAAATGACTTGGAAAAACGGGTCCAGCAGCTGCTGGACAGTATATATGGTCCCAGCAAAGCGGTGGTGATGATCACCGCCGACCTGGACTTCAACCAGAAGCAGGTGGAACGGGTTGTTTACGGTAAGACCGGGGTCTTGAGCAGTGAACAGGTCAGTCAAAAAAGCAGCGGCAGCAGTCTCAATACCCTGCCCGTCGGTGATGCCGACCGGGACGAGACCCTGACCGGCGACAATCCCTCCTCCGGGGTTACCGACATGAGTTCCACCAGGAACTATGAGTTGGACAAGGTGTTAGAGAAAGAAGTGTACGCTCCCGGGCGGGTGATATCCCTGTCGACCGCGGTCGCCCTCAATGGAGCTCTGCCGGCCGACGCCGAGACTCTTATCACCGATACCGTCTCCGCCGCAATCGGCTTCAATACCCAGCGGGGAGATACTCTCAATGTGCTGAGCACTCAGTTTGATCAGACCGAAATGGCCGCCATACAGGCCGAGCTGGACCAGGTGACGGCTCAAGAGCAGAAACAGCAGAATCTGGAAAACTACGTCACCTGGGGACTGAAGGGCTTGGGGCTCCTGCTGGCTTTCATCTTCGGTATACTGTTTATCCGCGCGCTGCGGTCGGTATTCCGGGGAAGTCCGGATTTCGTGGTCGATCAGCCGGCGTCGGTACGCCACCTGGAGGAGCAGCTGCAGCAGGCGGCCATGGCTGCCGCGGCGGTCAACGATGATGAAGAGATACGCAAGATTACCAAACAACAACCAGATGTAGCGGCCCAGATCATAAACAACTGGTTGGTTGACGAAAGTGGAAGTGGCGTAAGTGGCTAAGGAAAAAAATCTGACCGGGGTTCAAAAGGCAGCCATCCTGCTGATATCCATTGGGCCGGAGAGAGCCGCTTCGGTGCTCAAGCATTTTCCTCCCGACGAGATCGAGAGGATCAGCACTGAAATTGCCAATACCGTGTCCCTGACTCCGAACTCGGTCAGTTCGGTTTACCAGGAATTCCTGTCGATGAGCAGCAGCCATTCGGCCGGTTCCAATGGAGGTCTGCAGTACGCCAAGGAATTGCTGATGAAAGCCCTGGGTCCGCAAAAATCAGATGAGATCATAAAGTCGCTCAATTTGCAGAGCAAGCCTTTTTACATATTGCGGCGGATCGAACCCAAGGTGGTGGCCAATTTCCTGAACGGGGAGCATCCTCAGGCGATTGCCATGATCCTATCCCATTTGGAGCCGGAGCAGTCGGCGGCCCTTTTGAGTTTCCTGCCACCTGAGTTCCAGAACGATATTGCCTGGCGTATTGCCACCATGGAGAAGACTTCGCCGGAGATAATCAAGGAAGTGGAGGAGGTCCTGGAAACCAGGCTCTCGGGCATGGTTAGCAAAGATCTCAACAAAGCCGGGGGAATAAAGGAACTGGTCAGTATCTTGAATATGGTCGACAAAGCCACCGAGAAGAGCATAATAGCAGCTTTGGAGACGGAAGATCCGGATCTGGCCGACGAGATCAAGAATCGTTTGTTTGCTTTTGAAGACATAGTTACTATAGATGATTTCTCCGTCCGCCGCATCCTCCAGGACGTTGACAACAAGGAACTGGCCATGGCTCTGAAGGGGGCCAATGAAGAGGTCAGCAGCAAAATACTCAGCAACCTCTCCCAACGGGCGGGGGAAACGCTGAAGGAAGATATCGACCTGCTGGGACCGGTGAGGGTAAGGGAAGTAGAGGAAAAACAGAAGAAGATCGTGCAGATTATCCGCCGGTTGGATGAGGCCGGACAAATAGTAATTGCTCGGGGCGGTGGACAGAATGATGTCATCATCTAGGGTCATTAAGAGGGTAGACGGGGAAATGGAGCCCTGGGCGGTCCGGGTTCGCACCACTCTGGCTCCGGTCCTGACCGAGGAACCGGTCAGAGTGATCGAGGTAATTCCTCATGAAGCCGAACGGCTGTTGGACCAGGCCCGGAACAAGGCCGATATAATGATGGATGAAACCAACCAGCGCATCAGCCAATTGGAACATGACGCCTATGAAAAGGGCTATAACTCCGGAAAATCGCAGGGCTTGCAGGAATACCAGCAAATGATAGCGGAGTACCACCGGCTCAGCCAGGACCGGTTGGGGCAGATCAATCAGCTGCACCAGCGAATCTATGAACAGACTGAACGGGAGATCGTTGATCTGGCGGTCCAAATAGCGAACAAGCTGGTGTGCCGCCAGTTGGAACTGGACCCCGAAACAGTGGTTGACATTGTCCGAGCCGCCTGCTTGCAGGCCAAAGAATGCGAAGTGGTCATAATATACGCTGCCCCGGCCCAGTTGGACAGTCTCAAAAACCATAAGGAGGAGATCGAAGCCCAACTTTTCAGGGCCCAGAAGATAGAATTCGTCGCCGACCCCACCATTGCGTGCGGCGGCTGCCGGTTGGAAACCGAACAGGGGTACATTGATGCCACCATTGATTCCATGACCGAACAGATCAGGTTGTTGGTCAGAGGCGACGCATGATGACCGCGCTGAGCCTGGAAAAATATCGCCAGCGGGTGGCCCAGGCCGAGCTTTTTGGCCATATTGGCAAGGTGACCAGGGTGGTCGGGATCGTCATTGAAGTCACCGGTATTTATGCCTCTATCGGAGATGTATGCAGCATAGAAATAGCCGGGCGCGCCGATCGGCTCAGCGCCGAGGTGGTGGGATTCAAGGGAGAATCCTCGATGTTGATGGCCCTGGGTGACTTGAAGGGTATCTCCCCTGGTTGCAAGGTATTTAACAGCGGCGTCAACTTCAAGATTGCGGTGGGCGAAGAACTGCTCGGTAAAATATTGAATGGCCGGGGCGAGTGTCTGGATGAAGACATAGAGCCGATGACGGGAGGCAGTTATTCGGTCCAGAATGACCCTCCAGGTCCCCTTTTACGCCGGCCCATCAATCAGGTGTTGGAAACCGGGGTCAAGACCATCGATGCACTGCTGACCTGTGGTATAGGGCAGAGAATGGGCATTTTCGCCGGCAGCGGAGTGGGCAAGAGCACTCTTATGGGTATGATAGCCCGCAATAGTTCGGCGGACGTGAATGTCATCGGACTTATCGGCGAAAGGGGCCGGGAAGTCCTCGAGTTTATCGGACAGGATCTGGGTCCGGAGGGACTGGCCCGGTCGGTGGTGGTAGCGGCTACCTCCGACCAACCGGCATTGATTAGAGTCAAGGCAGCCCTGGTGGCCACAGCCATAGCCGAATTTTTTCGCGATCAGGGCAAAAATGTATTGTTAATGATGGATTCCATAACCCGATTTGCCATGGCCCAGCGGGAGATCGGACTGGCGGTGGGAGAGCCGCCTACCACCAAGGGTTACACCCCGTCGGTTTTCGCCATGTTGCCCAAACTGCTGGAAAGGGCCGGCAACCTGGAACATGGTTCAATCACCGGTTTGTACACCATCCTGGTGGAGGGGGATGATATGAATGAACCCATTGCCGATGCGGCCCGGGGCATCCTGGACGGGCACATAGTTTTATCCAGGAAGATAGCCACCCAGAACCATTTCCCGGCTATCGATGTTCTGGAGAGTATCAGCCGGCTGATGCCTTCCATCACCAGTCCCGAACAACAGGCGCTGGCTGGCCGGATAAGGCAGCACCTGGCGGCGTACAACCGCAACGAGGATCTTATCAATATCGGCGCTTATGAAAAGGGCGCCAGCGCAGAGATAGATGCAGCTATCAGGATGAATCCGCTTATCAAGGGATTTCTCCGGCAGGATATATCCGAGGTTTTCACCTGGAAGGGCACCCTGGGCGAAATGGCCGAGTTGGTAGGAGACGAGGTGTAGTAGTTGGGCAGTCCGATTTTCCGGCTGGAAAGCGTTTTACGCTATCGGCAAGGTATCGAGGATCAGGAAAAAATCAAGATGATGCAGGCGTCCCGGGTGG
>CAZBSD010000038.1:0-20300 GCA_964494735.1 uncultured Syntrophomonas sp.
CCCTCGTTGCGAACGAGGTGCTCTCCCAGCTGAGCCACGCCCCCACAGCAAAAATCATTATAGCACATATCGGCTCATAAATGCAGGGGTTTTTCCCTTGCCAATCCTAGGATGGTGAATAGGACTGATGATCCCACCAATTCTCGGTCAGAGTATCATAGATCTTCTCCATGGAGTCGAGATGGGTCACTTCCCAATCGGCCAGGCTGAGGTAGAGTTCTTTGGCTTCGGGGTTCTGGGTCTGATTGGCCGCCTGGTGATAATAGTCGATGGAGGCCTTCTCCATCATTATGGCGATATGAAAGACTGATATCTCCATGGCATTCTCGGTTTCCATGTTATGGGTGGCACTGAAGATCTGCGGGGAAGGAACGCCTTTCAGGCTTAATATGTCCAAAACCATCTGGGTGCCCGACATTAGATGGGAGAGCATCTCTCTCAACATATCCTGGTGTTTTCTCTCATCGGCAGCCATCGAAAGAAAAGCTGTACTGGCATCCTGGTCCCGGGTATCCTGGGCGGCCCGTTTATAGAACTTCTCGCCCTCTATCTCATTGAGGATGGCGGTTTTCAGAATTTTGATCTCGTTGTTATCCATAGCCATGACTCCCTTCCATAATTGATCTATCCATATTGTACCAAACATCAGGTCAGGACATACACGATAGGGGAATCAAGCCGGCTCAATCCAACCGCTTGTTCAGGGTTTGGTTGGTGGCGGCCAGCACTTTCTCCAACTCAGGCAGGGCTTCGGGTCCCAGAATCGGTTCGGTGCCGGCCTTGATGGCGGCGATGGTGTCCTCGATGGGGACCACCCGGAAAGTTCTCTTCTTATCTATGTAATAGGGATGAATGTAGGTGGGAGTATAATTGACCCCGGTCAGCACCGTCTTGCCCTCGGTAAGATTCTTGCTGAACTGCAGGTTCAACACTACCCCGCTGTTGCGCTCCACTCCATTCTGGTTGCCCATGGAGTTGCCCATGGAGTAGATGACAAACTTGTCCTGGCCGTTGATCTGCATGACTTCCATCGGTTGAATCACATGGGGATGGCTGCCCAGGATGACATCGGCCCCCTTGGCGAAAAGTTCCCGGGCCATCTGCCGTTGGCTGGCGGTGGGGAGGGGACTGTATTCCACTCCCCAGTGGAGGACCAAGACTACCAGGTCCACTTGTGGGCGCAGGGCGTCGATATCGCTGATCATCTGTTGTTTATCCAGGAAGTTATAGAAATACGGTTTGTCGGCCGGGACCGGGATGCCGTTGGTGGAATAGCTGTAGGCCAGGTAGCCCACTTTGATCCCATGCAGATCCTTGATAAGCGGCTTTTGCCTTTCCTGCTGGGTCTTGAAGGTGCCGGCAGTGTCCAATCCTGCGTTGCGCAGGGTGTCCATGGTACGCAGGGCGCCCTGGAAACCGCGGTCCAAAATGTGGTTGTTGGCGGTAACCACCAGGTCAAAACCGGACTTCTTTAGTGCAGGAGCGATGGCGTCAGGGCTGTTGAAAAGGGGATAACCGGTATATCCTGAAGCCGGCCCGGCCAGGGCGCATTCCAGGTTTACGGATGCATAGTCACCCGCCTCGATAAGATGTTGGATAGAGGCATATAGGTGGTCGAAGTTATAATTACCGCCTTGCAAACCGGAAGCGATCACCGTGTTGTGCATGAGGATATCGCCGGTCGCCACCAGGTTGATGGTGGCGGCATCAGCCAGTACCGTCTTTTGATCCGGTTCCGGTATGGAGAAGATCACATAACGGCGGGTATACATGCGACTGCTGACCGTGGCCACGGCGCCGTTTTTGGTGAATACGATCGCGGCTCCCAGCTGTTCTTTATAGGTCCAGCCGCGGGAAACCATCATATCGATGAGGGGCTGCAGCCCGTCTGAGCTGCGGGCCAGGAATTTTTCGTTCTCACCTGCAATGGCTGCGATGGAGGCTGGTTGAGCAGCCAGGTGATAGGCCGCCGACGCCATGGGCAGGATGTTGCCTTCCTGTTGGTAGAGGGGGATGAATTTCAGCCCGGCCAATCCTATGATCAATACTAAAATCGCTGCGAGTACGTATTTCTTCAATGATATCCCTCCTGACGCTGACAACGGAATAAATAAGGATTCAGCAACCTCTACTATTATAACCGATGCCATTGGCAATAACATTAGAGCCGGGGATAGTGCTTGCCGGCGTCAGTCGGGTTGGATAAAATGAATTATATCCGTGTGGAACGGGCGATCGATAAATTGGATGGGGGTAGGATTATGAGCAGCTATAAACTGGACAGAAATGATTCGGTGCTGGTCATCGTTGACCTGCAGGAAAAGTTGATGACGGCCATGAAACATCGCGAGCAGGTATACAGCAACACCCGTTTGCTGCTGGTGGCCGCCGCTCAGATGGGTATCCCGGTTATCGTCACCGAGCAATACCCGCGCGGCCTGGGTCCCACTGTGGAAGAGGTCAAGGCCCATCTAGGCGAGCATACCCGGGTGGAGAAGATGAAGTTTTCCGCCTACGACGATATCAAGGAGGTCCTGGCTGCTGCCGGGCGCAAGACGGTGCTCATGATTGGCAGCGAGACCCACGTCTGCGTTTTCCAGACCACCCGGGATCTGACCGCCGCAGGCTATAACGTACAGGTGGTGAAAGACGCGGTCTGTTCGCGGTTCAAAAATAATTTCAAGAATGGACTGGAGCTTATGAAGGGTGCCGGAGCGGTGATCACCAATACCGAGACGGTCTTGTTTGACCTGATGCAGGTGGCGGGCAGCTCTGAGTTCAAGGTGATTTCTCCGTTGGTGAAATAAAGCATAATTCCTTGACAGCGGGGGAAAAACCTAATAGAATTAACCCTTGGGCGCATATCCGTAATTAACTTGCGGAAGACTATGGTCCTATGTTTTAATTGCGGCACTACGATAAGTAATGCCGTTAAATTTTTGCTTTCTTAAGGAGTGACTTTCAAAAATGCTCAAGGATCTACGGAATATCGGTATCATCGCTCACATCGACGCCGGCAAGACTACCACCACCGAGCGTATCTTGTACTATACCGGACTGACCCATAAGGTGGGGGAGACCCATGACGGGGCCAGTGTCATGGACTACCTGGATGTGGAAAAGGAACGCGGTATCACTGTGACATCCGCGGCTACCAAGTGTGTCTGGAAAGGGTTCAACATCAATATTATCGATACACCCGGGCACGTTGATTTTACTGCGGAAGTGGAACGAAGTCTGCGTATCCTGGATGGCGCCGTGGTCATATTCTGCGGCAAGGGCGGGGTGGAACCCCAATCAGAGACAGTGTGGCGCCAGGCCGACAAGTACCGGGTACCGCGCATAGCTTATGTAAACAAGATGGACGCCATCGGAGCCGATTTTCAGCGGGTGGTGGGGCAGATAAAACAGCGGCTGGGAGGCAATCCCCTGGTCCTGACTCTGCCTGTGTTCCAGGATGAAACATTCACCGGCATAATCGACCTGATCAAGATGAATTACCAGACCTTTTCCGGCAGCCTGGGCAACGAAGTCAAAGAGACCGACATCCCCGCAGAATACCTGGAGGAGGCGCGGCAATGGCGCCTGGAATTGGTGGAGAAACTGGCCGAGAGCAGCGAGGAGCTGCTGGAGCTATATTATGACAATCAACCTATCCCTGACCAACTGCTGGCAGCGGCTATCCGCCATAACGTGATCGACACCAACATTATTCCGGTAATATGCGGCAGTTCGTATCGCAATATCGGGGTGCAGACCCTGCTGGATACGGTGGTCAACTATTTGCCTTCCCCGATGGATGTGGAAGCTATCAAGGCTACCGATGTAGCCAGTGGTGAGCATAGAGAGATCGGACCTGAGGATGACATTTTCTCGGCTCTGATCTTTAAAATAGTAAGCGATCGCCACGTAGGCAAGCTGGCTTTTACAAGAGTCTATTCCGGTTCTATCAAGGCCGGTTCCTACGTCTTCAACAGCACCAAGGGCAAAAAGGAGCGGGTGGGGCGGATTGTCAAGATGCACGCCAACCACCGCGAAGAGACAGAAGAAGTAAAAGCCGGGGATATAGCCGCCCTGATCGGGCTCAAAGATGTTGGCACCGGTGATACTATCTGTGATGAGACCAGGCCGGTGCTGCTGGAATCCATCGAGTTCCCGGAGCCGGTCATTCAGATCGCCATCGAGCCCCGCACCCAGGCCGACCAGGCCAAAATATCTGAAGCCCTGGCCAAGATTTCGGCTGAGGATCCCACTTTTAAGATGGTCTACAACAAGGAGACCGGCCAGACTCTGTTGTCGGGCATGGGCGAGCTGCACCTGGAAATAGTAGTGGAGCGGCTGGCCAAGGAATTCCATGTAGGCATCAATATCGGCCAGCCCGAGGTAGCCTATAAGGAGACCATAACCAGGATGGCAGAACACGAAACCCGCTTCGTCAAACAGACCGGCGGCAAGGGACAGTTTGCCCACCTGGTGTTGAGACTGGAGCCTAACGAGGGCTTCGAATTCATCAATAAGATAGTGGGCGGGGCGATCCCGCGTGAATATATCCCGGCGGTGGAATCCGGGGTCAAACAAGCCCTGGAGGAAGGCGTGCTGAAAGGCTATCCAGTGGTCAACGTCAAGGCTACTCTGCTGGATGGTTCCTTCCACGAGGTGGACTCATCTGAGATGGCATTCCGCACCGCGGCTATGATGGCCACCCGGGAGTGCCTGAAGAAAGCCGGTCCGCTGCTGATGGAACCAGTGATGCGGGTGGAAGTCACCTCACCGGAGGAATTTACCGGCAATATTATCAACAATATCAGCAACCGCCGCGGCAAGCTGGATTCGATGGAGATGCTGAACAGTACCCAAATCATCCGGGGCTACGTCCCCCTGGCCGAGATGTTCGGCTATTCGACCGTGCTGCGCTCCAGCACCCAGGGCCGGGCCGGATTCTCGATGGAGTTCTCCCATTATGAGGAGAGGAATATGGCCTCCTAAAGGTCCTGTAAAAAAGCAAAGAATGGTTAAAAAAGGCCCGCTGTCAACCGGCAGCGGGCCTCAGACTGTTAAAAAGGCTGATAATTGCGTTAATACGGAATTCCTGCGTAACCGACGTACCTACTGTACGACTCGATCACGGGTTTCCCTATTGCCTGGTTCCGAGCCTTTTTTGTTTGTCCTGATTGGGGCAAGTATTGTTTCTGGTGCGTTTATTCGAAGGTGAGCGAGTTGGCCAGGTTGGTCAATTCCTCCAGCGAAACATTGCCTGAATAGGTGACGGTGACCATCTTGTCACCGATAAGTACCCAACGGGCCAGGCTGTTGATGCCTTCCGCTTTGCTGCCGTCGATGGCCCGCATCTTGGCGGTTGGTTCCACGTAGGGTTCCACGGTTATCTTGACCTGGGCCAAACCGTCGGTGCTGGTGTAATCATATACGGTCCGGTCGCTGGCACTGATGTCCACCTGGGTAAGCTTCAGGTTGGCCGGTACATTCAGGGGGGTGATCATCGGCTCAAAATTCTCTACTACCATGGCCGAATTATTGCCATCTGCCATAAGGGACCGAGCGACGGTCACGGAATCCAATGGAACCGTTGGCGATGGAGTCAAAGCTTGGTCTGACAAAAATAGCATCGGGGTGGAAAATTCCTCTCCAGGGCTGGCGGCCGAGAGAGGAGATTCGTTGGTGCCGAGGGCGAAAGGTGAGGATGGGACGTCTGCGGGCACGGCGTTTAGTGAAGCGATGTCCTTCTTCGGTTCATCCTGAAACCGGTAAGTTGTGGCTTCATCTTTGGCTATAATTTGCCCCAATTCTGAGTCGCCCGGGGTAGTTACCACCGAGGGCGCCCCGGTTCCATTGCCGCGGGCCTCGGTGTTGTCGGCCAACTGGACAGCCGGTTGATTCCTGAAGAATTGGGGACCATACAAGAACAAGGCCACCACCGCCACTGCGGCCAATCCGCCCAACCATAGCCGGCGATTGTGGAGCAGGGCAGGACCCCGGTGCATCGGGGCTACAGAACCCATTACCCGGGAGGTGAAGTCGGGCGGCAGGGCGGGTATGTCGGTGGTATCCCGCAAAACCTCGTTTTCCAGCCTGGTCAGCTGGTAGACAGCCTGGCAATGGGGACAATCCTTCAGGTGCTTGCTGATTTTCAGATACATCTGAGGGGAAGCGGAATCGTCACAGAAATCCAAGATATGGTTATTCAACTCCTGACAATCCATCTTGCTTCCCCCTTTCATCCCGATTCTTCAATATAGCCTTGCGCATCGACTTGCGGGCCCGGTGTATCTTGACTTCCACGTTCTCCTTGGTTATCCCCAAAGCCTCGGCGATCTCCTGGTTATCCAAATCCAATTGATAGCGCAGGGCCAGCATAACCTGGTACGACTCGGGCAGTGAACTAAAAGCCTTCTTTATCTCCGCTTTTAATTCGTTGCGCTCCAGGAACAGCTGGGGATCTCCATAGTCGTAGTGATTATCCGGTTCCGGCTGGCTATAGCTCTCGTCAAAATTCAACGTTATCATCTTGTTTTTCTTGCGCAGCGCGCTGATGGTGGTATTGATGGCGATCCGATGTATCCAGGGTGCGAATCGTTTGCTGCTGTCATACTGGTGCAGTTTCTGGTAAACGGTAATGAAAACGTCCTGGCAGATATCTTCGGCTTCCTGGTATTGTCCGGTCATACGGTATATAATGGTAAATACCGAATTCTTGTAATGATTGATGAGCTCCTCGAAAGCCGCTACATCGCCACGCAAAGTCCTGGCGGTTAGCATGTCGTCGGTCGGCACGGTGCGATCCTCCGTTCACTCTATTCTTATATACGGCTGGCAGTGGAGTAACTTACACTGGTAATTACCTAATAATGATAGCATGAATTGGTGGGGACGATTAAATAAAATTAGGCACCGCTGGCTCGGCGGGGAATACTTTCGACCTGGTGTGGCGGAGAATAATAATGAAGATACTGGTTGACGCGGACGCCTGCCCAGTCAAGGAAATAATAGAGTCTATCGCCGCACGACATGGTCTGGAGGTGATGATGGTATCCAACCTCAATCATTGCATCCAGAGCCAATACGCCCAGGTGGTGGTGGTGGATGGCGCCTCCCAGGCGGCCGATATCGCTATCATCAACATGGTCCAGCCAGGAGACATAGTTATCACCCAGGATTACGGCCTGGCCTCGATGGCTTTAGCCAAAGGCAGTTATGCATTAGATCCGATGGGCAAGATATATACAGCCGAGAATATCGATCGGTTGCTGTTGAGCCGCTTCCTCAATCAAAAAGCCCGCCGGGCCGGGGAGAAGACCAAAGGACCGCGTAAACGGGGAAGACCCGATGACAACCGTTTCGCCGGCAGCCTGGAGCAGTTGATATTAGGAAATATACACTAGCCACCGGGCTGGTAAAAGGGTTAGAATAAGAGCGTTTGAGATGTACGAGCGGTGCTGTTAGGGCCATTCTGGATCGAATTATAATGGAATAATCCCAGGATTCTAATATTGGAAGGAGAAAATATCATGTCTGACAAATGCAATACCTGTCCATCTGCCAGCGGCTGCAGTGTCGATCCCGACTCCTGCGGGGTGAAGATCGAAGACAGTATGCTGGGTAAGCGCAATAATATCCGTAATGTGATAGTGGTTATGAGCGGCAAGGGCGGGGTCGGCAAATCATCGGTGACCGCTCTGTTGGCCGCTGCCCTGGCCAAGCAGGGTAAAAAGGTGGGAGTGCTGGATGCAGATATCACTGGTCCCAGTCAGCCGCGGGCATTTGGTTTGACCGGACCGGTACCCATGAAAGCATCCGAATATGGGATAATACCACCCAGCGGACCGCTGGGCATCAAAGTCCTGTCGGTCAACTTTTTCCTCCCCAACGAGGATGATCCCGTGGTTTGGCGCGGGCCGTTGCTGGCTGGAGCGGTAAATCAGTTCTGGAGCGAGTCTGATTGGGGTGATCTGGATTACATGGTAGTCGACCTGCCGCCCGGAACCGGGGATGTGCCGTTGACGGTCATGCAGTCGCTGCCGGTGAAGGGGATTGTGATCGTATCGTCACCCCAGGAATTGGTAGCCATGGTGGTCAAGAAGACCATCAAGATGGCCCGCAAGATGAATATCCCCATCTTGGGTTTGATCGAGAATATGAGTCACGCCATATGCCCCCATTGTGATGAGAAACTGGAGATATTCGGGAAGAGTCAAGGGGCGGAGGTAGCCGCCGATTCCGGCATCGACTTCCTGGGAGGTCTGCCCTGGGACATGAAACTGAACAACCTGATCGACCAGGGTAAGGTAATCGATTACCAATCCGAGGCGGTAGACGCCATCGTGGCCCAGATTATGGACAAGCTTCCCTAATAGGGCATAGAATACTGCGGCCATCTTAGGAATAAAAATGTAGATGTAATAGTCTGCGGGGATTTCCCCACCCAGATCGAGCAATATATGTTTTCGGCATTGACCCGCTTCGGGCATGAATTTATAATTTAAGCAAGGAGCGGAGAAAAACGTGTTCTGCAGAGGAATACATTTTTTATTATCCCCGTTTTTCATCCGCTGCTTTATATATAGGGGGAATAGCAGATGGTTAACAAAATATTTATGGAACTGCGGAGGATATTTGCCGATCTTGCCTCTACCTTGTTGTTGGGCAAAGACAAGGACGCCGCCGCTCTGGCGATGGTCTTGTCGGAGAAGAGTCGGGCTTTGGCCGAGGAATTGGGCAAGTAGACGCGAAAACAGGATAGACGAAAAAATAAAGGCGCCGAGAATTTACGGCGCTTTTGTTTTGGCCGACGCGCCATTTCATTGTTAGGTGGACTCCGCTATTAATGCTATTATATTAAGGAAGATATTGGTTCACCGAACGAAAAATCTTGAGGGAAGGCGAGGTTCAAGGATGTTGAAGACACTATTGATAAAGGAAGAGATAAACTACGACGCATCTCAATTGCGGCCCCACTGGATTTACCGCAATCATGGGCTTTTGGGCGATGCTATCGTAGCCTTTATGGGAGGGGCGGAGGTGGATACGGATAGGATGTTTGACCTGAAGGACGTCCGGGAGAAGGAGTCCATCTATTCGCCACGGATGCTGAGCTTCATCGTCGAACACTTCGATACCGACCTGGAGAAGGCCATCTATCGCCAGTTCATCCTGATCATGGCTATCAAGGAGGAATTGGAAGTACGAGAGATCCAAATGCAGCGCATCGGCGATGACCTGTACCTGGACCGGGCCAAACTATCTGTGTCCATAGCGACCAGCACGGTGGTATCGACAGTGATCCATGCCGGCCTCAATATCGAGACCCTGGGCACCCCGGTCAAGACCATCGGCCTCCAAGAACTGGGCATTACAGATGTGTCGTCCTTTGCCGAGAACGTCATGCTGCGCTACAAGCATGAATTGGAACGGATCTACGAGGCGCGCTGCAAGGCGCGGGGGATTATATCCGACATATAGCAGTCATATCCGGCTCTGCCGGGACCCGCTGGCTTTGAAACGCAGGCGTCTTGTCAAAGGCATAAGCATAATTTAGAATATAAAGATGTGGAAAGGAGAAAGGCCTTGGCCGAAACAGAAAGCGGAAAATTGGAGCTCATCGCCCGCCGCAATTTTCCCGTCAATTACGATCTGGTGAAGGTGGTAGACTTCCTGAACAAGAACCTTAAGGACAAAAAGATAATGTTCGGAGTCAGCAAAGACCGCGAGAAGGACCAGATGACCATTTCTATTTACGAGGTTTGAACGATAGCCTGATTTGAGGTGGCAAATGAGTAAAGAGACCCGAGAATTTCTTAAAGATACTATCAGTGTAATAATCATCGCATTTATCCTGGCCGCCATCCTGCGCAATTATGTCATCGAGGGGCGGGAGATTCCTACCGGATCTATGTTGCCCACGGTGCAGCTGAAGGATCGGGTGTGGGTCAACCGTTTCATATACCGCTTCAAAGAGCCGGTGCGGGGCGACGTTGTAATGTTCCAGCCCCCGGAGACCATCAAATCTTCCACCCCTTACCTGAAGAGGGTGATCGGACTGCCGGGGGAAACGGTGGAGATGAAAAACGGCATGGTGTACATAAACGGCAAGGCCCTGAAGGAGCCATATGTAGCTGAGCCGCTCGAATATGATTATGGTCCGGTGAAGGTACCGGATGACAGCCTGTTGGTATTGGGTGACAACCGCAACAACAGTTACGACAGCCATGAGTGGAATGCCTGGCTGACCGAAGATCGGCTTATGGGTAAAGCCCTGGCTATCTACTGGCCCTTGGACCACTTTAAATTACTGCCACGTGAGGTTGGATTCCAATGAGAATACTGGTGACCAATGACGACGGTATCAATGCCCGGGGACTTCACGCCCTTATCAACGAACTAAATACCATCGCCGAGATCTATGTGGTGGCCCCCCGCAGTGAACAGAGTGGCACCGGCCATTCCATAACCGTTTTCGAGCCCATCAAGGCCATCGAAGTTAATATTCCCGGCATCAAGAAAGGCTGGATCGTGGGCGGGACACCCGTCGATTGTGTCAAACTGGCCACCAAGCGGTTGGTACCCGAACCCATCGACTTGGTGGTATCCGGCATCAATCACGGTTCCAATCTGGGCACCGACGTCTTGTATTCGGGCACCGTTTCCGCAGCGGCTGAAGGGGTGATTATGGGTTATCCCTCTATCGCGGTATCACTGGATTCATTCGACCCCGCTGCCGATTTTAGCTTCGCGGCGGGATTTGCCCGGCGACTGGTATCCGAGATCCTTAAGGAAGGGCTGCCCAAGACCACCCTGTTTAATATTAACATTCCTTACCTGCCGGCCGAGGAAGTGAAAGGCATACGCCTTACCAAACTGGGCAGCCGCAATTATGACAACCTGTTCGAGGAGCGGCGAGACCCGCGCGGCAACATCTACTACTGGCTGGGTGGGGGAGTGCTCAACGAGGAGCAGGAACCGGACAGTGATGTTTATGCGGTGGGGCAAGGCTGTGTGAGTATAACCCCGATCCACCTGGACCTCACCCATTACGGGCTGGTCAAGAAGTTCAGCCGATTGTCAGACGAATACTTGAATGCATTGCTGCGAGGTGAATGATCATCACTTTTGTCAGCCTGGCCATCAACTCAGTCATTTTCCTGTTGATATTCAATTGGTCCTACCTACAGAAGCGCAGGGTCAATCCCGATCACCCATCCAAACCTATTGCCCAGTCCATCTTGTTTCCCTTGGGATTAGCCGTAGCTTTCACCCTGCTGGTGGATGCTTATCGGGGCATCATGTATTACCAGTTGATAATGTTCCTGCTGGTGACCGCAGTATTGGTATGGAAATTTTACGGTTCCAAACCGCGGTGATTGCTTGAAACCCCAAAGTATAGTACCATTTTTAAGAGCTAATTATATTGAGGAGGTTATTGGATGAAGGTATACCCTACTGAAGGAATTCGTAATATTGCCCTCGTGGGCCATGGGGGGACCGGCAAGACATCACTGGCGGAAGCCATGATCTATAATACCGGCGCTACCAAGAGGTTGGGGAGGGTTGATGACGGTAATACCGTTTCCGATTATCTTCCGGAAGAAGTAAAAAAGAAAATCACCATCAGCACCGCCTTGATTCCCTGCGAATATAAGAACTGCAAGATAAATGTACTCGACACCCCCGGTTATGCTGACTTCTATTTCGAGGTTTGCGGGGCACTGCAAGCGGTTGACAGCATGCTGTTGATGTTCTCGGCCACTGCCGGGGTAGAAGTGCAGACCCAGATCATTTGGGAAGAGAATCCCGACATCCCCAAGATAGCTTTTATAAATAAAATGGACCGTGAAAATGCCGATTTTGACAAGACCCTGGCCGCTATCAAGTCTGCTTTTCCGGACACAGTGGTGCCGGTCCAGCTTCCCATCGGGGCCGAAGATAGTTTCAAGGGTGTCGTCGATCTGCTCAAGATGAAAGCCTACATATTCGAGGCGGGCAGTGGTAAATTCACCGAGACGGACATCCCGGCTGATATGATGGACGATGTAGACACCTATAAGATGGAGCTTATCGAAGCGGCTGCCGAAGCCAACGATGAACTGTTGACCCGGTACCTGGAGGGAGAGGAACTCTCCGACGCAGAGATACTCCAGGGAGTGAAGGAGGCCGCCGCGGCTGGTTCAGCGGTCTTCGTATTCTGTGGTTCCACACTTAAGAACATGGGCGTCCAGCCCCTGATGGATTTCATCGTCGACTGCTCACCCACTCCGGACCGCAACCGCCTGGTGGCAGGCAAGGATATCCAGAACCTGCCTTTATGTGCTCAGGTGTTTAAAACCATCGCCGACCCCTATATCGGCCGCCTCAACATGTTCCGCATATTCACCGGTAAGATGAAGGCGGATGGCGTTGTCTACAATGCTACCAAGGAGAAGGACGAAAAGATCACCCAGCTGCTGGTCATGACCGGCAAAGAACAGTCTTCCGTGCCGGAGATGAACGCTGGTGATATCGGTTCGGTGGCGAAACTGGCTGTCACCAGCACCTCCGATACCTTGACAACCAAAGCCAATCCTACCGTCATGGCTTCCATCCAATTCCCCAAACCGACCTTGAACACTGCTATCGAGCCCAAGAGCAAAGGGGACGAGGACAAACTCAGCGGTGCTCTACAGAGAATATGCGAAGAAGACCCGACCGTCGAAGTGGAAAAAAACGCCGAGACCAAACAGACTATAATGAGGACTATGGGCGACGCCCATATGGATATAATCACCGAAAAACTACAGCGCAAGTTCGGAGTAGAGGTTGCCACCAAAGAGATGCGCATACCCTACCGGGAGACTATCCGCGGCACCGTGGAAGTGGAAGGCAAGCACAAGAAACAGAGCGGCGGTCACGGGCAGTATGGGCATGTCTGGATCAAGTTCGAGCCCAACGACAGCGAGGAATTCAAATTTGAAGAAAACGTCTTCGGCGGATCAGTACCGCGTAACTTCTTCCCAGCGGTAGAGAAGGGACTGTTGGAAGCATTGGATGAAGGCGTGTTGGCTGGATATCCGGTGACCAGGATAAAAGCTACCCTATATGACGGTTCCTACCACAGTGTCGACTCATCCGAAATGGCCTTCAAGACGGCCGCCAAGATAGCCTTCAAAAAGGGCGTGGAAGCAGCTAAACCGGTACTTCTGGAACCGATCGTCAACGTCGAGATAGAGATTCCCGATGCTTACATGGGTGATATAATCGGCGACCTCAACAGCAAACGGGGTCGGGTCATGGGCATGGAGCCGTCCGGCAAGAGACAGATAGTCAAGGCTCAGGTACCCCTGGCAGAGATGAGCCGCTATACCATCGACTTGAAATCCATAACCCAGGGACGCGGCAAGTTCCGGATGGAGATGGACCACTATGAAGAGGTACCGGCCCAGGACACGGAAAAGATCGTAGCCAAGGCTAAACAGGAGAAAGAAGAAAAAGAGAAATAGGGATACTAAAAAGAGGGCGAAAGCCCTCTTTTCAGACCGGCCCAAATGGTTGATGGCGTCGTTGTCGCGGACGTCGCGCTCAATCAACGTACATCAGGTACGCCTCAATCGCAGGCCATCCCGACGCCTGGCCCTAAACCATTTGGGCACGGTCTCACGAGCCGGGAAGGTTGATGGCGTCGTTGTCACGGACGTCGCGCTCAATCAACGTACATCAGGTACGCCTCAATCGCGGGCCATCCGGACGCCTGGCCCTGAACCATTTGGGCACGGTCTCACGAGCCGGGAAGGCCTTAAGCAGCAGGAAGGGGAGTTGCAAAGCATGAGCCGCTGGTTGGAATATATTAATAGCTACCCGCTGGTCCAATATCTTGGGATGCCGGTGCTCATATTCGCGGCCTTCTGTATTTTCGACCGTTTGCTGTGCCGCACCATAATTCCGGCTATCCTGCGGATGAGGGCCAGGAGAGGGGTGGACACCGATGCGGTGCTGGTAGATGCCGCTCTCAAACCTTTGCAGGCGATCATCTTGATACTGGGTGTCTATGCGGCCCTGATGTACCTGCCTTTGGGTGCTCAGGCCGATATCCTGGTGTCCAGGTTGTTCCGCTCCCTGCTCATCATCATTGTCGCTTGGGGAGCATCGGCCTTGGTCGGGGCCAATTCCGCCCTCGCCAATGGTATCAGAGAGAGATACAAACTGGATAGTGTCCTGGTAGTCTTCTTCTCCCGGGTAATCTATTTCGTGATCATAGCCATGGCAGTGGTGTTGCTGGCCAACGAATGGGATTACGATGTCAACGGATTTATCGCCGGTCTGGGTTTGGGCGGCCTGGCTTTCGCCCTGGCGGCCAAGGACGCCCTGGCCAATATCTTTGGCGGGATAGTCATAATCATGGAAAAACCATTTCTCATCGGCGATTGGGTACAGACCCCCAGCGTAGAAGGCACAGTTGAAGACATATCCTTCCGTAGCACCCGTTTCCGGACCACCCCCCAGGCCCTGGTGACGGTACCCAACTCAACCCTGGCCAACGAGCCGATAACCAACTGGTCCAAGATGGGTAAACGCCAGGTCACATTCCGGTTGGCAGTCGACTACGCCGGCCCCCGGAATCGGATCGAGTCTTGTATCCAGGCCATCCGGGCTATGCTCTCCGCCCATGGCCAAGTTCATCCCCAGACAATACTGGTGAGCCTGGAGAACATCAATGCCAGCGGGCTGGATATCCTGGTCAACTTCTTTACCAATACTACCGACTACCTAACCTACCATCAGGTAAAAGAGGACATCAACTTCAGGATTCTGGATATATTGGCAGCTGCCAATTTAGGACTGGCTGCCCCCGGCCGAGTGGTCTACTCCGAACGTCCGGCACCGGCCCGACCGGTGGTCACCGAGTAATCCTGGTTATCTTCCCAGGTGCATCAACACCGCCCTTCGCTGTATCTTACCTATCGATTTCTACTCATAACTGCCACCCACACTGTCAACTTCACAATTCCTTCACAATACCTTCATATGTTTTACGCAGCAGGGTGTTAAATTACTGTTAAACAGAATGTCCCTGATTATTCTTATGGAAGGAAGTGCTTGGATCCATGCGAAAAACCATTGTGGCAGTGATTATAGTGGCCACGCTCAGTTTTATGGCGGGTGGGTGGTACGACAGCTATTCCAGCGATAGAAAGGCTGCCAATATCTTGAGCAATCAATCAGGAAGGGTAGCCCATGCCGATGAATTATCGCTGACCACCTCCTACAATGTTGCCGATATTGTTGAACAAGCCGGCCCCGCAGTTGTTTATATCGAATCGTCGGTCAATTCTGCCGTTCAAGATCCGCGCTTCAGGATTTACGGATTCAGCCGGCCGGAGCCGACCCAGCAAGCTACCGGCACCGGATTTATCATCGACGCCAACGGCTATATCCTGACCAACCAGCATGTGGTGGATGGAGCCAGTCGCATCAGCGTGAAGGTGGAGGGTAACGAGTCCGGTTATGAAGCCTCGGTGGTGGGCGAAGACCGCGATCTGGACCTGGCCGTCCTGAAGATCGACGCCGACAACCTGCCTACTTTGACAATGGGGGATTCAGATATCATGCGCTCCGGTGACCCGGTGATAGCCATAGGCAATCCCCTGGGACTCGATCATACCGTTACTACCGGGGTGGTGTCAGCCAAAGGGCGGCCCATAACCGTGGAAGACCGGGATTATAAGAACCTTATCCAGACCGATGCCGCCATCAATTCCGGCAACAGCGGCGGGCCTTTGATAAATATGGCCGGGCAGGTCATCGCCATCAACACCGCGGTCAGCACCCAGGGGCAGGGGATCGGATTCGCGATACCGATCAATACCGCCAAGGCGAAGATGCAGGAATTGATCAGTACCGGCAAAGTGGAGCATCCTTTCCTGGGAATCAGCATGACGCAGCTCACCGCCGATCTGGCTGCCCAACTATCGGTAGGACGGGATGCGCCGGGAGTTGTGATTGCCAAAGTCGAGAGCAGCAGCGCGGCCAGTGCGGCAGGTTTGCAGGCTCAAGATATTCTGCTTAGTATCGACGGGCAGAAGATGACCAGTCCCGCAGATGTACAGTCCTATATAGACCAGCAGAAGGTGGGCCAGAAGATCCAGATAGAAGTGATTCGGGGTGCCAAACAGATGATCCTAAGTGCCGTCCTGGGAGCCAAACAATAATCACGCCCCAGGTCTTCATTTAAACCAGGGCAATAAATGGACTTGGCGCCCAAATGATATAGAATTGTAATTAATGGATCTGATCTATTGTGGGATCATTTATCAATGGCCGGTGTCCAATCAGTCGGTTTAAGAAGGGGAAAATAGCTGATGTCCAGAAATATCCTGGTAGCTGATGACGAGGAGCGGATGAGGAGACTTCTATGCGATTTCCTCCATAAAGACGGCTATAAAACATATGAAGCCGCCGATGGCCGTCAAGCCCTGGAGATTTTCGCCGAGCAGGAGATCGACCTGCTCATCCTTGACGTTATGATGCCCGAATATGATGGATGGGCGGTTTGCCGGCAGATACGCAAGACCTCCGCCGTGCCCGTCATCATGCTTACTGCCCGGGGAGAAGAATCAGACGAATTGTTCGGCTTCGACCTGGGGGCGGACGAGTATATCTCCAAACCATTCAGTCTGCGGATTCTGGGCGCCAGGGTGCGGGCCTTGCTGAGGCGCACCGAGAGCCAAGCTCATCCAACCGTAAGGTCTATGGGAGGAATCCGGATCGATGAACTGGGCCACTATGTGTATGTGGACGAAAAGCCGGTCGACCTGACCCTCAAAGAATTCGAACTGCTGGTTTACCTGGCCGATCATGCCGGCCGGGCTTTGACCCGGGAACAGATCCTGAACGCGGTCTGGAATTATGACTATTACGGCGATATCCGTACTGTGGATGCCCATATCAAGAACATCCGTCTGAAGATGGGATCACGGGGTGAGTACATCCAGACGGTGCGCGGAGTTGGCTATCGATTCGAGGTTGTACCATGAAAATGTCCATCCGCACCCGCTTATTTACCACAGTGAGCCTCCTGGTAGTGTTTTTTGTAGTTTTTGCGTGGCTGTTGAATTCTACCTGGCTGGAGAAGTATTATATCTATCAAAATAAAAAAGAGCTGGCAGCCATTGCCGCGAAGATCGATGCCAACTACCGGGGCGACGCCGACAGCCTCAACCGCGAGATTGAGAGAGGAGAGCGGGCGGCTCGGTTGAATCTGCTGGTCTTCGATGCCGATCTTAATCTAAAATATTACTCCCTGGGCGCAGAAGGGTGGGACTCCACCGGCCCCGAGCGCCGGATGGGCCGTCGTCCGGAATCATTGTTGCCGCTGCTGGTGAAATGCTTGCCCCTGCTGCAGGCTGGTGACCAGATCATCGCGGTCAGTCAGGAACAGAATGAGCAGGAAGGATTGATAAATGTCGTAGCGGCGCTCAACAACGGGGATTACCTGCTGCTCAGCACCCCTCTGGTCTCCATCCAGGAGAGTGCCCAGGTGGCCAACCGCTTCTTTCTTTTCACCGGACTGCTGACTATTCTGTTAGGCTTTTTGGCCAGCTATCTTCTTGCCCGTAAATTTACCCAACCCATTCTGGAATTGAACCAGATAGCCCAAAATATGGCGCAGTTAGACTTCTCCGCCCGTTATGTCAGCCATGGGGAGGATGAACTGGGGGAATTGGGGCACAGCATCAATTCGTTGTCGGCCCAGCTGGATAAGTCGATAACCGAACTACAAGCCGCCAATCAGAAGCTGCGGGACGATATCGAGCAGGAGCGCCGCATAGATAAAATGCGGCAGCAATTCATATCCAACGTATCCCATGAATTGAAGACGCCCATCGCGCTCATACAGGGTTACGCGGAAGGTCTCAAAATGGACGTGGCTGAAGACCAGGACGGTAAAGACTACTATTGCGAGGTCATCGTCGATGAAGCCGGCAAGATGAACCGGATGGTCAAAGAGCTGCTCGACCTATCCCAGATAGAAGCCGGCTATCTGCCCGTACAGACCAGTACATTCGACATAGGGATGCTGGTGGGCGATGTCCTGAAAAAATATGAGCTTCTCTTCCGGGATGAAAGAGTGGAACTGGAATACCGGCCTCAAGAGATGTGGGTTGAAGGCGATATGGACAGGATAGAGCAGGTGCTGGGCAATTTTCTTAACAATGCCATTGATCATGTCGATGAAAAACGGCAGATACGGGTAGAGACGGAGAATCTAGGCGAGAAGGTACGGATCTCGGTTTTTAATAGTGGTGCAGCCATTCCCGCCGAAGCCATCGATAAAATTTTCACCAGTTTCTATAAAGCGGATGAAGCCCGCACCCGGGCTTTGGGAGGAACGGGACTGGGCTTGTCTATCGTCAGGGCGATAATGGAACAGCATCACAATGCTTATGGGGTATTGAACCAACCAGGCGGGGTGTCGTTTTGGTTTGAATTAAAGGCGCTGCCAAAACCATAAGATTCCATTTGCGGATACCAAATTTCTTTCTATCTTCATGAGTCCTTCATATTTAAGATGCATAATAATAGTGTCCCCTTTGAAAACAATTTGAGAACAATTTGATTGACAAGGAAAGGAAGGTGAATAATGGGAAGTAAAATAAAAATGAGCAGGATTATCGGCGGTCTCCTGATCGGAGGTCTGTTGCTGGGAGGAACCAGCCTGGCGGTAGCGGACAACAGTGATTCCACTTCTGCTCCCGTTAGTGAGATACGGGCGGGCATGTTCGGAAAGATGGGCCATGGTGCGCGTGGTTTGGACGGAGCCGGCCTGCAGTCAGTTTTAACTACCCTGGTCGCATCGGACCAGATCACCCAGGCTCAGGCGGACCAGATCGTCGCCCGCCAAAAGCAGTTACAGACAGAGCGCCAGCAGCAGAGAGAACAGATGCGGGACATGACCAAGGCCGAACGTGAGACTCTGCGCGAGCAGAACCGAGCCGAAAAAGCCGACCTGCTCACCCAATTGGTGACGGAGGGGACCATCACCCAGGAACAGGCTGATGCCATCAAGAACGCGATGGGGGACCAGCGATCCACCCAACAACAGGAGAGGCTGAGCACGGCTCTAAAGGGTCTGGTGGAGAAGAATGTCATATCATCCCAACAATCGACCGCTATTGTGAATAAAATGACTGCCATGATGAACGATCGAAAGGCTGAAATGGAAAAAATGCGGGATATGACAGCCGAACAGCGCCGGCAGTATAAGCTGGAGAACTGCCCCGCCAATCCCCTGGCCGAACTGGTCGCCTCCGGAGTACTGACCCAGGCGCAGGCGGACCAGATCCAAACCGCACTGGGCCATCCCGGCCAAGGTTCCAGCGCCGGTGAGGGCATGCACCGGGGGCAACGAGGTCCCGGCTGCCAGCCAGAAAAAAAGTAAGGTAAATTCAGGAACACTATCATTCATGACAAGACCGGGAGATCATCTCCCGGTCTTGTTGGTTTCGCCTGATATATTAAAGCTTCTTTGCAACGTTGCAGGCTGGAAAAATGTCTCCCGGCCATAACCATTTAAATTTTATGGTCTGATCTTGAACAGCCTATGGCATTTTTGGCACTGGAAATATCCTTTGGCGAAGGGGGCGTAAACCAGGAAGGCGATCCCAACCAACCCTCCGGCGATCCCCACTGGGGGAAGGGGGAATGACAGCACCAAGAAGACAGCCGTTAAAATTACTCCGATCGCCAGAAAGAAACTGGCCTTGCGGGGAATTACATCCTTGCAGCCACAGCGGGGACAGGGACTCATTTTCACTCCTCCTCACCTGAATCATGTTTCCTGGTCAGATAATACTTCATTTCCCAGCAACAATAAATGCCCTTGCGGGAAAAGACTAATTATCAAAATGGAATAAGCCCCGTGAATTATACTCTCCTTCTATTCAATGCCTGATTAGGGCTCGTTTTTCAAGATAGTGTTGCAGTGCGTACAGAGTCTTTATATCGTTTTTGAATATAACTATATCAGGATTCCACCGTCCGTGTATATTGCCAGCGGTAATAGAACGCGAGACATTTGATGCATCTACACCTAATTCATTACGGAGAAATTCGATCTTCCTTTCTATTTGATTAATTATGTCAGCCATGGAATTACCCCGAAACTTTGATCCTTTGATAATTACAATAATTTCTCCATCCTTGCTAATCTCAATTGGTACAAAATAAGATATTATAGACCTTATCATTATCATCCCTCCTCGAGGATAGTTAGCACATCCTCAGTCGTATTTACGGCATCCTTATCAATTACCCTGATC
>CAZBSD010000039.1:0-20054 GCA_964494735.1 uncultured Syntrophomonas sp.
GGGGCTGGAACCGTACCCGGATATCCGAACTGGGTACCCGCTCCTTCCTGGCCCAAGTGCTGTTGCACGGGTTCTTCCAGGCCGACCCCCATCCCGGCAATATCCTGGTCTTGGGTGAGGACAAGATCAGTTTCATCGATTTCGGACAGATGGGGTCGCTTACCGAACGGCGCCTGGTAAAGATAGGGCAATTCCTTGAGGGGATCGGGGACAAGAATTCCGACAAGGCCATGAGTGCTCTGTATGATCTGGGCATTATCCCGGATGGCATCAACCTGGATGACTTCGAGGGCGAATTTGCCGACGTGGCGGAAAGGCTGTACTCTTCCAACCTGGGCAATATCGACTTGAACCTGCTGCGCCAGGAGATCCTCGATCTCACCTATCGTTATCAGCTCAATCTGCCGTCCTACCTGACCTCGCTTATGAAAGCCCTGATAACCTTGGACGGAGTGGGCAAAAAGCTGGACCCCACCTTCAACCTATCGGCGGCAACCGAACCGGTGGTACGCCAGGCATTTGAAAAGAGGCTGCAGCCCCGCGAGGTGCTGGATACGGCCAAACGCAGCTATTACCGCGATATCAAACCCCTGTTGGCTTTCCCCAAAAACATGAATGAGCTGGTAAAAGTGGCGGGGCAGGGTAATCTGGAGATGTCTCACAATCTGGCTTTGAAGAAGCATTTCGAGGACAAGCTCACCCAGCTGGCCAATCGCATCAGTGCCAGCCTGATGATCGCCGGCGGTCTGGTAAGTACCGCGCTGTTGATGTTGGCCGCCGACCACCCCCACGCCCTGCTCAGTAACGTTTTGATCGCCGCTGCTGCCTTTGTCAGCTTATTCGGACTGTACGCCTTTTTGTTCAGCGGCCGGCGCTCCTGACCGGGGCGGCCAGGTCGCGGATAACTTCTCCAGCCAGGATCAAACCCGCTACCGCGGTCACGAAGGCAACGCTGCCGGGGATGATCCGTTTGAATCCGTCTCCGGAGTTCATATCCAGGTTCAAGGCTTCGGACGGTGGGGCTGGACATCTATCACCTGCTGCCATCAAGGTCGGTTCACTGGAATACACTACCTTCAGCTGCCTGACTCCCCGCTTGCGCAGTTCCCGGCGCATCACCCGGGCCAGGGGGCATACTGATGTGGAATAGACATCGGTCACTTCAAAACGGGTGGGATCCAATTTATTACCCGCTCCCATGCAGCTGACGATCGGTATGTTCATTTGCTGAGCCTGTATTACCAGTTCTATCTTGGCGGCGATGGAATCGATAGCGTCGACTACATAGTCCAGGTCGGGACTCACCAGGGCGGCAGCTCGGTCGGCGCGGTAAAATACCTTATGGACGGTCACCTGTGCGGCGGGGTTGATATCCAGTATCCGCTCCCGCATCACTTCCACCTTGCCCAGGCCTACCGTCTTGCAGTTGGCGTGGATTTGACGGTTTATATTGGTAACCGTGATATCGTCGTGATCCACCAGCACCAGCCGGCCCACCCCCGAACGGGCCAGTCCCTCCGCCGCGAAACTGCCCACCCCGCCGATGCCAAACACCGCCACCTTGCTCCGGGCCAGTTTTTCCATAACTGCCTCACCCAGCAGCATCTCAGTTCTGGCAAAATTATCAGACATATTTCCTCCCCGCAAAGAGTGTTTATCTATAGTCTAACCGTTATGTGGCTGTAATCAAGCTGCAGTCATGACCGCCAGATTGATCGGTGCTCTTCAGGTCATCGAGGCGGCAGGTTGCCAATGCTGTGGAGCGGTCGGTAATGATATGGCGTATTGAGGGTGCGGGTGAGTTTGGATTGAGGCCCGGGGGTATTATATTATATGATGGGATGGATTAAGCAAGGATTGGAGCAATTGAAAGTATGTATCCACGCGACTTAGGGTATAAGATGCCGGCGGAGTGGCAGCCCCACCAACGTACTTTCATCTCCTGGCCGGTGCAGAGCACCATGTGCTATCCAGGTGATTATGAGCGGGTATGCCGGGGTTACGCGGAGATTATCGCGGCGGTGGCCGAATTCGAGCCGGTGACGGTAATAGTCGGGCCCGGAGACCAAACCATCGCCGCCGGTCATTTAACCAACACCCATATCGATTGGTTGGAGGCGGCCCATGACGATGCCTGGGTGCGGGACAACGGACCCACATTTGTAGTAGATCAAGGCGGGGTGGTAGCGGGTATTAACTGGCGCTTCAATGCCTGGGGGGGAAAGTACCCGGCCTGGGATCTGGACGACAGATTGGCGGCAGTCATCCTGGAGCAGTTAAAGGTGGTCAGGTTCAACGCCCCCCTGGTCATGGAAGGCGGCTCCATCCATGTGGATGGGGAAGGCACCATGCTGACTACCGAGGAGTGCCTGCTCAATCCCAACCGCAATCCAGATCTCCGCCGGAGCAAGCTCGAAGAGTACCTGAGTCTATACCTGGGAGTTGACAAGGTTATCTGGCTGCCGCATGGCCTGAGCGGGGACGAGACCGATGGCCATATCGACAACCTAGCCTGTTGGGCCGGCCTTGGCCGGGTCTTGCTGCAGGTCTGCGACGATCCCCAGGATGATAATTACGCCGTCACCAGGGAGAGCCGGGCCCTCCTGAATCAGGCTACTGATGCACGAGGAAGGCGTCTGCAGGTGATCGAGATCCCCCAGCCTCCAGCCCAATTCCATGAAGGCCGGCGCCTCACCTTGAGCTATCTTAATTTCTATTTCGTCAACGGGGGCATCATCCTGCCGGTTTTCGGCGGCGCGGCGGCCGCTGCTGATCTCCAAGCAATGGAGATCCTGAGGCAAACGTTTCCAGAGCGCCGCCTCCGTACTGTCGATGGTCTGGCCATCGTCAGGGAAGGCGGCAACGTCCATTGTATGACCCAGCAGATGCCTGCCGGGCAAGGCCAATAAAGCATCCGGTCTTGATTGGCAGCTGGCTGCATCGGAGAAGGCTTGGCAGGATACCTGCGCCATCATTGCCGTCGCATTAAAAAAATAACGGCGATTCCGGTTTTTAGGCAGGGAAAACAGTAAGACACTGTGTAGTGGTGATTAACGTCCCCTACAGTTTAGCCAATCCATTATGAACTGAGATGAGGGAGATCATGAGGAAGGTAACGGTGGCGGCGGTACAGATGAGTTGTTGGTCCGATCCCCGCCAGAACCTGGACAAGGCGGAGAGTATGGTACGCAGGGCGGTCCGCGAGGGGGCTCAGATAGTCTTGCTGCCGGAGTTGTTCGAAACCCCGTATTTTTGCCAGAAGGAGAAGGCCGAGTATTACCGCTGGGCATCGGATCTGGATACCAATCCGGCCATCGAACGATTTCAGACAGTAGCCCGGGAGCTGGAAATAGTGCTCCCCATCAGCTTCTTCGAGAAGAAGAACAATGCCCGTTACAATTCAGTGGCGGTCATCAATGCTGACGGGGAGATCCTGGGGATTTACCGCAAAAGCCATATTCCGGCCGGGCCTGGTTATGAGGAGAAATTCTATTTCAATCCGGGCGATACTGGGTTTCGGGTCTGGCAAACCCGCTATGGACGTATCGGGGTGGGCATCTGCTGGGACCAATGGTACCCGGAAGCGGCCCGCTGTATGGCCTTGCAGGGAGCGGAGCTGTTGCTCTATCCCACCGCCATAGGCTCGGAGCCGCAGGACCCAGGCGTGGATTCCAAGCAGCACTGGCAGATCTGTATGCGCGGCCATGCCGCCGCCAACCTGATCCCGGTAATGGCGGCCAATCGGGTGGGAATAGAGAGCGAGGATGATTCAACTATCACCTTCTATGGCTCGTCCTTCATCGCCGGTCCTACCGGAAACATGATAGAGGCTGCTGACCGGGAGCAGGAAACGGTCATTTTAGCCCGGTTCGATCTGGACCAAACCGAGCAGCAAAGGTTGGAGTGGGGAATATTCAGGGATCGCCGCCCCGAACTATACAAACTGATCGTGAGCAGTGACGGCGAGTTGACGGTTTAAGAGCGCAGGTGGCTCAAAACCGCAGGCTTTGGTTCTGGTATTTTGTTTGGTGCATGAGGACAGTGCAGTAGGCAGCGCTGCAGCCAATCTATCAGTACCCGGATTGAACGTCTGGGCCTATTGCTGGGGACGTAGATGCCAAGGGTGTTTCGCTCAATCGCGCCAACCAAGCAAGGGCCTGGTGTCCCATATTCCCGGTGCTTGATCACTACTCTTCCGGATGTCGCTTGGGTTAGGTTGGTCCCGTTATCTATTCTTCCGATCTACCTGTAAACCACAATCTCCTCCAGAGGCTTGCGCACCTTGGTCTTGTCGCTGGGACAAGGGTAACCTAGAGGGGTGAAGGCCACTGGTTCCCAGTCTGGCTCCAGCTGCAGGATCTCCCGGGCGGCTTGGGCATTGAAATTGGCCACCCAACAGGTTCCCAGTCCCAAAGCGGTGGCGGCCAGTATAATGTGATCCATGACGATGGCGGCATCAACGTCGCTGTAAACCTTCTTGTCGCCCCGGGTCCAGCATCGGGCTGGGATTGAGCATACCGCCAGCACATATGGTGCCTGGGCAAACCACTCCCGGCAATATATCCGGTGCAGGTCTTGCCCGCGACCGGCACTGCGCATTACGATCAGGCGGAATTCCTGGCGGTTGTTGGCGGTGGGGGCCAGCCGGGCACACTCCAGGATTTCATGAAGCTTGTCATCCTCCACCATTTCCGGCCTATAGGCGCGGCAAGAGTACCGCTTCTGTACCACCTCGAAATAATCCATCATTGTCACCTCACTAGATATTGGCGTCATTTGCCCAGCCTGGTCCGCACAACACGTAACGATTAATCTGGGTTATATCGGGAGTTTAAAATCATCACGTCATTTTGCCAGCAGAGCCTGAGCTATGTCCGCCTGCAGGTCCGGGTAGTCCTCCAATCCTACCGAAAGCCGCACCAGACGACGGTCCAGGGTCAATTCCTGCAGCATCTCGGCGGGCAGGGAAGTATGAGACATCAACACCGGCAGAGATACGATGCTCTCCACCGCTCCCAAACTGGAGGCGATCACCGGCAACCGCAGGCGATTGACAAAACGGCGCGCCGTTTCATCGTCTGGCAGCCGGAAGGTGAGCATGGCTCCCGGGCCGTCCGCCTGGCGGAAATGGAGCTCCCGTCCCCCATGCTCGGTTAATCCAGGGTAGTAAACTTCGGTTATCTCCGAGCGGGTAAGGAGCCATTGGGCCAAACGCCCGGCGGTCTCTTGCTGCTGCTCCAGCCTCACCTTGAGGGTTTTCAGCCCCCGCGATATCAACCAGCAATCCTGGGGCCCCAGCACTGCCCCCAGAGAGACTTGCAGGAGGCGGAACTCCCGGGCCAACTTGGGGTCGTCGGTAACCACCAAGCCAGCCAGGCAGTCGCTATGCCCGCCCAGGTACTTGGTAGCGCTGTGGATTACGATGTCGATGCCCGCATCCAGGGGACGCTGCAGGTAAGGGGTCATGAAGGTGTTGTCAGCCATGGTTATCAGCTCGTGTTCCCGAGCCAGAGCCACTACTGATTGTAGATCGGTTATCTTCATCAGCGGATTGGATGGGGTCTCGATGTAAATTGCCCGGGTATTGGCCTTAATGCTGGCAGCTATCGTGGCTGGGTCGGTGGTATCGACGAAATCCACCTGGATACCGTAGCGGGGCAGCAAGCGATGGGCCAGGCCGAAGGTACCGCCATAAACATCACGGGAGACCAGCACATGGTCACCACTGCCGAACAGCAGGAATGAGGCGGCGATGGCGGCCATCCCCGATGCAAAAGCGAATCCGTAGCGCCCCCCTTCCAGGGCGGCGATGGACTGTTCCAGGGCGGCCCGGGTGGGATTGCCCAACCTGGAGTACTCCCATTCCCCGGCCGTGTAAACATCCTCTTGGGCGAATATGACATTCTGGTAGATAGGGGTACTGACCGCCCCGGTATGACGGTCACCCTCGCTGCCGGTATGTATCAAGCGGGTTCCTTTTTCCATAAAAACATCCCTTTATAATTTATTTGGCCTCAGTAATTCAATATTGGCGATAGGCAGGTCTGCACTTATTGTATATTATATTAGAACCGTTACCCACCTCATCGAAATTTATGTGGTGGGGAGCAAATCAGATATCTGGTCAACCCATTCGTGATAATCCCAATTGTTGTGACGTTGAGGGAATAAGCGCCCCGGTGGTTGAGTAGAACGTCGTGTCATCTACGACAGGGAAAAGAAGTAGGAAATTGGACGATCCTGCCGTCATAAGGATTGGAGGCCCGCATCCCGTGGTTGAGAACCAGGGGGGATACCATTGACAACGATAGTTGCACGTATAGGCCAGCTGGAAGCGGAGGAAAGCAAAGATGGATTATAAATACAGATGCCTGCAGGATCGACTGCGTTCACTTGATGGAGTCGTGGTTGCATACTCAGGGGGGGTGGACAGCAGCTTCCTGCTCCAGGCTGCAGCCGATATTTTAGATGCCCGGGTGCTGGCGGTGACCGTGGCTTCTCCCACTTTCCCGGAAACCGAGATGGCTGCCGCGCTTGAATTTGCCGACCGCCGGGGGATCGGACATACGGTTATCGAGCTGAACCAGTTTACAATCGACGGTTTCGCCGAGAACCCGACTGAACGTTGTTATCTCTGCAAAAAACAGTACTACCCCCAGCTCCTGGCTCTGGCCCGGGACCGGGGCAACTGGACGGTGGTGGATGGCACCAATGCCGATGATGAAAGAGATTTCCGGCCTGGGATGCGGGTCTTGGAGGAATTGGGGGTTTTGAGCCCCTTGCAGGAGGCGCGCCTGACCAAGGCGGAAATCCGAGAGCTGTCCCGGGCTATCGGGTTGCCCACCTGGGATAAACCTGATGAGGCCTGTCTGGCCTCCCGTATACCCTACGGAGAGCGGATCACTCCGGCTAAACTGGCCATGGTCGACCAGGCTGAACAGTACCTTCGCCAGCACGGATTCCGCCAGGTCAGGGTGCGTCATCATGGTCAAATAGCCCGCATCGAAGTGGGAGCGGAGGAGCGCCGGCGCTTTGAGCCGCAGCTCATGGAGATTGTGCATGACTACCTGAGGGGACTGGGTTTCAGCTATGTTGCCCTGGATCTCAAGGGTTACCGCAGTGGGAGCCTGAGCCAAAATTTGTAGTAAGTTGCGGCAGGAAGGTCATTGTAGGGATATGATCGGAGCGCTGGCCTTGACCGCCATCCACCTGACTTATTGCAGGGAGACTACCACCATTCAATAGGCGGACTGTTGCCTGGCATTAATTGGGACTGCTTCCCGGCAGTATATTTCGGTTTGGCCAGCCCTCTCTGCGCATGCTCTCCGCATGAAAGGAGCTGACCCGGTCCGGGAAAGCGGTTAAATATCCAGGGCGGTTGGTGTAGAATTAAATAGTGCAGAGCAATTAATTGGAGGTGCCTGATAATTTGCGCTTGATCAACAATGGAGTCTATTTAATGAACGGCGAGACTTTGGTTCAGGTCGACCCACATGGCATGGTTGAGACCCTGGCCAGCAACGGCAAGACCAGCCAGCCTTCGTTTGATGGCAGCATCCTGCAGCCGGAACGGGACCGCCGCAACACCATCGCCTACCAGATCCTGACCAAACACAATACCGGCAGCGATGCGGACCAGCTCAAGATCCGCTTCGATGCGCTGGCTTCCCATGATATAACTTACGTGGGCATCGTACAAACTGCGCGGGCCAGTGGCTTGACAGAATTCCCGCTGCCCTATGTGATGACCAACTGTCACAACAGTCTGTGTGCAGTGGGGGGAACCATCAACGAGGACGACCATGTATTCGGCTTGTCGGCGGCGCAGAAATATGGGGGTATCTACGTTCCCGCTCACCTGGCTGTCATCCACCAATACCTGCGGGAGATGATGACCGCCTGCGGCAGCATGATCCTGGGCTCGGACAGCCACACCCGTTATGGCGCCCTGGGGACCATGGCCATCGGCGAGGGCGGTCCGGAGCTGGTCAAACAACTGCTGAGCAAGAGTTACGCTATATCTTATCCGGAGATCATCGCCGTCTACCTGGAAGGCCAGCCAAGACCTGGGGTAGGCCCCCAGGATGTAGCCCTGGCTTTGATCGGAGCTGTGTTTAAGAACAATTTTGTCAACAACAAGGTCCTTGAGTTCATCGGCCCCGGCATTGAAAACTTGTCCGTCGATTTTCGCAACGGCATCGATGTGATGACTACTGAAACCACCTGTTTGAGCTCCATATGGTGTACCGACCGGGAGGTATTGGACTATTACCGTGTCCATGGCCGGCCTGAAGCCTACACCCAGCTGCACCCGGGACCGGCCGCTTATTACGATGGAGCGGTCATCATCGATCTGAGCCGGATAGAGCCGATGATAGCCCTGCCTTTCCATCCCAGCAATGTCTATACCATCGACGAGCTCAACCGCAACACCGGGGATATTCTGCGGGCGGTGGAGATTGAAGGCCAGAAGCAGATGGACAACCCCGATATCAGATTCAGCCTGACCGATAAGATTGTCAACGGGCGCCTGAAAGCGGACCAGGGTATAGTGGCCGGCTGCGCCGGGGGCACCTTCGAGAACCTGTATCAGATCGCGGCGATGATGGACCAACGTTCCATCGGCAACAGCGAACTGGCCTTCAGTGTATATCCGGCCAGCCAGCCCATCTATCTCGAACTGATCAGGAACGGGGCGGCTGCCCGCATGATGATGGCCGGCATCACAATGAAGACTGCCTTCTGCGGTCCCTGTTTCGGCGCCGGTGACGTACCCGCCAACAATGCTCTGAGCATCCGCCACACCACCCGCAATTTCCCCAATCGGGAGGGTTCCAAGCCGGGTGAGGGGCAGATCTCCTCGGTAGCCTTGATGGATGCCCGATCCATAGCTGCCACAGTTTTGAACGGGGGTCTCTTGACCCCGGCCACTGGCCTGGATATCGATATCCCTCCAGTTACTTACACCTTTAACCGGGAGGTCTATGACAACCGGGTATATTTCGGTTTTAAGCGGCCCAATCAGCAGGAAGAGCTGAAATTCGGCCCCAATATAGCCGACTGGCCGGCCATGGTGGCATTGCCCCGCAACCTGCTTCTGCAGATGGTGTCGGTCATAAACGATCCAGTCACTACCACCGATGAACTCATCCCTTCGGGGGAAACTTCTTCTTTCCGCTCCAATCCCTTGAAATTGGCGGAGTTCACCCTTTCCCGCAAGGACCCTGGTTACGTGGGCCGGGCCAAAGTGGTGGACGGACTGGAGCAGGAACGGCGGCGGCTGGCGGCAAACCCAGGAATGGAGATGTCGCCGGGATTACAGACCCTGGTAAAGCCGCTTATAGAAGCTGGGTGGGTCAGTGGTCCGGCGGAGTTTCTGAAGGACACCGGCATTGGCAGTGTAGTCTACGCGGTCAAGCCAGGCGATGGCTCAGCCCGGGAGCAAGCCGCCTCCAGCCAAAAGGTCTTGGGAGGATGGGCTAATATAGCGGTGGGATATGCCACCAAGCGATACCGGAGCAACCTCATCAACTGGGGCATGCTGCCCTTCACCATCGATGCCGGGGCAGAGCCCTTCAGGGTAGGAGACCTGATTTTCATACCTGACCTGCGGGCCCGGCTGGAGCAAGGGGAAGAGAGTTTCCCCGCCCAGGTGACAGGGACCAGTGGGGTGCGGGAGATAGAGCTCCGGCTGGAGAAACTCTCTGCTGATGAACGGGAGGTAATACTCAAAGGCAGTTTGATCAACTACTACGCCAGCTAATCACAGACCGCGGGAAAGGCCCCCAGCCCGACCTGCGGTTTTGCCTTAACAGTCATATTTGTTTAGGTAAACCAGGCAGGCAGATAAACAAAGGAGAAGATAGGCTGAATCGAAAGCTCGGGCCAACTAGACTTGGTGAAGGTTAAGGTTTGATAAGGGTCAGGCCATAGTGCCTGACCCGCAGACCGTCAAAAAGGCCCATAGCTGCGTTAATACGGAATCCCCGTTCAATCGACATACCTCATGTACGCCTTAATCACAGGGCTCCCGAATGCCTTGCTCTATACCTTTTTTGCTCAGTCTGCCTGAATGTAACTTGTTTGACCACCTGAGGGTCAGGCCATAGTGCCTGACCCGGAATGGGATACCGGGGAGCAGATATCGGATTGGGTGGGAAGATGCGGCTGCCTATAATCTGCTTCCAAGAGGCTGATAATAACAGCAGAAGGTGAATCCGCACTCCCACTGATCGGACTGACTGGATTTGGAGTGGATCGAAAGACCTGGAGATGATGGAGATGCAAGTGCCCCCATATGTTGCCGAAATAGTAGCCATCCTTGAACGCCAGGGCTACGCAGCTTATCTGGTAGGCGGGTGTGTGCGCGATATTCTGTTGGGCCGGACCCCAAGTGATTATGATGTGGTTACTTCAGCCCCGATTGATGCCATCAAAGGCATTTTCCCACACACCATCCCCATCGGGGCCCGCTATGGAACACTGGCAGTGGTTAGCGATGATAAAGTAGTGGAGGTATCCACCTGCAAGGAGCGCTACCATTCCGCCCTGCCCGGCTTGACCGGCATCGAGGCTGACCTGTTCTGGAGAGATTTTACCATCAATGCCATGGCCATGGATAGCAGCGGCCAGCTGATCGACCCTTTTGGCGGCCGGCGGGATCTTGAGGGGCGGGTGATAGCCTGTCCCGCCAACCAGGCCGCCCAAAGAATGAGGGACGACCCCCTGCGCATGGTAAGGGCCATCCGGATGTGCTGCAGCCTGGACTTCGTCCTGCATTCCATCGTTAGTGATGCTATTGTTGCCGAGGCCCTGCTGCTGCCCCGGGTCGCTATCGAGAGGATCCGGGGGGAACTGGACCTGATCTTGCTGTCACCATCCCCGGCGCGGGGATTTAGGCTGCTGGCGGATACCGGCCTGCTGGCCCATATTATCCCGGAGCTGGTCCCGATGATTGATTTCGATCAAAGGAGCCGCCACCATGATAAAGACCTGTTCGAGCATACCCTGGCGGTGGTAGAGGCGGCCCCGCCACAGCTGCCCGTCCGCCTGGCAGCTCTTTTGCACGATGTGGGCAAACCGGCTTGTTTTACCCTGGATGAAGAAGGAAGGGGCCATTTTTACAACCACCACATCGTGGGGGGGCGCCTGGCAACCGCCATCCTGCAGCGGTTTAGATATGATCACCAGACAGTGGAGGTGGTGGCGCGATTGGTGGAGGAGCATATGAGCCGTTTTGTGCAGGTGCGCCGGGCTGGCCTGAAGAAACTTATCGTGCGGGTGGGGGAGGAGAACCTGGACGACCTCTTCGATCTGCAGCGAGCCGATATACATGGTTCCGCCCCCCCCTTGGACACCTCCGCTTTGGACGCCCTAAAAGCGGACATTGACCATATCCTGGCCATCCGGCCGCCAATGTATATCAAGGACCTGGCCATCGATGGCAATGACTTGATCGGATTGGGATTAAAACAGGGGCCCAAGGTAGGTGAGATATTGGATCACCTGCTGGAAATGGTGCTGGAGCAGCCGGATCTGAATCAGCCCGAAATTCTAATCGCAAAGGCTCGGGAATATCTGGGACACCAGATAGGTCGTCAGCCAGCGACAACGGAAATGCATGATATTTAAAGGGATGGCGGAGGAATTCGGAAGAATGGCGGTTAAGGGTGAATGGGTGACATTCGATCGATGCGGCCGATAATCCATCCCCCCGGCCGTAATCGGCAAGTCTCACCCCCGCGGGCCTTGCCGACTACGAAAACAATTTACCCGTGGACAATAACCGCGAGTCTCATCCCCGAGGGCATTGCCCGGTCTGTTACCAAGGTGAGCATCCACCGCATGGCTTCACATGATCAATCAGTCACCAGTCTATGTGACTGTTTTTCTCAGTCCGCTGGTGGAACTCATGGTCAAGACCCGCACCGTCATATATAGGCTGGTCACAAGGATCAGAGCCACAAATAACCACATGATCGGGCCCAGTCCGGGGCTGATACCCATGGCGATATTGACCGAGCCATAGCCGAGGTAGGCGAACATGGCCGCCAGGATAAGGTTCAGGCCTACCAGAGACCGGACCGTGAAGGTGCGGATGGCCTCCAGGCGTTCCGGTCCCAGCAGGTCTTTGTCATGTTGCGGTATGTTCACGATCTTGGCGGGATTATCCGGGCGTATGATGAGCAGGATATTGATCATCACCATGCTCACATAGATGGCCAGGCCGATCCCCAACGTCCCATAGACGGTCCACAGGCTCTTGTCCCGCCAGGCGTCGGGAAGACCCGTGATTCCGAAATGGGTAGGAATGGCGGCGGGGAGCTGGTCATAGTGCACTCGCACATAGCTGAAGGCAGTCGTCAGCAACAGCACGCCAAGGAGGTCGAGCCAGGGGGGATAGTAACGGTTTATCTTGCTCCACAACATCTGTTTAACCTCTTCTGATTGTGTTTACCTAACTGGTGCTGAACCGCGCTTGCAGGCCATCTCCGAATCGAGCGAGGGGGATGGCGAACTCGGGGATACCAGTGGCGTAAGGGGCAATCTCATACTGGGAGAAGTACACCACCAGCTGGCTGCCTTTCAGGTAGAAACCCTGGTCGTCGCGGATGCTTTTGAAGCCCATATCCCCGGAGAAGTAAATGCTGGGATCGGCTGCTATCCGAGCCGCGATCTCCTGATTGATGACACCGCGATAGTCGTACCCGGCTTGAAAAAGGTCGGCCAGTTCAAGCCGCTCGCCCTGCTGCAGGTCGAAATTGTAGGGGCGGCGGTCGGTGAGGCCATGGGCCCCCCCGGTATAGGTATAGTAGTCCACATAGAGGCTGAGCAGGTTCTGGTTCAGGGCACCCAGCTGATACCGGCTGAACAGCTGCCAAGAATGAATGGGGAAGTTGTTGTCCTGATTGTAACGGATGTAGTCGTCCAGCTGGGCAGTCAGCCCGGTTTTTAATTCCTGCAGATCCTGCTCCCAGATGGCGTTTATCCGCGCTTGGAAAGTTTGGCCGGCTAGTCCGTGCAGGACAGGTATTTGGGCGTCGACAGTCATATACTGACCTGCGCTGCCGACGTTAGTGGTACTGAGGGATGGGGTGGACGTAAGGGCGGGGGAGACGATGACCTTTAGGTTATACTTTTGCTGGGGCTGGACGCTCTCCCAGGGGCGAACATACTGCAGCTGCAGGTCGGTGCTGCCCTCCTGTACTGCTTGGAACCGCCAATACTGGCGGCCCCCTTGCCCGGCCAGCGCTAAATCAAGGGCGTCGTGCGGCCGGTATGAAGAACCGGTTTTCTTAATGATTTGGTCACCTCCGCCACTGGCCACCATCCACTCATAACCGGTGGTTGGATTGCTGGCCAGGCTCAGGTAGAATATGCCTCCGGTTGGAACCTGCAGTTGGCTGTCACCGTCATGCTCCCTGGCCGCCATCAGTTCCACGCACCGCATCACCACCACTGCCATCTCCGCTCGGGTAAGATTGTCACCAGGGCGGAAATAATCATCACTGCCCCGCATTACCCCGGTGTTGTTGACAAACACTACCGCGTTCATCTCTTCCTGGCTTAGCCCGTCGGTGTCATTAAACACCGGCATCATCAAAATCATCGGCACCGAAATTCCTTTGGCATTGAAGGAGCGGGAGACGGCCTGGGCAATCTCCAACCGGGTGGCGGGCTGGTCAGGACGGAAATCGCCCCCGGTGGGGAATATGTCGTTGATGGCGCACATCACCACTGCTGGGGCGTACCAGGCTTGGTTGTCGAGGTCGCGATAGTAATCGCTGGCCAGAGGCTCTTTGATGAAACGTTTGCTACTGTAATCGAGGCCGAAGGTATTAGTCAGTATGGTCGCCAGTTGGGCCCGGCTGACTGTCCCCTGCGGTAAGAAAAGGCCTTGCCCGGCATCATTGCTCCCGATCCCGTTCATCAGGCCCAGACCAGCCACTGCCTGGATATCCCGGGATGCCCAATGGTCCCCATCGGCGAAGACCGGGGAGGAATTTTGGGCAGTGGCCGCCGCCGGCCAAATCAGCATGGTCAAAGCCAGTAGGATTAACATGGTCTTTCTCAAATCAACTACCCCCTAATTTAATTTGTTATCTAACCAACTGTACGACAACTGGGCTTGACTCTTGCAGGCACCGGCCGGCAATTAATGGACCGGCCGGGATTACCTGGCCGGGAGGTGATTTTCTTGTTTGGCGGTGATAGTTCCCCCGCCTACCACTCGTTCGCCCTCGTAGAGCACGGCAGCCTGGCCGGGGGTGATAGCCCGCTGGGGTTGCTGGAAATCGGCCCGGAAACAACGGCCCTCCAGGGGAGTAACCAACGCTTTTACCGGGGCGGCCGAATAGCGTATTTTTACGGCTAACTGAACCGGGCCGGGCAGCGTTCGGTCTAATGTATAGCTGGTATCTTCAGCGAATAGAACGGTCTGCAGCAGCTCGGGGTCGGTGCCCAGCCATACGGTATTGGTTCGAGCATCGATGCTGGTCACATAGGCGGGGTAGCCCAAAGGCAGTCCCAGGCCTTTGCGCTGGCCGATGGTGTAGTGATGGATACCCCGGTGGGTTCCCACCACTTTGCCCTGGGAGTCCCGGAAGGGACCTGGTTTGGGGATCAGGCGCAGGTGCTGGTCGACGAACTCCCCATAGCCGCGGCCGGATATGAAACACAGGTCTTGACTCTCGGCTTTGGAGGATACCGGCAGCCCCGCCTCTTCAGTCAGGCGGCGAACCTCCTTTTTGGTGTAGATGCCCAGAGGAAACAGGGTATGCTGGAGTTGCCGCTGGGTGAGCCGATACAGGGCATAGCTCTGATCTTTACTGGCCTCCAGAGCGGTAAAGAGGCCGGTTCCTCCCTTGTCGGGGAGGGCCTCGGTACGGGCGTAATGACCGCTGGCGATGAAATCGAATCCCTGGGCGATAGCCAGGTCCAGCAGGGTTCCGAACTTCAGGGTACGGTTGCAAACGATACAGGGGTTGGGGGTGCGTCCCGCCAGGTACTCATAACAGAAGTAGTCCACCACCTGGTGCAGGAAATCGTCACGCAGGTCCACCACCTGGTGGGGTATGCCCAACACTTCGGCTACCTGGCGGGCATCGTCAATAGCGGCCTGGCTGCCGCAGGCACCTTCCGCGTCCGGCCATATCTGCATGGTTATCCCGCTGACCTGATATCCTTGCTGCTGGAGAAGCAGGGCGGCGGCACAACTGTCAACTCCCCCGCTCATAGCCACCATAACCTTCTTGCCCAAAACACAACTCCCCCCTTCCGGTCACATGGCAACGACCGCTTAAATACAACCCCTCAAACCAAAATCCTTTCCGGGTGGGTATAGATGCTCAGCCTTTGGCCGCGGGCGAAGCCCACCACGGTCAAATTCAATTCCACCGCCAGGTTGATGGTCAAACCGGTAGGCGCCGAGCGCGATAGGACCAGGGGCACCCCGGCCCGGGCGGCTTTGAGAAGGATCTCCGAGGCTATCCGCCCGCTTAGCAGGAGTATTTTGTCCTGGACCGGCACATTGTTAAGGAAGGCATACCCCAGTACTTTATCGACGGCGTTGTGGCGGCCGATATCTTCAAACATACAAAGCATGCCGTCCTGATCAGCCAGAGCGGCGCCGTGCACCCCGCCGGTTAAAACGAAGGTGGCCGAACGCTGCTGCAGCAGGTCGATCATCTCCAGCAGGTGTCGGGCTGTAAAACGGACCGTGGATTCGCTCGGGGGGATGTGTCCGGCAGCCGCCAGGAAGCGGAAATCGGTACCGCTTTTGCCGGCGCCGGTGGTGATATGGTGCCGTCGGACTTCGGTGGCCCGGTCCAATCCAGCAGCGGTCTTGATTCGCAGCGAACCATCCTCTTCCTGCAGTCTGACCTCCACCAGATCGGAGGGTTGATCGACCAGACCTTCACTGAGCAGGAAGCCCGCCGCCAGTTCTTTGAAATTGGCCGGGGAGCAGACCATGGTGGCCAGTTCGGTGTCGTTGACGAACATAGACAGGGGATACTCCTCCACCACCGCATCCTGGATATGTTTCACGGCTCCATCGTTGTAGCTGGTTATATCCCGTTGTCTGTAAATGTTGAGATCAGCCATGCGCAA
The DNA here is from genome assembly GCA_964494735.1 of uncultured Syntrophomonas sp. Classification (GTDB taxonomy): domain Bacteria; phylum Bacillota; class Syntrophomonadia; order Syntrophomonadales; family Syntrophomonadaceae; genus PHAA01. The sequence goes on from CAZBSD010000039.1 coordinate 16,111, forward strand.
TTTCTCCTCTGCCGTTTTCGACCAGCCATGGGCCCGGATCGTATGAAGACTTCATTGACGTTGTGCTTCTTTATCCCTCGCTTCTCCGAGATGTTTACGGCCAAAACCTGGCCGGCCGATTCACTCATGGAATCCAGACTCCTCACTATTAAATATGATTATTTTACAAAAGATTATAGGATATCACCATCGGGGTGACAAGCAGGCGGGAGGGATCCGACGTCCAGCAGCGGGTGCCGGCGGATGGAGCCAACTGGGCCGGGGCGGGGTTAGCTGCCTGCCAGGCTGCTGATGGTGCTTGAGGTCAGGACGGGGTAGAATTGATTGTACTGTCTTGTCCCCAGGATGGCACAGTAGCTGGTGTGCTCTTGCGGTTGGAACTTATACTGGCCGGCGGTGCTTTTGACCCAAAGATCAAGTTCCTGAAAATGTCCGTTGTCGGACTGGATGCGCAGTACGATGTACTTCAAGTCGGCCTTGAGGTGGTATTCCAGGCAGGCCTTTTCCCATTTGGCCCGGCTCAGATTCCAGGAAACCCGTGCCCAGCCGTCTTCAATTGGCTGCAGTTTGATGGAGTTCTGGGGCAGGTAGTATTCACCATCTGCCTGCAGGGCCAATTCCGACGCGCTTTCAAATTCGAACCCCCGTCGCGGCTGCCGGAGGGGCTGTTTGCTGACCGTAGCCAGCACCCACCGTATCAATATGCTTAAGACCAGGGTAGTGAGCAGGATAAATATTAGCGGTGTCATAGCGTTGCTCCTTTGCAGTTACTGTCCGACCATATACGGTTATTATGTCCGCGGGAAGGGATTCCCATAAGCCGCTTCGTTGTTAATTTGGAAGTATTTTTATGCGCAGATGCAGTATAATAGGATGGTTAGGGGGCTGAAGGGGATGAAAAACCCACGCTGGGGTTTTCTTGATATTGTCCTGGTCTATATAGCCACAATGGGTTTGTCCACAGCCGCGGCGGTGATACCATTGCTGAGCGGGATGGATCCCATACGTTTGTTTATCTACCTGTTCGGGGCGCAGTTTACCGCTACCATCTTGTGCGTCTACCTGAATGCGGTGGTGTTCAGAAGGGCAAGCTGGGCAGACCTGGGAGTGCGCCGGGTCCGAACGGGAGACTTATGGAATTACGGAGTCAAAGGCGGCCTGCTGCTCATAGTAATGGTGGCCTTGATGGGCTATGTGTTAAAATACTTCCAGCCTGAGCTGCAAATGCAGGAGATCGAGCAGATTATGCGTACGGCCACTCGTTTGCCCGACATTATCGCCCTGGTGATCGCGGGAGCAGTTCTGGCGCCGGTGTCGGAGGAACTTTTCTACCGGGGTATGATCTATCCGGTTTTCCGCAAATACCTGGGGCCAGCCTGGGGCGCGGTCCTGGCTGGACTCATATTTGGTCTGGCCCACTGGGATCTATGGCGGGCTCTGCCTCTGGCCGTCGGGGGAGCCGTGTTGTGCTACATGTATGAGAAGAGCGGCAGCATCCTGGTGCCGATGGTTGCCCATGGATTGTGGAACGGGGCTATGTTTGCGATAATTTTGCTCAGCGGCTCTTGGGGCATCGGCTGATATCGAAGCCCATAGAAGATGTTAATGACAGTTCACCAGAAGCTGGCGGAAATAATTTGGGAGTGTGACAATAGTGCCTATCTATGATTACCGTTGTGAGAAATGCGGACGTTTCGAGGTCAAACAAAAGATCACAGAAACGCCTCTCGCGGCTTGCCCTGAATGCGGCAGCCCGGTGGAGCGTCTGATCAGTAAGAATGTTGGCATAGTATTTAAAGGTGCCGGTTTCTACAAGACGGACAACAGCCTGAAAGATAAAGCCCGTGCCCTCAACAAGGAACGCCAGGTAGACAACCAGGCAATTATGGACGGCGATGTGAAAGGTTTTGTGGAACAGTCCGACAGTACTACCAAGAAGATAGCGGAAGCTCACGCTGATTGAGGGTATGCCATGATCGGGCGGGGAGGGGCGGCGGTTTGCTGAAGGCGATAACTTTTGATTTCTGGGATACCCTTTATAAAATTCCCCGCAATGAGGGTTTTTTCAAACGGCGGGTATCCACTTTTCAACAGGCTTTACGGGAGACCGGACATGAGGTGGAGACTGATTCTATCCGGGAAGCCTTTTATGACTGCTGGCAATACGCCAATCATTATCAGATAGAGTGTGGGCTGGACTTGACTCCCAGGGGGCACCTGGAGTACGTGCTGCGCCAGTTGGGAATCGATCTGAGCCTGGCGGATTGGAAGAAGGCCTATGAAGCTTATACCTCGATTCGGCGGGAATACCCTCCTCACCTCAATGATGGCGTACTGGACATCCTTCCGGTCCTGGCCGCCCGTTATAAACTGGCCGTCATCTGCAATACCGGGGTATCACCGGGGCTGATACTGAGGGAATTGATGCAGAAGGACGGTATTTTGGATTACTTTGCGGTGACCGTATTTTCGGACGAGGTGCGCTGGGCCAAGCCCAACGTCAAGATTTTTGAATATACCCTGGAACAGTTGGGAGTCATGAACAAGGAGGCGGCTCACATCGGAGACAACACTGCCACTGACGTAGCCGGGGCCAAGGCTGCCGGCATGACTGCGGTATGGCTGGCGCCGGAGACCGATGAGCGGTCGGCTGATTGTGACTACCAGATCAGTTCTTTACCAGAACTCTTGGGTCTATTTTAGGTTTACTGAGATGGCGGGGAAAGCTGTAGATATGAAGGAGATCAATATATATACCGACGGGGCCTGCTCTGGCAATCCGGGACCAGGCGGATGGGCGGCGGTGCTTCTGTCCGGCGTACACAGCAAAGAGATCTGGGGCGGGGAGCCGCAGACCACCAACCAGCGGATGGAACTGCAAGCGGTCATCGAAGCCCTGAAAGTTCTCAAAGTGAAAGGCTGGAAAGTCAACGTCCATTCCGACAGTGCCTACGTGGTCAATGCTTTCAACCAGAATTGGCTGGATAAGTGGCAAAATAACGGCTGGATGAACAGCAAGAAGGAACCGGTAGCCAATCAGGATTTGTGGAAAAGTCTGTTGGAGCTGACCAGGGGCAACCAGGTCCGGATAATCAAGGTCAAGGGTCATGCCGGGCACGTTTATAACGAGCGTTGTGATGAACTGGCCCGCCAGGCCATCAAGGAAATGCAGGCGGGAATGCAGCCATGAGCGGAGTGAAGATAGTTCATGGCAGCGAGCAAGGTCAGACCGGTCTGGGTGTCCGGGTCAGCCTCCCGGCCACGGTGCAGGACCTGCTCGATGCCTGGCAGCCCCTCTGCGATGACCAGACCATATTTAAACAATATGCCCGCGATAATCACGCCCTCTGCAAAGGGTGCCAGCGAAATTGCTGTCACACCGCCTACGTCATCCCCGATCTGGTTTCATTCCGAAAGATGGCGGCTATCACCGGTTTGGAACCAGCCGAATTCGTAACCCGTTATTTCCAGGCTGAGAAGCTGGCGGTGGGATTGCTGCGGATGATGCCCGAGCCATGTATATTCCTGAACGACAATATCTGCTCCATCTACCCGGTCCGCTCGCTGATTTGCCGGTTTTACCTTTGTACCCCCCTGTTGGGGCAGACCGAGCAGCTTATCTACAAGATCGCCTGGTCGGGTGCCGCCGCCACCCAGGTCTTTGCGGAACGACAGGGATTGATCCCCGCCCCCCAGCCAGGCGCCAGCAGCTTCGATCGCCTCTTCCTGGGCTTGCTGGATGAATACCGGCATACTCCGGGCGTGGCCAGCTTTCTCGCCGCCGCTGAATACAGCGACATATCCCTGCGCCATTTCCTGGAACAGGAATGACAGCACCGATAACCGCCAAACACCCTGTCCCCGAATAAATACCCAGACTGACTGTCCCGGCGGGACAGTCAGGGTGTCAAACAAGTTACATTCAGGCAGACCGAGCAAAAAAG
>CAZBSD010000040.1:0-19582 GCA_964494735.1 uncultured Syntrophomonas sp.
ATCGACAATATATTCCGGTTCGCTCAAGCTGGTAACGAAGTGTCAGCGCTTCTCGGACGTATGCCGTCCGCCGTGGGTTATCAGCCGACATTGGCAACTGACATGGGCTTACTGCAGGAGAGAATAACCAGTACCCGCAAGGGATCGATTACCTCGGCCCAAGCGGTTTACGTCCCTGCGGACGATTTGACCGACCCTGCGCCGGCGACTACCTTTGCTCACTTGGACGCGACCACCGTTCTATCCCGGGCAATCTCCGAGTTGGGCATATATCCGGCGGTGGATCCGCTGGATTCAACCTCCCGTATCCTCGATCCCCAGATACTGGGTGAGAAGCACTATTTCACCGCCCGTGGTGTGCAGCAGATACTGCAAAGATACAAAGAACTGCAGGACATCATCGCCATCCTTGGTATGGATGAATTATCTGACGAAGATAAGATCACCGTCGCTAGAGCCCGGAAGATTCAGAGATTCCTGTCCCAGCCATTCCACGTTGCCGAGCAGTTCACCGGCAGCCCAGGCATATATGTAAGAGTCGGGGACACGGTTGAATCGTTCGCCCAGGTTCTGGAAGGCAGACATGATAATCTGTCTGAAGATTCATTCTACATGGTAGGAGATATTGAAACGGCAGTTGCTAAAGCCAGACGATTGGGGGCGTAGCCCATGGCCGGAACCTTCACGCTTGAGGTAGTGACACCTGAGGAACTTCTTTTTAAGGATGAAGTACAGTTTTTGGTTGTACCCGAGACTTATGGTGAACTCGGTGTATTGAGAAATCATGCTCCCATGATCGCTGCTCTGGATGTCGGGGTACTACGTTATACCGATGAGGATGGCAGGATAAAAAGAATGGCCATTAGCGGTGGATTCATGGAAGTAATGAACAATGAAGCTCGAGTTTTGGCTGAAACGGCTGAGCCTGGAGACGATATCGACGTGCTCAGAGCGAAAGCAGCCAAAGAGAGGGCGGAGGCGCGCTTGGCCGCCAAAGCTGCCGACACCAACCTGGCCCGGGCAGAAGCGGCGCTGCAAAGAGCAATTGCCCGTATTCAGGCTGCCGAATTGAAATAACTCTAACTAGGTAATCAGCATAGAAAGAAACCTTGCCGGAAGGTATTAAACCTTCCGGCTTTTCTTTGTTGAGATTATTCAATTGCTAATTAAAAGGGAGACTGGAATACCTCTCGAATTACCGATGGGCATCAAACGCTAACGCTCGATACTATCCTATAAGTGCTCAGCGAACGTCGTCAAAGAAGACCAAACCAATATAGCCGGTAACATTTATTGAGCATAGGAAAAAGTCATTTGCATGGGTGGGGTTGTCTTGTTTCGTCTCCATATCTACTAATGTGTAATATATCTGTCACGGCTGCGCACCAGGGTTACAACTATGGAACAAACAGATTACAAATGTGTCACGCCCCTTCGATTGTCAATCTGCAATATTTCAGTCCAGGTACGAGAATCTGCAGGACTTTGACCAAATGGAGCGTGCAATTCACAAGTTGGCACAATAATTGCTTATTCATATAGCTAACAGAAGACGATATGATAACAACCAGTTTGCATGAAATAGACGACAGATGCATGGGCAATAGCAAACCAAAAGGAGGCGAATACGATGACTACTAAGTTTTTGAATGAAACAAGTTACCAGTTCCGCCCGGAAGATACGAAGCGCAGCAAAATGGCTGGCATGGAGAATCTGACCATCGAAGTTGGCTTCCTGGGTCTGATGGCCATGTTGCTGATGGGGTTGATTATGATTCTACTGATGGTGTTGAGCTAAAAGGGATAAAGTTATAATGTCTATAGCGGGCAAAATGACCGCGAATTCCGAGTCAACGGAGGGTCCGACTGCAGAAGGATTTCTCCGTATTTTCTTTTCCAACAAATCTTCAGTTTGAGATTCACTTCGATTAAAAGAGGCTAAATCATCACCTCTTTCGGGTATGATAGTAGGTGCAATGGGAGAATGTATTATTTTGATCATTATTTAGGGCTTTCCCGCCTAAATAGGCATTTACGATACAGACAAATACTAATAAATGATCTATTATTATTTCATGAGGGAGGTCGTGCAGGGGAGATTCATTAGTATCTATCATGTATTTTCCCCCAGGAGAATGTCTTTAAGAAGTAAAGCGTAAAATCGGTGTACGGCCTTAAAAGTGTAAATGAAAAGTCTGTCATATATTATTGCGAGGAGGATTGTGTATGTTAAAGTACTATGCCCAATTGGAGCGCTATGAGGGCAATAAAGCCCTTTTCGATATGATAAAGATGTCAATGGTTTCGACCATTGCGGATGAACCATTGCACATTCACGCCGAAGGTTTGCGGGGTACCGGCAAAACCACCATCATGAGAAAGACGCAGGATATACTGCCGCCTATCATCCGGGTTAAGGGTTGTATCTACAATTGTGATCCCGCCAAGCCGCATTGCCCCAAACACCATCGTATGTCGGCTCAGGAAATAGCTGACATCGGGATTGAAGCAATCCCCATGCCTTTTGTAGAGATTTCCCATTCTGCCAAAGTAGGGACCGTAGCAGGTAGTATCGACTTGGCCAAACTGACCGATCCAACCAAGCCGGAAGCGGGACTCCTGCCCGGGCTCATACCGCAGGCACATCGGGGTATTTTATTTGTGGATGAGATCAACCGGTTGGCCGATACCGCGCCTGAAATCACCGACATCCTATTGGACCTGATGGGGACCAAGCCAGGGGTGGTCCAGATCGAAGAAGCGGGATTGCCTGTGGTGTCGGTTAAAGTAAATGTGTCCGTCTGGGCTGCATCCAATCCTGATGAAGACCCGGGCCCACTGGAGGAAATTCGCCGGCAATTGTCTGATCGCTTCGATATGGTTTGTTATATGGGCAGGCCAACCTCAATCGATGTCTTGGCTAAAATGCTTAAGGAAAATTTCCATACCACCAGGCTCGAACCGGACCGAGAGCAAGAGAATCTCGAGGCTATAATGAAGAAGCATGAAGAATATACCCAAACGTTGTTAAAATGGGCCGACATTTACCGGGATTCAGATTTACCTGATTTTGTTCGCAATTATATAGCCCGGCTTTACGTAAAACACAATCTGGAAAGTATAAGAGCCATTGAGGCTATGCAGCAAGGGGCGGTTCTTTACAGCATCATTAACAGCCGGGACCAAGCCAGTATCAATGATGTGGCTCGCATCCTACCTCTGATTTTGAAGCATCGCATGGATGCGGACGGTCTAATCCGGGTGATTAACGATGACAGCAAGGGTGGGTCTATGTTTAGTTCGGGGGGCAAGAAATCTTCAGATAAAAATGAGTCTACCGAAGATCCTGAGTATTTCAAGAAAGAAGGTCGTCCATTAAAAGACCTTAAACGTAAGGACTTGATCAATACCGAAAAGTCTATCGACTTTAACCGGGACTAATTTGGAGGCATCCTTATGGAAAGCGGGCAGAGCAGTATCAATAGTGCTACCTCGGTAGCAAATTACCTGGGTCTGTATCTGGGCCAGGATCAAGGGGTACGGTTGGGTGATAATGTGGTGGTCAGCACCAAGGCTCATCGCCGGATGCCAGAGAAGAAAATAAAAGGCCAGGTCGAGATTCTAATTAATTCCGATGCAGGGCAAACCTATCTAAACTATATCGACGCCGACCAAATAGTTCATATAGACGTCTACCATATGCCAGGCAACATAGATCCCCAGAAGGTGGCCCTGGCTATTTTTTGGGCGGTTAACGATTATGTTGTGGAAGAAGATTCGCAGCTCAAATACGCTGACGATGTGCGTTTTAAATCAGTAGCCGCGTATGTGGAAAAACTTCAGATTACCACCAACTTGGGGCAGGGCTGGCTGTTTGACCTGATGCAAAATGAGATGGAGCCATATATTGAAGGTGAGGAAGGGCAGGATCATGTCCATATCTTAGCCCGAATAAACCGCCAAAACTATGCCCTCATTTATATAATCGCGGCAGCAGTTGAAGAGGCCATTTCGCAATCAGGTATCCAATTGGCCGAAGTTCGTAACATAACCCATGGCAAAGAGAAAAAGATATTGGATGACTTCGGCAATTATATCAAGCTGCCCTGGAAGAAATTCAAAGGAAAAGACGCCATGTTGATGGCTCCGGATGAAAATATCAACCAACTGGTATTAAAGTTGGCGGAAAAATTCGGAGGGGTGGAGGATATAGAAGAGTGGATGCAGATGTTCTCCACCAATATCTTCAAGAGAAAAGGGGCTGACTTCCAGAAGAAAAAATGGGGCGATGTGGATCATTATGTCAAGCAACTGGAAGAAATGGGTCTAATGCAGAAGACTCCATTAGGCCGGATACTGACCAAACAGGGTCTGACGGTCCAGGATTATGTCATAAAACACCGGATTGAACTGGAAACTGAGATCCGGCGCAACATCCGCCGTGTTCCCGGGGGGCGTACCTCCCGATTTAGCAAAATTGGGCAATCGAATCAGGACACGACTGATGTCCAATTGGTCAACTACAACCGTACTGTCAATAAAAGAGATAACTGGACGGGTAACATGGCCGTGTCCCAGACTGTCGTCCAGGCCAAGAAAAGCGGTCTGCTGCGTGGTGATCAGCGGTTATCGATCAAGAAACAGGACCTGCATTTTTACGATAAGAAGAGCTATATACCGATAGACATATGTTTGCTGTTGGATGCCAGCGGTAGTATGGCGGGCGAAAAGAGACAGGCAGCCAGTTTCCTGGCTCAGCACTTGCTCCTCACCGGCAAGGAGCGGGTGGCGGTAGTGACATTCCAGGAAAGGACTGCTCGGGTGGTTGCTCCATTTACCCGCAGCCAGAGTGTTTTGACCAAGGGATTGCAAACCATTAATCCGGCGGGAATGACTCCCTTGGCTAATGGCATTGTGACCGCATTGGATTTGATTAAGAATAGTCGAGTGCGTAATCCCCTGTTGGTTTTGATAACCGATGGAATCCCGAATGCAGCTTTGTGGACCATGGATGCCCAGGCTGATGCGCTTTCAGCTGCCGCCAACATTCCTGTTGAGAAGATTCGCTTCATATGTATAGGGGTCGAATCAAATGCCAACTTCATGGAGAAGCTGGCCAAAACGGGTGAGGGAGCTTTGTATCTGGTCGATGACCTCAACAAAGAGAATCTCATAAACCTGGTCCGTTACGAAAAGAAAAACATAGTGAAAAAGTAACATGAATACGTAGGACGGCACGAACCATTATTAGGATTCGGCTAGTGAAAGCAATTGTCAGAATCCTTATAATAGGGTTGTGGGGGTATGCTTTTTTGTACGGCTTAAAGGGTGGTGTAATTAAAAACATTAATCTATAATTAGAGGCATAGTTATTTTGCATAATTATCACAATGATTTTACCGGGTGTTTCCAACTGCCAAAGGGAGTATAACTACATGCAAAATTATGCCATTCATATAGATTTATTCGGACAGTATAATCAAACCTGCTTGGATTTCGCTTGGGCTCGCAGCAGAACCGATGCCGTCAGCATGGGGGACGTGGAGGCAATATGAAATTTGGCCCATTGGAATTATTGGTAGTAGGGGTTCTAACCTACTATTTAATCAAGGGGATAATGTTTCTGGGTATGTGGGTCGGATTGGGCCGCATGACCGAGATCGGTAAAGAGCGGGCTGCCAAGCAAGCCGAGGAGAGAAGGATAAAGCGCGAGAAGAGGGATCAGCGGGCGAGGGAAAACGCCAAACCAAAATACTGAGCGGAAGGGATCTGATAATTGTGAACAGCCTACAGATCAAGTTTTTGGTATTCATTACCGTGGTTTTTATTATCACCATGGTGTTTGCCTTCATTATCTACCGCCAATTTAATAAGGTAGGCAAAACTGCTTTGGAAGCCAAACAACGTCAACAGGAGTATCAGGACCAGTTGGATGCCCAGAACGAAGGTTTTACCCAGAAGGATTTTGAAGAGTTGACTCCGGATAACCCGAAAGGGAATCCCATCGAGAAATAATTACATAATTCTTTACCTGACAGGGTCAGGTTTTTTTTTGCGGTTTTGGGCATAAACAGTATATCTGTTGGCAAAGCTCATGGTAAAGTTCTGGGGGGATCTGCCGATGTTCAGAAAAACCATGGCTTACCTGGCGATATTTGCCATCATCTACTTTTGCAGCGACTCCTACCTCAAATACTGCATCGCCGAACAATCTAAAAATCAAACACCATATCGACTAGCATTTGCATCCATCGGTGCAAATTTGCTCGAATCCCGAATTGACTGTTGGGCAACAATAAAGACAGACGGAAGCTTCGGAGAATTGGATCAAATCTTATTGCGGTTGCTTAACCATCTTGACTTACCCGCCCAATCCAATAGGTTCCTGCACCGGGAAGAGCATGATATCATAACAGTGGAATACAACTTAATCCTACCCGATACGCAGTATTTTTTCCTTTTGCAGACCGATAAAACAGGAAATAATAGCAATATTCTGGTAACGGCGGTGTATCGGGAGGATGAACGGCTATGGGTGCTTGAAGGCAAGTTGCAACAAGTACATGATTTTACGGTCTACTACCAGTATAAAGCAATAATTGAAGCCAGGCCTGACGCAATGGGCCAAAAAGAACTCCTGGAAATATTGTTTGCTAATTTGAATGCCATTAGTAGTAGCAATTATAACGAAGGAACCATGCTTAGCATGGCTGGCCACAGTAGGTTGGTGCGCTGCAAACCGATAATCGTTTCAGGTAGACCAATAAATATCCAAGCGACAATTAGGATTAGCAATGAGAATAAGACGGAGGTAAGAATAGGCACGCCACTGTTGTTGAACGACTATTGAACCAGAAAACAGCATTGAAGGTGATGATTAGTTGAAAATGGTTATAAGAGGCAAAACATCCCTTAAAGGTGAAATAGAGGTCAGTTCAAGTAAAAACGCTATATTACCGATATTGGCTGCATCTATCCTAACTGATGATGTAATATCAATCGGAAGAGTGCCTAAAATCAACGATGTTACAGTTATTGGTATGTTGCTGGGGCAGTTGGGCAAGCAGGTTTCGACATTCAATAAGAAGCTGATAGTCTCAGGTTGTGCTGCTTCGCATCACCCCGACTATGAGCTGGTGCGACAGATTCGAGCTTCAGTATTGGTAATGGGGCCGCTTTTGGCCCGGCTCGGCAAAGTGCGGGTTGCTTTACCTGGGGGATGTGCTATAGGCTCCAGGCCCATAGATCTCCATCTTAAGGGATTTCATGCCTTGGGTGCTGATATCAATCTTCGTTCTGGAGACCTAATAGCCAAGACCAATGGGCTTAAGGGAGCCCATGTTTACCTGGATTATCCCAGCGTGGGAGCTACCGAGAACATCATGATGGCAGCCGCTATGGCGAAAGGTGTGAGTTATATCGAGAATGCCGCCTTAGAGCCAGAAATAGTGGATCTGGCTACTTTCATAAATCGAATGGGCGGGAAGGTCAGCGGAGCAGGAACAAATGTGATAAAAGTAGAAGGGGTACCTATGCTTAAAGGGGTAGAATATACACCTATTCCCGACCGTATCGAGGCAGGTACTTATATGGTGGCAGTAGCTGCGACCAAAGGCGAAGCCGTCATTAATAATGTGATACCGGAGCATCTGAAAGCAATCACGGCCAAATTAGTCGAGAGCGGAGCGGAAGTAATAGAAAACGATAATAACGTTGTGGTTCGCAGAGAATCCAAAGTGAACCCTGTATATATCAAGACCTTACCTTATCCGGGATTTCCAACTGATATGCAAGCCCAATTCATGGCGTATTTGAGTTGCGCTCAAGGTAGCAGTGTCATAAGTGAGTCGGTGTTTGAAAACCGCTTTATGCATATACAAGAATTGACAAGAATGGGGGCCGACATTAAGACGGAAGGCAAGATTGCTATTATAAGAGGAGTAAAAAAGCTGACTGGGGCCCAGGTCAAAGCTTCCGATTTACGTGCGGGAGCGGCCTTGGTCATTGCAGGGTTAACCGCATATGGAAACACTACTCTGATTGATAGTCAGCATGTAGACCGCGGCTATGAAGACATAACCTGCAAATTGAATGCTATGGGAGCCCAAATCGAATCGATCCAGTAATTATTTTTTAATACTGCTTTCTTGGGAACCTGACATTACCGTCAGGTTCCTTTCATATTAATGGGTATGAGGCGGATAAATTTAAAAAGAATTGGCCTTCCACTATCAATATTAATCGGGATAATGGCTATTTGGTTTTTATGGGGCGATAGCCCAGAGCGAACCAAACAGCCGCTGATAGACCTTTACCTGCACCAACAGGGCAAAGTAGTGCCGATGAATCTCGAGGAGTATATAAAAGGCTCTGTAGCGGCTGAGATGCCGGCTTCATTCGAGATCGAAGCTTTGAAAGCTCAGGCTGTGTGTGCGCGTACCTATGCAGTCAAAAAGATAATTACCCAAGCTAAATATCCAGCCGGAGCTGACCTCTCCGACGACATAACTACCTGCCAGGCTTTTATCGCCTACCAAGATTTTGCCCCGGCCAATCCAACCCGCGCTGAGCTGTATAAAAGGATCGAACAGGCCGTGGAGGCGACCCGGGGAGAGATAATTGTTTTTGATTCGCAGCCCATCGACGCCCTGTATTGCTCAACTTGTGGAGGCTATACCGAAAATGCCAGTAATGTTTGGGGGGGGCAGGTTAGCTATTTGCGATCAGTTAAATGCGATTATTGTTCAGCTTCGCCTCATTTTAAGGAAAAAATTGAGTTAGCCAACCGCACTATTAATCAATTAGTGGGTGATAAGGGTTCTGCTGTAAGAATCAAAGTACTTACCCGCACTCCGGAGGGCCGGGCACAGCAAATCAGCATCAATGATCATTACATTGCTGCTACTGTTGTGAGGAATATACTTGGATTGCCATCGACTTGGGTGGATTTCCAGACTGCTGCAGAAACAACTACAGCGATAAGTCGAGGATATGGGCACGGTGTCGGCTTATGCCAATATGGGGCTAACGGTATGGCCCAAAGAGGTTACGATTACCGGCAGATACTTGAGAAGTACTATCGTGGAGTCACTTTCTATAAATTAGGTTACTAAGGTCTTGATTACTCCCCTAATGAATATAAATTTAAATATATTCAGTGGGAGGGGAATGGATAGATGCAGAACTACATTAGGAAAAGAGCGGTGAAAGTAGCCAGATATATACTCCAGACATCAGATACGGTTCGGGGCACCGCAGAAGTGTTTGGCATCAGTAAGTCCACCGTACACAAGGATGTATCGGAACGGCTGCCTCGGATTAGTAAAGAACTGGCTGAAGAGGTACGTAACGTTCTGGACCGGAACAAAGCTGAAAGACACCTAAGAGGAGGAGAAGCGACCCGTAAAAAATATGCTCATACTCAGGATAGCGGAGAATCGATAAAGCAAGCTATTACCGCGGCATCTATCAAGAGTTCCTAAATGGTGTGATATTCTCTTAAGCCCAGCCGCAGCCAACCGTCCAACCAGTCAGGTTTTCTGGAATTCCATTCGCCAAAATAATTGGCCACTATAGCGAATAAAAGGTAAAATAAGAATAATTAGCGATATAATCAATTATTTTACCGGGAGGACGGATAGTGTTTTTTGTAGAGGATATAGGGATTGATCTGGGTACCGCCAGTGTCCTGGTGTTTAAGAAAGGGCAGGGCATAGTGTTGCATGAACCGTCTGTGGTTGCTTTGGACAAGAACACCAACAAAGCCATCGCTATTGGTGAAGAAGCCCGAGAGATGTTGGGCAGGACTCCCGGCCACATCGTTGCCATAAGACCATTGCGGGAAGGCGTTGTTGCCGATTATGATACAACGGAAAAGATGCTTACCTATTTTATCAAACGAGTTATGGGCCGGAGATGGTTTTTTAAACCACGGGTCATCGTATGTATCCCTACCGGTGCCACTGACGTAGAAGAGCGGGCAGTGAGGCAGGCTACACTAGCCTCGGGAGCCAAGCAAGCTTTTATCATCGAGGAACCGCTGGCGGCTGCGTTGGGGGCTGGCCTCAATATCGCTGAGGCTAGCGGGAACATGGTAGTGGATATAGGTGGAGGGACATCAGATATAGCGGTTCTGTCCCTTGGGGGTATGGTGTGCAATACTTCCCTGCGAGTTGGTGGGGACAAATTTGATGAATCGATAGTGCGTTATATTCGTCGGGAATATAGCCTTATGATTGGGGAAAGAACAGCTGAGGACATCAAGATTAACGTGGGGTCGGCATGGATCACGGAGGAAAACCGGCACGATTGTATGGATGTCAGGGGACGCGACTTGGTATCGGGCTTGCCCAAGACTATTACCATTACTTCTGCCGAAAGCTGGCAGGCCTTGGAGGAACCAGTGTACGCAGTGATCGATGCCGTGAAGAAGGTGCTGGAGATAACTCCACCGGAACTGGCTGCCGACATTGTGCACACCGGTATAGTAATGACCGGGGGAGGTTCACTTCTACACGGCTTGGATCGTTTATTGTCAATGGAAACTCGATTGCCGGTACAAGTGGCTGAGGACCCCATTTCCTGTGTCGCCATCGGTACCGGCAAAGCACTGAACGAAATGAACATATTGGCTGCCCACCAGCACAAGAGTGCCAAAAGGGTGCTTTAGTAAGGGCATACCCGCCTCCGGGCGGGTTTTTTCATGGTTAATGGCGAAACCGGCCACACTATAGGTTGAGGCTGATAGCTCGTAACCATTCTTAAGGAAAGGCCAGGGGAACTTGTTGAACCAGAAGAAGGCGATCATACTTGGGTGCGAAGTGGATATGCTAAGCGCTGTTGAATGCCTCGATACGATAGCTGACTTGATTGAGGCCCAAGCCCCCGCGCAAGTAATAACTCTTAACGCGGAGATAGTCTACCAGGCCCAACGCAACCCACAATTATCAGAAATAATTAATCGAGCCAGTTTGGTAACCCCTGACGGGATAGGCATCGTGTGGGGGGGGAGACAATTAGGATACCCGATTGAGGAAAGGGTGTCGGGCATAGATCTATTGCTGAGCATATGCCAAACAGCACCAACCCGCGGTTGGAAGATCTACCTGCTGGGATCCGCTCCGGGAGTCGCAGATGAAGCAGCCCGGCAATTGTGTCAGCACTACCCGGGATTATGGGTCTGCGGAACCCATCACGGGTATTTTCAGGACGACGACCTCCCCGCCCTTATAGAGGATATCAATCAGAGTCAGGCCGACATCCTGGTAGTATCGTTGGGTGCCCCCAAGCAGGAGCTTTGGATCAGCCAGCATCGAGACAAGATTTCAGTGCCAGTGTGTATTGGTGCGGGAGGCAGCCTGGATGTAATCGCTGGGCACAAGAAAAGGGCGCCGGGTTGGATAATCAAATTGAACCTGGAATGGCTCTATCGATTACTGTCAGAACCGACCCGCTGGCGCCGGCAGTTGGCCTTGCCCAAATTCGTTGCATTGATTATCAAAAGTAAATACGCCACAGATTGAGGGAGGAGCGGACGCCGCTAGTTTGGAATGATCGGCAGGCTTATTCCATTTAGTGGAGGTCTGATAAAATTGGCAGATTACA
The DNA here is from genome assembly GCA_964494735.1 of uncultured Syntrophomonas sp. Lineage (GTDB taxonomy): Bacteria > Bacillota > Syntrophomonadia > Syntrophomonadales > Syntrophomonadaceae > PHAA01. The sequence goes on from CAZBSD010000040.1 coordinate 11,605, forward strand.
CTTGCTTTGGGCAGGTGTTTTCTATTGGCCAAAAAAGAATGGAAATTCTATCGGATTAATAGTGTGGTCGTAACCATGCCATAATAAAACATATATTGGTTGCACCGGTCTCAATGGGCGCGGTAAAATAGCTAAAGGTCAATAATGGTCAAACAGAGGCGAGTTTATGAAGAGGAACACCTCGGACGCTATCGCGCAATATATCAAGGCTCTGATCGGGCGCAGTGACCGGCAACAGATAGAAATACAGCGCTCGGAACTGGCTAGGACATTCAACTGCGTTCCATCACAGGTGAATTACGTTATCCGGACTAGGTTCAGGCCGGCTGACGGGTTCATCACCGAGAGCCGACGCGGCGGTCAGGGCTATATCCGTATCACCCGGTGCCATGCAGCGGACAATCGGTCGGCTTATGAGGCTCTCCAGGAACATATCGATAGTCTGAACCGGGAAGAAATCCTGACCGGGAGGGAGACTGAGATTCTAAAACACATTTCCAGGTGGGGACTAATGGAATTGCCATCCCAGTATGTGGACAACTTCTACAAGAGTATTTCCCGGGCGTTGCCCCAATTACCTAAAGGATAGTTATCAACAGGAGGGCTTTAAAGTGTTATGTGACAACTGCCAGGAGAGGGTTGCTACGGTTCATTTAACCCAGGTCTTCAATGGGGAGAAGGCCGAAAGCCATCTATGTGACGAATGTGCCTACAGCAAGAGCGGTCTCTTATTCGATGCCAACGTCCAGTTTTCCATCCCCAACTTTTTGGGCGGCATGTTTAGTTCGATCTATAAGCAGGGGCAATCTTCTGAGGATCGAATCCAATGTCCCCGATGCGGAATGAGTATTCTGGATATAAAAGCGGTGGGCAAACTCGGTTGTGATGAATGCTATCACGTTTATGAGCGTGAAATGGAAGCGTCCCTGCGTCGCATCCACGGCAACAATCGGCATTCCGGCAAAATACCGGCAAGGGGCGGTCATGGGTTTATGCTTAAGCGGCAGATAGAAGCTTTAAAAAACCAGATCCAAAATGCCGTTAGGGAAGAAAAATATGAGCAGGCGGCCCAGATACGGGATCAGGTGATAGAGCTGGAAAAGCTGGCCTCGCAAGGGGGTTTCCAGGTATGAGTATAGCTGAACTGCTAGCGGGTAATTATGCATCTTGGATGAAGACACCGGTGGAATGCCGAGACATAGCCATCTCCAGCCGGGTGCGCCTGGCCCGCAACATCGCAGGTGTTCCCTTTCCGCATGTTATAGACCAGGCAAGGGGTTTGCAGGTAATGGAGAGGGTAAGAACTGCCCTACAGGAATCAGACGGACCTATATTGAACTCAATGCAACTAGTCGCTTTTAACCAATTAGATAGTCTGGATCGGCAGGTGCTGGCGGAGAAACATCTTTGCAGTCCTGAACATGCAGCCTGTTCGGATAGCCACCGGGGCATCATGCTAAATGACAACGGTTCTCTGGCAGCCATGATCAACGAAGAAGATCATTTGCGTATACAATGCTTGCTGCCAGGGTTGAATCTCGCCGAATGCTACAATATGGTGCAGCAACTCGACGACGAACTGGAGCAAACCCTGGATTATGCATTTGACGAGACCAGAGGTTATCTAACCGCCTGCCCCACCAATGTGGGGACGGGGATGCGAGCATCAGTTATGCTCCACCTGCCTGCAGCCAAGATGACGGGAGCAATAAAACAATTGCTGCAGAATCTCAGCCAAATTGGCCTGGCAGTCCGCGGGTTATACGGAGAGGGAAGCGAACCGGTGGGGAATTTTTATCAGATATCAAACCAAATCACTCTCGGACAGTCAGAAGAGGATATTTACAAATACCTACAGACGATCACCGAACAGATAGTTCAGCAGGAGAGCCTGCTGCGTGATAAGTTGCTGATTGATATGCCCCATCAATTGGAAGATAAGGTGGGCAGAGCCTACGGCATCTTGAACCATGCCGGGATGATCGGGTCCGAGGAAGCCCTGAAGCTGTTGTCGATGGTACGATTGGGTGTTGATTTGAAGATAACGAAAAACATCAGCATCTTAGCCCTCAATCAAATGATGGTAGCTATTCGGCCGGCTCATCTGCAGAAAATAGGCGGACATCCTATGGAAGCTGTACAGCGCGACCTGTTGAGAGCGGCAATCATTAAGGAGAGATTATCGGTTAAGGAGGACAAGTAATGTTCAGAAAATTCACCCAACGTGCCCGCAATACGGTGATCCACGCCCAGGAAGAAGCCAGGGAGATGGGACATCCAGCTATCGGCACCGAACATATACTGCTGGGACTGCTGCGTGAAGGTGAAGGGGTGGGGGCTCGGGCCCTAATCAATCTTGGCATTGACCTAAGCAATGTGAGGGAAGAGGTCAAACGATTCATCGGTAAGGATGAAAATGCAGGCGAGGGGCCAGCTGGGGACCTGCCTATTACTCCAAGGGTGAAAAAGGTATTTAATCTCTCCTTCGACGAGGCTCGCCTCCAGGGTGTCAATTATGTGGGCACGGAACATATACTGCTGGCTCTCCTGAGGGAAGAGGAGGGACTGGCGAGCCAGGTTCTTTTATCGGTAGGAGTGAAATTGGATAGCTTGCGCGAACAGGTATTGTTGCTGTTGGGTGGCGAGGGCTCCGGGGCCAACCATTCGGAACCGCCTTCCGAAGCGGCCAGCGGAGCGACGCCCTTCAATCACAAAGGCCGCAAGGTTCGCAGCAAGACCCCGACCCTGGATGCATACAGCCGCGACCTAACCAAGGATGCCGCAGAAGGCCGTCTCGATCCAGTCATTGGGAGGGAGAAGGAGATTGCGCGGGTAGTACAGATACTGTCCCGGCGCACCAAGAACAACCCGGTGCTGATCGGGGATCCTGGAGTGGGTAAGACAGCTATCGTGGAAGGTTTAGCTCAGATCATATTTGAAAACAAGGTGCCTGAAACGCTCAGCCACAAAAGAGTTCTTTCTCTTGACCTGTCTTCCATGATCGCTGGAACTAAATATCGGGGCGAATTTGAGGATCGGCTTACCAAAATAGTCAATGAGATAAAAAATGCCGGGGATGTTACTATATTTATTGATGAATTGCACACCCTGGTTGGCGCAGGTGCCGCTGAGGGTGCCATTGACGCGGCCAACATACTTAAACCGCCTTTAGCCAGGGGAGAGATCCAGTGTGTAGGTGCCACCACATTGAACGAATATCGAAAATATGTAGAGAAGGATGCCGCTCTGGAGAGGAGGTTCCAGCCTATCCAGGTCGATGAGCCTTCTATCGAACAGAGCGTCGAAATCTTAAAGGGCCTGCGCGACCGCTATGAAGCCCACCATATGGTCAGGATCAATGATCAGGCGCTGGAGAGCGCGGTCCGGCTTTCCGCCCGCTATATTACAGATAGATTCCTACCTGATAAGGCCATTGACTTGATTGACGAGGCAGCTTCAAGGGTCAGGCTGGCCAATTACGTCCTTCCCGCCGAAGTGAAGGAGTTGGAGGTCAAGCTGGCCGAAATCATCAACGAAAAGGATGAGGCTATCAATGCCCAGGAGTATGAAAAGGCAGCCCAACTGCGAGATCAGGAGCAGAATCTCAAGGACCAGATAGAAACCCAACGCCGGGAGTGGATGAGCAAGCGCAGCGTCCACTCCGGTTCGGTAGGCGAGGAGGAGGTCGCCATAATCGTATCCCAATGGACGGGAATCCCAGTTAGCAGGATAGCTTCGGAGGAAGGCGAGCGCCTTCTTCATTTGGAGGAAGTACTGCACAACCGGGTGGTGGGGCAGGAAGAAGCGGTCAAATCTATAGCCAAGGCAGTGCGCAGAGCTCGGGCAGGTCTTAAGAATCCCATGCGGCCTATTGGGTCGTTCGTCTTCCTGGGCCCCACGGGAGTGGGCAAGACGGAACTAGCCCGGGCTTTGGCCGAGGCTATGTTCGCCACCGAAGATTCCGTCATTAGGTTAGATATGTCTGAGTATATGGAAAAACACGCGGTTGCCCGGATGATTGGCTCTCCCCCCGGATACGTGGGTTATGACGAAGGTGGTCAGTTGACCGAAAAGGTAAGGCGCAAACCCTATTCGGTGGTTTTATTGGATGAAATAGAAAAGGCCCACCCCGATGTATATAATATTCTCCTGCAAGTCTTGGAAGACGGCCGAATGACGGATGGCCAAGGAAGGACAGTGGATTTCCGTAATACCATCATCATCATGACATCCAATGTGGGAGCTGAGAGCCTATTCAAAAACTTGACCATGGGTTTTCAGCGAGCAGCAGATGAAGCAGACAATTATGAGAAGATGAAAGACCGGGTCATGGAGCAGATGAAACATACCTTCAGACCTGAGTTTCTCAACCGCATTGACGAAATAATTGTTTTTCACGGCCTAACTGATGAAGAATTGAGGAAGATCATCGAGTTGTTGCTCAAGGACGTGGGCCAGCGCATAAAGGAGAATGGATTCGATCTGGAGATTACTGCAGCAGCCAAGGATTTAATCATGAAGGAGGGCTACGATCCCAAATACGGAGCCCGGCCTTTGAAGCGGGCTATCCAGAAGATGATAGAGGATTCGGTGTCTGAAGAGATCCTAAAGAAGACGGTTCGTCCGGGGGATACCATTTTGGTCGACGCCGCAGACAATAAAATCGTGGTCCGTCAGCAGATACCGGTGCCATAGAGCCGAGGCTGTCATCCGGGTTATCAGGTTACCAGGTTACGCGTAGGTGAACACTTCTTTCTATATTTTTTATAATAAAAGTTTTAAAGAAAGGGTAACTAGAACCTAGTAAACCCTGGTTTTTAACGACCTGTATTATAATGGTATTTGTGAGGGAAAATAATGGGCAAAAACCTTAGCAGATTCATTTGCAGCGCATGTGGCTACGAAACCCCGAAATGGCTAGGCAAATGCCCTGGCTGCGGGAAATGGAACAGCCTGGTGGAGGAGGCCGGAACTGGCCGACCTGCGGCGGGAATCCGAAGTAAGCCTGACAGTAAGCCTACTTCCCTCACGGATATCCCCGTCACACCGATGTACCGCTATAGCAGTGGGATCAATGAATTCGACCGGGTGTTGGGCGGGGGCATTGTGCCTGGATCGATCGTCCTCCTAGGTGGAGACCCAGGTATTGGCAAATCTACTCTTATTCTGCAGGTAGCCGATCTAATTGGCCGAAGTGGCCGCAAGGTGCTCTATCTATCCGGAGAGGAGTCGGCAGGCCAGATCAGGCTCAGGGCAGGACGATTGGGCATTGAGAATGCAGCTATATTTTTTTTGAACGACCAGAATATAGACTTCCTGGCTGGTTATCTGCAAGAAGTGAATCCAGATTTGGTTATCATCGATTCCATCCAAACCGTATATTCTGATAACTTGTCTTCTATACCCGGTAGCGTGGCGCAATTGCGAGAGTGTACGGCCAAGATAACTGATTTGGCCAAGAAGACCGATCGGGTCTTTTTCCTCGTGGGGCATGTCACCAAAGAAGGAACCCTGGCAGGCCCCAAAGTCCTTGAACACATGGTGGACGTGGTAATCTACTTTGAAGGGGAGAAGCATTTCCCCTTCCGGATTTTAAGAGGCGTCAAGAACCGATTTGGAGCCACTGACGAGATCGGATTGCTGGAGATGAGCGGGCTGGGTCTACAGGAGGTAGTAGATCCCTCCCAGGTATTTCTCAGCTGTAAGGACCCAAGTGTCAGCGGCAGTGCGGTGGTAGCCAGCTTTGAAGGCAGCCGCCCTTTGCTGATCGAAATACAAGCCTTGGTGGTAGCAGGTAATCCCGGATATCCGCGCCGGATGGCCTCCGGGATTGACCAGAACCGACTGGCTTTGATTATCGCCGTATTAGAAAAAAGACGGGGCATTAACCTGGCCTCGTGCGATGTTTATCTTAAAATAACCGGTGGTGTTTTTCTCCGCGACCCAGCCATAGACCTGGGGATTGGTGCGGCCATCCTATCCAGTTTTCGCGAACGACCATTGCCGTTGGATGCAGTATATCTGGGTGAGTTAGCCCTGTCCGGTGAGATACGGGCAGTGCCTTTCCTTGATGCCCGCCTGAAGGAGATAGAGAAGATGGGATATAGAGAAGTAATTGTACCCGCGGGTGGCAAATATGGTGAGCTGAAGAACAGCCAGTTGAAAGTATCAGAAGTCAAGAACCTGGATGAATTCATTGCGGCAATAATGGAGGGATAGTGGTGGTAGAAGACATTTTCCGAATGCGGTTTCGTAAATCTCTGCAGATGCTGGCTCCGGGTACCAATTTCAGGCTGGGCATCGAAAACGTCATCCAGGCCAAGACCGGGGCCTTGATAGTAGTCGGGGATTCAGCCGAGGTTATGAATCTGGTTACCGGAGGTTTTCACATCGACTGCGAATTCACCCCCGCCCGACTTTACGAACTGGCCAAAATGGATGGAGCGATCATAACCAATCATGACGCGACCCGCATACTCAGAGTAAATGCCCAATTGGACCCCAATCCCAGCCTTCCCTCCCAAGAGACCGGTATTCGACACCGCACAGCCGAAAGGGTAGCATTGCAGACCGGGGAACTAGTGGTGGCTATATCGCAAAGGCGGCAAGTTGTGACCCTCTTCCAGGGAAGCTCCAGTTTTAGATTGCGGGATATCGCTACCATTCTGGTGCAGGCCAACCAGGCCCTACAGACCCTGGAAAAGTATCGTATCGTATTGAACCGCGACTTGCAGCACCTGGGAGGATTGGAATTCGAGGAATTAGTGACAAATGGAGAGGTATGTAGTGTTCTCCATCGCTGTGTAAAGGTTTTAAACATATCATCCGAGATAGAGAATTATATTAGTGAACTAGGCAATGAAGGGCGTCTGGTCAAAATGCAGTTAGATGAGATGGTGGCCAATGTCCAGGAAGAGGCTACCCTTATAATAAAAGATTACTGCGCTATAAGGGATAAGTCTCCTGCTGATATACTGAACAGTGTACGCAGAGCCTATGAGGATGATTTCTCCGATGCTCTCTTCCTGATGAGGAGTCTTGGATTGGGGACAACCAGCGCCCATCTTGAACAGCAAGCTGCCCCGCGTGGTTATCGGATGCTAAATAAAATTCCCCGCATACCTCCGGCGATCATGGAAAACCTGGTTGAACGGTTCAAGCTTCTCAATCGGATTCTGCGGGCTACCACCGAGGAACTGGATGACGTCGAGGGTATCGGCGAGGTCCGGGCCCGTTCAATCAAAAATGGGTTGATGAGGATGCGTGAACAGTTCCTGTTGGAGTACATGGTTTAACAGATGGGTTCTATTTCCCAAGTAGACACATTTGTAATGGGGGACTCTGATTGGCGCCCTGCTCGAATGGCGATGAGAAATGTCACATAAAAAAACCGCCGGTTGGCGGTTATTATTATTAATGACAGGGGAACTCCGAACTAAGATCAGGTCATATTGAAATAACCCAAGGCATGAGCCTTTTTATTTTCCTTTATAAATACGTCATATAAGTTAATATCCAGGATATTACACAAAGCTGCAGTATAAAACAACATTTTGCCCATTTCGCTCATAATCACTTCATTGCAATGGCTACACAACTCACCTCTAAGGTGGCTGTCCAAACAGGCTTTCAGTTCAGCCACTGATTCCAACTGTTCGGGTATATCTACCTTCTTGGCTTCTATGCAAACGCAACCGCAGTCCGTTACTGCCTTGATCACCGACCTGTTGACCCGGCTGTTGGATTCGGCAAGTTTGCTGAGGACGTCTATCAGGCTATGGTGTCGTATGAGGAGGTCACTGACCGTATTTTGAAACTCATCACAAATCAAATCTTTCATAAAATGCTTACTCCCCCCGTCTCTACGCCATTTCGCTAATGATAATTATAGTCTTAGCCAGAAGGTATTGTCAATTCCGGCCCTCGTTTGTTTAGTTACATATAATGGCATTTAACGCGAGTGTGATGGAGCTGGGAA
>CAZBSD010000041.1:0-17479 GCA_964494735.1 uncultured Syntrophomonas sp.
TTTTTGCCGCATTCGGAGGTTATGGGCTGCTGGGCATGGTGGTGGCGGTCCTGATGCTCCTGACCTTGAGTTGTCTGGTCATGAAGATTGCCCGGCGGACCGGGATCATAGAGTTTGAAAATATCATCGTAAGGAAAGAAAGGCCCTGGCTGAGGACCATCTTCGGCGGGGTGTTTATCTTCTTCCTGTTCGGGGTGGTAGTGGTCATGACCGCGGGGGCGGGGGCGCTGCTGAACCAGGTATTCGGCCTCCCGAAAATCTGGGGAAATGCATTTATGGCCGCATGTTTGGCCATACTGGGTTTGTGGGAAGCCAAAGGAGTGCTGAATGTATTCCGGGTCACAGTCCCCGGCCTGATAGTGGTGGCGATGATCTCCGGCCTCTGGTCATTCTTCGTTTTTGAAGGCAACGGGGTAGTGGCCCAGCCCTTTTCCGGGGCCAATCCATTGCTGGGCAACTGGCTGTTTGCCACCGTCGCCTTCGTATCTTACAACATGATGGTGGCCATATCGATACTGGTGCCGATCGCACCCGATGTAGAGGCGGAAAAGACCATCAACCGGGGAATCCTCCAGGGGGCGGTACAATTGCTGGTCGTGTTCGTATGTATCCTGCTCCCCCTCATAATGAATCAGACCATGTTGGCCGGGTCCGAGCTGCCCATGCTTATGCTGGCCGAAACAATCGCCCCGGTTTGGGGGATAGTCTATGCGATCCTTTTACTGTGCGGAATGTTTGGGAGTGGCTTGACCTGTCTCTTCGGAGTGACCGTGCGCATCAAGCAAATCGCCCCGAATACCAGGGGAAGCACCCTGACATTGGGGTTGATGGCGGTCGCTTTCATCGGCAGCCTGGCCGGCTTCAAAGAACTGATCGCCACCGTATTTCCGGTCTTCGGCTATATCGGTTTCCTGTCCATGATCGGTATCGTGCTGCATTATTTTTCGCTGCGGAAGGAAAACAGCATCGATATCAGCGGCAGCAAATTCAATCCCTGATGGTCTTGCTTGGACCAATTCACGTCATGGCTCCATGCAATGGTTTTGATATTAGCGAGTTTCATAGCCAGGGAATGAACCGGCGGACAATCGGCCGTTACCGTCAAAGGATTTGGCGCCAATCACGCCGGGCATAAAGAATTCTCTCCACAGCAACGACCTTGGCCCTCTCGTCAATTGTAAATAGGACAACATAGTTTTTAACCAGCAGTTTGCGATATCCCCTCAATGCCAGCCGCTCATCAACCACCGGCGGGCACTTATGCGGCATGATGGCCAAACCCATTATAGCCTCCTCAACCAGGTTCATCATTTTCAGTGCGGTCAGGGGCGCTGACAGCTGGGCCGCAATATATCGAACCATGTCCCGCAGATCGTTTTCAGCAGGTTCCGATATGTCAATCCTGTATTTGTCCATCAGTCAACTCCCGCCTGATGTCCTGCATCACATCTTCAAACGGACGCTTTCTTCCTTGTTTTACTGCCGCCCGGCCTTCATCCAGCAGATGGTATAGTTCGATCCTGCCGGTGAGCATCTCATAAGTCTCAATGCTCATAACCGCCAAATCCCCCTGCCCGTTTTTGGTAATAAAAACAGGTTCTCTGCTTTCACGGCAGAATGTTGAAATCTCATTGTAGTTATTCCTCAAGTCGGTACTGGATTTAATGTTTGGCATAGAATCGGCCTCCTCATCTCATCTAAAGATATTATACGTAAATTTCTTTAGCCGGGCAAGGCGTCCCTGTCTCTGCATAGTCGATGATGTCCACCAAACAGCAGCAGCCCACCCTGATTGGCCTGCCTCTCTGGAGTGACGGCCTCCCGAAAATCTGGGGAAATGCATTCATGGCCGCATGTTTGGCCATACTGGGTTTGTGGGAAGCCCAAGGGGTGCTGAATATATTCCGGTCACCGTCCCCGGCCTGGTGTTGCACTATTATTCTCTGCCGAAGGAAATCAGCATCGATATCAGCGGCAGCAAAACTGACCCCGCATGCCGGGCATCTTCTGCCGCTGGAAAGGCCGGCCGAAGCCAATGCGGCCGTTAAGGAGTTTCTTGACCGGGTAACCTAGAAAGAAGCCCGCTGGCCTTCAGCCACGAAAGGGAAATCCGCTACACCCACGCCGCCGCTTGCGGCGCAAAGCCCGGCATGGACAGGTGCATCTTCCCAACGATGCTGATGGGCAGGGGTAAATTGCTCCGGAATACTTAATGCCGGTACATGTTTTCTTAGTACTTACAGAATCAATGCACGTCCCATTGATTTTGGTATATACTAAGTATATACGGAGAGTGAGAGGAGTGATAAATGTGTACACCACTATTCAGAAATGGGGCAACAGCCATGGCATCAGGATACCCAAGCAACTTCTGGAAGCCTTGGATCTCCGCGAAAGCGACAAGGTTGAGATAGAGCGGCAACGGGATGCCATCGTCATACGTAAGGCCGGCCTTAGACACCGGACATTAGAGGAACGTATGGCTGGCTTTAAAGGGTCCTATGAATTCTCCGAATGTGATTCCGGTAAACCGGTTGGGAACGAGGTGTGGTGATGGCTTACATTCCACAGCAGGGCGATATTATCTATTTGGATTTTGAACCGCAATCCGGACACGAACAAAAAGGCCGCCGCCCGGCACTAGTCTTAAGCAACAATGCTTTCAATTCCCTAAGCCGCGGCGCGTTGGTCTGCCCGATTACAAACACTAATCGCGGAATACCGATCCATGTTCCGCTTGATGAGCGTACCAAAACCACAGGTGTTGTTATGTGCGACCAGGTGAAGGCTCTCGATATGCAAAGCAGAAATGCAGCCTGGATCGAAAAGGCTCCTGATGATCTCGTGGCCGAAGCAGTAGACATTGTCATCGCCATGATCGAAGTGTTATAAACACCTATTATGGTGTTGTCCACTCACCAGTATCTGCATTCTTTTGTAAAACAAGTTCATATTCGAAATTCCTATCAACGATTAAGATTTAACACCTGTTTATAGATGTTCATGGTTTTTTCCATCATTTTATCTATGGTGAAATGACTGTTAAAGGACATAAAGCCTGCTCGACCCAACTTTGCTCTCAATTCCTGGTCCGCTATCAGGTTTTCCAGGTTGCTCTTAAGAGACCCAGGATCACCTGCGGTTACGAGAAATCCGGTTGAACCATTGATCACCGCTTCCCGGCACCCGCCGACATCAGAAGCAATAACCGGCAGACCGGCCCTCATAGCTTCCAAAATGGTTATCGGGAAACCCTCCCAATGTGAAGTCAGGACAAAAATATCTGCTCTTTTCAATAATTCAGGCACATCCGCCCGGTCACCAAGGAAATTGACCCTATCGAGAAGATTGAGGCGGGCCGCCAACTCCAGGCAGGATTTACGAAGGGGGCCGTCCCCTACCAGATCCACAACAATCGGTATATTCGGATCCAACTGGCTAATTACTTGTAGTAAGAGCTGGTAATCCTTCTGGGCCGAAAAGCGTGCCACCATTATGATTCGAGTGACTTGTTCCAGGAGGGTTGTCCTGTTGGCAGGCAATGGTGCCGGGGTTAAGCCATTATGGATAACTGCCATTTTTTCAGCTGTAATTATCCGCGCTTTAAGTGCCAAGTGGAAGTCATACTCCGAGACGCATATTATCCTATCACACCAGTGTCCGGCCAGCCATTCAAGCTGGCGATACAAGAAGCTCTGCAGATCTGCTACTCCTTCTGTGAATGCCCAACCGTGGGCAGTAAAAATTGATGGAAGGCCAGCCTGCTTGGCTGCCATCCTGCCCAGAAATCCAGCCTTGCTCGAATGGGCGCAGATTAGATCAGGCTGCAGTTCTTGAATTAAATCCCGCAATTGACGGTATGCTTTGATATCTTGAAAGAGTCGGATATTTCGCCGCAGTGAGGGAACTTCATATACCCTGATGCCGCCCGCACTGAGCCTGGCACCGAGCTGTCCAGGCGAACCTATGGCCACCAGAGGCACGAATCCCCGATCCAGGTGGGTGCAAAGATCAAACAGATGGGTCTGGGCCCCTCCTGATTCACCGCCGGTAATTATGAACAGTATTTTATTACTATGGATTGTCTGGCTGGTCTCGTTCATTATTTCCTCGTCCAAGTCACAGGGATAGGCTGCCTTAATAAAATGCAGGTGCTCTGACCTGTCAAATGGCTGATACCATGTCAGAAGGCTGGCCTTTTAAAAAAGGTCAGGTTCTAGGTTAACAAGCCCAACCATTTCCACAAAGGTATGGAAGCCATTAAGGCAATAATATTGATGGCTGCATAGGCCAACGATATTTTGACGGTCTGCGAATGCTTGACCATGCCTCCGCTGGCATAAAAAGCGGCCAGGTAAGTTGTATTTTGATAAACAACATTCCATAGATTTACCGCAGTCAAAACAATAAAAGCGGGGATAAGCGGACTCATATTCATTACCGGTGCCAAGGGTGTGAACAGAACAATGAACATAGTCAGTGAAGCAGCCTGCGATACCAATACAAATCGCAGCAGGAAGAGTATTCCGCATAAAGCTATTATGAACACATAAATATTGGCCATTAAGGGTTGAATGTATGGTCCAATGAAAGCTCCAACCCATTTATCGACCTTGAGGATGGGGATGAGCGCCGCCAGGTTCAGGATACCGCCAATAAAACAGATGGAATCCCAGGAGATCTTGGATCTGAAGACAGCCCGATCAAATATATTAAAGGCCAGCATGAGGATCAATGCCAGCACAGCCACTTGAGCCGCCGTAAAACCATGCAGTCTTTCCGTGATCCACATACAGAGTGCTCCTGCCAATATGCATCCGACTATTTTTTCTTTACCGCTCAGCGGACCCAGCTTGGACAATTCACCTTGGATAAATCCAGGATCCATGGCCTGCGTTGCTTTAGGTTTATAGAGTGCCTGTACAGCGATGTACCCTAATATTATTACTACCAGTCCCCACACCCACATTGCCGAGAACCATGACATCCAGGTTAGTTTATGGGCCACATCTTTGGGCATCAACCCCACCAGAACATAATTGAACAGCGAAGCACTAAGAAACATGGGGTAGAGGACCCCGGCAGACATAAACATCGCTGCAAAGAGTCCTCCCATGCCTTCACTTTCATTTTTGAAACCTAGTTTGTCCCCGATAGCCTTACAAAAAGGGGCTACGATCGACACCTTGGCAGTAACGCTGGGGATAAGCGGATTGATGACATTGCCGGCGACATAAATAGCAGTAGTCATTCCCCTGAAGTTGGCTGGGAATCTGCTCATGATTAACAGGGCGACTCGGTCCAACAGACCGGACTCGGCCACCCCCACCCCAATACCCAATGCTCCTACCAGCAACCAGAATGTTTCTCCGCCAAATGCAGAAAAGGCAGTGGTGAACGGAACAACTTTAAGAATTACCCATGAAATACACATTAAGAGGGAGGTTGCGTAGTCGGGTATCAATTCCACCAGCCACCATATTACCGCACAGGCAAAGGTCCCCAGAAAAATCATTGAATTCAGGTTCATTGGTTCGGGCGGGGTGGCTTGGGCTATTAATACTGCCAGAGCAATCCCCAATGGTCCGCCGATAACTTTTTTTAACTGCCACCCCGATTTACTGCCGGACATAGTCAACCTCCCACATCAGCTTATTTTAAATGCGAATGAGTAACATAACGGACTGCTCCGGCACTAGTCGAAAACTGCAGCTTCATATTTGTCCAAAATATTGTTGAATTCACGGCCTGTATCCGCAGCATGCCCTGGCTCCACAAAATCAGTATGGTTACAGTTTTTTGCAATCAAATTGAAATCATGGATCAGGGCCCGCCAGTAATCAACCGTTTCCGGGCTTTTGGAAGCCTTGAAATAATATACTTTACCGGGATAGTAGGCGGGATGGTATTGTTGATAGACATGACGTAACAGTAATTTGTTCTTATACAGTTCGGCATTATCTGGATCGGCAAGTTCCTTGTTCAGGTTTTGAGGGTATTGCACATATTTCTTGGCGTTTATAGCATTATAAACCACCTTTTTGGCGGGACCCAATTTACCTATGATGAGTTGGGGGATATCGGTTGGCGAGGTCCCTCTGATCATTTTTGAGCTGTATTTTAACAGGTTGCGAACCGATGTGGAAGGCTTCAGACTGTTGTCCACATACGCTTCCGAAACGGTGTCCAACATAATGGCAATGGCCCGTTTGGATTGTTGGTTCAGAAGCCGGGCCATTTCCAAAGCAATGGCGCCGCCTATGCTCAGCCCCCCTACATAATACGGCCCGGTTGAATTGAACAATAATACTTCCTGCACATAGGTATTGGCAATTTCAGTCAGTGTAACCGAGGCATCCCATTTTTCCCGGGGGAAGCTCAAATTCAGGCCGTACACCGGCCGTTGTGGATCTATATGTTCGGCCAGATGGTGATAGGTAACAACGTCGCCGTTTATGTCATGGACAAGAAAGAGCGGGGCTTTATGGCCCTCGGGCCTGATGGGGACAAGGTGGCTATAGGGGCTGGATTTTGGTGTTTCTTCAACTAATTGGGCCAGATCCCTAATAGTGGACTGTTGAAAAAACCTATTTACCGGCAGCGCACACCCCAGGCTGGTTTCAATGGCAGCCAGAAGTTCAGCCGCACTCAAAGAATCCCCGCCCAAATCGAAAAAATTATCGTCCAGGTCCACATAATCCTGTTCCAGGATACTTTTCCATAAATCGCACAGGGCCGACTGAACCGGAGTAAGAGAAATACCTGAATCCCGAGGAGGGTTCTTTAGTGTCTGCGGAACCAGATCCAACGATTGCAACTGCTGGTAAAGCAAATTGCGCTGTATTTTGTGGGCTGAACTGACCGGGATTTCATTGACCAGATACAGAAGCCGGGGCAATTTATAGGCGTTGATTTTAGTATTCAAAACCGCGCGTATTTCCCGGAGGCTGATTGATGGGTGCGATTTAGGGACAAGGACTACTCCGATATCGTCTGATCCATGTTTATTGGGATATGGGAAAACCACCGCTTCTTTTGCATTACCTAACTTCATTATGGCTTCTTCCAATTCATAGGGAGAAATCTTTTCTCCCCCGCGGTTGATCAATTCCTTGACCCGGCCCTGGATAAACAGGTAACCGTCTGCATCAATCATGCCGACATCACCGGTTCGAAACCAATCTCCATAAAAACTGGCCTGGTTTGCTTCCGGATTGTTTTCGTAGCCAGGGAATAGGCCGAAGTTCTTAACCAGGACTTCATTGTCCCGCAGGGTGATTTCTTTAAATATGGGACACCCCACTGAGCCCGCCTTATAGCCCCGGGGGGTCTTGTAGGTGGAAGTTATTATCATGACTTCAGTCATCCCATACTGGTCGATAAGCTGGGCTCGAAAGAGGTTTTCTATTTCGTCCTTCAGATGAAGCGGAAGGGGCGCCCCGGTAAGGACGATAATAAGCCGACGCTGGTGAGTGAACCGGATGGAATTGGTTTGGCAATATTTCAGCAGGGCCAGCATACCGGCAGGTTGAAAATTCAAATTGGTGATCGGATGCTGAAGCAGGCAATCACACATCCGTTTCGGATTCATGCCATCGGTGTATATAATCTGGCCATTTTTAATAAGAACCTTGAGGGCAACCTGGATAGCTGGATTGCGGAACAACTTTACCACCAGCAGCTGGATAGAATTTTCGTCATAATCATAGAATTGGGCTTCGATCTCCAAACCATTTGCCAGGGCCGGGTAGAGCATTGGCACTACTTTGGGCTGGCTGGTAGTCCCCGAGGTCGTAAAAACAAGGGCGGTCTCATTGTTGCTGGGCTTTTGGGCGGATGGCCGGCGGGGTTTTTGTACCAAATCAAAGCCCAAGTGATTGGGGGAGTCAGCATCCGGTACATGCATGGCTATTGCGCCGATACCACCGGCCCGGGCGACGTCAACAGCAGGGCCGATTTCCTCATCGCACAGCAACCAATCGATTCCGAGCAGCTGATAATCGTCCTGGTACTGTTCGGCGGTCATTTCCGGGTCCAATGGCACACAGACCGCGTTTTCCATGACCGCCAGCATCACCGGCAGGAAGACAAGACTGTTATTGGTGACCAGGGCTATTCTCTCCCAGGGCTGGACATGAAATTGTTGCAGGGCCTTTTCAGTCGCTGCTTTGGTTTGAATCAGCTGCCCATACGTCAAAGACTGTCCGGAGTGTAATAAAAGGGCCGTTTTATGCGGGTCTTTGCAATTGGAAATAATCAAATCGGATAGTCTGTTCTTGACACTATTCACGCTTGGCTGCACCCTTCAATTTAAATTGTTGCCTGGCGGCCGGATTCGAGTCTAATCTGATTCGAAATCCAACTTCCACACCCTTACATGGACTTATATCTAAGCAGGCGGAGCATTACTACCGCATCAATCAGGTTGTGTTCCAGTAAAAAAGCCTGTAGTCTGGCGGAGGTGTGATTCCTTTTTTTGATCGCCTTGATATATCTTCCCCGGGCGATATCTCTGACACATGTTTTCACTATATCTGATTGCATTAGATTTTTAACTGTTCTTTAATATCCGCATATCTGTTGTCAGAATAGATATATTCATTGTGGCAACAGGCGCTGATAAACCTTAAAACCATGAACGCCAGCAGATCTTTGAATTCATCAAGCTTGTCCATGTCTAGCAGCTGTTGGTAATATATGTCCAGAAACGCCAGATATCTTTGCGATAGTCTGGGCCGATACGATTGGGTTATTGAACCGGCATTAATACAGTAGACGTAAAGGCGCTGGTTAACTATAGACATTTTGGGGTTATGAGTCAACAGCAGAAGGTTAAACAAAATATCTTCACCGGAGATCAAATGATTTGACTCGAATAATATGCCGGCGCTCTTGATAAAATCGTGTTTGTATAGCTTCGCCCAGACGGTAATCCCATAAGCTGGATCAATAAAGTAATCGAATCTCCAGGATGGCTCACTCATTTCTTGGCAGGTCAACACATGCTCATGGAGCTCTCGGGCATTCTTCAGCTTTTTCCCCGAGGTTTTGTTATTGGCTACTACGATATCAGCCTGGGTGAGCCGCGCATTATGTATCATCGTGGCTATGCAATCGGCCTCCAGATAGTCATCTGAATCGACAAACGCCAAATAATCTCCCCGCGCAATTTTCAGGCCGGCATTGCGCGCAATCCCCAAAGTTCTGTTTTCCTGGATCAAGGCAATTATTCTACCGTCTTGGGCTGCATATTCGTCGATAATTACCTGGCTATGGTCGGGGGAACCGTCATTAATAATAATGATCTCCAAGTTCTGGTAAGTCTGGTTGATGACCGAATCCAAGCAGCGGCGCAGATACTTTTCTACATTATATACAGGTATAATAATGCTGACCAGTTCATTCATATTTCGACTCCAAACACAGTAATATCGGATAAAATAATTATATGGATTAGCCTACTTGATATCAATTTGCTGAAAAAACACACAAGGAAGAATATGAAAAAATATTTTAAGAAAATTATCATAGCTCTGGGTCTGTATAATCCATCAACACTCTGGGCTAAATTTGTCGAAATATATATTATTAACCCATCACGATTCTTTAAGCATAGCCTGGCGTCCATGCCCAAACACTTGGCTTATGTGTCTGAAGACATACTGCCTGCTCCCGCCATGAACTTAGCCAATACCGAGATTAAAAGCAGAACCATCTATTTCCTGGTCCATTGTTTTTATCCTTTTAGTCAGGGAGGGACGGAACGGTTTGTCTACAATATGGCCCAGCAGGCCAAAAAAGACGGACACCGGGTAAAGGTTATAACCTACAATGCCTTGGAATCTCGCCGTTATTTTAAAAAAAGGGTGTCGGGAATCCTATTCAATGACTATCAGATTGACGGGTTGGATGTTGTAGAATACCGGCATCGCAAAGCCCCACGGGGCATCCTTCATGATGCCGTCACCGATGATCCTGATGTGGCGGATTTTGCCACGTTTCTATTTGCACGGGAGCGCCCCGATATTGTGCATGCCGCTTATATACAGAAGGTGGCGTCTTTTTTGGAAGCCTGCCGAAGGCAGGGGATACCTTACGGAATTACTTTTACGAGTTATTTCTGTCTCTGTTATTATGACATAATGATCGACAAAAAAGGTGAATTATGTGGGGGCAGCCAGCACGGTCTTCGTTGCAGCCAGAAATGCAAATGCATAGAAATACCTGACCCCGTTTTACGGCATGATAGTATACATCAACTGATGAAGTGGGGCAACTTTCTCACCGTGCCATCACAGTTCGTAAAAAAAATTATCTCCCAAGAATTTGAGGATATTGATATTCAGGTTATCAATCATGGAGTTTCGCGGGAATTCATCGCTGAAATTCAGCCCTCTCTAATGAATGAATCCAAGGGACGAAATTTTGCTTACTTCGGCAACCTGATTCCTATAAAAGGGGTCCATGTTCTCATTAGGGCCTTTAAGGGTTTGCCTTCCGACTGTACTCTGCATATTTATGGTTCCGGACCAGAACCCTATCTGCGCAGACTCAGAAAACTCATAAATGGGCAAGAAAATATTATCATTCACGGCAAAGTCCCTTATGATGAAATGAAACAGGCCTATGCGGCCAACCAAGTAATCGTGGTCCCATCCATTTGGTACGAAACATATAATTTTGTAATTCACGAAGCGCTGCTGATGAATAAGCTGGTCATTGCTTCGCGTATAGGAGCTATGCCTGAACTGATACAAAGTGGTATCAATGGACTGACATTCAAACCCGGTGATTGGCAGGATCTGCAGCGATGTCTGCTACAAGCCCTTGAACCTAATCTGTTGCCGGACTTTAAAACTAACGGCGCAATTAAAACCGTTGAAGAAGAATCGAGAGATTATCAAATTATTTATGAATCAGTACTTCAGGGGGTATATATATGAACAATCTATATAGATTGGCCAAGCTGGTGGCCAATGGCCAATGGGCGTTTTATTCGGATGGGGTATTATTTACCCGCAATAATTTGTCGTATCGAGCCCGTATCAATATAATTCTGCAGCTGCTCAGCAAACAACTGCGGTTGGCGTCCACCCTGGGGATACCCTATAGCTTGGTGGTGGAACCAGCTAGCGTGTGCAACCTTAACTGCATCACTTGTCCAGCGGGTTTGAACCACAGAATGTGTACCCCGGCCATTTTGCGGATGGAGGATTTCAAAAAAACTATCGATATGATTGGCGAATATTTGACATTCATCCAGCTTTGGAGTTGGGGCGAACCTTTTCTGAATCCCGATCTGGCTGAAATGATTAAGTATGCCCGCGACCATGACATAGTAGTGATCACCAGTACCAATGCTCATTATTTAAGCGATGAAGAAAAAATGACCAGGTTGGTGCACAGCGGGCTGAATGAGCTTATCCTGGCAGTTGACGGCACCACCCAGGAGGTCTATGAACAATTCCGACCGGGCGGCAATCTAAAAGCCGTTTTGGAAGGGATAGAGAACCTGGTCAGGATCAGAGACAATGAAGGATGTACAACCCCCCGCCTGCATATGCGCATGGTGATCAATCCATATAACGAAGATCAGAAGGGGGATTTTCTGAAACTTGCCCAAGACTTGGGAGTTGATATTGTTTCCTACAAAAAGATTGATATTGGCATGGGCGGTCTCAGCGGTGACAATAGTCTGCTGCCGAAAAACAAGGATTTTA
The DNA here is from genome assembly GCA_964494735.1 of uncultured Syntrophomonas sp. Classification (GTDB taxonomy): domain Bacteria; phylum Bacillota; class Syntrophomonadia; order Syntrophomonadales; family Syntrophomonadaceae; genus PHAA01. Next base: position 11,721 of record CAZBSD010000041.1, read on the forward strand.
TTATTAAGTCGCACTATGGCGATTATCCGTATAAATGCGTGGCTTTTTGGGGCTTCCCATCCCTGTCCTCCAGCGGGCATATCGGGCTGTGCAGTCTTGATTCCGGCCGCAGAACGGACTTGAGTCATATAAATGATATTGATGATTTTAAAAAAACCTGGAACTCTGGCAAAGCTCAAAAATATCGCCGGGCAATCAAGAAGAATCCTGACGCCTTTCCATTTTGCCGCGAGTGCATCTGCCGGGAACCAGACTTTAAGAACGCTTACTTTGACTCGACATTGCTAAAAGATTAAATCTTGCCGAACAAGACGGGCCCCATTATGAGGTGTAAATATGGTGGGCAACTTGAGCGCCCGTGTACTGTCCCTATGGGGACCCTGGTACAATGACAATATCTATTACCGGTATAATCTGGCTGAACGGCCCCAACCCCGGCGGATGGCGTTCCGTTTGATCTTAATGCCGGCAGCGATAGCCATAAAAGCCTACCGTTTCGTTACGCATCAGTTTGAACTGGTAAGGGTGGAAATGCCGATAACTTCTCGATGCACCCTGCGATGTAAAGACTGCGCCAATCTGATTCCTTTCTATGCGAATCCGGCCGATACTGATACGGACCGAATTATCAAGGATATTGACGACTTTTTAAGCAATGTGGATCGTGTCTACCGCTTTGCAGTCATGGGGGGAGAAGCCTTCCTGCATCCCGGCTTGCACATTATTTGACCCACTTGATACGAAATAGTAAGGTCAATATCGTACATATTTACACTAATGCTACTATCATACCGGCTGAGGATATTCTGGTTTTGATGCAGAATCCCAAAGTATATGTCACGATAAGCGACTATCCAATCGAGGCAGCCCGCCGAAAAAATAAGTTCATAAGTACTCTAGCGCAGAGGAAGATACACTGCGAAGTCAGAACAATGAACTGGATCGATATGGGTGGTCTTAATCCCACGATCGACAACAACCCCCGGGCTCTAAAGCGCAGATTTGCCAACTGCTCGTCACGTAAGCTCTGCCATAATTTGATTGACGGCGAATACCACCTTTGTCCCCGCTCTGGACATGGTCAATTACTGGGGCAGTTTCCCAAGAATCCATCCGACAGTGTACGGTTCAGAGGCCGACATGACCCATCGGGTTTCCAGAATGAACTGCGGCAGCTCCTTCAGAAGGAGTATATAACTGCCTGTACTAAATGCAATGTTGATGCCGGGCAGGAAATCATTCCTGCCATTCAGCTAAAAAGGAAGTAGCATTTATTTTAGGTAGTGGTCCAGGAAATCCAAGACCTTAGCTGCGGTTGGCTGGTTATTCTTTATCCTTGTCCAGGACCTTTTCCAGTTTGGCTTGCCCGCAGTAATTCAATTGTTTTATATAATTTATCAGCTTTTTTGTTTTCGTCGGCAATGGCCTGAGGAAGAAAATCATTGGTTAGGCTCTCCAATAGAACCCTATCCGTTAAAAGTTTTTTCATTCCCTCATATATGGAATCCTCGTCGTTATCGACAATATAACCATTATGAAGATGTTGAACTTGATCATGGATACCGACAAATTCGGTAGCAATTACTGCCTTCCCCATCAATTTGCCTTCTGTTACTGTCCTCGCAAAGCCTTCATAGAATGAAAGCACAGCACACAAATCGGCATGTCGATAATATGGGAAGGGATTGTCTTTAGGGCCCAATACTTGGAATCCTTCATTTAAGCCTAAGTCATATACTCTAGTGGTAAGCTCCTCCAGATCCTCGCCGCCGCCGACCACAAACCAGAGAAAATTGATCCCCTCATCATGCAAGCGTTTATACACGTTCAACATGCGAAATACACCTTTTTGCCTATCCATTATTCTGCATACGGTAACCACTCTCAGTATGGTTGGATCGTACATGGCAAACGGATCGCGATCATCCTTGATGTTTTCTAAAATTTCCGCCTGGTCGAAAAAATTGTAGATAAGAAAAGCTCTATCTTTTATAAAAGGCACATTAGCTAGCAAGCATTCCAATGCCCTTTGAGAAACACAACAGTAACCATCTATGTAGTCCGCGTACTTTTTCAGATTATCCAGTGCCTTGGCCTTGGTTTTTATGGCATCCAGATCGATTCTAATCCACTGCAATTTTACGTCAGCATTGATGTATCTTCCTATCAGGTCCGCATCCGTTTGTAAACCATTAATAGCCAGATCATATTTTTGGTTTTTATATCTATACATATTTACTTTTCTAACCAAGCGGCGTAAATAGTCTTTGGAACGCTTTATGTATTTAGAATCGTCCTTCTTCTTTTTAAAAATCTTTCCCTCCACGTAATGAACCTTAATTGCGTCCGGAATCTGGTTTTCCATAGTACCTCCCGACGTTTTAAGCACCAATTCAACTTCCCAGCCGTCGGCAATCAGACGCTTCATTAAGTGGAGATTGGATTTCTCTGCTCCACCGATATTAAAAGAACTCAAATATACTAGAGCCCTTCTCTTCTTCATATAAGATGCTCCGCAGATGCAGGCATCCTGGCCATGGTTCTGAAAAGATCATTACTGGAGATCAATTCATTATAAGTACCGTGGGCTATGATCTGTCCATCATTCAACAAGTAGATTTGATCACAGTTCATTATAGTGTTCAAGCGATGGGCGATAATAATAATTGTTTTCACTGCCGCCAGTTCAGCCAAGGCCTCCACAAAGGACTCTTCGGTCAAACCGTCCAATGAATTGGTAGCCTCATCCAGAATGAGTACTTCGGGATCATTGTACATAGCCCTGGCTATACCGATTCTCTGACGTTGTCCGCCACTCAGCCGAATGCCTCGGTCGCCGATTTTGGTATCATAACCACCAGCCAATGAACTGGTGACGAAATCATGTACATGAGCAATCCGGGCGGCCCGGACGACCTTTTCCATATCGACCTGATCATCGGGTACACCGAAGGCAATATTATTGGTGACAGAATCATTGCTTAGATAGATATCCTGGGGAACATAGCCCAGATTCTTCTTCCAACCCTCAATATTGGCCGCATTTATTTCAATACCGTCAACCAACAACTTGCCATGACCAGGCGTCAGCAAACCCATGAAAATATCTATCAAAGTAGTTTTCCCGGCACCGGTCAAACCCACAAAACCTATAGAAGTCCCGCGCTGGATATCTATGGAGAGATTCTTGATCACTGCATGGGCACTCGATGGATAAGTATAGTCGATGTTTTGTATGGAATACGTGTGTTTGAAAGGGAGTCGCTCGCCTTGGCTGCGATTTATCAATTCGTCGTTAGCTGAATAGCTGGTGTCGGTCAATTCCAGGTATATCTTTTCCAGAACCGCCTGATTGAATTTCATTGAAGTCGCGGCGGAAAACACCTCCTGCAAAGCGGGCATCAAGCGGTAAGCGGCAAAAACATAGAAACCGACCATAGGTATGACTCCCGCCGGATTTTGGTTATGAATGACCAAATAGATGATAAGCAAAACAACCCCGCCAAAGGCCAGTGATTCCAACGCATACCTGGGAATCGATCCGATTACCGAGTTCCAGGCCAGCATCTCCGCATTCCGCCTGGAAAAAGTGGAAAAACGCTGCAGGAAAAAGTCTTCCCTTCCCAGTACTTTAATATCTTTTATACCCCCGATAGTATCCACTACCGCCCTGAACCTTTCCAGATTGGCAGTCAGCCTTTCTTTACCTTTGGCCATCATTTTCCGACGGCTAATATAGAATATGAATCCATATGCGCCTCCCAGAATGATGACTGCCGTTAAGGTAACAAAGGGATTTACCATGAATAGCAGGCCCAGAATGAGTGTGGTCACCAGCAGCATGCTGATCATACTGATCAATGGCATCAAATAGCCGGTGGTCAGCTGGTTGGCTTCCTGAAGAATATTTTTATGGGCGTCTGCCGCCTGACTATCCAAATAATATTCGTAAGGCTGGGAAAGGTATTTCTTCAACAGTCGGAACGACAAGTCATGATTGATTTCCCATACGAACTTCAATTTTATCCAGGTTTTCAAGGCGGACAAGGAATTACCGACCAAAATCAGGGCTAAAATGCATATGGCTACAAATATGGTGAATTCCTTGGTACTGGCAAAGCCCAGACCAAAATATATCCTCTGCAGCCACATATTGCGGAAAATAATATCAGGGTCCATTATCAGGCTAATTAAGGGCAGAGCCGAGGCAATCCCCAAGGTATCGAAAATAGCGCTGATCACTGTTATTCCCGACATAACATAGAATAATCTGCGCTGCAAACCTGAAATTATAGAGAATATTTTATGAAGGTTATGTTTCATTAATCGACTTTACCCACCTTATCCCCGTCAATCTTTTGATTTTCATGGCCAGACGGCAAAGAATGATCGTATTTAGGTAAGCTTAAAATAGAGCCTCAAGAAGCAGTTGAGGTATTATCCTTTTGAGCTTGTCTTCTATCTGACCGGATTTGTTTTTTCTTACGCTGATAAGTAATCGTTTCCACGGTTGGCTCTTCAAGCTGGGGGTTGGCGCTATCTTCGGCTTCATCGAACAGATTGAGCTGCTCATGGTCAGTCTGTTCGCTGGAAGGGCCAAATTGCTTGTTGCGGTTTAAGAGAATCTGTTCCCCATGCCACTTTAGCCTGGCATTGAGTTCAGCGTTTTGCTGTTCCAGACCGTGGAAGAAACCCAGCATCGAACGCGGGGACAAATAGGTTGGGATCAGGTAAATATTCGTTCCAAGTTTATCCTACTACAGATACTTTAGCATTTGAATTAGGAATTTTCCCGATAGGACCTCCGTTTCGTCCCTATCTAGTTCCCTTTGCCCGAAACTGACGAATCCGTTAGTTTGATAGAACTGGACGAGATGTGGCTTGTCCTCGCATTCCAGATATACGATTTTTCCACCAATCATTTCCTGGACTTGTACAACTTTATTGCACGCTATGTGCAACAATTCATCTCCCGTTATGAGTCTATTATAACTATTGGCATAGTTTTTACCGAGTTGAGCAATTAATGGTGCTGAAATTCGGTAACCTCTGCGATCTGGGTCGAAAGTTCCAAATTTATTAATCCGTCTTTTTAAAGATGCAGATATACTTCTGTTGGAAACTATAATATTTTTGTTTGCTAAGGAAAAATATCCTGCAATGACAGGTCGCCCCTTGTGTGGCGCGAATACTAGATGTGTAGCGGTTATACCTTGCTTGGCGAATTCGACAGCATTTCTATGTAAAAAGACCTCGACATCCAAATTTAGCGGACAAGAAAATTGGGAGAGAATTTCTTTGGTTTTCTCCTCTCCCAATTCATCGATGACATCTTTCAGTAAAATAAGTTGGTAACCCGTCATTTTACCTCTGGTTCTCCGAAAATATCTTTAATCTGGCCCTTTTTGACCTCATGATAGGACTTCGAAAGCACTACATGCTTGGAGCCCTTTTCTCTAGCATTCTCCAGTGCAAGTACCAGCTTTCTGCTTAGCGTTCCATCCTTAATAACGATGTTCTTAAATATGCTCTTAGTAGCCATAAGGTCCGCCTCCATTAACTGCCGATGTAATTATTATAACTTATCCTGTTAAGCTATTCATCAGAATACAGGGGACAATTGTCTGATATTATATGCATATAAAATGGATTTATTCATTGTTATTATTCTACACCGACACCGCCTCTTGCAGTACGAAGCCCGGCATGGGCTGGTGCATCTTCCAAACGATACTGATGGGCGCGGAGCCGTAATGGCT
>CAZBSD010000042.1:0-15824 GCA_964494735.1 uncultured Syntrophomonas sp.
CTGGGAAATGCGAAAATTTCTAGCTGACCGTATAATATTTACCATTTCCTAGAATCCTATTAGCAGGAGGTGTATCCTGCATGAAAAATAGGTTAATATCATGGCAACTGGCATTGGTGGGAATTCTGGTAGGCCTGTGGGGGAGTCATTCGCTGAATAAGCTATTCGCTTTTGGCATCGGATGGCAAATCGGAGCAGGAATGGTCGTCTGCTTGCTGTTCTACCTTTCCGGTAAGTTGCTCTGGGGACTCTTGTCCAAAGGCATTATCCTTCTAAATCGTTGGCTGGATAATACATCGATCGAAGTATTGTTATGCGGCAGCGCCGGACTGATAGCCGGGGCTCTGGTGGGAATTTTGAGCGGCTATCCATTATCAGTCGTGCGAGGGGCCGGGAATTATCTGACCTTCATTAGTTTTGTCATTTGTGGGTATTTAGGGATGAAAATCGGTAGTCGAAGGGCAGTTGATGTTTGGCGATTGCTGCCATCAAGATTGACTGAGCCAGGGACATCAAGGGACAAGCAAGAGGATTTCAACAAGATAATGGACACCAGCGCCATCATAGATGGCCGCATCTATGACGTATGTCAGAGCAAATTTCTGGAAGGGACACTGTTGGTGCCGGTTTTCATCATCGAAGAGCTGCAACACATTGCCGATTCTTCTGACAACTTGCGCCGCAGCAAGGGACGGCGGGGATTGGACCTTCTGACCAAGATGCAGAAGGAGCCCGCCATCAATATTAGGATTATCGACGATGATGTAAGTGAGGAAAGGGAAGTTGACATGAAATTGGTGAGGCTATGCAAGCGGATGCATGCCAGCATCATCACCAATGATTACAACCTAAACAAAGTGGCCGAATTACACGGCATCAAGGTGCTCAATATCAATGAATTGACCAACGCCGTTAAGGTAGTTGTCTATCCCGGTGAAACCATGTATATTAATATATTAAAGGAAGGCAAGGAACCCGGGCAAGGAGTCGGCTACCTGGAAGATGGTACCATGGTGGTAGTCGAGGATGCTCAGACCCAGATAGGAAACAGTCTGGAGGTAATCGTGACCAGCGTTTTCCAGACTGCTGCCGGACGTATGATATTCAGCCGTAAAATCAGAGAAGAACGCAGCTTGGGGGTCATGAAGTCGAGCTTGGCCGGGGAACCAGTTCAAGAGGTGAATATGTATGGTTGACAACCTTCGGGTTGTTATTGCGGCAGCTGGTAAAGGGAGCCGGATGGGGAGCAGTACCAACAAGCAATATATGTTGCTGAACGGTAGACCGGTTTTATCTTATTCATTGGATTTCTTTGAAAAACTTCATGTTGTAAGTCAGATGGTAGTGGTTTGTGCCCCGGATGAGGTCGATTATTGCCGGCAACAAATAGTTAGACGTTTCAAGTTTAACAAGGTGGCAGCGGTGGTGCCCGGCGGACAAGAGAGGCAAGATTCGGTGTGGGCAGGGCTGCAACAGCTGGGAACAGACACGGACCTAGTGGCTGTGCACGATGGTGCACGGCCGCTTTTGTCAGTTGAAGTGTTATCCCGGCTCTTGGTTGAAGCCAGGGAGTGGGGAGCAGCCATCCCTGGCATTCCCAGTAAGGATACGGTAAAACTAGGGGATCGGGATGGGTTCGTCCGCCAGACACTGGACAGGACCGCAGTTTATGCTATTCAAACTCCCCAGGTTTTCAATTTCAATGAATTGCTTACTTCCTACCGCGAAGCGCGGGAAGAAGGTTTTATGGGCACGGATGATGCATCACTTTTCGAACGCTATATAGGCCGGGTAAAAATCGTCCCTGGGGATTACAACAACATCAAGATTACCACCCCCGAAGACATGGCAGTAGCCGAAGCGCTTCTAAAACATAAATGATTTCCTAGGGAGGCTAAGTGGTTTGCGGATTGGTATTGGTTATGATGTTCACCGTCTGGTGGAAGGACGCCGGTTGGTGTTAGGTGGTGTGGAGATACCATTCGAGTTTGGCTTGCTGGGTCATTCTGATGCCGATGTACTAATCCATGCCATCTGCGACGCCCTTCTGGGGGCGGCAGCCATGGGAGACATCGGTAAACACTTCCCCGATACCTCGAACGAATATAAAAACATTGATAGCCGCCGCTTATTGGAACAGGTTTTCAGGATGGTGCAGGGTGAGGGCTGGACTATCGCCAACATCGACTGCACGGTAATTGCCCAGCGCCCCAAGCTGGCTTCTCATATATCAGCAATGCGGACTAATCTGGCCAGCCTGCTGGAGGTAAAACCAAGCCAAATCAGTATAAAGGCCACTACCACTGAAGGACTGGGATTTGAGGGCCGTAGTGAGGGTATAGCTGCTCAGGCCGTGGTATTACTTCAATCTATGGAATCTGCACTTTAAATTGCCCTCTGACATGGCCGGCTGGAACAGGCAGAGGGTATTTTTGTGCCCTAAGATATAGGTTTACTGGAGCCAGGAATATACCAGCAATATTTTGCCAAAGATATAGAGCAAGTCGGCGAAGGGATATGCCTTTTAAGGTTAGATCCTATCGTTCATTGAGGTGACATTATGAAGATAGCGCTCCTGGCCCCGATAGCCTGGCGTACCCCCCCCCCGCCACTATGGACCATGGGAGGCTATAGCCTCCATGCTGGCTGAAGGTTTGGTCAGTAAGGGAATGGACGTTACCCTGTTCGCTACCGGTGACTCAAACACCAGTGGCCAACTGGACGCAGTCTGCCCATCTCCGTATGAGGAGAACAGGGACCTGGACCCCAAGGTATGGGAATGCCTGCATATTGCCCATCTATTTGAACAAGCGGAAAAGTTCGATATAATCCATAATAATTATGATTTTCTGCCCCTTTCATACAGCCGCTTGGTATCAACCCCGGTAGTGACCACTATCCACGGCTTCTCCAGTCCCAAGATAATGCCGGTATATCAAAAATACAACCGGAGCAGTTTTTATGTTTCCATCAGCATCGCCGACCGCAGTCCCCTGTTGGATTATTATGCCAACATCTACCACGGTATAGATCTTGAGCTTTTTACTTTTGAGGACCACCCAGGAGACTATCTTCTGTATTTCGGACGCATCCATCCCGATAAAGGGACTCACGACGCCATACAGATCTCCCGGCGTCTGGGCATCAAGCTGGTTATGGCGGGTATCATCCAGGATGATAACTACTACCGGTCTAGTGTAGCCCCCTATATAGACGAAACCAATGTAATCTATGTCGGATCGGTGGGCCCGGAAACCAGGAATCAAATCTTGAAGGGTGCTCTGGCTCTGCTGCATCCCATATATTTCGATGAACCTTTCGGACTCAGCGTAGTAGAAGCCATGGCTTGCGGGACTCCTGTAATTGCCTACAAACGAGGGTCCATGGTGGAGGTGGTCAAGAATGGAGGGACCGGGTACCTGGTGGACGGTGTTGATGAGGCCATAGATGCGGCACACTCAATAGATAGACTGGATCGGGGCGACTGTAGGCGCTGGGTTGAAGAAAGGTTCAGTAAAGAGCGGATGGTGGCTGATTACCTAAATGTATACAGATCGATTCTTAATTAGGATGAAGATGCGAGGTAAACCGCGGGCAATTGCCTCAATTAACCACTGAAGCAGTCAAATGTTGATGAGTGAGGCAACTATGCACCTATCAGAGTGCTTGATTGCAGCCCATCAACGGAGAAATTAAGGTATGGCAGGATCTATTGAGAATCCTGGGAGGATGGCAGCTTCGTTTGCCCATTTCTTTGCTTAAGGTTATAATAACCCAGAATAAGGGAGGGAATGAGATGAGAAAAAACAAGGTCAGGTTCGCACCCAGTCCAACCGGACCGCTACATATAGGCGGAGCGCGGTCGGCCCTGTTTAATTATTTGTTTGCTGCCCATCAAGGGGGAGAGTTGGTGGTCCGGATCGAAGATACCGACCTGGACAGATCGCGGCGAGAGTATGAAGATGAAATACTGGAGTCATTAAAATGGCTGGGGATAACATGGAACGAAGGTATACAAGCTGGAGGGGATAACGGTCCTTACCGGCAGACCGAACGGCTCGATATATACCGCCAGTATATAAAACAGCTGTTGGAGCAGGGTGATGCCTATTATTGCTTTTGCAGCCCCGAGGAACTGGAGACTGAGCGTGAACAGCAGATGCAGAATGGACAGATGCAGCGCTATTCCGGCAGATGTTGTGGCTTGACCGAACGGGAGGCAAGGGAACGGATCGCCGCCGGAATACAACCGAGTGTCCGCTTCCGGGTGCCGGCCCATCAGATGTACATTGTGAACGATCTGGTGCGTGGTACGGTCAGCTTTGAAAGTGACAATAGCGGTGACTTCATAATTCTAAAGTCGGACGGGATTCCCGTATATAACTTCGCAGTGGTAATCGATGATGTATTAATGGATATTACCCATGTGATCAGGGCCGAAGAGCATCTATCCAACACACCACGGCAGTTGATGCTATATGACGCCCTCCGTTTTAACCGCCCTGAATTCGCTCATATATCGTTGATTTTGGGAAACGACCGCCAGAAGATGAGTAAACGTCATGGGGCCACATCCCTGGTCCAATATCGCCAGATGGGATATTTGCCTGAGGCCTTGTTCAACTTTCTGGCTTTGCTGGGCTGGTCGCCTGAAGGGGAACAGGAGATTCTCAGTCGGGAAAACCTGGTCAAGGCGTTTACCCTGGATCGGGTGGCCAAAAGCCCGGCAGTTTTCGATATGGATAAGCTTAATTGGATGAACCAACAATATCTCAAGCAGAAATCCACCCCAGAGCTGGCGGCGATGTTAAGACCATACCTGGAAAAATCGGAATGGTCTGATGAGCTCAAAAGGCTGGATGTGATCCGCTATCATTTGTTGGTGGAAGCCACCCGCGACCATCTGGTCTGTTTGGCGGATATCTGCGGCCAGGTGGATGTGTTTTTTGCGGAGGTCGAATGGGAAGAAGAGGCTCGCCAAGCCTTGGCGGCTGAAACAGCCGCGGGCGTCTTAACTGCTTTTTACGATGAACTTCCTGAATTTGCCGAGCCGGGTGAAGCCAAGGCTTTCATCAAATCCTTGGTCAAGAAACTCAATCTCAAGGCCAAAGATGTCTATATGCCGTTGCGCAGTGCCTTAACCGGGCGTGTCCACGGACCAGAATTGCCTTATCTGATCCTGGTATTAGGACGGGGAGAGTGTTTGCGCCGCATAAAACAGGCGTTGGTTCGCCTTGGATAGTTGCCAAGCAGGTTTCAGGGTAACCGTCCTCCCAAATTGCCCGGATCGATTTTAGTATGCTGATTCCGTGGGCCGAATCCATCTGGTGTTGTCTGGTCGAATGGTTCGAGATATACTACTCATAGAAGGTGAAAAAGTTAATAGAAAAGACGGGCTCCTGCTAATAGCGTGGCATGGTTCCCATATAATTCATAAAGGGTGATCAACTGATTTTCAGGGATAGTCCGACCGGACCATCCCTTTTTTTGGGGAACGCCAGAGGAGGGGGCAAATATAGAGTTACCTATCCTTAACGATATAGTGATAATGTTCACCTTAGCCATTCTGGTCATTTACCTGTGCCAGAAGCTGCACATCCCTAGCATTGTCGGCCTGCTTATCACCGGTATTTTAGCTGGACCTAACGGCTTGGCCTTGATTGAGAACGTGCATACTGTCGATGTGATGGCGGAGCTAGGAGTGATTTTGCTCCTCTTCACAATCGGTCTCGAATTCTCCATCGGCAAGCTTTTGCAGATAAAGAAAACGATTTTGGTTGGGGGCACCCTGCAAGTAGCACTCACCACCCTGGTCATTGCCTTCATTGTGTTGCAGGGGGGCCGACCGGCAGGTGAGGCGATATTCATCGGTTTTCTAATATCGCTCAGCAGCACGGCCATCGTCTTGAAGATAATTCAGGATCGAGCGGAAATAGATGCCCCTTATGGTCGCAGTACTCTGGCTACTTTGATCTTCCAGGACCTTGTCATCATACCCATGATGTTGTTCACACCAATGTTGGCTGGCAATAGCGTAGGGGAATCGCCTCTTTTGCTGTTGTTCAAAGTAGTCCTTATCCTGGTCATGCTGTATGTGGGAATCAAATGGGCGGTGCCCTTCATGTTGCATATGATTGCCCGTCAGCGCAGCCGCGAGCTGTTTCTGATCAGCATAGTAACGATCTGTATGGCGGTGGCTTGGTTTACATCCAGCCTGGGCCTTTCGGTGTCCTTAGGCGCCTTCCTCGCTGGGTTGCTTATTGCCGAGTCTGATTATAGTCACCAGGCTCTGGGCAATATTCTACCTTTTAAGGACGTCTTCACCAGCATTTTTTTTGTTTCCATCGGTATGTTACTGGATGTAAACGTATTCCTGCAGCAACCGGTTGAGGTTATCTCGATCACCATCGCGATCATCTTAATCAAGTCGGTGGTTGGCATACTGGCCATAATCGCCTTGGGCTTCCCTCTCCGTACAGCGGTTTTAACCGGCCTGGCGCTGGGCCAGGTGGGAGAATTCTCATTCATCTTGTCCAAGGTGGGGATAACCTATGGTCTGCTCAGTCAGGAGTTGAATCAGATCTTTATTGCCGTATCGGTATTGACCATGGCAATGACGCCTTTCATCATCGCCTTGGCTCCGCGGCTGACCCAGGCTGTGCTCCGACTGCCCCTGCCGGCTAAATTGAAAAGCGGTATAGTGCCGGAGATAACAGAGGAGAACAATCCTCTCACCGATCATTTGATAATAATCGGATATGGCGTGAATGGCCGCAACCTGGCCCGGGCTGCCGCAGCCTCGGGTATCCCCTACATGATTATCGAGCAGAATCCGGATACAGTAAGGGATGAGAAAAGGAAAGGGGAGCCAATATTCTTCGGTGATGCCACCCAGATAGAGATCCTGCAACACGCAAAACTTAGGGAAGCCCGGGTGGTGGTGATAGCTATTTCCGACCCGGCGGCTACCGTCAGGATAACCGATATTATTCGGCGGATAAGTCCTACCGCGCATATTATAGTTCGGACCCGTTATCTCCAAGAGATCCAGACATTATATGAAGTGGGGGCCAACGATGTCATCACCCAGGAGTTCGAGACATCCATTGAAATTTTCTCACTGGTGCTGAAGAAATATCTGGTGCCCAGAGATGACATCGAGGCGTTCATCACTGAGGTCCGGGCAGATGGTTACGAGATGCTGCGCAGTCTTTCAAGGAGATCGCCCACCTTCCAGGATATCAAGCTTCATCACCACGATGCTGAGATCGTGAACCTGGTTGTGGAGACAAACTCCTGTGCAGTCGGTAAAACCTTGGCTGAAATCGACTTAAGGGGAAAGTTTGGCGGATCGGTACTTCTTATTCAACGCGGCGATCAGACTATCGTTAATCCCGGGCGGGATGACTCGCTGCAGGCGGGAGACCAGGCGGTCGTTTTCGGGACACCTGCAACAGTTAACGATATAAGCGGTCTTTTCCGGGATTCACAACGTATGTGCTGATGCCTCCTGCCTGTATGGTGGCTGGAATACCAATAATTACTGGGCTAAAGGGAGGTCCCAGGTTGACATTGTAAGATATACTTGAATATAATTGACTATAACCTGAAATAAAGGAAATGCTGAGAACGGGAAGAGTAAGCGTCAATCGCTGCCAGAGAAAGAGGGCCACCGGCTGAGAGCCCTCCCCAGTAAGAAGCCGTCTGAAGTGCACCCGGGAGCAGGTAGGCCGAAACCATAGTAGGTTTACCCGGCGAAAGCCGTTATAAATAGTTCAAGCGGAGCACCTGATGGTGCTTAAGCAGAGTGGGACCACGGAAGGATACCTTTCGTCTCTGAATCAGGGATGAAAGGTTTTTTGTTTTAGAGTCAGTTTGAAGGGGGATATAATAATGCTGGCCGCACTCAGAAGAGAAATTAAGGTCGTCTTTGAAAGGGATCCGGCCGCCCGCAGTATAGCGGAGATTATCTTTCTCTATCCGGGCTTTCATGCTATCATCAACCACCGCATAGCGCATTTTTTGCATTCCAGGCGATTGTACTTTATGGCCCGCTTGGTTTCACACTTAAGCCGCCTCTTGACCGGGATAGAAATACACCCCGGGGCCAAGATAGGCAAAGGATTCTTTATCGACCACGGCAGCGGGGTAGTTATCGGTGAAACCACTGAGGTAGGAGATAACGTTACCATTTACCAGGGGGTGACATTGGGGGGGTCAGGGAAGGAGAAGGGTAAGCGCCACCCAACCATCGGCAATAACGTGACTATCAGCGCTGGGGCCAAGATACTCGGTTCTTTTACAGTCGGTGACCATGCCAAGATCGGGGGTGGCTCGGTAGTTGTGAAGGCGGTGCCGCCTCACTGCACTGTGGTCGGCATACCCGGCCGGGTGGTGGCCTATGATGGGTTGAAGATGGCCGAAGGTTATGAAGAGGTGGATCTTAACCATAATATCCTCCCCGACCCGATCGCCGATGCCCTGGCAGCCATGCAGATCACAATTGATGCTTTGGAGAAGAAGATCGAGAAACTTGAGAAGGAGGCAGCGGCGGATGAGGATATACAACACCCTGAATGGCCGCAAAGAAGAGCTAGCAACTCTTAATCCAGGCCAAGTGAACATGTATGTTTGCGGTCCTACCACCTATAACTATATTCATTTGGGCAACGCCCGGCCGCTGGTCGTTTTTGACACCGTAAGACGGTATCTGGCTTACCGGGGCTACGATGTCCATTACGTTCAGAATTTTACCGACGTAGACGATAAGATAATCAACCGTGCCCGCGAGGAAGGTGACGACCCAATCAAACTGGCAGAGAGATACATAGAAGAGTATTTCGCTGACGCCGATGCGCTGGGGATAACCAGAGCCGATGTCCACCCGCGGGTGAGTGACCATATCCCGGACATAATAGGAACTATAGAGGGATTGATCGCCAAGGGATTTGCTTATGAGATTGAAGGAGATGTCTACTACCGGGTAAAAGCTTTCAAGCCATATGGCAGATTATCCGGACGTTCGCTGGACGACATGATGGCCGGGGCCAGGGTTGAGGTTGACGAGCGCAAAGAAGAACCGGTGGACTTCGCACTGTGGAAGCGAGCTAAACCGGGAGAGCCGTACTGGGATAGTCCCTGGGGACCAGGGCGGCCAGGCTGGCATATCGAGTGTTCGGTCATGTCTACCAAATATTTGGGAGAGACCCTGGACATACATGGCGGTGGGGCCGATTTAGTTTTTCCCCATCACGAGAATGAGATTGCCCAAGCCGAAGCCTATACCGGCAAACCATTCGTCAACTATTGGATGCATAATGGTTTTATCACTGTCAACAGCGAAAAGATGTCGAAATCATTGGGGAACTTTTTTATCCTCCGGGATATACTGGCCCGTTTCCCTCACGATGTGGTCCGCTACTATCTCATAGCCACCCATTATCGCAGTCCGCTGGATTTTGATGATGGCAAACTGGAGGAAGCCAAAAAAGCCCTGGGCCGGCTGAAGACGACTCTGACCCTGGCGGAAGAGTTTATGGGAGGATTCCCATTGGCAAATGTCCCAACTGTTGGGGAGTCGGATCTGGTGAGACGGGCAGCAGAACTGGAGGACAAGTTTATCGAGGCCATGGACGACGATTTCAACAGCGCTAAAGCGCTTAGCTACCTATTCGAACTATCCCGTCAGATAAACACTTATGTTGCTGAAACTGATCCCAACCAGACAGATGCCCAAGAGATATTACATCGTGCTACTGATATCTTCCGCAAACTAGGTGGGGTGCTGGGAATTTTTATGGAGAAATCCGATTATGACCGGAAGGCAGTTGATGATCTACTGGAGTTAGTACTGTCCATGAGGACCCAGGCTCGCGCCGAAAAAGAATACCAGTTGGCCGATTCGCTGCGTGATTTCTTGAACCAACAAGAGATCAAGGTGGAAGACAAAGCTGGCGGCGGCAGCCTATTCCGTTATGAAAGGGTTCCTGAGACTGAGGAGATCGTTGGTTTTTTGGTCGGGCTTCGCCAGGAATTCAAAGCCAATAAGGAATTTAACCGGGCCGATCATTTGAGGAACAGCCTAAAAGAGGCAGGTATTCTGCTGGAAGACACACGGGAAGGAGTTCGGTGGAAGTTTGCTGATGCATGAGCCCGTGAATGAGAAGACCCTCAGCCAGTATTCGCCCTTGCTGTTAGCCTATGTAGGGGATGCTGTCTATGAACTTGTGGTGCGGAGCCGATTGGTGGCAGCCGGACCACGGCGGGTAAAGGAAATTCACCATGAGGCGGTGGAAAAGGTCCGGGCTGAAAACCAGGCGCGGGTGATGAGGCGACTCTATAACCAGCTGTCCGAAGCGGAGCAAGCCATCGTAAGGCGGGGCCGCAATACCAAAAACACCCCGCCCAAAAATGCGGATATGCAGGATTACCGGCTCAGCACGGGATTAGAAGCTTTGATAGGGCATGTATATCTTAAAGGTGATCATGATAGACTGCGAGAACTTATCGATCTGACCGATCAAGTAGACGATTAATCATAAACCCCTCATATAGCACGGTTGTGGTAAAAGGATGTTGATGACCATGCAGTATGAATGAGAGGGTATCATCGGGATCTGAATCAGCGGGGCGTTCATCCATATGGAGGCCCTGCCTGTTTTTGTGTATACTTATGCCGAAGAACCTATTTTAAAGAGATAATTGAGGGGCAGTGATAAACGTGATAATACAGCAACCACAGGCGCTGATACCGGAGTCGGAACTCAACCAAGGACTGTTCCGTAAATTGGAACGGTATGCCCGGACTTGCTACAAATCAGAAGACATGATGACCGGTGCTACGAATCCCCATTTTCTGAAGTCGAAGCTGACCCTTGGCCACGAATCGATAATCGAGCACGAGAAGGCTACCGTCATGTTTATAATCGACCGCGGCATCTCGCACGAGCTGGTGAGGCACCGGATCGCCGCTTACAGCCAGGAAAGCACCCGTTATTGCCGCTATAGCAAAGATCGGTTCGGTAATGAGATAACAGTAATTGAACCGTATTTTTTCCGGGAACGAGAGCGGGATTACCAGCTATGGTCTGAAACCTGCCAACTGGCTGAAAAGAATTATATGTCGATGCTGGATAACGGCTGTTCTCCCCAGGAAGCCCGCTCGATACTGCCCAACTCCCTGAAAACGGAGATAGTGGTGACCTATAATCTGCGGGAATGGCGGCATTTCTTCCGCCTGCGATGCGATGTTGCCGCCCATCCCCAAATGCGCCAGATAGCTATCCCCCTGCTGCTTTACTTCCGGGAAAAGATGCCGGCCCTATTCGACGAGATACCCTATGATCGTAACTTTCCTGCGCAAGATTATGCCAGGGTGATCATCACCGATGACATTTTTAATCCCTTGCTGTGAGCCGGTAAAGTGACTCGATCATAATTCCATGGTGGAAGGGGCAGAGTGAAACCCATGGTCAGGTCAACGCAAGCAACTGATCCTGTGGCAACTGTGATCTGGGTATACTATTGCTGCGGAAGGTCCCAACAATAAAATCGGTCATCAACCACCCATTTGGAGAAGGGAAGGTAATCATGCAGGATAAACTGGCCGGAGTAAACAGTATCATGGAAGCGATGCGGGGAAAACGCCGGGTCCATAAGATATTTATTCAGGAAGGCCGGGGCGGCAAAAGGATTGAAGACTTGCTCAGCTTGGCCCGCAAGAAGGGGGTATTCTGCCAGTATGTGGATAAACAACGCTTGGATGGGATATACACCATGGCCAATCATCAGGGGGTGGTGGCTGTAGTGGACAGCTATGAATACTCCAGCCCTGACGAGATTTTGGAGAAAGCTGCCCTGAATGGAGAGGCGCCGTTCGTATTAATATTAGATGGCATTGAAGACCCTCAGAATTTAGGGTCGATAATAAGGACGGCTAAATGCGCAGGAGTCCATGGTATAATAATTCCCCAGCATAATTCGGTTGAGATTACCGCAGCAGTGGTCCGGGCTTCTGCTGGAGCAGTGGAACACATGCTGGTAGCCCGGGTGACCAATCTGGTCAATTGTATTAAGGATTTCAAGAAACAAGGATTATGGGTGGTGGGAGCCGATATGGACGGCACTATTCTCTGGCAGAGCAATCTGCCTGCTCCCACCGTACTGGTTGTTGGTGGGGAAGGCACCGGTATGAGGAAACTAGTGCGGCAGCACTGCGATATGCTGGTCAGCATCCCTATGGTGGGAGCGATAGGTTCATTGAATGCCTCAGTAGCAGCGGGAGTGGTTATATATGAAGTAATCCGTCAGCGCCGCTGCCAAGACAAGCCTTGACGATTTGGAGGTCAATGGCTATAATATTAACGGTCTCACCTATCGAAATTCAGGCCTTTATTTATCACGTGCCAAAATCATAATATGGGGGCGATCGAATGATCAGTTCCGTCGCTGCAAGAGAGTATTTTCTCACCTATGCGGAGATGCAGGACGAAGAAACGGTGGAGTTGGCTCAACAGGGGGAACAATTCGCCATCGAGTTTCTCATCGATAAGTACAAGAACTTTGTTCGAGCCAAAGCCCGTTCCTATTTTTTAATTGGGGCGGATAGGGAAGATATAATCCAGGAAGGCATGATCGGTCTATTTAAGGCTATCCGCGATTATCGTGTGGACAAGTTAACCTCTTTCAGAGCTTTTGCTGAGCTTTGTATCACCAGACAAATTATAACCGCTATCAAGACAGCCACCCGGCAGAAACATATCCCTCTTAATTCATATGTGTCCCTCAACAAACCTATTTATGATGAAGAATCTGATCGTACATTGATGGACATCATAACCACGACCGGTATAACCAACCCCGAAGAGATAATAATCAGCCGCGAAGAATTCATCTTCATCGAGAAGAAGATGGGCGAGATACTAAGCTCGCTGGAATGGAAGGTATTGATGTCCTATCTCGAGGGTAAATCATACCAGGAAATTTCGGTGGACCTAAAACGTCATGTAAAATCTATCGACAATGCCCTGCAGAGAGTAAAACGAAAATTGGAGAAATACCTGGAAGACCGCGATCACGCCCGCTAAACCCGGTTAATTGAAGCCATGTTGGCCAGCGAAACTAGTTCTTGACTTTGACAGGCACTGGGGATAAAATCTTATTTGCCGTGCCGAGCTAGCTCAATCGGTAGAGCAGCTGATTTGTAATCAGCAGGTTGCGGGTTCGAGTCCTGTGCTCGGCTCCATAAGAAAAACCTAAACCACGCAGTTTGCGTGGTTTTCGTATTTGGTAGATATTTGATTTGCAGTCTGGAGTCGCCCATAGTCGTCATGAATCTCGTAGCCCGATCAGTTAAGCCCAATATGGGTTTTATCTACCCGCAAATAGGCCTAAAATAATGGAAAGTACTATACTTATGCGATACCGGTTATCGCAGTAAAATAGAAGGTGAAGTTGTCCCTTTGTAAGATCCATCCAAGGAGGCTACATTTGAACTTAACCAATGATGGGATGACAATTTTTAATGCTCGCTATGCCATGAGAGATGAACACGGTCATGTCAGCGAGTCACCTGAACAGGCGGTGAGCAGGATCAGCCAAGCGGCCGCTAGCGCCGAGACAGTTCGGCAAGATTACTGGGCTGCCACATTTGGGCAGATCATTAATGACTTGTGGTTTGTGCCATCAACGCCCATATGGGCTAATATCGGCAAGCCGGGTGTGATGCAGCAGCCGGCAGCCTGCTTTGTCCTGGACATTGAGGATGACCTTGAATCAATGTACCGCACCTTGTTGGAATCCGCTTTGATTGCCAAATACGGGGGCGGACTGGGGTATAACTTTTCCAAGATCAGACCCAAAGGCAACATTATTCATTCCACCAAGGGCCGGGCCAGTGGACCGGTAGAACTGATCCGCCTCTATAACTCCAGCGCAGCGATGATTGCCCAAGGTGGAGTAAGGCGGGGTGCATATATGGGTATCCTCGACTGTACTCATCCCGACATAAATGAGTTTGCTAGCTGCAAAATACGCGGGGAGCTGGACAACTTCAATCTGTCGGTGGGTATTTCGGACCGCTTCATGCAAATCCTGGCCGGAAATGGAGAAT
Organism: uncultured Syntrophomonas sp.; assembly: GCA_964494735.1. Taxonomy (GTDB): domain Bacteria; phylum Bacillota; class Syntrophomonadia; order Syntrophomonadales; family Syntrophomonadaceae; genus PHAA01. Next base: position 14,111 of record CAZBSD010000042.1, read on the forward strand.
GGAACCTGACCTTCGGCGGTGAAGTAAGAGGAACCACGTCGGCTCGCCAGTTGTGGGCCGATATTGTAGAGTCGGCCTGGGCTTGTGGAGAACCAGGTGTATTATTCCTGGATCATATCCAGGCTGCCAATCCTATTCCAGGACAGGTTATCAACGCAACCAATCCATGTGGCGAGCAACCACTTAGTCCGGGCGAATCTTGCCTGTTGGGTTCCATCAATTTGTCCTGCATGATCGACGAACCTCATGCTGGTATAAACTGGGGGCGTCTGGCATTTACAGCCCGGAACGCAGTAAGATTCCTGGATAACCTTATCGATGTGGGCGAATACCCCTTCGAGTTCATAAAGACCAACACCCGGGCTACCCGCAAGATTGGCGTAGGCATCCTGGGATTGCATGACATGTTAATTAAGATGGGCTTGGCATATGATAGTCAGGATGGGCGTGACCAAAGCGCTCGGGTAATGGCTTTTATAGCAGAAAATGTACAAACAGCCACGACTGAGTTGGCTGAGGAGAAGGGCAGGTTTCCCGTTTGGGAGCAATCTAAATTTGCTGCTACCCACCGCGTACGCCGCAATGCATCCTGCCTGACCATTGCGCCCACCGGAACCACCAGCCTGTTGGCGGGGGTGGAGGGATACGGGATAGAGCCTATATTTGCAGTCGCCTACCGTAAGACCTATCGGCATGAGGGCTACCCACAAAAATTAAATGTGTTCTCCCCCTTATTCCTAGTCGCCTGCCAAAAACTAGGGGTAGGAAGCGAGCCTCTGAACGAAACTGCCGACAGGGGATCGTGCCAGGATGTGGAGGGCATACCGGCAAATATCCAGAGGTTGTTTAAGGGGGGGAGGGAAATCGAGGCCTGCGATCATTTGGCCATGCAATCCGCCCTGCAAAAATGGGTAGACAACGCCATATCCAAGACCATCAACCTACCCGCTGCTACCACGGTTGGTGCCATTTCAGACTTGTATAGGCAAGCCTGGCAGCAGGGTTTAAAGGGCATCACGGTTTTCCGGGAGGGCTCAAAGGCCGGAGTCATAGAGATGGGTAGGTAATTGAGCCGAGCGGGTCGGTTCTGGGGCGATAGGACGTCCCGAATTGGTAAAGGTTGATGCATTGAATCATGACAAACAGCCCGACATCCGCTGTAGTAGCATTAAGATTGACGATTAAGCCCCATTCCTACTTGGCCGGAGACATCCAGTTTTAAGGACCTGGATAATATCTATGACAATATCCTTGACTTTAAAAGCTATTGACGTTAAAATATAATTCGCTGAGTTGACATGGATACGCGTAGAGTCTGCTAGGTTAAGGGTCCATTGTTGGCTCATTTACCGGGAGGGATACCCAAGAGGCTAAAGGGGGCAGACTGTAAATCTGTTAGCGACGCTTTCGAAGGTTCGAATCCTTCTCCCTCCACCATTTACGACGCGGGATGGAGCAGTTGGTAGCTCGTCGGGCTCATAACCCGAAGGTTGTCGGTTCAAGTCCGGCTCCCGCAACCATAATATTTTGGTTTCTGTAGGAAACTTGAAATAGGTCCCCGCAACCGCGATTGCGACCTCAGGAAGCATCAGCAGTACCCTAGGGTGCAAGGGGGCAATCATTTCCCGGTGGAACCAATCCCGGGGGATGACCCAACAAAACTGCCCTTATAGCTCAGTCGGCAGAGCGCATCCTTGGTAAGGATGAGGTCACC
>CAZBSD010000043.1:0-14536 GCA_964494735.1 uncultured Syntrophomonas sp.
TCCGCAAGCCCGGGCATATTTTCCCGCTGCGCTACCGCAAAGGGGGAGTACTGAGACGGACCGGACACACCGAGGGTTCGGTGGACCTGGCCAAACTGGCGGGTCTCTACCCGGCCACCGTTATCTGCGAGATAATGAACAATGATGGCAGCATGGCCCGGGTACCGGAGCTGATGGAATTCGCCCGCCAGCACGATTTGAAGATAGTCACCATTGCCGACCTGATCCAGTACCGGCGCCGCAAGGAGAAACTGGTGACCAGAGTTGAAGACACCAAGCTGCCCACCCGGTTCGGAGAATTTACGGCGGTGGCCTATGAATCAATATTAGATGGCAAAGACCATATAGCATTGGTAAAAGGCGAATGGGACGAGGACGAGCCGGTCCTGGTGCGAGTCCACTCCGAATGCCTGACCGGTGACGTTTTTGGATCCCACCGCTGTGATTGCGGCGAACAGCTGGAAGCCGCCCTGGCCATGATCGAACAGGCCGGCAAGGGCGTATTCCTCTATATGCGCCAGGAGGGGCGGGGGATCGGACTGGTCAACAAGATAAAGGCCTACAAACTGCAGGATAAAGGCCGGGACACGGTGCAGGCCAACCTGGACCTGGGATTCCCGGAGGACCTGCGCGACTACGGCATCGGCGCCCAGATCCTGGTCGACCTGGGGGTCAAGAAGATGCGCATGATGACCAACAATCCCAAGAAGATCCACGGATTGGAGGGCTATGGCCTGGAAGTGGTGGAGAGAGTGCCCATCGAGATGCCGGCCAAGGACGAAAACCGCTATTATTTGCAGACCAAGAAGGACAAGATGGGTCACATATTCGCCAATATTAAATAGCGGCTGGGCAGGGAGAACTGCCGCCAAGAAAATTAGGAGGGATTCGACGGATGGCCAAAGTATTTGAAGGAAAATTGATCGGTGACAACCAGCGCTTCGGAATTATCGTATCCAGGTTCAACGAGTTCATAACCAACAAACTGCTGTCGGGGTGCCTGGACACTCTGACCCGGCACGGGGTGGACCCTGAAAACATAGATACCGCCTGGGTTCCGGGAGCATTCGAGATGCCCCTGGCCGCCCAGAGGATGGCCAAGCGTGATTATGATGCCGTGATCTGCCTGGGGGCAGTTATAAGAGGCGCCACCCCCCATTTCGAATATGTTTCCGCCGAGGTGACCAAGGGCATCGCCCAAGTGGGCTTAAATGCCGGCATTCCGGTGATCTATGGGGTGATCACCGCCGACACCATCGAGCAGGCTATCGAGCGGGCCGGCACCAAGGCTGGCAACAAGGGCTCCGATGCCGCCATCACCGCCATCGAGATGGTCAACCTGTTCAAGGAGATCTAATAACTTGGGGACAGGCACCAAGTTATTTGAGGAGCCGCAGGCGTTGTCATCCTGAGAAGCCGCAACAGTTGTCATCGTGAGGAGCCCGCAGGAGTTGTCATCCTGAGGAGCCCGCAGGCGACGAAGGATCTCACCAAGATTCTTCGCTGCGCTCAGAGTAACACAGCACCGAAAAGACCCGTTGCTGCTATATGCTGCAACAGGTCTTCTCTTTTTATCACAAGTTGATTGAGTGAGACTGGAGTGGCACTTGCGCCCAATGCCTATGTTCATTCTCTGGGCACTTGTGTGTCCAAGGGTCACATATTTCCGGTGGTATAGGGATTCTCCTTGGGGTCATTGATACATTTGGGGCACATATAGAGGGGTACGACACATCCGCAGCCATGACCAAACAGGTCGAACTTGTAGCAGTCCTCGCACAATGGGATACCACATCCCTGGCACTTCGCAAAGCACTCTTTTTGTTTGCATATCGCACAGATCATTTACATCCCCCTTTCAATTCCAGTATACCACGGCCCGGACCAACGCTTATGATCAAAAATTCTCCTGTCTGGTGACGGGCGGCGGGACGGTGAAATTCAGGTCCTGCAGTTGGGGATACCGGCATCCGGCCCTTTTCGGTCAGTTGCGCCAGGATAGCCCAAAAAAGAAAGACCCGTTACTGCGCGAGGCGGCAACGGGTCCCAGTTTGACGGGACCTATTTTTTCTCTTGCTCCATGGCCACCTGCAGTTCCGGGTCGACCGGTCCGCCAATCAAAATCTTCTTCACCACGTCGTCTTCCACCTTAAAGAGCACATACTGGTCGGCGCCGTAGCAGGCATCGAACTTCTGGGGAGTGGCAGCATCATAGGCTAGGGTATAATTACTACCGTATTTCTCTACAACCTCATCGAAGTTGTCAGCCGTACCTATCCCCCTGGACGTTACCACGCCGGGGTCGGCAATATCGATCCTTACCACCACTTCTTCCTTGCGGGACATGGTAATGTACAGATCCTGTCCGGCCGGATGATACATACCGCTGCGGCCCAGGTTCTGTCCCTCTGGGAAGACGTTCATAAGCTCCTCGCGGCTGGTGCTGCCCACCTCAACCTTGCCGCCGGGTCCCGCCAGAACCAGATCCTGTTCAGCCAGCACCGTCGGCTGGGGCGGATCTATGACTACTATTTCCGGGGATTGGCTGGACATATACAAAAACATCAACACCACCGGAATGACAATAAACAACACTATAAGCGACTCTCTCTTTTCCACCGCTCTCATCCCTGAGCTCCTCCTTCGATATCTGACCAGAATAATAAATCTTTGCACCTGCACCCAATTATATAGGTTGTGGATAACTCTTGCCATAATAAAATTACGCGCGATGATCATATCGTTCTGAGGGAAGCCTCGGTCATCCTGAGCGCAGCGAAGGATCTCGCCGGGACTCTTCGCTGCGCTCAGAGTGACACGAATATGTCATCCAGAGGAGCCGCAGGCGACGAAGAATCTCGCCGAGGCAATAACTTGGGGACAGGCACCAAGTTATTTGTCATCCTGAGGAGCCGCAGGCGACGAAGGATCTCATCAACGATACCGGTTCTTCAAAAGAAAACACCCCTTGGACTCGTACGATACGCGCCCCGGGGGTGCTTGAGAATTCTTTGCGCTTGTCTAGTGGTTATCCGACTACCATCAGCGGATAGCTGAGGTCATCCTGGTGTCCGTCCCGATGGGGGAGGGCGTTGGTCCAATAGCCTCGCCGGGCCGCCCAGTCATCAAAATCATGCTTGAATTCAGGTATCGAGTTCCACAGCCGGCGCTTTTTGTTGTAGATATAGTGATTCAATTTCGGAAAAACCTTCTGTATATTGGCCTTGGACGGATCATCCCCGCACTTGTCGAGAAACTGCAGGAAGAGGTTTATCTTGGTGACGTCCTTATCATCCATGAGCTTGGCCATGCCAGGGGTGATCTCCGCCCGGCGCGCCTGGATGTCTTCCTTCTGCTTTTTCGCCTGGTCCTGGAAGAATTCCTCCATGCAGGTCTTTTTAAACTTGAGTTGGTTGACTTCCTGTTCACACACTGCGATCTGGGCATCCAGCTTGGCGATATAATCGCTGACCGCAGATTCAATCTGATTGTTCAACATGGACCCTCCTTCCTTTAGTATCAATTATTGTCAAACATCCAGTATTCTATACGTGATACTAGGGCGGGACCACTTGGGCCAGTGACCCAAGTTATCGGCTTAAATATGGTCCTAAGCCCGGAGGGTACTGGCTTGGAAAGCTGTCAGAAACGAAATAACTTGGGGACAGGCACCAAGTTATTTGGGGACAGGCACCAAGTTATTGGCCCTCAGGTATTGAAAAAGCAGAGGGCCGGGGCCCTCTGCTCAGTGTGATTCGGTAATGTTGACAGGGGTGCTCTCTAAAGAACCTCGGGACCTTCCTTGAAGGACAGGTAGATGTAGTAGTTGTGCTTATCAGTTCCCTTATTCAGATCCAGATCATTAACGGGCAACCGCTTCCAACCGGCGGGCAGATTATAGGTTGTGCCATAGAAGCCGCTTATGGCCGCCAGGGGCGTTACCTTGCCGTCAGTCCGATGGTAGTTCAGATATAAATATGGACCCCCTGCACCTTGATTAAGATCGATAGGGATTCGGGTGTAACCATAGCCGATGCCGGTGTCTTTCCCTTCGGACACGCGGATATAACCGATCGCCTTGGACTTGTCGGTGCCAAGCAGATAGGCGATAAATATATGGTCGCCGTTGGCCCCATGATTGGCTTCCAGTGCTTCGGAACCGTCGCCGGTACCGGGATTGATACGCACTATCTTGTAATTCTTGGGTATCTTGGCCAGTGCAGTGTCCTTGTTTTTATCTGCCACCACTATGATGTCCACTATAAACGGCTCCACCGCCGCTTTGTGAACATACTTGCCCAGTTCCCCCTGCCGTGCCGCCACTTGCTTATCGAAGGCAGCCTTTAGTGTGACTGCTGTGTCATCATCAAACAACTCCCATATCGGCACCATGGAGTTCTTGAAGTCGGGGATCATGCAGATATCTGGGGTAGTGCCCATCTCATCGATCACCTCGTTATACTGGGAACGGAGTTCATCTATGTTACTGCCGGAGATCCGGGTACCTCCCAGCGACATGAATTTCAGGGTCGAGTTGCTGACCAGAGTCTTGACCATACTCTGAGTGTTGGTGTCGAGATTGGCGCTGCATTTCCCGTATGAAGCACTTACAGCGGTCTTTATCTGCTGCTCGGTCATGTTGGACTTGTTCTCCAGTTTCAGGCTCAGATCGATGCGACCGCCCATCAAATAGCGGGTGATAAGGTGGGTGCCGTATTTATCGAACACATCCTCGGGTGACATGACCTCCACATCCTCGACAAACTGTTCGGACAGAAACCCCTTCAAGGCCTGCCGGCTGATGCCTTCCAGGTATCGTTCCTGGTAGGAATGGGTCTCCAGGTGCTTGATCATCGTGGATTCGGTGTGCCACTGGCTGGACTGCCCGTATTCGGCCGCTACGCTGCCGCTGAACAAGACACCGCTATAGGAAACGTTGGCATCAGCATTGAATTGCTTATAGAAATCAGAAGCGTTGTTGGAGACGGTATCAGTTATGTATGCTCTCCTCATATCCACCGTAGTGTCATAATCGGCAGCGGCCAGCTTCTTCTTGTCCAGGATGGGGTACTGGGTTATCTGAGCCGAATCGATATACCCTTTACTGGCGCCAATCACATTATAGCCATAACACAGGTAGTTCTTTTGGTTGCGGTTGGAATCCGCCAGCAAGGCTGCCGCATTGGTTATCTCATGGGAATCGGCCCTAGAGAGGCTTTCCCGGGGGTTCAGCTCGTCGTTATCATCTTCGCTGAGTAACTGATTGGCGTGGCAAAACGCGACTGACTCCACCGCCCAAGGTGAAATCTCAGTTTCATCCGCAACATCCACATCGTGTTCGACGCTGCTCTCCAGGTCGGGGCGCAGAATTCGCATGGTCTTGTGGAGCATTACCGCCTTTTCCTGGATGGTTATCGGAGCCCCGGGGTCAAACCGGCCATCGCCCACGCCGCTGATGATGCCCAGTTGATAGGCTTGCAAAACCGCCGGATCAGACGTGTCGGTAAATGGTTGTACAGTGGGTTCGATCGTCATGTCGCCCACGGTCAGGTAACGATACAGGCTCATTAAGACTTGGCAGAATTCTACCCGGGTAATATGTCGTTCCCCGTCAGCCAGCAGATGGCCGGGGATGAAATCATAAGCGGCGCTGTCTTCTGTCAGCCCAGCGGTAGTGCTGGCAGGGATATTATCCTGGGCGTAGGCCACTGCCGTTGCTGAGTATGACATCATTCCAAAAATAAATAAGATTGCTGCGAACAGCGCTATTCGCCTTTTCAAGCTGTCACCCTCCTTTAATCGGATTTCCTTTCTCTTCCCAAAAATCTGAAGATAGGCGAATTCTACGCCTTTCACTATCAGGCCGGGGACTATCTTCCCCCCTTTCCAACGAGTTCTTCCCATCATTGAGGAAATCCCTATTTATTAATACGTATCCTTTTATCAACTAACAGTGGTAATTCATCAACATTTATTGGGGGATAGACCGCAGGGAGAGAAAAGGGAGAGAAAAAAAAAGACCCGCCGCCGGCCGTGGCTACCAGTGCCAAAATAGGTTCACCGGTACCACTATGCCGAAGGTCCGGGTTTATCCGAAAGTGATACTAATATAAACCTAATTCAGTGAGGATTTCAAGTGGTAACTTCGGCTCCGAGATATGGACCAGGCCGTCGGTTTTGACCCCGATATCCACAAACGCTCCGAAGTCCACCACATTTCTTACTACCCCTTCCAATTCCATGCCGGCTTGAATGGCATCCATACTCAAAAACCCACACTGGGTGCGACTAAGGGCTTCCTGCTCTAATAATGAGGAAGGATATTCGCAGGGGGTTCATGCTCCGCGAGATGCGGGCCTTGGCCATACGTCCGAAACAGGCCTGCTCTTAAATCCTTCCTCTGAAGCTATATGACCACCTGAAAATGGTGACCTCGTAGACATTTAAATATAGGACATGCTACAATGATCTTAACAAAAACTGGTTATTCTGCCGGCAAAGTGGGCATAGATATGCTATGAACACGCAGCTGGGGGTGTACGATGTGAAATACATGGTAAAAAAGATTAGGGGTGTTAATATGCCTGCAACTGCTGCTAACTTAAAGGATAAAGGGAAGAAACAGCCGAATGTGGCAGCTACTGCACCCCTTAAAAAGGACAAGGCGGTTATGGACAAAATAACACAGGGACGCAAGGAAGCAAAAGCCGGTAAAACACATTCGTGGGATAGTGTGTTTGGTGATTGAAGTAAGGTTTGTAACCCAAGCGAAAAATTTTTTAAAAAAGTGCCCACCTGAATTGAGAAATATATTTAAAGATCATCTGTCCGTCATCTATGAAGATATAGAGGCGGGCATTCCTTTAGCCGGGGACTTGGCGGGATGCTACAAAATGAGAATAAATTATGGCAATCAGAAATACCGCGTAATATACGAGGTTATCAATGAAAACGAAGTTGTTGTTGTCTATTGCGGTCTTAGAAAAGATGCGTATCAAATAATTAAAAAAAGCGGCGTTATAAAAGGATCTGCGAAGGAAAAGAAAGGTAAATAACAAAGTCGCCCGAAAAATACGTTAAACATGCTCTGGCTATACGGCCGGAGCTTTTTTGTTGGGGTTCTACTTACAACCGCCTTGGTGGGCGGTATTTTATTGCGGTGAGGGGGGTGAGCAATGAATGGGGATCACCGATCGATCACTAATTTAATTTTCCTTAGTCGTTTATGGCCCGCCGGAGCGGTCTGCAGGCTGTAGGGGGGTGATTAAATGGATATATTAACTAAAATAGTTTCTCGAAACAGGGCAGTCAGTATGTTCCTCATCTTCCGCCAACCTTTTTTATCCGCTCCATCATGCATAAAATCACGGCCAAATCAGTAGATTAAACCATAGTCACCATATTTTACGGAGGAAATGGCTATGGGTTTATTAAAAAGGACGATCATCGCTCAGGAAGGCAACTTCATCGTGGAATATGCGCTTTTCACCGCATTTATATCGGCTCTTGTCTTTGGGGCGATGGGTTTTATCGGCGCCCAATCCAACCGGGTCACCAGTATCTTGGAGAGTATTGGGCAGGCTTTGCAATGAACCTTGGTGAGTGCGGCGCGTTGACCCGGCAATGTTTTCCATTTAATTAACCTCCCCTAAATTATCCGAACCGCGCGGGCGTTTCTGACTGGGTCATCTCCCGCCGAGGGATAGCTAGGTCCAGTATACGCTCCATTGTCCGGTGAGAAGCACTCACCCGCCGACAAATGGTTTTTATCAATAGATGGCAAATAATCTGGTAGGGCGGAGGACTGGTTGGCAGGCCAGGCCCCTCTGGCTTACTGGTTCTGGGGTTTCATGCTCAAGGCAATGCGATGCCGCGCGCGATCGATGCTGAGGACGGTTACTTTGACTACATCCCCGATGGACACGATTTCCAGCGGGTGCTTGACGCGCTGGGCGGACAACTCCGAGATATGGACCAGGCCGTCGGTTTTGACCCCGATATCCACAAACGCTCCGAAGTCCACCACATTTCTTACTACCCCTTCCAATTCCATGCCGGCTTGAATGGCATCCATACTCAAAACATCCTGCCGGAAAATGGGCGGGGGTACATCTTCACGGGGGTCCCGGCCAGGTCTCAGCAAGGCTTCTACGATGTCCTTGAGGGTAGGCAAACCCGCCCCCAGCGCCGCCGATAACTGGTGCAGGTTTGCGGATTGCAGCTTGGTCCGCAAACTGGAATCGTCCGGATTGCGCCCATCCTCATCCAGTTGATGCAAGAGGTTCTGGACCAGTTGGTAGGATTCAGGGTGGATCGGGGTGGCGTCCAGGGGGTTGGCCCCGCCGCTGATGCGCAGAAAACCCGCCGCCTGCTCGAAGGCCTTGGGCCCCAGCTTGGGGACCTTGAGCAATTGGCGGCGATTATCATATGAGCCATTTTCGGCCCGGTATTGGACGATATTTTTGGCTACCGCGGCGTTGATGCCGGCCACATAAGTCAGCAAGGCAGCCGAGGCGGTATTGAGATCGACCCCCACATAGTTTACCGCCGACTCCACCACCGCACTTAGTTTTTCCTCCAGCTGCCGAGCGGGGAGATCGTGCTGATACTGCCCCACACCGATACTCTTGGGATCGATTTTCACCAGCTCCGCCAAGGGGTCCTGAATCCGCCGGGCGATAGATATGGCGCTGCGCTCCGATACATCCAGGTCGGGGAATTCCTCCGCTGCCAAGGGGGAGGCGGAATAAACGCTGGCGCCGGCTTCACTTACGATGGTGTAGGCCAGGCCGGGCTGGGTTGACTGTTGTATGAAACTGGCCACTACCGCTTCGGTTTCCCGTGAGGCAGTGCCATTACCGATGGCGATGGCGTCCACCTGGTACTTTTCCACCAGCCGCCCCATCACCGCCTGGGCGGCTTTGATCTCACTGCGGGGCGGGGTAGGGTAGAAGACCCCTATCTCTCCGACCAGTCCGGTAGGGTCCACTACTGCCCATTTGCAGCCGGTGCGATAAGCGGGATCGATACCCAATATGGTTTTGCCTTTGACCGGGGCCTGTAGAAGCAACGACCGCAGGTTGCGGGCAAAAACATCCAATGCCTGGGTTTGGGCTTTTTCGGTCAGTTCATTGCGGATATCCCGCTCGATAGCCGGGGCCAGGAGACGCTGCCAGGCATCGATGATCGCTGTGCCCAGCTGTTCCTGGGCCGGCCCCGTCTTAAGATATTTCCGGTTCATCATCTGGACGATGGAATCCTGGTCCTGCTCGATGGCAACCTTGACCACTTCCTCCTTTTCAGCCCGATTAATGGCCAGGATGCGGTGGGAAGGCATACGGTTTACCGGTTCGTGATAGTCATAATACATGGCGTAGACCGAGTCCTGCTCCTTATCCTTGGCGCGGCTGACCACTACCCCGGATCTCCGGGTTGCAGCCCGCGCGTTTTGGCGCAGAACGGGGTCATCCGCCACCATTTCGGCGATTATATCCCGAGCCCCCTGCAAGGCGGCGGCGGTGGAATCCACCCCCTCATTGAGGTATTCTTCGGCTTCCCGCTCGGGATCGCCGCTGGGAGGGCAACTCAGTATATAATCGGCCAGCCCCTGCAACCCCTTATCCCGGGCCATGGAGGCACGAGTACGGCGCTTGGGACGAAAGGGACGATAAATATCCTCCACCTCGGTGAGCCGGCGGGCGGCCATGATCTTTTCCTGGATGTCAGGGGTGAGCTGACCCTGCTCCTCGATATGGCGCAGGACCTCTTCTTTGCGCTGGGCCAGACCGCGGAATAATTTCTGCAGTTCGTCGATGCGCCGAATCTGCACCTCATCCAATTCGCCGGTGACTTCCTTGCGATAACGGGCTATGAAGGGAATGGTTTTGTCGTCATCCAGCAAAGCCAGCGTACTGGCGATTTTGGCTGCCGGAATGCCGCTTTCCAAAGCGATCGATTCGATTATCTTATCCATAAATGTCTCTGCTCCTGCCTTTATTGATCAGTCGGCCGCCATGGAAACATATTTTTTTCATATTTGGCCTTGCTCAATACATTATCATAGAGGGAGGATATTTCGTATTTATTTAAAAATGGTTAAATGGGGGGGGGATACGATCAAGCACTGCTGGCGGATTAAACGGACCCAGTCAATTTGTGGTAAGGAGATGATGCTCGATGTATAAAAACAGGGGAGTAGTTTCCCTGCTGGTCAGCCTGGTAATGCTGATCATGATCGTCTTTGCCCCCGGAATGGCGGCTGCCTTGGACGTCCAGATTGTCAAGCCGCCGATTGCCAACCTGATAACACCGGACCTGACCAATCCAAATGTGATCAATCCAAATCTGATCAATCCAGATCTGATCAACCGGCCCAACTTCCAATTGCCGATTTTGACCCCCAGCGTCACCATCAAAGCCATACCTCTCTACCGCTGCTGGAACGGTAAGGTGCATTGGTATACCACCAGCCTGGACCAGCGTAACAGCTGGCTGGCGGGCGGCTTCACCGATGAGGGGATCACCTGCTATATATCCCCGGTACCCCTGCCTGACACGGTTCCGCTCTACAAATGTATGCTCTACAATGACATGTACTATGCCACCAGCTCGGCGGAGCGGGACGCGGTCATTTCCAAATACGGTTTTTCCTGTGTGGGCATAGAGGGTTATGCCATCGCCGCCAACAACACCTCTGACGGGGATGTCAATGTGAACTGCTGGTATCGCCCCGAATCAGATCATTCCGACGGCTGGGAATGGCTGTCGGGGGAAACTTTCGTAAGCGCTTCCGACATGGTCCGGCACCATTTTTACCAGGTCGATCCGGCCAATATCCCCGGCTACAACTATTCAGGGGTGGTCTTCCGGGGCTGGTCTTCTGCTGAAGCCATCCAGAAGATCAAAGTCACCGACCCCAATGGGGGAGAATCCCTCAAAGCCGGCACCGTGCAGGAGATCACCTGGACAGCGACCCGGGAGGGCGGAGAAGTGAATCTCTATTATGCCACCGACGGCGGGGCGGCTGATACCTGGACCAAGATCATGGAGGGGCTGCCCAATGACGGCAGCTATTCCTGGACGGTTCCCAACAAGAACACTTCCAATGGCGTGGTCCAGGTGGGCTGGCATTACTACGACAATGAGACCGATTGCGAGGCCTATGCCTGCGATACCAACGACTACAAGTTCTCCATCGCCGGATCAGGGATTTTGAAGCCGGGCATTGACATTAATCTGCCTCTGCTCAAGCTCTTCCCGGCCGCACCCAGCGGTCTGACCGTCACCCCCTACCTCTCCAGCCGGCTGGACCTGAGCTGGAAGGACAATGCCAGCAATGAGACCGGCTACACCATCGAAAGGAAGCCGGCCGGGGGCGTTTACACCCAGCTCGCCGCGGTGGGCGCCAATAAAACCAAATACTCGGATACCAGCGCCCAGTACGGTACCAAATACTATTACCGGGTAAAGGCCAATGGGAGCTTCGATTCCGGTTATTCCAACGAAGCCCCGGGCTTACTGCAGAAATTCGCGGTTATGCCGAATATCGATTACGCAAAGATGATCCCGGCGGCTCCGACCACCTTAAGCGCTACCGCTGTGCCGGGCAACCCCAAGGGGGTGAAACTCTCCTGGAAGGCCAGCTCTTCTGATATCGACGGCTATATCGTGGAGAGAAAATCGGGTTCGGGAACCTGGCAAATGAGCTCCACGGTGGGCGACAACAAGACCAGTGTGACCGAAAGCGGTCTGAACAGCGGCCAATCATACAGTTACCGGGTGCTCGCCTATAACATGTTCTTGAATTCCAAGCCCTCCAACGTGGTTGTCTACACTCCTGCCGGCAGCTCCGGCGGCAACACCGGCGCAGGCCAACAGGTCAACCTGGAGTTTTTCCTGGGCAAGGGCACCTATAATCTCAACGGCGCCGCGGCCGCCATGGACGTCAGCCCCATCTCCCTCGGTGGCCGGACCCTGCTGCCCATCCGCTATGTAACCGACGCCATCGGTGCCGACATCCAATGGTTCGATACCGAGAAGAAGGTGCAGATCAACCAGGGCGCGACGGCCATGGAACTGTGGATCGGCCGCAACCAGGCCCGGGTCAATGGCCAAAGCGTTTTCATCGATCCGGATAACGCTTCCATCATGCCACTAATTATCAACGGCCGCACTATGATGCCGCTGCGTTTTATCACTGAGAAACTTGGCTGTACGGTGGAATGGATCCCCGAATTCAGTAAGATCAAGATTGGGTATCAAGGCAATAAGCTGGACCCCCAGCCGGAGCCGCCCATGACCTGGCTGAATCCGCAGCCCGAGCCTCCCATTCAATAGCGGAGTGTCGTCGCCTTCGATTAATGTTTAGTGAAATGAATTAATGTATTGCATACCAGAATTGCCTCAAGCCGGAAAGCAGCTTGGGGCAATTCCATTTTGACGTACGGGTCGGCATATGTGGTGGCTGGCCGGTGAATTGCCGCTGATGGAGAGGCACAGAAAACATAAAACCCTCGAATCATCGAGGGCTTGATCACGTATGGTGCGGTAGAGAGGACTTGAACCTCCACAGCCTTGCGACTACTAGAACCTGAATCTAGCGCGTCTGCCAATTCCGCCACTACCGCAGATGAGAATCTATCTTCTCAGCAAGAAAAATTATATTATACCGGCGGCGGAGTTGTCAAGAAGGGCGGCTGAGTAAAAAACAAATGTAGGATATAGGCGACATTTGCAGATTCCAGAATCTCACAGATTTATAATGGAGCTGTAACTTCATTATCGAGGAGGGAGAATAGTGATTGAGCACAACGGCTGGAATCTGGAGATGGAGGAAATGACCGCTTACACCCGCATCTCCAACCTGATCCTGGAGGCCCTCGGCCAGGCCAGTCTGAATCGCACCCAATATCATATCTGCAATTTCATCCTGCGCCGGACCTATGGCTGGCACCGCAACTATGACGCCATCCCCCTGAGTGACTTCGCGGTGGCCTGCAACACCAGTAAACAGAACATATCCCGCCAGGTTGCGGCCCTGGTCAGGATGCGCATCATCCGCCGCCTGATTCCCAACGAAGGAGGAACCTTTGTCTATGCTTTTGTACCTGATCCGGCCAGATGGGATCGGGACTGTATCGACCCGACCGCCCTCGCCGCCAGCCAGCAGCGCGGTGTATTCAAATGTACCCCGCAGTGGCAGCTGGACCTTGCCAACATGCGTGAAGAAATGGTTGGCGATGATGTAACCTGCCGGGCCCAGTCCAGGGAGTCATACGGTGCTATGACTGGGAAGTCACATCCTGATATGACTGGGGAGTCACACGCCGATATGACCGGAGGGTCACACCAGTATATGACCTTGAACCAGACGCAAAGCATGGCGGTATCGGCTGTGGAACCAATCCTAAAGAAAGATTTAAAGAAAGGTTTAAAGACATATAAAGAGAACAAGACATATCCACTCGATTCCATCGAGTGTGAGTTATCAGAGTTGCTTTATTCAATGATCAAGGAAAACCTGCCCCATTGGAAAAGACCGGATATGCAGAAATGGTGTGCAGATATGGATATGATGATCAGAGTGGATAAACGATCCCCTTATGAGGTAAGCGAGGTTATCCTATTCTGCCAGTCTGATCCCTTCTGGAGCGGACAGATACTGAGCGTCAAAAGCCTGCGCCGGAAATATGACCAGCTGAATTCGATCATGCACAGCCAGCAGAATAGGGATGCGGCCAGAATGGAACGGGAAAGGGATGCGGAAATAGCCCGCAAGATATTAGAAGAGGATGCCTACAGGACATCCTCGGCTGGAAGTGACAGCACCTACAATTCCAGGCGATCCTGGGATATGGAAAGCTGCGAGATCGAGAGCGATGAATATGCGGGGTACTTTAAGTGATGGGGGAGAGGCCGCTTTCCTAGTTCGAATCGATGTGACTATTCGTATTATATTAATGTCGTGCACATAAGGGGACGGCTTGATTCCATGCGATGTAAGTGGGCCGGAGTAGGTGTTATTTAGCCGTGTTTTGCAGGAATTTGGAAAATCGTAGTAGAAGATAACTGATATCTAATTGAAAATGCGGGAAGTTGAATTTGGGGAAGTGAAATAAATGGCGGGAAAACAGATTGAACAATACGATCACAAGGGGAAAACTCGGGTGAATAATCCACAGGTAGGCTTGGTTACTCCGGATACAGACAAGGATGCCGCCAAGAAGCACTATGTTTATGATCCTCATATAGATCCAGCATTGCAGTTCGACAGGCAAAGAAATGACATTGAGACTATCATTCTGAAAGGACTCGAAGCCGATAATCTGGAAGAATCTCGTCATGCCTTGACAGAATTGCAGAGGATGCAGACGCCTTATTTGACTTGGGCGGGGAAGGCAGAGAGCACTTCTTTTGAAGTTCCAACTGTTTCCTTGCATGTACACGAGCGTATCGATCCACGAACAATTATTGATTCGGTACGTAAACATGGGGAACAAATAAGCCCCCAACCGTCATTATTTGAAGGGGTTGACGA
>CAZBSD010000044.1:0-14172 GCA_964494735.1 uncultured Syntrophomonas sp.
GGTAGAGGATATCATGGTCAATGCAGCTTTGGAGGCTGGCGCTGAGGTAAGGGAAATTGTTTTCCACAAGTTTAGTCCGCAGGGAGTTAGCGGAGTGGTCGTTATTTCTGAGTCTCATCTTGCGATTCACACCTGGCCCGAATTGGGATATGCCGCAGTAGATGTGTTTACCTGCGGAGAAAACGTCAATCCATGGGATGCGTGCAAGTATCTATCCGATGCCTTCGGAGCTGAATACGTAAACGCCCATGAGGTAAGCAGAGGATTGATGGCCGACCAGGAGGAACGCTTGGTGGTTAATATTTAGGAGGGATAATATTTTAGGAGACGGATCGGGTTCAACCAATTTCACCAAAAACGATTAGAAGCTTCACTTGTAAGAAATTCAAGTGGGGCTTCTAATGTTTTTGCGCAGATACTGGCAGAGATACCGCCAAATATTCATTTGATTATGATGCCGCTTGATATATGATATAAAAGCAAGTTGTGTGCAGACCATTTATGACTGTGATCCTGGGGGCAGGAAAGGTTAGACTTTTGTTGAATTCTGAAAATGGTAACGAAACCGTCTGACATTGGAGAGGGTGGAAACATGGATGCTATCCTGACTGATGACAATATAGTTGATTTGGCTGAGGTGTATAAGGAATTCCAAGAAGGACTGCAGCCTTGGTGGGATGAATTATGTTGTTTTATCCCTTTGCCTGGAGGAGACTCTGGGTTCGAAATTCTCCCGGTAATGGTGCTCAACGCATATAATTGGCTGGGTGTAGCCAAGCTGCGGACAATTAAGATGGCCAGCCTCTTTAGGACCATAAATTTTGCTAATCTGATCCATCTCAAGATCCAGGATGTTGATGAGGGACAGAAGCACGACCAGATGCTACAGTTTACGATACTCATCGGTGATTACATTTTTGGCCGGGTTCTTAAGCTGCTGCTGGATACCCAGGCGGAGAACATGCTGGACCAGTTCGCAGCAATGATCGAGACAATAAATGAAGGCTTCGTATTGAAATATCACTCGAAGGCCGATATTGAGTCATATCTGAGCAGGACTAGAGGGCCGTTGTATTACAATGCCTTTTCCAGTGCCGCCCGGATGCAGGGGTGGGATTCCGACTTGGTGGCTGTTTACGGTAACCTGGGCAGGAACCTGGGTTTGGCTTTGGAAATGAGATACGATTATAATGAGCCCGACCGGGGATATTGGTATTTGCAGCAAGCTCAATCCATGTACGTGCAGCTGAATAGGACAGGGTCGCTGGTGATATTCGAATGGGATGACTTGGTCCAGGCAATAAGCGGATAAAGGGGTGGCTTTTAGTGGCGTTCAAGGATTTGCGGGAATTTATCGACCTTATCGAGAAAAGGGGTCAATTGAGAAGAATAAAGGCATTGGTGGATCCCGAATTGGAGATAACCGAAATCACTGATAGGATCAGTAAGGCCGGTGGACCTGCCTTATTGTTTGAGAATGTGAAAGGATCGGACATGCCGGTCTTGATCAACGCCTATGGAAGTCCGGAGAGGATGGCATGGAGTCTGCAAGTTGAGGATTTGAACAGTATAGCCAATGAGATAACCGGATTGCTGCAATTGGCTGATAATATGCCGGAATCCCTGTTGGGCAAGGTCAAGATGCTGCCTCAACTGGCTCAATTGTCAACCTTTTTCCCCAAATTGATCAAGAACGGTCCCTGCCAGGAAGTAGTAATGATGGAGCCTGATCTAGACAAACTGCCGATTTTGAAATGCTGGCCGGGTGACGCCGGCAAATTCATAACCTTACCCCAGGTATATACCCGCGACCCGCGTAACGGAAAGAGGAATGTGGGCATGTACCGGCTGCAGGTCTATAACCAAAATACCACTGGGATGCATTGGCATATCCATCACGATGGTGCCGAGAACTACCGTTTGAATCAAGAGATAGAAGCGGTCAAGATGGAGGTGGCTGTGGCTTTGGGAGGCGATCCGGCGATTGCTTACTCGGCTACCGCACCATTGCCCAAGGAGATCGACGAACTGATATTTGCCGGTTTTCTCCGCAAAAAGCCGGTTGAACTGGTCAAATGTAAATCGGTCGACCTGGAGGTTCCAGCTGATGCTGAAATAATATTGGAAGGTTATATCGTTCCGTCCGAGAGCCGCGAGGAAGGCCCGTTCGGAGATCATACCGGTTATTATTCATTACCGGGGGATTATCCGGTATTCCATATTACCTGCATCACTCATCGCAAAGATGCCATATACCCTACTACCATCGTCGGTAAGCCGCCGCAGGAGGATTGTTACCTGGCTTTGGCCAGTGAAAGGATTTTCCTTCCTCTTATGAAGCTGCAGATGCCGGAGATAGTCGATATGCACATGCCCATGGAAGGTGTATTCCACAACTGCGTTTTTGTATCCATCAATAAGACCTACCCTGGTCAGGCTCGCAAGATTATGAACGCTTTGTGGGGAATGGGGCAGATGATGTTCGCCAAATTTATTATAGTGGTTGATAAGGACATCAATGTGCAAAATCTGTCCGAGGTACTCTGGAAGGTATTTAATAATGTCGATCCCCGCCGGGATACCATGGTGGTCGACGGACCGCTCGACGTTCTTGATCATTCCGCCCCTTTACCGCTATTCGGAGCCAAGATGGGGATAGATGCTACCATAAAATGGCCGGCGGAAGGGCATCTCCGTGAGTGGCCGGCTGACATTAACATGAGCAAGGAAATCATGGAGATGGTGACGGCGCGGTGGAGTGAATACGAGCTTGACTAAGTTATTCAAATTCTTTGCAATGATAGATTTCGGGCATACTCTTTTTGGTTTGCCCTTTGCTTATTTAGGTGCATTTCTGGCTCTGAAAGGTATACCTACGGTTAACCAGTTGATATGGATCACGGTAGCTATGTTCGGTGCCAGGTCAGCCGCTTTGTGCCTAAATCGCTTGATCGACCGATTCATCGATCGGGCCAATCCCCGCACCGCCGGGTGGGTTCTCCCGGCAGGAGAATTGCCGGTAGCGGGGGTATGGGTATTGGTGGTGGTATTCTTTGCCCTGCTTTTTTGGGCAGCGGCCCAACTTAACCCTCTTTGCGTAAAGCTGGCACCTTTAGCAGTCTTGATCCTGTGGGCTTATTCGTATACCAAACGATTTACCTGGTGGTGTCATCTGCTTCTGGGAATGGCGGTCGGAATAGGCCCAGTAGGTGGCTGGATTGCCGTCACCGGCCGGTTCGATTGGCAGCCTCTGGTTCTATGGATGGCCGTAGCCTGTTGGATAGCCGGTTTCGATACCATGTATGCCTCCCAGGATATAGATTTTGATCGGGCCCATGGTCTTTATTCCATCCCGGCGCGATTTGGAATCAGCGGGGCTTTGAAATTTTCATCTGCATTCCACCTCTTCACCATACTCTTTTTGATGTTGAACGGAGTGGTTATGCTTTTAGGCAGCTGGTATTTCGCCGGAGTAGTATTTACCGCCCTTCTCCTCCTCTATGAGCATATCATCGTCTCTCCTGACAATCTGGCCCGGGTCAATTTTGCTTCATTTCGGATCAACCATTATGTAGGACTAATTATTTTTGTCATGGCCCTCGCAGACATTTTGCATTGAACGGCTGATGCGCGGCTTGGCGTCCACTTCTGGCCGGGAAATCTTCAAACAGTGCCGCTGTCATCCAACCTGCCAACCCACCGATTGGATAACCGGACAACTATCATTTATAATTGGTTTTTAGGATATGGAAATATATAATTAGATAGAATTTGTTGAAAAAGGGGTATCCCATGACCGGCTTGGATTTATTTGATCCGGTGAGCACCGAGTTAAACATGGTGGAAACTGGTTTACTGACCAGCATAGATACCGATTTGCCAGTATTGGAGCAGGCCGCCAGCCATTTGATAAAGGCCGGCGGAAAGCGTTTGCGGCCTGCTTTCGTTTTATTGGCGGCGAAATTCTTCGGGGACGAGGTTAAACATGCCATCCCTTTGGCCATATCCCTGGAACTGATACATATGGCCAGCCTGGTTCATGATGACGTCATCGACGACTCTGAATTAAGAAGAGGCAAGCCAACCGTAAAAAGCCAGTGGGGCAACCGCCTGTCCATATATACAGGAAACTACGTATTAGCCAAATCGCTGGCCCTGGCGGCGGATTACCAGCGGCGCGATGTCATCGAGGTAATGGCCAACACCAGCATGAGCATCTGTGAAGGGGAGATAAGGCAGATGCGCAGTTGTTTCGATGTCGGTCAGGGCCTGAAGGATTACCTGCGGCGGATTGAGAGAAAGACGGCCTTGTTGATAGCGGTCAGCTGCCAGCTGGGTGCCATGGTAAGCATGGCTTCACCTGAACATGTCCAGGCCTTGAAGAGATTTGGATACTACTTGGGTATGGCATTCCAGATTACCGATGATATCCTGGATTTTGTAGCTGACGAGTCGATTTTGGGCAAGCCGGTAGGCAGCGACATAAGACAAGGAGTGATAACCCTGCCCGCTATTTACGCCATCAGATGCAGTCCTCAAGGTAAACGACTGGCAGAACTCCTCTCATCCCCGGAATCATGTTCGGAAAGAGCCGAAGAGATAATTGGACTGATAACTGATAGCGATGGCATCGATTATGCTTATTATGCCAGCAATAGATTTACGGAAATGGCTTTGCGGCAATTGGACCGTCTTCCTGATGTAAGGGTGAAAGAGTCTTTCCGCAGGATTACTGAATTCATTTCCGGCCGGGAATATTAGCCAGGGAGGAGATACTGTGGGCTTTAGTGATATGTCTCCAGAAGACAAACAGACTGTCCTCGACCACCTGAGTGAATTGAGGAAATCCATCCTGATAAGTGTGGCAGCAGTTTTTATTGCTGCCATGGGATGTTTCTTTTTTAATGAGTTGTTGCTGCAGGTAGTGACCTACCCCGTCCGTTCTATCGGTCAGAACCTAATTGTTACCGGGGTCACGGAAGCCTTTTTCGTTAAGCTGCAGCTTTCATTTTTGGCCGGATTCATAATTTCCTTTCCAATAGTTTCATGGGCTGTATGGAGGTTCGTCAAACCGGCCCTGTACACCCATGAGAGGCGTTATATCTATGTTCTGTTCCCCGCTACCATCATTTTGTTTGCTGGTGGAGTAACTTTTGCCTATTTTGTGGTTCTTCCGTTGGTACTTAATTTTTTCGTATATATTGCCGGTGAAAATCTGGAAACTATGTTCAAGGTTGACCAATATGTATCTTTTGTCATGTCTTTCGTGATCCCTTTTGGCCTTACCTTCGAACTGCCGGTAATCACATACTTCCTCACCAAATTAGGAGTGATCAAACCACAGGTATTGTCCCGCAACAGGAAATACGCCCTGCTTATCATCGTGATCTTGGGGGGGGTGCTGAGCCCGGGTCCGGACCCCATCAGCCAGGTACTGATGGCCGGTCCGGTTTATGTTTTGTATGAAGTGAGCATACTGGTAGCCAAATATACCAAACCCCGCGGCCAGGCTGATGACCAACCGGAAGATAGTACCGGCCCCGCCAGCAATATATAAAGTTGCCTTTAAATACAGCCACCCCGGATGGTCGCCAGTCATAACCATTCTTTACAAAGAGCTAACTTTTTGTCATAATATCATGTGGAGATGGAGACTTGAATAGCAATTGCATACCGACGCCACAGCCATTTTGTGGGCATTGTTAGGAGGAAGTATTTTGTTCGGATTAATTGGCAATATTGGGCCATGGGAATTGGTTTTGGTTTTGGTGATCGTCCTGGTGATATTTGGCCCGGGCAAACTGCCCAAAGTAGGCGAATCACTGGGGAAGGCTCTTAATAGCTTCAAGAAGGCCAAGGAAGAGGACGAGGAAGAACTGGATTCCAAGAACGATAAATGAGATGGGGTCTGAGCAACAGACCCCCTTTTTCCCTCTTGGTTCCCGAGGAGTGACTTATGGAACATCTGTACCCGATTTTCATGAACCTCTCCGACCGACACTGTCTGGTAATTGGGGGAGGGAAAGTAGCCCAGCGTAAGATCGAAACCCTGTTGGAATATAAGGCTCGGGTGTTGCTGGTAAGCCCGGTGATCACGGACGTAATAGAAAAATGGGCTGAGCAGAAACTGATCCTGTGGGAACGCAGGGAGTTCGAACCAGCGGACCTGAAGGGAATATGCCTGGTCTTTATCGCTACCGGCGATAGCCATACTAATAAGAAGATAGCTGATCTCTGCCGCGAACAGGGGATCATGGTGAATGCGGTGGATGACCCGGAGAATTGCGATTTCTATGTTCCGGCTATATTGAGACGGGATTCTTTATGTATTGCCATCTCTACCGAAGGCAAGAGCCCATTATTGGCGGCCAAGATCCGTAATGAACTGGACCGCAGTATTCCGACCGAATATGGTGATTGGGTGGAGATATTGGGCCAACTCAGGGATGAGATCAAGGGATCGGATCTGGATATCGAGCAACGCCGCCAGCTGTTTGCAAATCTGGTTTATTCCGATATTCTGGAATTAATCATGCAAGGAAGAAAACAGGAAGCAGAGGAGCGAATTACTGAATGTATGTCCTGCTTACGGGTATAAATCATCAGACCGCGCCGATCGAGATCCGCGAGCGTTTTACCTTTCCTCCTTCTCAGCTTGAGCAAGCGTATACAGAATTAAAAAGTGATTCTGTAGAGGGTCTGGTCATACTGAATACCTGCAATCGTACCGAGTTATACGCTACTGCTAGGGATATCGAAAAGGGGCAGGAACATCTCAGGTCATTCCTGGCCTCGATATCAGGTTTGCCGTCCCAACAACTGGAACAATACGTTTATCAGCCTAACTGTTATGATGCCATAGAACATCTTTTCCGGGTATCATCGGGTCTGGATTCGATGATAATCGGGGAGACTCAGGTTTTAGGCCAGGTCAAGGAAGCCTATCAAAAGGCACAGGAATGCAGAGCTTCGGACGGGGTATTAAACAGCCTTTTCCAAAAAGCGATCCATGTAGGCAAGAAGGTACGGACAGCGACCGCTATCGATCAGCACCCGGTGTCGGTTAGCTATGCAGCGGTTGAACTCGCCAAAAAGATGCTCGGCCCCTTGCAGGACAAGACTGTTCTGGTGGTAGGCGCAGGGGAGATGGCGGATTTAGCCACCCAATATCTGATGCTGAATGGTGTCAGTTCAGTAATCATTTCCAATCGTTCCTATGAGAAAGCAGTTGAAATGGCATCTCTGTTCGATGGCCGGGCAGCCCGTTTTGACCGCCTCCCGGCGGAACTCAGACATGCCGATATAGTAATAAGCTGCACATCCGCCCGTCACCATGTTTTACGAGAGGACAACTGCCGGGAACCACTATCAGCCCGCCAGGGCCGCAAGATAATTATGATAGATGTAGCCGTCCCAAGGGACATCGATCCCGCGCTTAAGAGCATCGACGGTGTGTTCATTTATGATATCGACGATCTTAAAGGTGTTATCGATTTGAATATGGCTGCCCGGCGTAAGGCAGCCTTAAAGGCCAATTCCATAATCGCTGAGGAACTGAATGTATTCAACCAATGGATGGCCAGTCTATGTGTTGTGCCGGTAGTAAGGGCTCTAAAACAAAATGGTGAGACGATCAAACAGAACGAATTGAAGAAGGCATTTAACCGGTTGGGAAAGGTTTCCGAGCGGGAGAAAGAAGTAATGACGGCTATGGCTCATTCTATAGTAAATCAACTGCTGCATTATCCGGTGGTAAATTTAAAGGAGATGGCTGTCAGCAACCAAGGACATCTCCACGCGGAAATAGTCAAGAAGCTATTCAGCTTGAATTTACCGGATGAGGAGCAGGATGGATATGAGCAGATTAAAACTGGGAACCAGGGGTAGTCAGTTAGCTTTATGGCAGGCCAATCAGGTTGCGATGGAGTTAAAAGGACATTTGCCGGAAATTGAAATTGAGATTGTAGTCATCAAGACCAAAGGTGACAAGATCTTAGACGTCGCTCTATCCAAGATCGGTGACAAAGGAGTTTTCACCCGCGAACTTGAGAATGCTCTCTTGGCCGGAGAAATTGATCTGGCCGTGCACAGCATGAAAGACCTGCCTTCACTTCTTGCCCCAGGGCTTGCAGTGGGGGCAGTTCTGCAACGCGAGGACCCCCGGGACGTTCTTATTTCCCACCAAGCTTATACATTGGCCAACCTTCCCCAGTACGGCCTGGTGGGAACGTCTAGTTTAAGGCGTATAGCTCAATTAAAGAACTTGCGGCCTGACCTCCGAATCACTGATCTGCGAGGTAATGTTGAGACCCGGATCAGAAAAATGGTTGAGCAGGACCTGGACGCTATCGTCCTCGCCTATGCAGGTGTTCGTCGCCTTGGCCTTACCGATCTTATCACCCAGATCATCGATATGGACCAGGTTCTGCCGGCAGTTGGGCAGGGGGCTATCGCGGTCGAAATAAGAGCAGAAGATGAACAGACGGCGGCCGTCCTGAGCAACATCAATCACCCGCCCACATATGTTGCTACCTTGGCGGAGCGGGCTTTTCTGCGTGAACTGGAAGGTGGCTGCCAAGTGCCGATCGGATGCCTGGGTGATATCACCGGGGAGGTACTGGCTCTGGATGGGCTTGTTGCTGCTATTGACGGGGAAGTCGTGCTTAGGGAGAAGATTTTTGGAAGGCTTGAGCAGGCAGAAGAAATGGGGCGCAACCTGGCTGGGACATTGCTTGGCCGTGGCGGCCGGGACATATTGCAGTCAATAAGGTGTTTAGGAGAATAGATGATGAGCAAACGGGGATTTGTGTACTTGATTGGGGCCGGACCTGGTGATCCTGGTTTATTCACCATAAAAGGGAAACAGATACTCGAGAAAGCTGAAGTAGTGGTCTATGATCGTCTCATCGGCCAGGAGATACTGAATTATGCGCCGGCGGATGCCGAGTTCATATATGTCGGCAAGGCTTCCAGCCGACATGCCTTGCCCCAAGATGAAATCAACCAGTTGTTGGTCGATAAGGCCCGAGAAGGCAAGATGGTGGCCCGTCTCAAAGGCGGAGACCCCTTTGTATTTGGCCGGGGCGGTGAGGAAGCCCAGTTCGCACGTCGTCACGGCATTGGTTTCGCGGTCATCCCCGGAATCACTTCGGCGGTGGCGGTTCCTGCCTATGCTGGTATACCGGTCACTCATAGGGATGCCACATCCAGCTTTGCGGTAATCACCGGACATGAAAAACCGGGCAAACAGGAAAGCTCCATCCAATGGGACCAGATAGCAACTGGCATAGGAACCCTAGTATTCCTGATGGGAGTTGAGAACCTGGGAACCATTGTAACCAACCTGTTAAAAGCGGGGCGCAGTGCGGAAACTCCAGTGGCTCTGATTCGCCGGGGTACCTTTCCGGATCAGCAAACCGTGACCGGAACGCTGAGTGATATTGTCAGCAAGGTTGAGGCGGCTGGATTCCAGCCCCCGGCTATTATTATCGTCGGGGAGACAGTGAAGCTGCGGGAAGAGCTAAAATGGCGCGAGGATGGCCGGTTGTGGGGTACCAGGATAGTTGTTACCCGGGCTCGGGCTCAGGCCAGCGGGCTGCTGGAGAGCATACGCCAGGAGGGTGGTGAGGCCATCGAGTTTCCCTCCATAGATATCTCACCGCGGGAAGATCTGTCAGCCCTCCATGAAGCATTCGCGCGGTTGCAGGAATACCAATGGATGATATTCACCAGTACCAATGGGGTCGACATCTTTTTTGCAGAGCTGCGAACCCAAGGCATAGATATACGGGAACTGAAGGGCATTAGAATATGTGCCATAGGGCCCGCTACCGCTTCCAAACTGACCGCAATGGGTTTGAGAATAGACTTTGTTCCGGAAGAATACCGGGCCGAAGGTATCATTGCCGGCCTGGGAAAAGTAATCCAACCGACTGACAGGGTGCTTTTGCCGAGGGCCCAGGGCGCAAGGGAGATTCTGCCCGCAAAACTGCGGGAGATGGGGGCGGTCGTAGATGAAATAATCATATACAGAGCGCAACCGGTATCAAATTTCAGCGAGGATTTGCTCCAGGAACTAAGAGCGGGCAATTTCGACTATATAACATTTACCAGTTCATCTACAGTGACCAATTTTGTTAATATTATAGGGCGGGAATATATCATCCCCATAAATACGCAGGTCAAAGTGGCCTGCATAGGGCCGATAACCGCCCAGACTGCTGAGGAGAATGGTTTTACGGTAGACGTGATGCCGACCCAATATACCATCGATGGGTTATTGGAAGCCATAATCGCCGATCGCGGTTGTTAAAATCGGCGGCGGTGAATCGGCTTTTTGTAGGGGGTTTCTATTCTGCCCTATGCCTAAAGGATTGAATATCTCGGTTAAGGAGAGGATGATATGGGTTTTCCTATAAATCGGATGCGAAGGTTGCGGGCCAATGATACTATCCGTAGTATGGTGCGGGAAACCTGCTTGAATGTGACTGATCTGATTTACCCTCTGTTCGTCACTTTCGGCAAGGGAAAACGCACTCCCATCACCTCCATGCCGGGGGTATACCAATTGTCGGTTGACAACCTGATTGCGGAGATAGCTGATGTGGCTGCACTTGGAATACCCGCGGTCTTATTGTTCGGCATTCCTGAGTACAAGGACAGCCAGGCCAGCTCCGCATATGATGAACATGGGGTGGTACAGGAGGCGATACGGGCGATAAAGAGCAGCTACCCGGATTTAATGGTTGTGACCGATGTTTGCCTGTGCGAATACATGGATCATGGGCATTGCGGTATTGTAGAGAAGGATGGGAAGATCGACAATGACGCCAGTTTGGAGTTGCTGGCGCGGGAAGCCCTGTCGCATGTACAAGCTGGTGCGGACATAGTAGCACCTTCGGATATGATGGACGGCCGGGTCGGATACATCAGAAAGGTTTTGGATGATCAGCATTTTGAGCATATTCCCATTATGTCCTACGCGGCCAAGTATTCGTCGGCCTTTTATGGACCGTTCCGGGAAGCAGCCGAGTCGGCCCCCAAGTTTGGCAATCGCAAAACGTATCAGATGGACCCGGCCAATATCGGGGAGGCACTCCGTGAAGTAGCGCTGGACATTGAGGAAGGCGCCGATATTGTGATGGTCAAGCCAGCGATGGCGTACCTTGATGTGTTAAAAGCAGTCAAAGACAGATACGCGTATCCGACGGCCGCCTACAATGTAAGCGGCGAGTATGCCATGGTAAAAGCCGCCGCCGCCCAGGGTTGGATCGACGAAGAGGCAGCGATGCTGGAGATCCTTACTGCGATCAAGAGGGCTGGTGCCGACATGATCATTACCTATGCGGCCAAAGACATAGCCCGGGTCATCAACCACCGATAGGATATTGGGATCAGATCTGGCTGGACAGCTGAACCGGGAGCACCAATTTACCAAGAAGTTTGAATAAATCGATTATCTCGAAGACAAAGCCAGAAACTTGCTTAGATGTTGGAGGCGAAGAAATGCTGGTTTCGTGGAACACCACCAACCAATGCAATATGTTTTGTGACCATTGCTATCGTGATGCGGGTATGAGAAGCGAGGACGAGCTCTCCACCGCCCAAGCCATGAAACTCATTGAAGAGATCAAGAGAGCCGGATTTCAAATCATGATATTCAGTGGCGGTGAGCCGCTTATGCGGGCCGACATATATGAATTGGCGTCTTTCGCAAAAGAGGTGGGGCTGCGCCCGGTCATGGGCACCAATGGAAGCCTCATCACAGCTGAAGTAGCCGATCAGATAAAGAAAGCTGGGTTTATGGCCGCCGGGGTCAGTCTGGACAGTTTGGATCCGACCAAGAACAATAATTTCCGCAAGTTGGATAATGCCTACCAATTGACTGTTGAAGGCATGCATAACCTCAAGGAAGCCGGGGTACCATTTCAGATTCACACTACGGTTATGGATTGGAACGTAGGTGAACTGGAGGATATAACTGATTTTGCCATAGAAATCGGGGCCATGGCCCATCACGTATTTTTCCTGGTACCCACCGGACGGGCTGTCAATATCGAGGATGAAGCGCTCAAGGTGGCTGAGTATGAGAGAACCTTGGCGCGGTTGATGGAAAAACAGCGGACCGTTCCTATCGAGATCAAGCCCACCTGTGCACCTCAATTTATCAGGGTGGCCGACAAGAAAGGCATACCCCTGCGCTTCTCAAAGGGATGCCTGGCCGGAATCAGTTATTGCATCATTAGTCCGACCGGAGCGGTGCAACCTTGCGCCTACCTGGACATGCCGTTGGGAAATGTTAAGGACCAGCCCTTCGATGCTATCTGGCGCGAGAACGAAGCCCTGCAGAGGCTGCGCACCTTGGAGTACCAAGGTAAATGCGGCATCTGTGATTTCAAAGAGCGCTGCGGCGGTTGCCGGGCCCGGGCTAATTATTACAATGGTGATTATATGGCTGAAGATACATGGTGCCTGTATCATCCCAAGGGGGCTGACTAGGTGTCGGCCCTGGATAAACTGGACCGCCAAATACTAAACCAATTGCAGGCCGATTTCCCGGTGAGCGGAGAACCATATAGGGTGATAGCCGACCGTCTGGAGATTAGCGAAGCAGAGGTTTTGACCCGTATAGGGGTCATGAAATCAACCGGCCTCATCCGCAGGATAGGAGGGGTCATGAATACGGCTTCACTGGGCTACGTTTCAACTCTCTGTGCGGCAGTGGTGCCGAGTTCCAGGATTGAGGCCGCAGTTCAGTCCATAAATAACTTGCCGTCGGTCACTCATAATTATCTGCGTGACCACGAGTATAATGTATGGTTTACTCTGACCGTCACTTCATGGGAGGAAGTGGACAGGGTTTTGCAAGAACTGGAATCTACTTTAAAGATTAAGATCGTCAGCATGCCAGCCGAAAAGGTATTTAAGATCAAAGTCGCATTTGATATGGAGAGCAAGGATGAAGTCTGACCCTTTCGATAAGGCCATTATCGAATTGATACAAGATGATTTGCCCCTTGAGTCCCACCCCTTTGCACGATTGTCTGCTCAAACAGGAGTCAGTGTCGATAAGATCGTGGACCGGATTGAGCGGATGCGAAGCGAAGGAGTAATCCGCCGATGGGGAGCCGTGCTAAGGCATCAGCAGGCTGGGTATGTGGTAAATGCCATGGTGGCCTGGAAGGCAGACCTGGGAAAAGAAGATGAGGCCGGCAGCCAAATGGTTGGATTCCAGGCTATAAGCCACTGCTACCTGCGCAAGGTTCCACCTTCGTTTCCCTATAATCTGTTTACCATGATCCACGCCCGCAATGAGAAGGAGCTTCAGGGGATAATCAACGACGTGGCAACTAAAACTGGATTGCATGATTACCTGATAATTAAGAGCCTCAAGGAATTTAAGAAAGCCAGTATGAGGTATGTCTGAGCATCGATGATTAATTGACAGGGGAGGGCTCGGGTTGGAAACCAGACAATCGGAAAGGTTATTTAATGAGGCCCAGAAATACATGCCGGGTGGAGTAAACAGCCCGGTCCGGGCCTTTAAATCGGTGGGTATGCATCCCTTGATGATCGAGAAAGGTCTTGGCTCCAAAATATACGATGTCGATGGCAATGCCTTCATAGACTACGTATGTTCCTGGGGACCACTGGTTCTGGGTCATAGTCATCCTGATATCATCCAGGCCATATGTTCGGCTGCTGAGGAGGGCACCAGTTTCGGGGCTTGCTCGGTTCGAGAGATGCGGCTGGCCCGTATGATTTGTGAAGCGTTCCCCGCCGTGGAGCAGGTCAGACTGGTGAATTCAGGCACTGAAGCCACCATGAGTGCAGTGCGGTTGGCCCGAGCGGTTACCGGGCGTGATAAGATCATAAAATTTGAAGGCTGCTACCATGGTCATGCGGATTCCTTTCTGATTAAAGCTGGTTCTGGATTGCTTACCTCCGGGGTGCCAACCAGCGCAGGAGTACCCAAATCTTTCATAGACCAAACGATAGTGTGCAGATACAACGACCTGGAATCTGTGAAGAAGGCATTTATGACTATGGGACCTGATATCGCAGCCGTTATAGTCGAACCGGTAGCTGCCAACATGGGACTGATAAATCCCAAGCCGGGCTTTCTGCAGGGATTGCGCGACATCACCAAATTGTATAAAAGCCTTTTGATTT
>CAZBSD010000045.1:0-11857 GCA_964494735.1 uncultured Syntrophomonas sp.
CTGGCCCAGGTCCCGGTGGTCGGCATCCAGTTCGTCAGCATCGCCGAACAGCAGTCGGCAATGCAGATGGTGGCCTCCATAGTGGGAGCCGAAGAGGAGGGACAGAGGTACCAGCAGTTCTATCAGCAGACTATGGCTACGGTACAGACCCGGGTAGGACCCATACCGGAGGAGAAGAAAGTCACCGTCTACCATTCCTCCCAGGAAGCCACCCGTACCGATTCAGCCAACTCACTGGCTGCCGACTGGACCAGGGCGGCGGGGGTAAGAAACGTATCGGTGGGCCAGGATCTCAAGTTCAGTGATGGTGAGCATTACGCCAACCTGGAGCAGATCCTCCTTTGGGATCCCGACTACATTTTGGTAAACAACCCAGATGTAGTAGGATACATTATGGGCCACGAGCAATGGAAACCCATGCAGGCGGTCAAGAACAAGCGCGTATTGCCCCTGCCGGTGGGGATATCCCGCTGGGGCCATCCCAACTCCCTGGAGACTCCCCTGGTCACGATCTGGACCGCCAAGACAGTATATCCGGAATTATTCGCGGATGTCGACATCTACCTGATCATACATGATTTCTATGCCCAATTCTTCGACTGGGACCTGGACCAGCCGACCATGGAGCGCATGCTGAGGAGCCAGGGGATGCGGGAAGCCAAGAGTTAAGAAGCGGAGAGGTGCTAATATGAGAGTCCTGATTTGTATTGATGATACCGATAACATTGATACCAAGCGCGGTACGGGCCAACTAGCCTCGCAATTGGCCGGGGATATCGAGGAACGGAAATGGGGCAAATGCGAGCCGGTGACCCGCCATCAATTGCTGGTACACCCTGACGTGCCATATACATCGCACAACAGTGCCATGTGCTTCGCAGCTGAGGTCCCTGATAACGGTGTCTTGGAAGATATTATCGAATACAGCGGCAGCTTCCTGGAGAAGGAGCGAGCCTCCGGTTCCGATCCCGGCCTTTGTGTGGTGGTGCCGGAGAGACTCAGCAATCCGGGTTGGCTTATCGCCTATGGATTCTCAGCCAAACAAGAGGTATTGAACAAGGATTACGCCTATGACATAGCCCGGGAGATGGGCATTTACTTGAGCGAACATGGAGGGACTGGCGACGGGGTGGTCGGTGCCCTGGCCGGCAGCGGCCTGCGTCTAAGCGGCAATGATGGCCGGTTTCGGGGTAAGTTGTCAATTGCCCAACCGGGGCAGGCGCTCCGTGTGCAGGAAATACTGAGCCGTTCCTTCATTACCAAGGTCAAAAGCAAGGACAATGGGCAAGTCCTGGCTGAAGATGAACTAGTAGAGATAGGGGAGGTGGTAAAGGCAGTATTGATGGACCGGGAAGCGGTACTTATGGTCAGGCCGCTGGCAGTCCCGGGAGACAAAGGTGCAGTGTGGAGGACCTGTGCCAAGGACGAGCTGAGGTGTTATTAAACAGAAGATTAATTGTGGGGAGGAGATAATTTGATCAGCAAGAAGAAAAACCGGTTAATGGTTTTACTGACAATGGTACTGATGACGGCAGCATTCATGGTGCCGATGGTACAAGCTGCCGCGGCTCCGGTGGCAGTATCAGGAGAAGTTACCAATAAGGGTGACTACAGCATTAATTTCGACCAGGGACTGGCAGATCCGGCCGGCACCCAAGGACAGTTCACGTTGACTGTGGATGGCAAAGCAGTCAAGGTAACCGGGGTAGAGACGACCAATACCACCGGCAAGATCAAATTGGTCCTGGAGAGCAAAGCCGCAGCTGGACAAGCCGTGGCAGTCGATTACGTTAAAAGCGATAATGCCGCCCTGCAGCTCAAGTCAGGGGCTGGGATAGCGGTGGAGAGTTTCTCTATCGGGAAGGATCAACAGCCTCCAACACCGATAGCTCCCCCCGCCCTGACCGGTGACAGCAGCGAAAACCAGGTGGGGCAGGCCATGGAGCTCACTTTCGCCAGCACCCCGGATTGGAGCGGCAAGATAACCAACGTCAAGGTGGATGAGGTATCGGTACGGGACAAGTATACGGTCAGTGACGGCAAGATAGTAATCGCCGCCGAGGTCTTTGCCGCTGCCAAGGATTACGCCATAGTAATCAAAGCCACTGGCTATGATGATGCCTTGGTCACCCAACCGGTTGCCGCCAAACCAGTTGAACAACCGGGACCGGTAACACCGCCGGTAACACCTCCGGTGACACCGCCGGTGACGCCTCCGGTAACACCCCCGGCAGGATTAAAGGACATCGATGGTCATTGGGCCCAGGCCAATATAGAAGCGCTGGTCGCCAAGGGGGCTATCAGCGGCAACCCGGATGGGACCTTCCTGCCCGAAAAGAAGATCAGCCGGGCTGAGTTCGCTTCAGTGCTGGTCAACGCTTTCAAGCTGCAGCCGGGCGAGGTCAAGATGTTTGGCGATACCGACAATCACTGGGCCAAGACCGCTATTTCAACCGCTTATGCCAATGGTATCATTGCCGGCTACAGCGACACCAGGTTTGGCCCCGAGGACACCATCACCCGCGAACAGATGGCGGTGATGATAGTCAAAGCGGCCAAAGTGGCCACTGGCAGTGGTGCGGCCAGCTTCCAGGACGCAGCCGCCATATCTGCATGGGCGTCGCCCTATGTGGTTGCAGCAGTTGACAACAAATTCATGAACGGTTACCCCGGCAATCTCTTTGGCCCCACCCAGGGAGCCAGCCGCGCCGAGGCGGCGACCGTCATCCTGAATGCCCTCCCCTAAGGAGAGCCATAACATGGTTTGGGGCAATAATAAACGCAGCCAACTGGACAAGCAGCCGTAGGACAAATATACCCCCTATGATGGATCAAGGCTATCATAGGGGGTAAATAAATTGGTGCGGGGCTAACCAATGAGGTAGGTT
This sequence comes from uncultured Syntrophomonas sp., assembly GCA_964494735.1. GTDB lineage: Bacteria > Bacillota > Syntrophomonadia > Syntrophomonadales > Syntrophomonadaceae > PHAA01. Next base: position 2,889 of record CAZBSD010000045.1, read on the forward strand.
GAAGCTGCCCGGAAGTCTCACCAAGATGTTATACTGAGCGTTAGCAAAGCATCCCATTAAAGTAAGAAGGGGTTGTTGATCAGAGCCTTCGCATCTTCTGCTCTTCAGGATGACAGAACATGTACTTATCATTGATCTTGGCATTGGGATATTAGACCCGCCAGATTATTCCGCCAATCATCCGGCTTATCCCCAAGACCGCATGAATAAGTTAAAATTAGTAATAACTTACTTGGACATTACCAAGTAAACAGGGGTCCGCCGTCTGCTGATCGACTATCCCTTACGGTATCCGGGGAGTCCCATGCGTAAGGCGGTGTAATCAGGCTGAGAATACACAGATTTATGAGGACCTTGTAGGGGGAGTGAATATGCCGACCCATAAACTGAAGAACCTTAGCGGTGAGCTGGCCGGCTCCCTTGGGGATCTGGGCACTTTCCTTCCCTATATAATAGGCGCCATAACCATCGCCAACCTTGATGTGACCGCTGTCCTGGTCCTGGGCGGCCTGATGTACATATTTACCGCCTGGTTCTACCGGCTGCCCATCCCGGTTCAGCCCATGAAAGTCATCGGGGCGGCCATCATCGTAGATCATTTCAGCGCTGGAGAGATCGCTGCGGCGGGGATCATCATCGGAGTTATGATGCTCGTCATCGGTCTCAGCGGAGCCATCGAAAAACTGGCCCGCATCACTCCGGCCTGTGTAACCATGGGAATCCAAGCCGGTCTGGGCATCAGCCTGGCTACGCTGGGTATTAAGATGGCCAGCAGTGACTGGCTGATAGGACTGCCGGTGATGCTGGCCATGTTGCTGCTGCTCAACAACCGCCATTTGCCGGCATCGATCGTAGCGGTGGTGGGAGGGACGATATTGGCATTTCTGCTCCATCCGGAGTTGAGCCTGCCCACTCTGAACCTGGGCTTCAGCCTGCCACACCTGGTCTGGCCCGCGGGGATCGATTACTACCGCGGATTCTTACAGGGGGCTCTGCCCCAATTTCCTCTTACCCTTACTAATTCGGTCCTGGTCACCACTTACCTGGCCAGTCAGCTGTTCCCGGGCCAATCCGGGCGGGTCACCGATAGAAACCTTTGCCTCACCCTGGGGATCGGCAACCTTATCGGGGCACCCCTGGGGATGATCCCGATGTGCCATGGCAGCGGCGGGCTGGCGGCCCACTACCGGTTTGGCGCCCGTACCTGCTATGCCACCGCCTTCATGGGCGGGCTGCTGCTGGTGATCGGACTGTTGCTGGGAGCATCGGGACTGCGGCTACTGCAGATGATCCCCGCCGCAGCCCTGGGGGGGATGCTCTTCTACAGCGGTCTGGACCTGGTCAAGACCATAGACAGTAAGGACCGCCTGGAGATGTTCGTATTCGCGGGGGTGGTGGTGCTGAGCATCGCCCTCAATCCGGCGGTGGGTTTTGTGAGCGGAATGGTCCTCTACTGGTTCTCGAAAAAAGCCGCCGATGTGGTTTCCGGCCAAGACTAGTCTGGGCGCATTCCCACAGCGCGCTCCCAATAGAGATACATTAATCAAAAGATAAAACGGGGGTCGGACAGTGAAGAAGTTGTATGGAGATGTGGTCCTGGTAACCGGAGCTTCGTCGGGGATGGGCAAGGCGATAGCGGAGGCGTTGGCCGGACAGGGCTACAAGGTTTACGGCACCAGCCGGCATCCCGCCGAGGGAGCAGAGGTAGTGCCCGGCCCGAATGAGGCGGGGGGATTCATCAAAATGATCCAGCTGGATGTGTGCTCGGATGAATCGGTCGACACGGCGGTGGGGTATGTGCAACAAAAAGAAGGCCGGCTCGATATCCTGGTCAATTGCGCCGGATTCGCTTTGGCGGGGGCGGTGGAAGACACCGCCGATGCGGAGGCCTTGCTGGAGTTCAACACCAACTTCTTCGGAACTCACCGAGTGTGCCGCCGGGTGGCGCCCATCATGCGCCAACAAGGCGGCGGGCTTATCATCAACATCGGTTCGGTGGCGGGGTTGATTACGGTGCCCTTCCAGTCATTCTACAGCGCCAGCAAATATGCATTGGAAGCTATGACCGAAGGGCTGCGCATGGAACTAAAACCTTTCGGGATCAAGGTGGTCCTGATCGATCCCGGTGATACCAATACCGGTTTCACCGCCAACCGCATATTTACCAAGGCTTCAGCCAATTCCGTCTATAAACCGACCTTCGACAAATCAGTGTGGCAGATGATCCGGGATGAGCAGGGCGGCCCGCCCCCCGCTAACGTCGCCCGGGTGGTACTAGGGATGGTAGCCAGCAGCGATCCCCCGGTTCGGGTGGTGGTGGGAATGGTCAACAAGGTCTTCGCTCTGCTTAAGCGGTTCCTCCCCGCTCGGGCGGTGGAGTTTGTCGTGACCAAAATGTACACATAATGAAGACGATCCGATTTTGTCCTCCAGACTGGAAGAATTGATTGGCGAGCCGAAAAAAGGAATACACTATAGTAATAGTCACCCACAACATGCAGCAGGCAGCCAGGGTGTCTGAGTACACGGGGTTTTTCCTCAATGGTCACCTGGTCAGGTTCAATCCAAGCAGGGAGCTATGCCCAAACCCTGGGCATAATCGCCATGGTTCTGGATAGTCGCAGGAAGAAGGTCGGATAAGTATTGTTCAACCAGGAAGAATTGTACCGCTTGCAGTTGGCTTTGGAGTCCAAGATATCGGACGACATCGCCTATATCAAGATAGTTCAGGATGAGATAAAAACCAATCATAATCACCACGACAATAAGTACCTGTTGGAGGGCCGGGAGATACTTCGCAAAGATATTGACCTGAAAGAGAAGGTCATCGAACTGCGTTACTCCCACCGTGAGTAGTAATGGTGGTGATAATTCCATAGGGCTTGGTATTCAGAGTATAGCATATTGTTTTCTGGAGAGTGCCGGGCATTATATGTGGGAAGGGCACCAGCAAGGCATATCCGGGGTTTTGACCGGAGCGATTCAGATATTTACCGGCAAAAAACAGGAGGGCGGCAACCCCCCTGTTTCATTTCCGGTGGTGGACTGTTGGGATTATTTTGGGGTGGTGCTGTTCAGGCAGGCTCCCCCGCAGTTACCGCCACCCATTCCGAATCCCTGGCCGTTGCCAGCTCCGTTGCCCATTCTCATCCCGTTGCCCTGTCCCTGGCCAAATCCGGCTCCATTCTGCTGGCCCATCCGGGCGCCATTGCCGGTTCCATCGCAGTTGACCTGGTTCTCCTGCATGTTTTTGTAGATGGTCTCAGCCCGCTCCTGAGTCATTTTCCCATCAGCCACCCGCTCATCCAGGATGGCCTTCTTCTGCTCCAGCATCTGAGCCTTGAATTCATCCAGTTTGCCGGCTTCATTGGCAATGGCTCCATAAGTCTGGCCGGTTTGCCGCTGCTGCTGCAGTTCGGTTACGGTCTTACCGGTGAGATTGGCCGCGATCTCGGCCGGGGTCAGTGCGGTGGCGGCGTAGGCTGCTCCCCCTGCTCCCAGTACGGCGGCGACGGTAAGGGCGGCTGCCCATTTTTTCAAACCTTTCATTACTTCCACTCCTTTTCTATACTCGTATGTGGTAGAGACTATGGTTAGAGTATAAACGGCAATTGTGATAGAAGTTTGATAGATTCCGAAAAACTCGGTGAAATATTTATTCCTCTTCGCTTTGCTCCAATTCAAACCAAAAGGTGGTCAGACCGCCTTTTGGGCTGTCGGCCCCGAAGGCTGCTCCATGGGCCTCCAGCACCGCTTTGACGATAGCCAGGCCTAATCCGGTCCCAGTTGAACCGGTTTGACGATGGGGCGACTTATAGTACCGGTCCCAGATGTGGGGCAAGTCTTGAGCATCAATACCGGCACCGCTGTTGGTGACTTGCAGGCGGACCTTGTCATTGGCCGGATACACGACCACGGCGATGCTGCCGCAGGGGTCCACATGTTGGAAGGCGTTGCTGATCAAGTTATATAGGACCTGTTCGATGCGGGGCTCATCTCCGTAAGCTGTCAGGCCAGCCGGTACGTCCACCTGAAAGGCCACTCCCATCTGCTGACACAGCAGTTCATATCGTTGCGCTACCCGGCTGATCAGCTCCTGCACACCGAAGCTGTCCTGCTGCAGCTGCAGCTGTCCGGACTGTAGCTGGGAAAGATTCAGGATATCGTTGACCATGTGGCTGAGCCGCTGGCTTTCTTCGATGATGATCCCCAGTTGTTTTTCCCGCTTTTGGGGAGAATCACCGGTGACGTCCCGCAGGGTTTCGGCATAGCCCTGGATGAGACTCAAAGGGGTGCGCAATTCGTGCGATACGTTGGCGATCAGGTCTTTGCGCAGATTGTCTATCTGGGCCAGCTGTTCGCCCAGGTAATTGATGGTCTGACCGAGATGCCCGATTTCATCGGCCTGGGAGATAGCAGTCCTAGCGGAGAAATCACCGGTGGCCATCTTCTCGGCAGCCTGGTTGATCTCCACAATCGGACGGGCGAAGGTCCGGGCCAGCAGGAAGGAGAGCAGCAGGGCGGCACCCAGCAGAATAAACGAGATATAGATGAGCTGCAGCTTCAGTATGGCGACGGTGTCTTCAACTGGCGCCAAGGGGACATCCAATATCAATACCCCGGATACCTGCCCGCCACTGCTGACCGGTAGGCCGATAATCATATAATCATTGCCCAGCCGGGGGTGAGTGAAGGGGAGTGCGGATTCAGCCCCGGCTTTGGCCCCCTCATACACCTGGTTGCGCACGCTGCGCAGCTGCATCATCTGTCCATACATCATGGAGGAAGTCTGATACTCGATGTGGCCGTTGAGATCAAGCAATTCGATACTCAGGTTATTGTCGTAAGCCAGTGCTTCGATACGCTCTGTAAACTGGGTTGGGTCCTGCTCCAGTAAATTGGTGGCAGCGGTTGCTTTGGCCTCGATGTCCCTTATTTTCATCCCCATGTAGAAGCTCTCCAGGAACACGATTTGGACCAGCCATAGCAGAACCAGTACTATCACCACCAGACTCATCATTCCCGCCCATAGCTTGGACCGGATACTTTTCATGCTTTGCCTCCTGCATCGAATTTATAACCGGTGCCCCATACGGTAACGATGTATTTCCGGTAGGCTCCCAGGCTCTCCCGCAGCATTTTGACATGGGTGTCGACGGTGCGGGTATCACCGACGTAATCATATCCCCAGACCGAATCCAGCAGCTGTTCACGGGAGAAAACCCGATGGGGATTGCGGGCCAGGAAGGTTATCAGTTCATATTCCTTGGGAGTAAGGCTGACCGCCTGACCATCCACCTTAACCGTGTGCGAATCGAAGTCCAGGCTCAAGCCCTCAAATACCGCCTGGGGCCCGGGTTCATTACCGCCCGCCCGGCGCAGGATGGCTTTGATACGGGCCAGCAGTTCCTTGGGACTGAAGGGCTTGGTCAGGTAATCGTCCACACCCATTTCGAAGCCCAATAATTTATCATATTCTTCCCCTCGGGCGGTGAGCATAATGATTGGTACCGGCGAGACTTTGCGGATCTCCCGGCACAGGCTCCAACCGTTCATGGTCGGCATCATCACGTCCAGGACCACCAGGTCATAGCGGTTTTGCTGAAACTGCTCCAACCCTTGTCGTCCGTCGGTGGCTTCATCGACTACAAAGTTCTCCAGGCTCATATATTCCTTGATCAGATCCCTGATCAGGGCTTCATCATCCACGATCAGTATTCGGGCGCTGTCCATTGCCTTACCTCCTCCGTCCGCTTCCAGCCAGGCATATATACCCTAATAATAGACCAAAAATGTGATGGAAGTATGAACAACCGGCCGCCAGCGGCCGGGGAGCATGCCCACCAGCACACCCACACCCCGACCGAGCATTCCCATCCTCATACCCCGGGCGTGCATCACCGCCATCTGCATTGACAAGCCCAGCACAGGAAACCACCCATAACAATAATCGGGACCGGGGAGAGATCATGGCTCCAGCCAGATATCAATCACTGGGAAGGAAAAGAGAGCATGCCTGCGTCCCGTAATGGGGTTGGGTATGCCGCTGCCTGACGACATAAAAAACGCCGGTGGATTTTTTTCCACCGGCGCAGACCGTCAAAAAAGGCCCATAGTTGCGTTAATACGGAACCCCCGTTCAATCGACGTACCTCATGTACGCCTTAATCACGGGGCTCCCGAATGCCTTGCTCTAAGCCTTTTTTGCTCGGTCTGCCTGAATGTAACTTGTTTGACACCCTGCGCCGGCGTTATATTATACCCAGGCTTCAGGGACCAGGATTTAATCCTGGTCGTCTCCATGGTCATCGTCATCATCGTCAATATCTTGCCCCGCATTTCCGTGAGCGTTTTTCTTGATTTTGCCGTTAGGGAGATAAACCGTTTGCTGGTCGTCGTTTTCGATGTTACTTTTCTTCAGCTGGCCCGGGGCCTTGGCTTTGCCATGGCCAGGGGTTACATCATCGTCATCATCATCGGCATCGTGGTCATCTTTAAGGTCCGCTTGGTCTTCCACTTTGATTTTTTTGATGGCCTTCATGATGTCCTTGACGGAGCCATCTTTATAAAGGGGATCACCATCCATATCTTCATTTTCCAGCTCCAGGATCTCTTCGTAAATGTCTTCGAGAGCTTCCTGATCAGCATCCTCCGCAATTTCGTTGCCCTGAGCCAACCACAGCTTCTGGAGCAGGTTCAGTTTGCCAGGGGATATACCGGCCGCCTTGGCGGCATCGCAGCGGGCATGGCTGACGGCGGCCTGCCCTATCTCGGCCTCGGCCTCATTTTCCTCCAGGGCTTCTTTAGTTCCCTGGTCGGCATACTTGAGCAGTTTGCCGGCTTTCTTGTCATTGTCGGTCACCGCCGTCAGCTCAACGAAGGATGAATCTCCCGCAGCGATGAAATCTTGTGCGACTGCCTCATCTACTATGAGCTTGACGGCATCATCCAGCTTCATTCCTTTGATTCTGCCCAGCTCATTCAAAACTGCCTGACCATCATCATTCATGGCCTCAACACTTACCACCTTATCGAAGCCGTTGATGCCCAGTTCGATACTGGGATTGATGTCAACATACATATAGGATGTGGGGGTGGCATAGACAAATCCTCCCCCGATCAGCAGCACTGCCAGGCAGGCGGCCAGAGCGAATTTCTTCATTTCACAGATCCTTCCTTTCACGAATGTGGTTGGGCTATTGACCCCCGCCAGTTCCTTTCTTAAGCGGGCTTCGGTGCGGCTGACCAGGGCCTCATCCGCTTCGATCCGATCCAAGGCTGATTTAATTTGTCTCTGCATGTCCCTTTCCCTCCAAGCTCTGTCGCATCATTTCCCTGGCCCTATGCAGCTGCGAGTAGATGGTGTTCACACTGCGCTGCAGCAGCTGTGCCATCTCCGGTACGGTGTATTCCTGGTAATAATAGAGGTAGATCACGTCTTTGTACTTTGGCGGAAGGGAGAGCACCTCCCTGAGGATATCTCTCTCCTTCGGGTCGCTTCCGGGCAGCTCCACATTCTCCATCAGGTCGATCCGCTTCCACCAGAATCCCTTCAGCATATCCTTGCACTGGTTGATGGTGACCCGAATCAGCCAGGCCTTCTGATGATCCGGGCTGGTGAAGGAGCCTTCCTTCTGGAGCAGTTTCAGGAAAACCTCCTGGAAGACATCGTCTACTTCAGGGCGGCTGCCCAGGTAGACGAAACAGATTCGATATACCATATCCGAATACTTCTGCAGAGCCGCGGCTATAATGTCGTCGCCGGCAGGATGTAAAACCGCCATAGTAATCTCCTCTACATAAAACACGAGCAACTCGTCCCAATCCTTGCATAACAACAAAAAAACTGGTTCTCTCTATAAGTATACGAAGGATCGGATGTTGGCAAACAAAAACCCCTCCGGCGGGGAGGGGCGGGATGGTCAAAAAACGCTGACAGCTGTTTCGATAAGGGTAGTCGGTTGCATCGAGGGGCCCAGGTTGGCCTTGCTCAATGGCTTAGCTGCTGCTTGGCGCTATGGCTTTCTTTGTCTCGATCTGCCGATAGAGACTGAACCGACACAAAGACTCCTGTATATGGACAACAGCGGTTCAGGACCTGCTCAACACACCTCTCTGCATATCGAGAATTCCGGGTCCTTGGTCAGCATATCGCCAGCTTTGGCGTTGGCTGAGGTCGAATGGCGTGCAGTCATATGCTCATGCACGGCCTCAACTGTTTTCCACCTGCCTATCGTATACCAGACATCCTGGTGCTGGACGTCCTGGAAGAGGAGATAAGAGTCGCAGCCCTCTTCTTTGCGGGTTTCTTTAGCCATAGTGGTGAAGGTATCCTTGTATTCGGATACCCTTTCCGGTTTCACACATACTTTTGTAATTAGGACGATCATAGGAACCTCCCTTTCCGTAAATGAATCTATTCTTATAATAAACCTACAACAACAATTCTATAACCTGCAGACGGTTTAAATCAAGACCCTGCTTCCAATTTATGGGGGAGTGATTGTATACATGCAAGCTTCAAGGCGTGTGGCCCTAAACAAAAATAAAAACGGCAGACAGGGTTCAGCAAGTTTCAACACGGACGGGCTGTTATAATATTATCAGGTTCCGATCCGACGTTGTCCCTCTAATTATGGCCAGGTACTTTGGTTGCCTGGCCGTTCTTTTTTCTGCCGCAGCTGCTGTCCATCACCCGGACACTCTCCCCAATCCCACCGCATGCCGCCCGGCACTCGGGCTGTCCAACGAGTGGCAGGGCGCGGTTGTACCCACTTATAAGAATCCGCCTCCGGCAGGGCAATGCTGGCCGAAGGCGGAGTATGAATTTGGGCTGGTTATTTGTTGAACTTGGCAACCAACGCCGGCAGAACCGTCTTAAGGTCGCCTACAATGCCATAGTCGCATTGTTTGAAGATCATGGCGTTCTTGTCGCTGTTGATGGCCACAATGGTGCGGGCCGGGCTGAC
>CAZBSD010000045.1:11957-13574 GCA_964494735.1 uncultured Syntrophomonas sp.
ACCAGACTGGCAGCCTTACCGGTATCACCGGCTTCAAACACCCCGGGGCTCAAGGTTACCACCGTAGTGGGGGCAGTGCAGCGTTCGGTGCGGAAGGCGGCTCCTCCATAGACCATGCGTTTGGTGGTAACTCCACCATCGACGCTGATCTCGGCGGCGTCGGCCAGCACGCTGGTACCCAGGGCGGCGGCTATCATGCCGGCCAGCAGGCGGCCTTTGCGGCTGGTTTCCACCAAAACCAGGTTGGGTTGTTCATTTTTTATAAGGTTGATGATACCAGGGGCATAATGCTCCAGGATCCGCTCATGGCTGAGTTCGCCCAGGTAGTAGACGGTATCGGCTCCGCTGGCCTGACCTTTATCCCCGGCCCAGATCAAGGCGGTGTTTTCACCCAACTGGGCGGCAGCGCTGACCAGTTCCTTCATGGCATCGTTATGTTCGGCTATAACAAAAACTTTGCTTAATTTGCTCACTCTACACACCCCCTAAATTAAAGTACTTTGCGAAGGTTTTCATACAGTTCGGTAATGTTCTCCTCACTGTCGCCTTCAAGTACGATCTGTTTACGCTCGGCCTGGGGAGGAGCCAGGGTACTGATGATCTCGATGCCGCTGCTTTTGGCCATCTCCACATCGGCATCTCCCCACAGGTTGACCGGCTTCTTACCGGCGGCCAGGATCTCTTTCAATCCAGGGATGCGGGCTTTGTTGATATCGGCGGTTACCGACAGGACTGCCGGCAAGGTTACCTCCAATACCTCTATCTCATTCTCCAGGGTGCGCTCTACTTCCAGCTTGTCACCCTTAGGGGTGATCCGGCTGACCGCATTGAGGTTGGCAAATCCCAACAGCTGCCCTAGTAGGGGGCCTACCTGCTGGGTGTAGATGTCGCCCGAGCCTTCCCCGCATAGTACCAGATCGACTGCCCCGATCTTGGTGATGGCGGCAGCCAGGTTCCGGGCGGTGGCGTAACTGTCGATGGCGTCCAGGGAGTCGTCGGCTACCCCGAACAGGGCCCCCGCGCCTCTTGACAGCATGGCCTTCTGCAGCTTGGTATTCTTAAGGCCTTTGGTGGTGCCGACGGTGATGATCAAGGGTTCCTCGCCTCCGGTGGCTTCCTGGAGCTGCACTGCAGCCTCCACCGCATTCAGGTCATACTGTCCCACCTTCAACTCGGCCTTGCCAAAGTCCAAGGTGTGATCGGGTTTTACGGATATATCCTGTTCTTCCGGCACCGCTTTTACACATGCGACTGTCTTCATCTCCATATCACCTCGTTGACATATTTTATCAATGATAAACCAGATTACACCTCTAGTCCAATCAAAGAAAATCGTATCTTGGCAGCGATGGACCTCCAGCTATAACCAGGGAGCACTTTCGGATGTCGCTCACATGCAAGAGTCTTGCCGGCAATGGGCACAATATGGTAATTTATCTTCATGAACAATAAACTGCCCATCGAAAACATAATAGCGATAGCCAAACGGGTGGCCGGTCAGCTGGGCATCACCATGCCTCATGAGGCGGTGCTGATGAACAAACTGAATATGCAGAATCCATATCCTTTGGTCGTCAAGAGCAACTTGTTCACGCTGTGGATAGATCGTTATTATAT
>CAZBSD010000046.1:0-13516 GCA_964494735.1 uncultured Syntrophomonas sp.
CCCAGGTTTTTCGCACTTCGTCTTTCTCTTTGTTCTGTTTTATCAGAGCTTTTGCTTCCGGTTGCCCCGGAAACATTGTGTCCGCTTTTCAGCGGGCAAGAAGAATATTATCATGGCAGCGTATCCAACGTCAACACATTTCGCCAATTTATTTAATTAGTACGCTTGGTAACGTGACCACAGGAACACGGAGCTATCGAGGGTTGGCAGCCTATAAATATTTTGGCTCATGAATACAAAACACGAGAAGCGCACTTTAATACGCATCCTAAAATATTATGCTGGATTGGCCGATTGCGCCAACTTATGCCAAAATCCGAATAACGGCACACAATGTCATCGATTTGGTTGGAAAATCGCCAAGGAGACATCTTGCAGATAATAGTCTTGCTGTTCCGTAATGCCTTTGAATCCCATATCCCCGGTAAAATAATCACCGGGGTCAGCCGCTATCTAATGCTTGCTGTTAAACATCTGGCAGTTGCTCCTTACCTCGAAATTCTGCAATCAATAAGTCTATCATGCGATTATAGCTGTAAACTCCATCCGCCTGCCGGTTCGATTTCAGATAAAGGTCGTTGGTGGCATTGCTAAACCTTCTTATTACAGTGTCGTGGGTCTTGATAAAAAGCGCGTAATCATTCAGATCATTTCTCATTCCTTCACCGTACTTGGCCTGCAATTCAAGGAATCTAGCCATATCATATTGGTGCAGCGTGTTCATGGAGATAATCACCGCCAGCAGATTGCCGGAATATTGGAAGTTGGGATCAGGATTCAGGTTGCAGGTAAGGTAGGCGATGTAATTGGCTTCATCCTCCCGGGCAAAACCACGCTGGTGGGCCATCTCGTGGCCAATCGTACTCGGCAGTATGGCATCCGGCACCGCCATGTTTATATTAGCCTCACCGGTAAACGGGAAATAGACCCCGGAAAAGCCCAAATAAGACACAGGTTCACTGAGCAGTATTCCTTTGGGCGGGCCGAATTCGCCTCCTAATTCGGGATAAATGTTCTTGACCTGTTCATAGCCGTCAGCCGCGTGCTTAATTGCCATGGCTTTTCCATCCGCCAATCGCATTACCCCGTTATGATCCTGCTCCAGTCCCAGGCGCAGCTGGTTGCTCCGCTCGATCAAGCTTTCGCATACCTGGGCCAATTCATCGATCGTAGCTGGTTGGACAGTAAAATTGGCTATGTGCGCAAAACTGAGCCGGCTGTAGTTGAGTCCCCACAGGAGTATGAAGGTAAAATAGAGCACACTGGCGCAGGCCAGCAAGTTTACCATGTGTCTGACCAGGAGCGGACCATCGAGTCTCTTGTTCTTTAATAGGAATACCAGCCCCCTGACCAGCACCCGCAAGATTATTATCACCAGTAGGAGCACCACTATTTCCGCAAGAGAAAACGGCAACAATCCACTGGCCGAACTCAGCCCGCATATTACCATCCGATTAATACCGTTCGAATAGTATCTCTCAATAATGGCTGGCCATAGGGAGCCAACATACCCTAAAAGCACCCCTAGGGGCAACAGCAGTCCCCAGTATAGGGGTTTTATTTTGGCCCATAATTTCAACTTGATCTTCTATCATTCCTTACCGAGATGATCCATATTATTATGCCCCGACTCTACTTTCAGCCGGACCACGCTCATGTAAGGATCGGCGCTTGCGACGGCCTGATTGGCCACAAGGGGCAGTGCGAAGATAAACTGGTTGAGTCTTATGATAAGATAAGTTACGAGCTCCTCGTCGTAAATCAAAAGAAGCGATCGGCTATTGGCCACCGCCTCGAAAGGAACCGGACCATATGATTACTGAACTTTCTTAGACGCACTCATCCAGAGAGGGCAGGTCATCTTCCAGGTAATGTGGCTCACCCAAGTCGTTAATCTGAATATTCCCGGCTTGTCCATACTGGTACAGCTGATCCAATAACTCCACAGCGGCCCGAATTCTGGTCCTTAATAAATAACCTCGGGTTTCGGTGGCCTTTAGCACTGCATCCACATCCAGCTGTGGATTCCATCCATAGGCGCGGCCATGAAACTCCTGTACCTGTTCCAGCACCCCCAATATTTCCTCCTGATTCAAGGGCAGAAGCTGGGGGGCCGCAATAATCTGATTGAGCACCTTTTCGATTGGTTCCCGTTCGCCGCGATCAACACAGACTGCCGCCATGTTTTCAAATTCGTGCTTGGATTCAATTACGTCTTCACCAAAGGACGCTCCCACGGCGAACACCGTAAAAGTGGACTCCAGGCGCGAGTGTTGTTGGGGAAAAAGGAAAGACGCCATGTTCCTATAAGCGGTAAGCCGGGCCTTTTTGCCCAGACGACCTATGAGTTCGGTTTCATCAAACAGTATCACCCAACCGTTGTAACCCAACAGTTTAAAGAGATGGCTTAACATAGCCAGGTAATCCATGCTGTGGCGGGTCTTGCTGAAGGGAACGGCATAACGCGCCGGTTGAGCGAAAATCCGCTTATAAATCTGACGCAAGCGGGCATTACCAATAAAGTCGCCTTCCAAATCGGCCATCAGCAGATACTTGTCATCCGGATCATCAACATTTAAATAGGACCTGAAAACGTAGAACAGCTTGTCTGTGTCGAGATGTTTGCCGGTAAAGGATATTATATCCTGAGCGATAGGGCTATTGGGGGTAATATCCTGCAGTACATGTTGAAATCCAGGCTGCAACCGCTGGGGCAGATAAGTGTTGCTGACCAGTTTTTGATAGACCAGGTAGAGCTTGTCAAAGGGGGTCTCTTTACTGAGGGAAACCATACTGACAACCATATTATTGTTATGGGCAAGATTAAATAAAGTATTGAGGAGGTGCGTTTTTCCTTCGCCGTATTTTCCCGTGATTACAATACCGCTGGATTCTCCCGTATCCTTGATTTGATCCATTTTTCGGGATAATTCCTGCATCAACTCGGGTCGGGCCGAAGAAAAATAGTGTCCTACCGCGCGGGAGGAAACCCCCGATCGCAAGGCTTCAATTACTCTCTGGGCTTCAAAATCCATCATTGTTGTTCGACTCCTCCTTCCCGAACAGTTGCCCGATTAACTTGCCGGGGCAAAGACATTCTGCCAAAACGGGCCCGAGCGTGAAGCTCTTCGGCAGTGTTCAGTGTTATAGGTTGGGCTCCTTGGTCCAGACGGTTTATCACTGAAGCCAGACGAGCGGACATTTCCACCATGATTTCGGGGGTGTAGACTTCGTCTATGAGACGGTCTAGATCCACAATATCCGCGAAACGGTTGAAGCGAGCACCTTCGATTTCATTCTGGATGCGCATCCATAATGCCTGATAAGACTTTAAACCAGCTTTGTCGTTATCTATCAGACCGCGTTCGAATGAAAAAATGAACATAGTATTTCTTAAGGTATCAATTTCATCAATCAGTTCTCGGATACTCTCATAGGCATCTTCTCGCTTCAAACGGGTGTAACGTATCGTTTCGGTACTATCTGCTCCCACCAGAATTTCCATATCATCAATAGAGATTACCAGTCCCTTGAATCCCGCCAAACGACAAACTTCCACCAACGAGCGCAGCATATGGCGGGCGTTATATTTGGTGATTCTGCTGGGAGACAGGCCCAAACGGCGTAAAGCAGGCAGCCGGGCCTCCCGGTTTCCTTCCAACCATAAGTGCAAGAGGCGGCGACTGGGTTCCTCCAGAGTGGGATGGCCCAGCAATCCCCCAGTCAATAGTGAACAGGCCAGACCGAAGTTGTTGTCTATGAGCGGGTTAGTTAAAAACAACTGGTCGAGCTGGTGACGTATTTCCCGCTTGGTTAACGGATCCAGATCCCCCTGGCTGGATAAATAGTCGGTAAAGGTCATGCCCTCAGGAATAACCGCTGGATCATAGCCTAGCTGCCTTATCAACTCGCCGCAGCATAACTTCAAACGCTCCATCAAATTAACCTGCCGCAGTATCGCCACATAAATTTCCTTAAAATCATGCAACCATACCTCTCGGGCAGAAAAGCTAACCGGTATATAACCCCTGCCCTCAGCTTCAATGGCCAGCAGTTCCAGTAAATGAGTCCTGCCGCTGCCGGTACGTCCGGTCAAAAATTTAATCTTGCTGCCCCCCTGGGGCAGGTAGCCGTCCAGATACTTTTCCTTCCAAAAATCCAAAATAAAATCACTGCCCACAGTTATCTCCTGCAGGATTTCACGATTACCTGGGGCCTGGCCTTGTTTTAGCAGGGTCAGGGCTGAGCAAGTATCATTCCCCATTGCTGTTCCTCCCTATCAACTCAGAGCCAACTCTGGTGTTGACGCCTTGAAAAAACGGATAGTAGCCAAATACTGCTCCCGGCCATCCTTATCCAGAATGCGGATGGCCCTATTTATATTGCGGCTGGGGCCAAACTGAAACTGACGGCCATCGTCGGTAGTATTTAATTCAGAGGCATAAAGCCTGGCCAGGTCAAAAGCAAAGCTTTGTTGGTCGTAATCTCGGCGGAATCTCCGCATTGGGGTTAGGAAATTGTAGATGTTCTTCAGATAAATATCAGCTGCCATGGTCGGCTCATCTTTACCCTGATTTTGTTTTAACAAGGTAAGGTCATATGCGGCGGCCAATTCCCTGATAAAACTCCTGGGATCGAAGGAAGCCCGCAGCAGTTTGTCCCGATTGGTCTTTACCAGCTGTACGAACGCTGATGGGCGCACACACTGGACACGTTTGCGGTCCAGATATAAATCCAGGTTCTCGGCATCCACCCTGACCCGAAAAGGAAACATTTCATAGGTGGGAAAATCGCCTTTAACGTCCACTCCCAGACTTGCACAATAACCCAGCATCTGTTCAGCGAAATCGCCATCTTCAATATAGGTACGAATCGCAAAGTAATCGATCTGTTCCTGCATGCTGGTCAGCAGTTCTTCCTGTTCCCGCAGCAAACCGCGCATTGCGCTTATATCCCGAGTCCAGCTTTTCAGATCTCCTTGCGCAAAACTTTTACTCAAGCTCTTGAACTGTTTTTGCAGGTTGCTGATTTTGTCCTTTAATTCCTTTTCCACGGGCAACATCTGCTTAGACAATTCTTCATAATCCGCCAATTAAAACACTCCTTTGTATTGATCTTGCCCCAACAATTGGATGCTGTCATACTAGAATTATACACAAATCCGCATGATCATTGAAAATTAGTGAGAAAAGGATGAGGGTTATTCATAATGAAGATGTTGCCGGGATGATGGCTGATCGATTCGATGTTTATGGTTTGCTGCACAAAAACCTATTTCCCTGGCAGATAGAATGTCTCAATATTTGGTTTCGGAACCAGGGACGAGGTATTGTCAATGTAGTCACCGGAGCCGGGAAAACTGTACTGGCTCTGGGAGCAATTGCCAGGTTGGAATTCACCTTATCCCGCCAATCCTCTACCGATTTAAGCATAAAGATTGTGGTTCCCAAAATATTTCTCGCGCAGCAGTGGTCTCAGTCCCTACAGGAAGATTTGGCGGTTGGCCGCGAGGATATCGGCATATATTCTGGGGAGCGCAAGGATCCTCCCGGCCGCAAGTATATGATCTATGTGGTAAACTCGGCCCGCTCTTCATTGGCCCGCCATGTACTGGCCGACTACCGTCAGGGCCGTGCCGTCCTGCTGATTGCCGATGAATGCCATCACTATAGCAGTCCGGAAAATTCACGTATATTTGATTTCGCCAAATACATCCCCACTTCCGCTGCGCCTTTGCGCTATTATGCCCTGGGGCTGTCAGCCACTCCAGAAACGACCGCTTTCCGGGATAAATTAGTTCCGGCCCTCGGTCCCGAGATTTATAAATACGGATTTGCAGAGGCTTTACATGACAATATCATCAGCTCCTTTTCTATCTTCAATCTTAAGTTGAGGTTTACCCCCTACGAGGAAGAACAATATCAGGCCTTAAGTGACCAGATTTCCCGTGCCTTGAAAAATCTGCTCCATCTTTGCCCTTTCTTGAACGGCTTAGGCAGCCAGCAATTTTTTGCTGCCCTGGAACAGTTGACCCAGGTACCAGAGGACCCTGACACCGCCAGCCTGGCCCGATCAGTACTGGTTCTGTCCATTGCCCGCAAAGACATCGTCTATCGAGCGGAGTCGCGCATTGAATGTGTGCGGGATCTTGTCGCTCGTATTCCCCCAGCAGCGAAAGTACTGATATTCAATGAGAGAATCGAAGTTGCGGAAGCGGTCTATGAACGGTTACGGGATCTATTCCCCGGACAAGTGGGACGTTACCATTCAGAAATGGACGAGGGAAACAGAAAAATCGTTTTACGAAAATATCAAAACTCAGAACTCCGGATATTGGTGAGCTGTCGGGCTTTGGATGAGGGTTTAAATATACCGGAGACTGATGTGGGCATAATTGCTTCTTCCACCAGCAGCAGCCGGCAGCGAATTCAAAGGCTAGGCCGGATACTGCGGCGTTCGGGAAAAGAGCATACGGCTTGCCTGTATTACCTTTATATAGGTTCATCCAACGAAGAAAAGGAATGGCTGGCGGCCACAAGCCAGGAAATGGCTGGTATTATCCCGATGCTGGACCTGGATTATGAACAGGAAACCCATTCTTTTATTCACCCCGCTTATCAGGCGCTGGCTGATCGGGTTCTGGCTTATGGCCATCGCCGCAGTTGGAGTTCCAGTATCATCGGCGAACTAGAGAGAAACCTGGAACAAGGCAAATTAAGTTGCGACTGGTGGGTTTCGGAAAAGACCTGTGGATTGCGCATTCAGTCCGCATCTTCCCGGGCGGAGCGCAACTATTGGATAACCATGCGGCTATTGGTGCAGGCCAGCCACAACCGCTTACCCCAATAACCTGGCAACCATAAGGACTTTGAACCAAAGGAGCCGGTTAATCAACTGTCCTAATTCCAAGCATGGCCGCTATGTAAAAGTCCCGAAATATAGTTTTACCTGGTTGGATGGATTATACTCATTATGGTAGAATTTTGCTATTCATTCGGACTCGTCAGGGTCGGATACAATTCAAGGAGTGAGTCAGCCATGGGATGGTTCGAACTGTTTATGATAGCTGTCGGCTTATCGATGGATGCCTTTGCGGTCGCATTGAGTAAAGGCCTCAACATGTTCAGGATAAATTACCGCCATGCCTTGGTCATCGCCGCTTTCTTCGGCGGATTCCAGGCCGGTATGCCGCTGCTGGGCTGGTTGCTGGGCCAACAATTCGAAAGATACATAACCAGTGTCGATCACTGGATAGCCTTCCTGTTGTTGCTCTTTATCGGGGGCAAGATGCTGCGTGATGCCTTCCGTGATGAAGACAACATCTGGGACGCCTTCGACGACCGGCTCGACATCCGGGAACTGATAGTGCTGGCGGTGGCCACCAGTATCGATGCCCTGGCGGTCGGGATAACTTTCGCTTTCCTGCAGGTCGCTATCCTGCCCTCCATCACCTTGATCGGGGTAACCACCTTTATCCTGTCTTTCGTGGGGGTAGCCCTGGGCAACCGTTTCGGGATGAAATATGAGAAAAAAGCTGAGATGGCCGGCGGGCTGGTACTAATCTTGATAGGGTTTAAAATTCTATTGGAACATCTGAATATATTATAATGGAAAGCTCTGCCCCTACTGGACTCTCACCGGTTGGGTTATGCATGATTGGCTGGGCAGGCCCAGACATTAAGAAGTCGAGTATCCCTTTTATGGTGTACTCGACTTACCTGTTGACCGATGCAAATACGGCCAAAGATCTTTACCTGTTGATGGCCTCTAACCAGGACTGATGGTATCATTGGCCGGGGGGCGATCAGTCCCCATGGGTCTCTTCAGTTGGCTTCTCTTCCAGCGGTTGTTCTTCGCCTCCTATTAGTTGGGAAGGAAGATTTACTATTGCTCCATAAACGGTGTCCTCATTGTCAGTGATTTTGAGCTGCGGATTCAATCCCATATCGCCCACAGCAACGGTGTCGTCAAGCTTCATCCCGGAGACGTCCACGCGGACGGCGTCTGGCATCATATCCATCGTTCCCGATACCCCAATAGTGTTCCTATATACCTGCACCTGCAGGTTCCGCTCGGACAGGATCTCTTCGTTTTCATACAGAATCGGTATCTGCATCTTAATCTCATGATCTGGGGACACGATCTGGATATCCACATGGGTGATCTGCTTGGATATGGCGTTCCTTTGTACTTCTTTGATAAATCCGGATTTAACACTGTTGTTGTAATCAACGTCAACCTTGGCATTGGCGCCATGGGTCACGATAACCTTGCGCAGGACGGCCGCATCAAATTTTACCGGACTGGCGCCGGTGATGTTATCACCGTAGATAACACCAGGCACGAATCCAGCTTCCCGGAACTTTCCCGGTTTTCTTTCCATTGCATCTAAAACTGTTATTGGCATAATTGGATTCTCCTTCTTGGCTCAGCCGTTATTCTCTTGATTCTTCTAAGATATTTGCCCAAATGGTTATTAAATATTCAAGTCCCAGGCAGACTTGAGCCGACCCGGGACAGTGTGGAGTTATCTCTTCAGTTGCTGGGGTTACACCTGACACTGATTTTACAGCAATAACTATTAGATGGCTCTGGTGGCAGCCGGCATTTTTACGGTATTGGCAAGGTCTTTTACCTCCGGGATCTTCTGGGAGATCAATGATTGGATGTCGCGCAGATACTGCCTCTCACCCTGATCACAAAACGATACTGCCGTTCCCCCTAAACCAGCCCGACCAGTGCGTCCTATCCTATGGACATATGTCTCCGGTTCATTGGGAATGTCGAAATTGATGACATGGGACAGCTCCCGCACATCGATCCCACGCGAAGCGATGTCGGTTGCGATCAGGACCCGGGTACGTTTGGCTTTGAACTCGTTGAGAGCCATCTGCCGGGCCCCCTGCGATTTGTTGCCGTGGATAGCCTGGGCTGTTATGCCGGCCCGGGCCAGAGCCTTGACCACTCTATCTGCTCCGTGCTTGGTCCGGGTAAAAACCAGGGCCGAATCCACTGTTCTATTATTGAGGAGCTGGATCAGCAACGAAGTTTTGTCCTTCTGATCCACAAAATATACAGATTGGTCTATGGTTTTAACCGGAGTCGCTGCCGGAGTTACTGATATCTTGACCGGGTTCTGCAGGATCTCATCAACCAACTGGGAAATTTCATGCGGCATTGTAGCAGAAAACAAGAGGGTCTGTCTGTTAGCCGGTAATTTGGCAACGATTTTCTTCATATCATGGGCGAACCCCATATCCAACATCCGGTCTGCCTCATCCAGGACGAAAATTTGGACATGATCGAGTCGAATGTATCTCTGGTTGATAAGGTCCAGCAATCGGCCGGGAGTAGCCACCAGCACATCGACTCCAGCGCGTAAGGCAGTAGTCTGAGGAAATTGCGAAACGCCGCCGAAGATAACTGTGTGCTTGAGTCCGGTATAGCGTTCCAATGCAGTCAGGTTTTCACCGATCTGGATGGCTAGTTCACGAGTAGGCGTTAAAATCAGGGCCTTTATACTGCGCGAACTTCGGCCGGTTGTTTTCGATAGATAGAGCATCTGCAGAATTGGGATCGCAAATGCGGCTGTCTTGCCGGTGCCGGTTTGGGCACACCCCACCAGGTCCCTCTGAGCCAGCATGTGAGGTATGGCCTGTTCCTGAATTGGAGTGGGCGTGTGATATCCTTGGGCGTCCAATGCCTTCAGGATAGTAGGAATGATGTTTAGAGTGTTAAAATTCAAAATGTTTTTCTCCTTTAAAGATGTTATGAGCCGGAGCCCATATATTACAAGTGCCGGATCCGACAACTCATTGCGCAGCCAGCGATCCATAATCCGTTTTTCCCGTCCCAGGAGGAAGATCTGCAATCAATACAGCGAGTATCAAAAAAATAAAGCGGACAACTCATAATTAATTGAGTTTCCCGCTCTATAAGCCTCAGACCTCAGGTGACGTCAGCAGTTGAAAAAACAATATTACTGTGCAATCATAGCATAGCAACGAACAAATAGCAAAAATTCCGAATCTTTGTGCTTATCACTGTATGACTCGCAGTCCCATCTCTCGATTCAATCCTTCACCAATTGGCACCGGCCTTATGAATGGGACTTCGGCTCCATCCTGGTTAGAGTAGGTCAGCCGGTCAGCCCTGCTTATATATTCCCTTATCAATCGATGGGCAGGTTCGAATATTTCATAAAACATCACCACCAGATCACCTGGCAAAGCGTTATGAAGCGCATGCTGCAATGCCTCCATCTCCGACCGTATGATCTCTACATCTCTGCGTTTGGCCCCCCCGCTGAGGACCCCCCGATATAGGATATCAGCCACTTCACCCGCGTTTCGGCCCCGAAGGTCACTGTCCTCCTTGATGTATATCTTATCGAAGCTGTGCCCGCACAACTGGCCAACCTCATATATGGATCGGTTTTGACGATCACCGGGCATACCGATCACACCCACCAGGCGGTCAGCCTCCAGTTCCCCGATCAATTGACTGACACATCTATAGCCGCTTAGATTATGTCCATAATCAAGCAGAACCTGGAATTGGCCCATATCGAAGAGGTTGAAACGACCTGCGTTGGAATGGGGATCGGCGCGGAAAGACATGAGTCCCAGACGGATGATGGAGGGAGAAATCCCCAGGGATAACAGGGTTGCTGATGCGGCCAGGGCATTTTCAATATTACAGGCCGCTTTGCCTGCAAAGGTAATGGGTATCTCATCAATACCAATAAGTTCAGAGCGGTTTCCATCGCGGTACAGACATATCATGTCGCTCTCCGCTACTACCGCACTTCCGCCCCCATCGATATGCGGCCCAATCAAGTCTCCATGTCGATCCAGCCCAAACAAACAAAGGTTGCATTTGACCCGGCGGGATATCATTCCAGTCAAATGATCGTCGCCATTCAAAACTGCCCAGCCATCCGGTTGGACTGCCTCCACTACCAACGATTTGATAAAGGCCAAGTCTTGCAGGGTCTGCACTCCGTCAACCCCCAAGTGGTCATCGCTGATATTTGTTATTACTCCAACATTGGCCAGGTCATAGCCCAGACCGGATCTGATCATGCCCCCCCGGGCAGTCTCCAGAACTACTGCCTCGACTTCCCGGTTGTATAGAATCGTTTGGGCACTGCCCGGTCCGGTATTGTCACCTTTGGAGATACAATCAGAGCCAATATAGGTGCCACTTGAGCAGGTCATACCCACTTTTTTGCCGGCCAGGGTCAGGACGTGACTTATCAACCTGGTGACGGTGGTCTTACCATTGGTACCGGTGACTGAAACTACCGGTATCGAATCGCCCGGCTTAGGAAACATGTGATCGAGTATAGCAGCGGCTACATTATTTGCCTGCCCTTCGGTGGGATTGAGATGCATGCGCAAGCCGGGAGCGGCATTCACCTCGATGACCGCTCCATTGGAGGGAGTCACCAGCTTGGCGATATTGTCTGTCACTATGTCTATGCCGGCCACTTCCAGACCGATCACCCGGGCCGCTCTCACTGCCAGTTCCTTGTTTTTGGGGTGGATATCGCTGCTGCACTCTCGCGCGCTGCCCCCGGTACTGAGGTTGCAATTCTCGCGCAGATAGAGCAGCTGCCCCGGATGGAGAACATCATCAACTCTCATTTCCATTCGGGCCAGGTATTCCTTGCACACCCCGTCCATGACTATTTTGGTCAGGGATTTCTCATGTCCTTCCCCTCTTTCCGGCCGTAGGTTCTCCTGCTCCACCAACTCCGCAATAGTGCTGACTCCATCTCCGATGATGTAGGGAGGCCGGCGCTCCGCTACCGCTGCCACTTCATCCCCCACCACCAGTATCCGATAATCCCGGCCCCGCACGTATTTCTCCACAATGACCCCGTTGGAATAGGAATCAGCCAGTTGATAAGCCTTAGTCAACAAGATCTTATCATATATATTGACAGTTACCCCTCTGCCCTGGTTGGCATCGTAGGGTTTAACCACCACCGGATAACCTATCTTCTCGGCCAGCACCAGGGCTGCCTCCTGGTTGTAAACAACCCCGCCGCCGGGGACTGGTATGTTGTTCTCACTTAATAATTGTTTGGCCAATGGTTTGTTTTTGGCCACATCCACCGCGATACTGCTGGTGTTCCCGGGGAGAGAAGCTTCGATAAAACGCATACTGCGGCCATACCCCAGTTGCAGCAGGCTATCGCTGCCGAGCCGCCGGACCGGTATATGGCGCCGTCGGGCCTCGTCGAAGATAGCGCGGGTGCTGGGGCCCAAGCGGGAGTCGCAGGAGAGATCATAAAGATCATCAAGAATTTTATCCACTTCCACCGCTTGGCCCCGGGCCAAAGACATGACGATCTCGGCCGCTGTGTAGGCAATTTCCCGGGCACTGCTCTCATTGATATATTCGAACAGAATGCAGAAGAGACTGGGTTCCTCCACCACCCTGGTTTTCCCGAAATGGACGTCGTATCCCAATATACTTTGTAGTTCCAGGGCCAAGTGCTCGGTCACATGGGATACCAAGGTACCCTCATGCAGTCTTTCCACAAAGCCGCCTTCGTACCCAGGTGAACAATAATGGGTGCGCAACCCGGGGAAATTGTCCAGCAAGTTTTGATTGAAGCCTTTTATCTGATTGGTGGTGACCTCAGCCCAATCTCCAAGGTCGACCGTCATCTTTATCACCGGTTTATGGCTGTATATATTGCGGCCCGCATATTTACGGACGTTTACTACCTCCATCAGTTCCTTTCCTCCTAAAATCTAGTGGAGAGTTATGACTTCTCTGGATTTGAGGTCAAATCCATACCCCTTGGACAATACGTGGATGCTGGCACCGGTTATGGTGAGGATCTCATCGGGAGCTAATTCGGAAACATTGGTGCTGATGATTGATTGGCCGTCGATCACGGTTACCGCATTATCACCCAGGACGGCGAAATATTCGTCCGGGTAAACCCTGATGGCGGTATTTTCATCTATACCTATACCTAATATCCCTGGATTCTCGGCCACTCCACACAACAAACGTCCCAAACGGCCGCGCTGATCGAAGTGCTGGTCGATGATGACTCCTTCCAGCAAACGCAGACCGGGAGCCATTTTCAGGGTGCACTTGCGGGCGGCGTCATTGTTGTTGCCTTCTACAATCATGGTGCTGGACATAACTGAGGCACCGGCACTGGTACCGATTATGGCTGCTCCATGCTGGAATGCATCCTGCAGTTCTTGGTACACCCTGGTCCCGCCCAGTATGCTGGTGATCCTCAATTGGTCTCCGCCAGTGAAAAAGAAACCGTCCATGTCCCGCATGATACGCACCTTGTCATCTGAATTGGCGGCATCCCGGGAGTTAATGTCCAACACATCAATATCTCGTATCCCCAGGCGGGAAAATACTTCCCGGTAGGTGTGCCCGGCTTCTTCCGGGTGCTCGGTAGCGGTGGTTATGATACCCAGTCGAGCCTCCCCGCCTCCCAGTAGATCGACCACCTCTTCCAGTATCTTGGGGT
>CAZBSD010000047.1:0-13305 GCA_964494735.1 uncultured Syntrophomonas sp.
TGTTCACCAAGGGCCAGGGGTATACCAATGAAAATGGGGACTATATCTTCATCGACGGGGTTCTGCTGGCACCGATGGAATATCCCGACCTGCTCCGCAACGGGGATTTCGAAGCCAACCTGCTGGGATGGACGGCGGTCCCCGGCAGCGACACTGCTTTCCTCTCCTCCTATAAGGAATCCCTGGAAGGGGCCGGGCATGTCCAAACCCATTTCAACGGGACCCTCACCCAGGATATCTACGTCCGCCACCTGCCGCCCAGGACCTCATTCCTGCTCAGTTTTGCGGTTCAAGGGGGGGGACCGGTCACATTGGCAGCAAGGGTGGAGTGGCTGGATGCCAACGGCAATGCCATCGGTTCGGGACTCAACCTTTCTATCCCTAATGAGACGCTGGATAATCAGGGTAACTACCTGAGCTATCTGAATATCACTTATCCCACCGTACCTGGCACCACCACTGCCCGGCTGATCTTCTCCGCCGCCGTAGCCGATCCAAGTTACTACCTGCGGCTGGATCAGGTCATCTTTGCTCCGGTGGTGTCCCCCAACCTGGTTGCTAATTTCAGTTTTGAAGATGGTCTGAACGGTTGGGGCCGCAGCCTGGTCAACCTGGTTGAGCGGGACGATGTATACGAAGGAGGTGCCGATGCCGGCCTGGGAGAGATCGGGGGCGCCCTGTGGCAGGATGTGGAACTTCGCCACGCTGAAGGGCATTGTTACCTGTTCAGCACTGGGTTGGGTTTCCGTCAAACCAGCGAAAACGCGACCTTCGGGACCATGCTCATGAAGGTGATCTGGCTGGATAGATATGACCGGGAGATAGGATTGGGGCTGTGCCTGATAGCCTCCAGCGGGACGGAAGGGTTCGACTTCCTGGAATGGGTGCCCTATGCGGGTGTCACCGAACCAGCGCCGGCAGGTACAGCCGGGGCGCGCATTCTGTTCTCCAAGACAGACAGTGAAAATGGCTTTATCGAGGTCGACAACGTCATGTTGGCGCGGTTGATTTAGTTGGCCGCTAGCCCCTGACATTGCGCTTTTTTGTCAACCGAATCGCACCGAACCAAGCCCTGCTCATCACCCAAACGAGCAGGGCTTCTTACCACTGTGGCGGATCTGGCCATGGTTGGGCACCAGTTATGGCCGGCCGGTGGAAATTGCGGAGGTCCAATTTGGCTGGCTCTCTCCACTGATATCGCTTTGCGCTATATGTCGGGTGACCTGCCGGTGATGGCCCGGTGGCCGCAGGTCCCTTTAGCGGGTTGTGCTCAGCCGGTCATGCCATGAATTTAGGGCTCAATCCGGTTGCTCCGTTTCCAAAATCCCATAGCGGTTGCATCTTTTATCAATTGGTCCCGGAATTGGGGGTGGGCGATATTGATAAGATTCTCGGTGCGTTTCCATATGGATTGGCATTTCATTAAGGCCTTCCCGTATTCGGTGACTATATAATGGGTCATCTGGCGGGAGACGGTGCAGGCCGCACCGGGGGTCAGCAAGGGTCTTATCTTGGATTGGAGGCGGCCCTCTCTATCGAGATAGGTGGAGGACATGCACAGGAAGCTCTTGCCCCCCTGGGAATGATAAGAGCCCAGCACGAAGTCCCATTGGCCCCCGGTCCCGGTTATCTGCCGGGGCCCCTGCATCTCTGAGGTGACCTGGCCATAGAAATCGGCTTCCAGGCAGCCGTTGATGGATATCATATTGGAAATCCGGGCAATGGTATTCGGGTTGTTGGTATAGTCCACCGAATAGGTGGCGATCATCGGATTACGGTCCATAAACTCATACAGTTCAGGTGAGCCCAGGGCGAAGGCGCATACCATCTTCTTGCGGTCCAGTTCCTTGAGGGCTCCGCTCATGCATCCCGCCTTCCACATATCCAGGTAGGCATCGGCCAGCATCTCGGTATGGGCGGCCAGATCACGCAAGCCGGCGGCTGCGATCTGTTTGCCCAGGTAGTTGGGCAGGCCCCCGATGCCCAGTTGGATACAACAGCCGTCATGGATATCCTCCAGGATGTGGGCGGCTATCTGTTGTTCCGCTTCGGTAGCCTGCAGGATGGCCGCGTTGGCCAGGGGTTCATTTTCGCCCCGCACCACGAAGTCGACCTCCGATATGTGAATCTGGTTGCCATGGCCTCCATAAACGTAGGGCATGTTCTCATTCTCTTCCACGATGCATATGCGGGCGTTCTCCATCACCGCCTCGCAATGGGAGGTGTTGATGCCGAAGTTGAAGTAACCCCATTTGTCCATGGGACAGACCCGCATCATGGCTACATCCACTTCCACCTCCCGGTTGCGGTAGTAGCCCGGGACTTCATGGTAGAGTAGGGGAGAAAAGCTGCAGATGCCCTGGTCGGCCAGCTTGGCGTCCCAGGCGCTGTAATGCCAGCTGTCCCACTGGAAGTGCTCCATGGAGGGGTCGCTGACCGGAACTTCCGGGAAAGGGGGCAGGGAGATACCGCTCCGGATATGTACATCGAACAGCTCGTCTCTCCTTCTGGCCAGGGCTTTGTCCAGGGCTTTGGGGTAACCGTTGAAGTACATGTAGTCTACCCAATCTCCTGACTTGACGACTTGGACGGCTTCCTCGGGGGTGCGGTATTTCTGTTTGTACTCACTTGCGAACATGATTGACGCTCCCTTCACAATAAAAGGTCGACATACAGCGGGTGACAGGTAAGAAGAAATGTAGGGTAATGTCAGAAAGAATTTATATTACCGTTCCAGCATAATTATACTAAAATAATGGGCACTGTTAGTGATAATTAATTTGAAGTTGCCCAAAACCATATTTTACAGCGGGAACGCCCTCTATTGCCAACATACACGGGAGATGCGGCGAGGGGTACCACCCTCCATGGTGTTATTGATCCCTTTGGGGCTCAGTCCTGGTCGGCGCAAGAATTCCCGCCAGCGATGGGGAATCTCCTGGTCGGTGGGCTGCCGTTAGGCACAGGCACTTGGATTGTGATATGTTATAGATAACGGTTGCCCCGCGTATGGGAACATACAATCGGGAAGGAGTAAGCTCATGATGCATAAACAAGACAAGCTGGAGAAGCCGGAACGCCTGGAGGAACTGCGGCCCCTGGAGACATTGCGGCGGATAGGGATACAGGCTGACAGCGAGGTGTGTGATATAGGGGCGGGGACCGGGATATTCACCATTCCGGCCGCGTCAATGACCGACAATACAGTTTATGCCGTGGAGATCGACCAGCAGATGCTGGATATAATCGCCGCCAAGGCACAACAGCAGGGATTAGAAAATATCCGCCCGTTGAAAGTGCATGACAACCAGCTGGACATTGCCGATGCTACGGTGGACGTGGTGATCATGGTCACTGTATTGCATGAGCTCGATACCAGCACCGGCTTGCTGGACGAATACCAGAGAATACTGAAGCCGGGCGGCAAACTGGCGGTGATAGAATTCTATAAGCGGGTGGCTTCTATGGGGCCGCCCATGGCCATGCGCCTGAGCGAAGAAGACGTGGAAGAGTTGTTGCGGCCGGTGGGCCTGGCGCTTAGCGACCGTTTCAATCTGAGCGGCAATATGTATGGATTGGTCTTCAAAAAGACACCTATTGCATAGAATCGGTTTCATAAGGAAGGATGCCATGATGGAGAGGACGATCCTCCACTGTGATCTCAACGCTTTCTATGCCTCGGTGGAATGTCTTTTCCGGCCCGAGCTGAAAGAGGTGCCGATGGCGGTGGGCGGCGACGCCGAGAACCGCCGGGGCATAATCCTGGCCAAAAATGAGCTGGCCAAGCGCTGCGGGGTGGCTACCGCCGAGACCATCTGGCAGGCCCGGCGCAAATGCCCGGAGCTGGTGGTAGTTCGTCCCCAGCATCACCAGTACTGGAAATACTCCCAGCTGGTCAATGAACTCTACTATAGATTCACCGACCAGGTGGAGCCCTTCGGCATTGATGAATCCTGGCTGGATGTGACCGGCAGCCTGCACCTGTTTGGCAGCGGCCGGGAGATAGCCGACCAGATCAGGGAGCTGGTCCGGAACGAGTTGGGGCTCACGGTTTCGGTGGGGGTATCCTTCAACAAGATATTTGCCAAACTGGGCAGCGATTATAAAAAGCCCGATGCCACCACCGTCATCGATCGGGCCAACTACCGGAGCCTGGTTTATCCGGTGCCGGTCTCCGACCTGCTGTTCGTGGGCCAGGCCGCGGCCGGAGTATTGGCCAAATTAGGCATCAAGACCATCGGTCAGCTGGCTGCATGCGACAAGCAGTTGTTGGCTTCCCGGCTGGGCAAGATGGGGGAAAAGATCCATGAATACGCCAACGGCATCGACGACAGCCCGGTCGGTGCGGCGGGCCAGCCGCGCGGGGCCAAATCAGTCGGCAATGGTATGACCTTCCGGCGCAACCTGGTGGGACTGGATGATATAACTGCCGGGGTGTCGGCCCTCTCGGATTCGGTCGCCACCAGGTTGAGGAGGCACGGGCTGCGCTGCCACACCGTGCAGGTGACCATCCGGGATCCCGGTTTCAAGACCATCTCCCGGCAGAAGAAGCTGGAGCGGCCCACCCATCTCTCCCGGGAGATCGAGGGTGCTGCCCTTGACATCATCAGAAACTCCTGGCGGCTGGAGAACCCCATCCGGATGCTGACCATAACTGGTTTACAGCTGGTGGGGGAGGAATACCTGGATCAGCCCAGTCTATTTGGGGAGTCCGACGACCGGCAACACGAGAAGTTGGAGAAACTGGAAGGCACCCTGGATGCTATCCGCAGTCGGTACGGCCAGGGCTCCATCTCATTCGGGACCGGATGGGCCGATGACCTGGGCATAAATACCGGGCCGAGGGAAGAAAAGTAGGGTTTTGATTGGACCCTGGCGGCCGCCGCGGGTGCTTGGCAAAGGGATAGGTTTGCCCTATGATTGAAGCAGCAATAGGCGGTCACAGCGGTGCCATAAGGCCTGGATCGGAGGAGGACCAACAGTATGGAGGGAAAAACCCCTTGGTTTCGGCGCTGCCCGCCCTGACTCTTGATGTATATTCTGCTGGGGGCAGTAATCGGAATATCGGCTTTGATTAAATGGTTGTTTTAAACACGTTGGGTTCTGTGCCGGAATCCTGTGCAGACGGTTGTCGGGTCCCGGCTCGGTGAGGGCAGGAAACGCAGCCAACGGTGCCTAACAATGGCATGGAGTTAGGGCACAGACCATGGCTGCCATGGATTAGAAGGTCAACTTATAAAAAACAAGGAGGCTGCAATGGGAAGACTGATCCATTTCGAAATCCATGTTAACCACATGGAAAGGGCCAAGCAGTTTTACGGCGACACATTCGGGTGGTCGTTTGAGGATTGGAGTAGCTTCACCGGTACTCCCTATTTCGGAGCCATCACCGGGGTTGAGGGAGAACCGGGAATCAACGGCGCTCTGGTGCAGCGTTTTGGTGAGCCGCCCCAAATCGGTGAAACCCCCAATGCCTATGTATGCACCATCGAGGTGCAGGATTACGATGCTGTCCAAGCCAAAATCCTGGCCAACGGTGGCTCGGTGGCAATGCCCAAGACCGCCTTGCCCGGTACGGCCTGGCAGGGATATTATTTTGACTGCGAAGGGAACCTGTTCGGCATCCACCAGCCGGATGTGAACGCCCGCTAGCCAGGCGGCTTTATCCGTTCCAGATGAAGGTATCGGCGGTCAGGGCGGTGCCGTCTTCCATATTCACCTCCACCGGGGCCAAGGTGAAGTTGCCGTGCATGAACTGCAGCTTTTTCAAGGCCTTGTCGTCGATCTCGTAGACCTCGCCCTGTACCTGTTTGCCCAGTTCGGGATAGATGCCGTGCAAAGCCCCGAAGATGTATCTTTGATATCCCTCCACATAACCTTTGCCCAGGCAGGTCTTGTCGCCCAGGTAATACTGGTGATAGCGGGCACCTTTCAACAGGCTCCCATATGCGAAAAATTTAATCATTTGCCAACCACGCTCCTGCATTTCTTATCTGCCATTATCTCATACATGGCCCCAAGTATAATTCTCAAATCCCGGAAAAATATTATAGCCAGCTCAGTGGCCCGCATTAAGATGCCACAGATAAGCGGGGAAATGTTAATATAGAAATATACATTATTATCATCCCCGGCTGGCCGCCCCCCAGATACTGGGAAGACTGACCGGGAATACGGAATAAATGCCGAAAAAATTTAGTAGCAGTCCACCTAACCTGTTCATAAGGTTGGACTTGGCCTCAGACCGGTTGTATGGGTCCGCACTGAAGGGGGAAGGGAAATGAAAGGCAACTCTGATTCCATCAAGAGTCTGAAAGCGGAGATCGCCGCGGTCGGCAAAGAGATCGATCACCGGATAGACCGATTGGAGAAGCTGCCCGACGAGATAGATAAAAATTGCAAAGCCCTGAAAACCTATATAGATGACCGGCAAGACGAATTGAATACCCGGTTCCGCGGCGCCTATATGAACAAAGGACAGGAGGTATGGGATTTCTGCTGGGACAATATCTGGGAGATGGTGAGGAATTACCAACGGAAGGCCAGCATCCTGCATCTATATGGTTATCCGGAACTGGAACCGCTGCTGAAAGCCCGCCAGACCTCGCTGGGCCGGTCGCTCAAGCTGCATGCCATGTGGGCTGATCCGGTATGGAATGAAGTGTGGACGGCAGTAAGGCATGAGGTCCAGCATGCCATGGATCACTACCGGCATGAAGCCAAGGCCGAATTCGACCGTTGTGGACAGGAACTAGACCCTTTGCTGGCGCATAAGGCAGCCCTGAAGAAAGAATTGGAGGGGCTGCAGCATAGCGGCGATGGAGTGTATAACGCCCTCAAGAAAACCTTCAATACCGGCGGCAAAGACAAGCACCACTGACCAAAAAGAGCAGTGGCCGGTCCTCTTGCCTTCCCCAAAGCCATTGCGACTAAAGGCGGGGTTGTCACAGCTGCCGCCCGCATTTAATGGCGCCTAAAACAATTCCATTCAACCCCAACCGGATCACGAATTGCATAATTTAGCACCTCAGCACCGACAATAATCATTAGACTTTATGGTTCAATGAGGTGTTAGCGGTGTCGTGGACAGAGATTGCGATCAGGACCCTGGCCGCCTTTGTGGCGCTGTTGGTGATGACCCGCTTGATGGGGCACAAGCAGATGAGCCAATTGACTTTTTTCAATTACATCACCGGGATAACCATCGGCAATATAGCCGCTTATGTGAGCATCGACAGCCGGGTGACCATCGGGGAAGGCCTCCTGGCCTTGGCGGGATGGACCGGTTTGACCGTGCTGGTCGGTATGATATCACTGAAATCAAGTACCGCCCGGGCATTGGTGGACGGGCAGCCTACCATAGTCATTAAGAAGGGTCAGCTGGTAGCCGACGCTTTACGGACTGCCCGTTTGAATACCGAAGACCTGACCATGATGCTGCGCCATTCCGAGACCTTCGATATCCAAGAGGTGGACTACGCCATCCTGGAGCCCAACGGACAGTTGTCGATCTTGAAG
Organism: uncultured Syntrophomonas sp.; assembly: GCA_964494735.1. Lineage (GTDB taxonomy): Bacteria > Bacillota > Syntrophomonadia > Syntrophomonadales > Syntrophomonadaceae > PHAA01. Next base: position 7,519 of record CAZBSD010000047.1, read on the forward strand.
AAACCGGAGTACCAGCATGTGGTCCGCAAAGACATGTCCATACCGGTGCAGCCCAACCAGAACCTGCCTACCCATCTGGTAATCGACGGGCAGGTATTGGAGGGCAACCTGCAGGAGCTGGGACGAGATCGAGGTTGGCTGGAAGAGCAGGTGCTCAAGCAGGGCTACCAATCATTGGATCAGGTCTTCTATGCGCAATTGGAGACCGACGCCTCCCTCTTCATCATGTCCCGCCACCCAGGCCAGGACCGCTTGTTTCACTAATAATTGGCATCGCTACAGGGTATTATTTTTGCGGTTTTGACCGACAGTAAGTATATCCAGATCCGTTTTAAGGAGGTGAGATGATGAAGTCTTTTCAGGGAAGATACATGGCACGGGGCAACGATAAAGCTGAAATGCAAAAGATCTTTAATGACATCATGAAAGATATGGGTTCTGAGGATATGATTACGATCAGTCTGGAGCGCAAGGCGGATCAGGAAGCGATGATCCAGGAATTGACCAGGCAAGGTATCATTATATAAGAAAACCGAGGGGGGCAAGGCGGCCAACCCATGGGTTGAATGCGGTGGCTCCCCCAGATTAATTATTTCACCATTTAAGCCATCTTCTCCACAACTGGGGGTGATGGCTTTGTTGTATTCAGGCTCGTACGGCAGCGTTCAGGTAAGGAATAGAGACGCCCAGGGTATTGTACCCGTTCTTTGGACATCGCCACCAGCAGTGCAGAGATTGCCATTGACCTTTGTAGGAGGGGTACTGTTATAATTAGCCTGATTAATTTTATCGGGTGGAGTAGAAATTGGGGTGCTATAAAACCATCCTAATTGAGGGATACATATATTTGTGATACTTTCAATGCAAAATGATGCTGCCAGCAGGAAGCGAGGTGATACCGGTGAATGATATGTGGGTCAGTGATCCCAAGGTAGCTGAGGCCATGAGTGTCGAATATGGCTGTGTAGATCAGATGATGTCGGTGCAGGAGGTGGTTGACCTGATGCTGCGGCAGGGTTGGGACGAGGTGATCGTCTGTGATGAGCAGGCCCAACTGACCGGCCTGGTGACCAAGGAACACCTGGTCAACCGGATATCGCGTGGTTTTGACAGCCGACGGCCCATTAAAATCATAGCCCGCGAACAACTGGTGACGACCAAACCGCAGGAGGATCTGTCCAAAGCCCGGGATTTAATGCGGGACCTGCATATAGGAAGGCTGCCGGTGTTGGATGATCAAGGTCAGTTAGTGGGCCTTTTGACGGCCAAGGATGTCTGCAACGGCTTTTCCAGCAAGCTCTGGCGGCAGGGCGAACAGCTCAGCGCGGTGATGGAAAATATCACCGAGGCCATCCAGGTAGTTGACTGCGATGGCATGGTCAGTTTTTGGAACACCGAAGCGGAGAGGTTGTTCGGCATTAAAGGGACGGACATAGTGGGCCGTAAACTGGGCGATTTCATGCCCGGCGACCTCCCCCTGCAGGCCATAAACACCCTGCAAACATATCGCAATGTGGTGGGTGAACTGGGTTGCGGAGTCCCGGTGATCCGTAATGCCGCCCCGGTTATCAATCCGGAGGGGGTGGCCATCGGCGCGGTATGCACCACCGCTGATATCACTCATGTGAAATCGTTGATGGACCAACTGAGCCAAGCCAACCAGCGGGTCAGGAACCTGGAACGGTTCATGATTCAGAAGGACACCGGTGACGATGTCAGCTTCTATACCATTGATCCTGCCACCCAGCGCTTGCTGGAACAGGCCCGCCGGGTGGCCGGGACCGATGCTACGGTGATAATACAAGGTGCCAGCGGCACCGGCAAGGAAGTGCTGGCCCACTTGATCCACAGCCACAGCAAACGGGCGGCTAAACCTTTGATCGAGGTCAACTGCAGCGCTATCCCGGATAGCCTCTTCGAGAGCGAGATGTTCGGTTATGAAGCCGGAGCCTTCACCGGGGGGAGCAAGGGCGGCAAAGCTGGTAAATTTGAGATCGCCAATGGGGCCACTATTTTCCTGGATGAGGTGGGGGAATTGCCCCTGGACATGCAGGCCAAACTCTTGCGGGTGATCCAGGAACGGCGCTTTTTCCGGGTAGGAGGGACGAGTCCGATCGAGGTGGATGTCAGGCTGATAGCTGCCACCAACCGCGATATCGTCCAACTGGTCCGGGAGGGCAAGTTCAGGGAGGATCTATTCTATCGCCTCAATGTAGTCAGCTTCGAGATCCCTTCCCTGGATGCGCGGCGAGGGGATATTCCCGGCCTGATCACCAGAATATTGCAGAAGTTGGGCAGCCTGTATGACAAACAGATCGCCAGTGTCGACCCGGAGGTGATGGATCTCTTCACCAAATACGACTGGCCCGGTAATGTCCGTCAGTTGCAGAATAAGCTGGAAACCATCGTGATATTGATGGAAGGTGACGTGATCACCATGAAGACCCTGGCCGAAGTCGGGGTGCTGGATATTCTGACCGCCCACCGGCAGCAGCCCGTCAAAACGGTTGACAGGGGCTATTCGATGTATGATGATAACCTCAAGAAGAGCGTAGACCAGCGGGAACGGGAGATGATCGTCAAAGCCCTGCGGGACTGCGCCCATAATAAATCCAGCGCCGCCAAGCTGCTGGGGATCCCCCGCAGCACCCTGTATTATAAGATGAAGAACCTGGGTATAGAGGATGACCACGTAAACCTTTATTAGGAAAAAGAATAACGTAATATCAGCAGTCTTATGAGTGTCAGCTTTTCGACGTTAGTAACCAGAGAACTGACACTCTATCTTTTTCTGGTCAATCCTTATTATTATCGGGTCGGCTCAGAAGCGCCGCCAAAACAGCCTTTTTTCTCCTCGATGGTTAGTTGGTACGCAAATTGCTTAAAGTAATATCGGGGCATGAAACAACAGCCAAATGCAGATTATATTTACTAGTTCGCCGCAGCCTTGCCCCCATCTTTAAACTAAGTTTATAGGGAGATGTTTACCGATGCCGAGAGAAAGATACCAGGATCACGACGATAATCTGCGCGACAAAGCCGATGCCTACAAATTGGTGGAAAACCTGGACACCTGCATGGCTTGCGGGAAGTGTGTGGGCAATTGCCCGGTGGCCAGCCTGACCCCCTCATATAATCCCCGCCAGATAATCAGCGATGTGCTCAATGGCAATGCCGAGCGCTGGCTGGCCAGTGAGGAGATCTGGCGCTGCTTCTGGTGTGCCAATTGCGCTACCGTTTGTCCCAACGATATCAACTTTCCATTGTTGATGATGCAGCTCCGTTACCTGGCCGCCGAGAATAAATACGGGATCAAGTATTTGCTGCCTTTCAAGCGATTTGGTCTGCGGGCCCGGGAGGATGGCCTGACCTTCGCCCCGTCAGAAAAGGGCCGGGAGAAGATAAAACGGCTGCGCAGCAACCTGGGAGTCAGTCCCTGGCCGGAGATTTCGGAGCGGGCCAAGGCCGAATACCGGGAATTGTTCGATCTGACCGGTGCTACCGCCTACTTGGAGGCGCTGACCGAAGAAGATGACAAGCCGATGGACCTGCGCTATACCGAGGGGAGGATCACCAATGAATAAAGAGCGGGTGCTGGCACCTGAAAAATTGTTCCCGGAAGTGCCGGAGAAGATATTTCTGTTCCGCAGCTGTACCGGCAGCATGGAATACCCGGGGACCGAAAACGCCATAAAAGAAGTTATGAAGAGCTTGGGCATAGAGATTGTCATGGACCCCGACCAGACCTGCTGTTCGGGCTACCTTTTGACCTGTTCGGCCTATAAGCCGGAGCTATCTCTGGCGGTGACCGCCCGCAATCTGTCCATCGTTGAGAAGCATGGGCTGGACACCTATATGTTCTGCAATGGCTGTATGGGTTACAACCTGGAGCTGGCCCATATCATGCACGAACATCCGGACTATATGAAGATGGCCAACGATGTCATCGCCAAACAGGGTTATCACTACCAGGGCAAGACCAAGATCCACCATGTACAGGAGCTCTGGTACCGGCTCAAGGATGAGATCGCCGCTCGAGTGGTATATCCGCTCAATGGTTTGCGGGTGGCCATCCACTACGGCTGTCATTATCTGGCCATTCAGTACAATATCCTGGATGATGCCGGTTACCCCACCTTCCATGAAGAGATCGTCGAAGCCCTGGGCGGTACCCCGGTATACTACAAAGAACGGCAGATGTGCTGCGGCTATTCGGTGGGACGGGGCTTTACCCACAAGGAGACGGTGGTGCAGCCCCACCTTTACAAGAAGTTCAAGAGCGCCAAGGAGGCGGGGGTGGAATTGATGACTACCTGCTGCCCCGGCTGTAACACCGCCCTGGACCGTGAGCAGCCCAATTTGGCGAAACGATATGAAGAGGAGTTTGCCATCCCGGTCATCGATATCGGCCAGCTCATCGGTCTGGCCCTGGGAGTGCCCTTGCATAAACTGGGGTTTGACGCTAATACGATTAAGATGGACGGGGTGCTGAAAAAGTTGGGGATAGGGAAGGGTGATAGCCATGACAACTAAACAGAACAAGAAGGCCCTGGTGGTGGGGGCGGGACTGGCCGGGATGGAAGCAGCCCTTAAGATCGGACAAGCCGGTCATGAGGTTTACCTGGTGGAACAAGAGTTGGTGATGGGCGGAGTGACGGGGCAATTGTACAGCAGTTTCCCCCGCTGGGATAACCCCCAGGCGCTGCTGAACGATAAGATCCAGAAGATCACTGCCACCCCGGAGATCAAGGTGATGACCGGGACCACCGTAAAGAATGCCCGCCGGGAGGGCGACGGTTTTGTAGTGGAACTGCAGAAGGGTGAGGAGGGGAACGAACAGGTCAGCGTGGATGCGGTAGTGCTGGCCACCGGATTCGAGCTGATGGATGCCTCTATCTATGGAGAATACGGCTACGGCATATATCCCAATGTCCTTAATTCACTGGAGTTTGAAGCCAAACTGCGGGAATGGGGCAGTGCCGGCAATAAGGCTGACCGGCCCCAATCGATAGCCTTCTTCAAATGTGTGGGCTCCCGGGATCGTTCCAAGGGCAACCCCTACTGTTCCAAGATATGTTGTATGTATACCGCCAAGCAGGCCGGCCTAACCAGAGAGCTGCTGCCGGAAGCCAAGGCGTACGTATTTTACATGGATTACCGGGCCGCCGGTAAAGAGTACGAGGAATTCGTGCGTTCGGTGATCGAAACCAAGCATGTCCGTTATGTGCGGGGCCGTCCCGCCAAGGTATTGCCGGAAAACGGCCGGCTGCTGGTACGGGCTGAAGATACCCTGATGGGAGTGCCCATCGAGGTGGAAGTGGACATGGTTGTTCTGGCCGCGGCCATCGTGCCCCGCCCGGCCACCAAAGCCCTGGCCGAGATGTTCGGGGCCAAGACCGATCAGTATGGATTCTTGGAGAGCCAGGCTTTCGATCCGGCCCAGACCGGTGACCGGGTATATTTCGCCGGTGGCTGCGGCTTCGCGGTGGAGACCGCTGGAGCGCAGCTGCAGGGCGCGGCAGCGGCGGCCGACGTGGTGGCTCTGTTCAATCGCGGGGGACAGGAGGGGAGATAGATGGCGGACATCGATATTTACCGGCCGTTGCGCCTTAATGAGGTGAATACGGGCCTGCAGGAGGAGATCAGGGAACATTGTGGTGTAGATGTAGAGACCTGCATGGAGTGCGGCAAATGCACGGGTGGTTGTTCCAACGCCCACATCTTCGATTACACTCCCCGCAAGATAGTGCAGCTGGTCAAGCTGGGCGATGAAGAACGGCTGCAGAA
>CAZBSD010000048.1:0-13283 GCA_964494735.1 uncultured Syntrophomonas sp.
CCCGACCAGCCCATGAAAGAGCTGAAGATCGCCCTGGCTGGACCGGCCATGAGTGTCGTACTGGGACTGGTATTCTTACTGCTGTCTCGGATTTCGGCATCATCCGGAATGCCTGCATATGTCACCGTGCTGTTCGGTTATCTTGGTAATATCAACCTAATGTTGGTGGTTTTCAATATGGTGCCGGCTTACCCGCTGGATGGCGGGCGGGTTCTGCGGGCTATCCTGTGGCAGGTCAAAGGCAACATGCAAAGCGCTACCCGGATCGCATCGTCGCTGGGGGCAGCCTTCGGTTATACCCTGATCTTCATCGGCATCTACCTGCTGCTGGCCGGATACGCTTTTAATGGACTATGGATGGCCTTCATCGGCTGGTTCATCGCCCAGGCTTCCCAGTCCAGTTACCAGCAGATGCTTATTACCGATGTCTTAGCCAAGATACCGGTGCGCCAGTTCATGACTACTCAGGTGATGGTGGTAGATCACTATCTCTCCGTGTACGAGCTGGTCAACAGCTTTTTCTACAAGCACAAATTCACATTTTTCCCGGTCCGGGAGCGGGAAACCATAACCGGGGTGGTAAGCTTGAACAATGTCCGCAGCCTGCCCCAGAGTTCCTGGACGCAGACTTCGGTGGGCCGGATCGTTACCCCTTTGCAGGAAAACCTGGTGGTGAGCCCTGATGAGACCGTGGCGGCGGTGATGAACAAGCTATTTAGCAACGGGGTGGGCCGGGTGCTGGTCATGGAGGATTCTCAGTTGCTGGGCCTGGTTTCCCGCACTGACATTTTGAATTACATGAGAATCCACAGCCAGCTGCATAAGGAATAAATATTGTTGGAAATGTAAGGTCCCGAGGGCAGGCCAGTGTGCCTGCCCATTTTTTGTGCGGCGGATTTAATGTGAGATGCCGCCCAATTCCAGCTTGCGCACCCCCATGGCGTCGTGCTGCCAGAGCAGGTCTTTAATCCATTCGGTTTGGTTATCTTGGCATTCGACAATTAAAACTACTTCCGGATTCTGCTGCTCCGAACGATAACGCTGGTATTTACGGTTGATGCTCAACTTGATAACCAAGCCCAAACCGGCTCCAGCGATGAACCCAATGATACCCCAGAGGAGGGGACCGAGATAAAAGTTGAAGCCGTAGATGGCCCCCATGAGAGCCAGAAAGGATCCCAAGATAAAAGGTACATCCAATATACTAAGTCCATCGGACTGGTGCATGGAATCAAATAGCTTCTGCTTTTCATCGCGTTTGTCCAGGGGAACTGCCAGGATGTCCTCCCGGGCTATCCCTTTACACTCTATGGCACATATGGCTTGCTCCAGCTTTATTGAATGTTTGAAGGTTGAGATGATATACATGGCTACACTCCCTGACTTCTTTAATGACGGCATGTTGAAATTGTTGGCCTGGTAGCGGCGCTTGAAGTAACTGGCCTGTTCCCAGTCGAACAATTTATTGCTTTCTACGGTGTTGACATAAGCATCATAGGCCGCAAAAAAATAGACTGAGGGAATGTTAAGAAACCATTGCGTTACCAGCAGACTATTGGCATAGGCAAAATTCCCGACCCAGGTCTCGTGGACTGCTGGCAGCAGGTTGGACTGGAATACAAGTATGATAGACCAGACCAGCAGGAAAAAAGACGTAACTACTTGGTTGATGGTAAGCTGCCCCAGTCCCGGCGTAACCAGGGACCATAAAGCAGAGGTTATGGGACACTTTTTGTCCAGGTAATTGATCTCGATGGCATCCATCTTAAATGCTTTGATGGGACTAGCCTCCCGGACCGACAACAGATACTGGTTGTTGAGATCGACGGTAGTGCGGAAGCTGTCCCAGATGGCGAAGAAATAAACGGGGATGTAGATGAGCGTCCATCTGGTATCCAGGACCAGTTTGGCGGCCTCAAAATCGCCCAGGAATGAATAAAATATGGCCATATTGATATGTCCATGGAGATTTATGAACACCTCCCATATGAAGAGGATATAGCCGCGCAGATACTTGGACAGCAACAGGTGGCCGAGCCCTGGGAACATCATCGACCAGAAAGCGACTACCCAGGGGCTGCGCAGATGCAGATGGGTAGTGCCGAGGGTACTTACGTAGGCTCTGTAGCGCCGGCCGGGATCATAATTATTGAGTGTCATCAGCTGGCTTCCTCACACATTGATTGGTGTTAAAGGGCTTACAGTATCCCTTAATCAGCTGATCGTCCCGGCGCTTCAGCGCGGGCAGCGGTCTTTACCTGGGACGATAATATTCATTTTAGTATCTACTGGAGATGGCGATATTAGTCACGGGCAGGGAGCCGTGATGCAGCCATAGCTGGAAGGACGGGGAGAGCCTAAAAAAGGATTCATTGTTAGCAGTTATTGCAGCATCATAAATAACAACGAGCCGGCTGCCTGTTTGGCTAAGCCGGCCCATATCGAATTTCACACAATCAATTATTATCCCTCGTCACCTCCAGAATGCCAGCCAGAGGTAACCCATGGATATTAATATCGACAATATCATCAGAGGGAACCCAATTTTCAGGAAACCGATGAAACTTATCGGCGTGCCATGGCGCTCGGCGACGCCGGCTACGATAACATTGGCGGAGGCACCGATCAGAGAGCCGTTGCCGCCCAGGCAGGCACCCAGAGCCAGTGACCACCAGACGGATTCCATTGGCATATTGGAAAGCTGACCTAGCTCCTGCAGAAGTGGAATCATGGTGGCAACAAAGGGGATGTTGTCTACAAAGGCTGAGGCCACGGCTGATAGCCATAATACCAAGGACCCGGTCAGGAAAACACTGTCCCCGGTGATCTGCAGCGCTTGCCGGGCCAAACAGCTGATCACCCCGTTAACCTGCAGGCCCCCCACCAAGATGAAGAGACCGGCGAAGAAGAATATAGTGGGCCACTCTATCGAGAGCAGCACTTCTTCGGGTTCCTCCCGGGTTATAAGCATGAGCAGTCCAGCGCCCAAGAGGGCGATGGTGGCCGACTCCAGATGAAGGCGCTGGTGGAGTAGAAACCCAACAATCGTAAGACCCAGGACCACTAACGATTTCTTCAAAAGCAGCCATTCCTGAATGTGGTCGAGCTCATTGAGGGCCATGAGCCGCTCGATCTTTTCGCTATCCACCGCCAGGTCATGGCGGTATATTAATACCAGGCAGGCTATGGTCACCGCCAGGATAATAATAGCCGGAAGAGCCAGATTGGCAATGAAATCCATGAATCCCAGTCCCACCGCACTGCCGATCATGATATTGGGGGGATCACCGATCAGGGTGGCGGTGCCGCCGATATTGGATGAAATTATTTCCGTAAACAGAAAAGGCATCGGCGATATATCGAGGCGATCGGTAAGGGCGTAGGTGATAGGAACCACCAGCAGGACGGTAGTGACGTTGTCCAGCAAGGCTGAAGCCACCGCCGTTATCAAGGCCAAGACCACCAGCAGGGAGACCGGTTGGCCCTTGACCGATTTGGCCGACTTTATGGCCAGGTATTCAAATACCCCGCTCTTGCGGGTGATGCCGACGATAATCATCATGCCGATCAATAGCAGGATAGTGTTGAAGTCGACATGCTCGATAGCCTGCTCCTGATTGATGACCCCCAACGCGATGATCAGGGCAGCACCCATCCATACCACAGTGGTGCGATGGATCTTGTCCATGATGATAAAGGCATAGGTAACCAGGAAGGCGCTGATCGAGAGCCAAAAGCTGAACAATTTCCATCCTCCAATTAAGCAATAGTCTATGATCCAAAGGGATTTACTACCAGGCCCAACAGAAGATCCCGGCTCCGACAGACATGGCTATAGCCACCCAAAAGAAGGTTCTGATCAAATCCTTCTTTACCTGAGCTGCCAGTTTATCCATATCGTTCACCATTAATCACCTCCTCATCTACAAAAGACCATAAAAAAGTGGATAATCCAACCTTGGACTACCCACCCCAGTAAGCCTATTTCTCATGGGAAAAACACCAATATCCTTAAGAACTTAGGTGTCCTGCCCCCGCTCTCCTGATTTTCACCAAAATCGCTTTGACCGTCAGGATTTATTAATTTAATAAGAAGATATCATATATTTTCTCCCCGCACAACACAAGGAAAGTAGAGGCAGCTTTGTCATAAATGGATTGAGGTTGATGGGCGCATACCTTAAACTGTATAGGTGGGAATTATCTGTTTGAAGCAAACGACCGACGAGGCAAAACATTGAAGGAAAGGGTGGTTGGACCATGGTCAAGATAGGCTCTTTTTATCCCAGTGGTACCGACAAGACATTCGACATGAAATATTACTGTGAAGAATTTGTTCCGCTGTTGAGGGAATTGTTCGGAGACGTATTAAGAGGCGCGACCGTAGACAAAGGCGTTTACGGGGGCGTCCCTGATGAGGGCCCCTTCTTCGTCGCCATGGGCCAATTCATATTTGACACCCAGGAGGAGGCAATCCAAGCCTACTTCTCCAACTTGGAACGGATCAGAGCCGAACGTCCCAAATTCACCGATATCGAGCCGATAATACAGATCAGCCAGGGCATCATGTGGTAATCAGCAGATGTGGGTAAAGCTGGCCGTAACCATCTTCGTGATCTGTCTCCTGGCGGCTGTCTATTGCATTTATCGATTGCAGCTATATTCCGGTCCCAAATCGAAGCAGGCCGACAAACAACAAGAAATAGACAGACAGCAGTGGCTGCAGCAGAAACAGCGGGTATTTGAAGAAAGCAGGCGGTTTTTGGATAACATCAGCCTGCCCGTTTTCTTGTTAGAACCCAGGATATACAATCAGCAGCTGGAGTTGCTGAGATTTCCCAACAACAAAAGATTTGGGGATTGGCGTTACGAATCCAATGAGGAGATCATAATAGGCCCCCTGCAAGACCCTTTGGGCAGTTTTCTGCAATCCCTGCAGAAAAAGGGGCTTTCGGTCAAAGGCTTTGAAGATGAGTTTCTGAGTGATCTGGTCCATGGGGTAGCGGTACGCAATTATCGCAATTATGCCGACCAACTGGGGGACTTCGCTAAAGAAGGGCAGGATTTGGGGCAAGCGGACTTGGCTCTTTTTGACGTCCTGGGACTCGACCATGACGACCCCTCCAGGCCGAAATTCATGGACAGCCTGAGCAATTACTACAAGGAACCGATGATTTTCAAATCGAGTGCCCGGGACAACCGCGATTTTGTATATGGCATCGGCCTGCTGGATTTCCTGCAGAAGTATTATAAGATCAAGGGTATTACAGATTCGCCCTTGCCCATCAAAGAGCTGAGCGACAAACTGGAAGAAGCATTTAACCGTTACCAATCGATGCACCTGCAAGAGCAGTAGCTGCCGGCTCACGGTAGGGCGGTGCGGAAAGAAGAAGCATGCAAGGATATTAGGGTGCCATATCCGCATCTCACCGAAGAGATGAGGGAACATCTGGAATACCGTATTTTTCTAAACGTCTGTAGAGGGTTCTTAAAGATATTCCCAGCTCCTTGGCGGTCTTACTTTTGTTATTATTATTTTTTTCGAGGCTTATCAGGATTGTATCTTTCTCTAGATCATAGAGTCTCAAACGGTCAGTTAATGCTCGGTCTTTTGGCTGATCAGACACAGTGCCGTTATCGGTAAAAGATAAATAATCCTTTACAAAATCATAGGTAATCACTGTCTCAGGACATAATTGAATGACTGCCTCCAGTAAGTTCTGAAGCTCGCGAATATTGCCAGGCCAGTGGTATTCTGCAAAAGCTTCCAGCACTTCATTATCAAATGCTTTATTATCAATATTGAGCCTTTTGCATATTGCAGAACTAAAATGCTGAGTTAACAATATAATGTCATCTTTTCGCTCCCGTAAAGGCGGAACGTTTATTCGAATGACACCTAAACGATAAAATAAATCACGGCGGAAAGTGTTTTTCCCGATCGCTGCTTCGATATTCTTATTTGTGGCGGCAATAATTCGGGTATTAATTGGATTTAATTTGTTTCCTCCCAGTCGGCGTACACTTTTCTCTTCCAGAACCCGTAACAACGAGGCCTGCAAATCAAGTGGCATATCGCCTATTTCATCAAGAAATATGGTACCCTGATCGGCAAGTTCAAATTTTCCGATATTTCCGCCCTTTTTTGCTCCTGTGAAAGCTCCTTCAACATAACCAAATAACTCGCTGGCGATTAATTCCCGGGGTAAAGCAGCACAGTTAATAGCGACAAAGGGATAAATCCTTCTGGAACTATCATTATGCATTGCCTGAGCTATAATATCTTTGCCGGTTCCACTTTCACCAAGCAATAATACATTGGAATCTGAACGGGCTGCCACTTTGGTGTTACGGATTGTTTCTTTAAAACTCCTGCTCTGTCCAATGATATCTTGAAATGTCATGCTGGCATTGCCAATGGTACTGCCTACTAAACGATTTATGCGGCGGTTCTCGCGGATTATGATTACATCCCCGTTGTTTCCTTCAAACTCCGAGTTCTTAAGCGGAGTGCAGGTTATATTGCAGTTGATCTTTTTATTACCAATTGAGAGAATGATTGATTCGTCGATCATATTGATCCTACGAGTAAGACTATTTATAAAGTCCCGATTCTGTTCCATATGACCTAATAAAGCATAAATATTATTCCCGATCAGTTCAGCTACATCCTGCTCTAAAATTCTGCCACAATTCTTATTGGCATAGGTAATCCGTCCGTTGTTGTCTAGAACCAACACGCCTTCGGACATCGATTCCATGATGATTTTATGGTGTTCTGAGATACTCTTCAATGTCAGCGTTGACTCAATATTGTCCCTGGCAGCCACTACCATACCCAGCGTATGCTTATTTACATTGGCAAAAGGGGCTATCATTGTAAGCGTGCCAACAATATTATTCTCGTAAAAAATAGGAGCACTGGATGCGGCCGAAGAAATTGCGAAAAGGCAAAAATGTTCATAGGCGTAAGTTGAAACCGGCTTCCCCAGATAATAAGACAAAGAGCCAGCGTTGGTTCCCACCAAAGACTCTTTCCATAAAGAACCTTCCATAAGACGCGCCCGATGCGCCCAGTCTAAGGCAGCTTCATCACCGACCATTTTTAAATTACATAAATCCGGATTACACAGTGCCACCACGAATCCAGTACCAGCAACAAATTGGGAGAGCTTTTGCATGATAGGCAACGATATATTTAATAACCATGCCGAGTTATCTTGCATCACCTTTAACTCAGATGTCTCTAAAATAAAGGGATGGGCTTTCAACCTATAATCAATGTCGTACTGATAACTTCGTTCCCAAGAGTCTCTGATATCAGGTGAAAGTGTATTACGCAACTCCGGATCTTCATGCATAGCCGACCACTTTTTTCTCATCTGTCGGTACTCGTATGTCATATTGCACCCCTAAAATACATCGTTAATTTTCTTATACCATTCATTTATGCTCATTGTCAAACGATTTCAAGCTTGTTAGCATGTCATAATGGCAGGATGGCATGCCAGAAAGGCATAGAACCTGCCATCATGACACGAAATTGACTCAGTATATCTGCGCAACAGTCTATCTCGATCATAACCATAGAAAACCTATATATTCGGGATTTGCACCCGAAATAACATTTGCCAAACTGGTTCATGGGATACTGGCATGATCATTGCATAACAAACGGTAAGAACGTCCGTGAAAACTTCATCCGACATTTATGAGGGGGTGCTTTTAAGATTTGTCGGCATAAACTAAGGAGGACTTAAAATGCGTACATCTCAAGAGTATTTGGACAAGCTGGCGTCAATGAGAAAAAACATCTATTTAAATGGAGAAGTAATAGGAAGGGATCATCCCAAGGTGGTTCATGCCAGCAAAGTGATTCAGTTAACCTTTGATCTCGCCAATGACCCCCAATATGAAAAATGGCTCAAGACTAATTCGCATATTACTGATCATGAAATCAACCGTTTTTGTCATATTCACCAATCAGCAGATGATTTGCTGGCAAAACAGGAAATGACCAGGGTTTTGTGCGGAAGGGTGGGTGGATGTATCCAGCGCTGTATGGGTGCAGATGTGATGAATGGCTTATCAGTCACAACCAAGAACATCGACATCAAGTACGGCACAGATTATCATGAACGTTGGCTTAAATATCTCCAGTTTTTCCAGGACAACGACCTGATTGGAGCTGCCTCCCAGACTGACGCAAAAGGCGACCGCAGCCTGCGACCGGCTCAACAACCGGATCCGGATATGTACCTGCATGTTGTTGAGAGAAGAGCTGATGGGGTGGTAGTTAAAGGGGCCAAACTGCACAATACTATGGCGCCGTATGCAGACGAATTAATTGCAATTCCAACCCGGGCTTTGGGAAAAGATGAAAAGGACTATGCAATAGCTTTTGCCATCCCAGCCGACACCGAAGGCGTATACTTGATATCCCGTGAAGCTTTTTCCTCTAAACGAGAACCAGGCATGGAAGCCCCGTACACAGATTTAGGCGATATTGAGAGTTTCACCGTCTTTGACAATGTATTTATTCCCAACGATAGGATCTTCCTCAATGGCGAAACCGAGTTTGGCAGTGAACTGGCCATGCTTTTTGCCTTGTTCCACCGGCATAGTTATTGTGGATGCAAACCGGGAGTTGGCGATGTGATGACGGGAATTACAAGCTTATTGGCTGATTATAATGGTGTCGAAAAAACCGGCCACACCCGGGAAAAACTGGCTGACTTGATCAGTGTTGCCGAACTGGTTTATGCTGCCGGAATTGCTTCCAGTATCAAATCCATGAAAGCTCCCTCTGGAACTCAGATCCCCAATGTCATATTCGCCAATGTAGGCAGGCGTCATGCCGGCCACAACATATACCATGAGTATAATATCCTTTGCGATATTGCCGGGGGTCTCCCGGCCACCCTGCCTTTGAGCAAGGAATACTTCAGTCCGGTGGTCGGAGATTTTGTTAGAAAGTATACCAAGCGCCGGGCAGGGGTTTCGGAGGAGGATCATTATCGGGCCTATCATCTGGCCAGTGACATCTTGACCGGCGAATTGGGTTCAGCCTTATTGGTTGCCGGAGTCCACGGCGGTGGTTCGCCAATCATGGAAGACATTGCTATTATGGGCACATATAACCTTAAAGAAAAGAAAGGATTGGCTAAATACCTGGCCGGGATCACAAAGACTGATACAGAATAATCAATATTTCATTAGAACAAGGAGGTAGACACGAAATGACAGCCAGTAAAATTGTTAGTTTAAAAGATGCAATATCGACGGTTCAGGATGGAGACATCGTTTTTTTCGGAGGAATTGTTGATGGCCGCCGTCCAGTCGCTGCTATGCGTGAGGTGGCCAGACAGAAGAAACGAGACCTTATCGCTTTATCGTTCCTTTCTGTAGAAGATTTTTTGGTTGGTACCGGCTGCGTAAGAGGAATCAGAGGTTGTTATACTCATCTGGGCGTGTTTGGGAAAGCTCCTTGCGTTCATCGCGCCTTGGCCAAGAATGATCTTGTGGTTGACGAATTTGGCCACATGGATTGCCAGCTTCAACTTATGGCACCGGCACTTGGACTTCCCTATGTAGCATCTCCATATTGCCTGGGATCGGATATTATTAATCCCAATTATGATTTTAGTGAGAAATTAAGATCCTTTGCCCGCAATCCCGAAAAAATCGGACTAAAAAAATACATCTTTACCGAAAATCCTTTCTCCCAAGAGCATGAAACGGTAGTATTGCTTCCTGCCGTCAGACCCAATGTAGCTATAATTCATGTCGGTCAAGTCGGCACCGAAGGAACGGTGAGAATTGAAGGAACCCAAGGGCTGGATATTTATGGCGCTTTTGCCGCTGACAAAGTAATTATTACGGCAGAGGAAATCGTACCGGAATCCTACTTGAGACGAGAACCTAATAGCAATAGCATTCCCACCACTCAAGTGGATCTCATCGTTCATCTGCCGTGGGGAGCACATCCAACTGCAATGCCAGGTTATTATGATATGGACATGGAAGCGTTGTTTGGTTACCAGAGTGCTGCAAGAACTGAAGAAGACTTTGCAGCATGGGCTGACGAATGGATTTTTAACCTATGTGATCAAAATGCATATATCGAAAAAATGGGAACGGCAAAAATTATGCAACTCACAGCGGCCAAGCCGTTTGGATTCAAACCACGTACCAGTATTGAACAATTAGGTTAAAAGGGGGGCGTAAAAATGTCTGACAAATTACAATATTCTATTCAGGAACAAATGGTAATAAATGCTGCCCGTCAATTAAAGCCGTTTGACAACAAACAAGCTTTGATCGGAATAGGCACTCCGGTACTGGCGTCACAGGTGGCTAAAAAATTGTGGTGCAGCGGCTTGAAGACTATCATCGAAAATGGATCCTTCGACACCGTGATAGCAGAAATACCTTTTTCAGTTTTTGGCGGGCGCATAAGCTACGGATGTTCAGCCCAGCTTGACAACGGTTTTGCCTTATCAGGAGCCAGACGTGGCCGGGTTGAAATCGGATTCCTCGGAGCCGCCCAGGTAGATAAATACGGGAATATAAATACCACCCAGGTCGGCCCCATCGATAACCCCAAAATGCGCATCGCGGGCAGTGGCGGAGCTGTAGATATTGGATGTTATTGTGCGCATACCTTTATTGTTTGTGCGCAAAGCCAACGCACTTTCGTTGAACAGGTGGATTATGTGACAACTCCAGGTTGGATAGCACCTGATAACACCAAAGGTGAACGTAAATGGGTTCCCAGGGAAACGCTTGGACTTACCGGAGGTCCTGCGGCTATCATTACCGATCTTGGAATAATGAAGTTTGACGAGACAACGAGAGAAGCTTATCTTTATGAATACTATCCAGGGGTTAGCATTGAACGAATTCAAGACAATACTGGTTTTAAGCTGGATGTATCGAGAGCTAAACAAGCTGATTGGGTCACTGAGGAAGAATTGGATGTCTTGCGGAAAGTTGATCCTTTAAATCTCTACAAAACCAGATAAGTAATCATTAGAGAATTGAAACGAGAGGAGTAATATTCATGCGCGAAGTTTTAGTAGAAACGAAGGGACCTGTATACACGGTAATAATTAATAGACCGGAAAGAAGAAACTGCGTTAATCGAATAACCGCTGATCAACTGGCAGATGCATTCCGGGATTTTGACAACAACCCAGACTATGGGGTGGCGGTATTATACGGAGTAGGGGGGACTTTTTGCGCTGGAGCAGATTTAAAAGATGCTGTTCATGTGGGCGACGCCAATGGGCCCGCAAACCGGATTGACAAAGATATGACCAAAGATGGGCCTATGGGGCCGTCCCGGATGCACCTTTCCAAACCAGTAATTGCTGCCGTTTCAGGCTTCGCGGTAGCTGGAGGAATGGAACTGGCTTTATGGTGCGACATGCGGGTTATGGAGAAAGACGCAACTTTCGGAGTCTTTTGCCGTAGATTCGGGGTTCCCCTGATTGACGGAGGAACCCAACGATTACCGCGTTTGATCGGTATGAGCCGGGCAATGGATTTAATCCTGACCGGCAGGCCGGTTTCCGCCGACGAGGCCTTACAAATGGGTCTTGCCAATAGAGTAGTGGAAACGGGTACTGCGAGAGAAGAAGCGGAAAAACTGGCCGAACAAATAGCCGCATTTCCACGTCAATGTATGCTCAGTGATCGGCAGGCTGTTTATGATGGGTTTAATATGAACTTTAATGATGCGATGGAACAGGAATTCCTAAAGGGATATGACATCGTCATGGTAAGCGGTGAGACTGTTCAAGGGGCTTCAAGATTTTCATCCGGTAAAGGAAGACATGGTCAATTCTAAATTATAATCATCTAATAGGGGCGATAATAGTGTTGATTTCACTATTATCGCCTTTATTATGCTGGCCTTGAAACGCCGGATTTCAGAGAGGTGTCAAAAACAATGCGGGGACGAGAGCATTCAGAACCGGGAGCTCACTGCCAACATAACCTGTATTAGGACGGCGGGCTGGAGTGGTGAACCTCAGTGAAAACAAGAGCTGGCCCGATAAGGAGCTGAAGTCATGCAATCAAGGAACGCCGCCAATCTAAAGGGGATAGATATCGCCAGCTACCAGACCGGTCTCAACTTCGCCCTGGTAAAAGAGGCGGGAATCGATACCGTCTATATCAAAGCGACTGAGGGAGTCCGCTATGTTAATCCCTACCTGCGCCAACATTACCAGGAGGCCAAGACGCAAGGATTAAAGGTAGGATTTTATCACTACTTCTGGACTACGCTGGACCCATCCCAGCAGATGGAGCACTTCACCCGAGCCATAGCCGGGATGGACTACGACTGCCGGCCGGCCCTGGACGTCGAGGACGCCCGGGGACTGACTGCCGATCAGGTATCACGAGCAGCCGCAGCGGCCATGGATAAGCTGGGTGAACTGACCGGGCATGAGCCGGTGATCTACACCTACACCTATTTCGCCCGCATCAGCCTGGTCAAGGACTATGTGGATAAGTACCCGCTCTGGATAGCTGACTACAATAGCCGGGGAACACCTGGCAGTAATCCTATCTGGGACAGCTGGATCGGTTACCAGTTCTCCAACAGCGGCAATATAGGCGGGATAACTGTTGACCTAAATGAGTTTACGATCGACATACTGATCGGGGGTGAGGGAGTGCAGAAATTCGAGCAGCAGGAGAGGGTTGCGGTCAACCTGTTTGGCCAGGAAAGGTCTGACTGTGTACTGATAGAGGTCGAGGGGCGGCCTACCGCATATATCCCAGCTATCGCACTCCGGGAGAGCGGGCATGAAGTGGTATGGGACGAAGATAACCACAAGGTTATTATTAGGGAGGGTCAATAGATGGAATACAAAGGAGTTTTTTTATATGGGGTCCCGGTACGGGCATAAAATAATACAAGCGCACACCCCTCGTCAATCATTCAATGATTTCAAGATAGGGTGTGCGTTTTTGTCCGCGGATGTACTGGCACTAAAAGATCAGATTATTATTGTCTCCAATAGGTACAAAATCACCTATTTGCGTGTTATTCCCAAATGTTTCCCAGAGGGATGATCTTCATCAAGCAATGATCATCGCCCACCTTGATGCTTTTCAATAATTCCACATCTACTTCACAACCAAACGCTTCATCAAAAAGAACCTTGCTGTATCCGGCAGAACATTGACACCATGCGAAGGTGTCCAATCTTTCTACATTGTCCCGCGACACATTAAAATCGGCACAAACGCAAAATTAAAAGAGGGTAAAA
>CAZBSD010000049.1:0-8975 GCA_964494735.1 uncultured Syntrophomonas sp.
TTAATGAGCCGCTATTACTACCCAAAATACAAGGAATTATTTCAAGGATAGGTAAGTCTGGAATAGTTACCTGCAAACACATGTAAAGGAAAAGGGCATAGCTGCTTGGAAAGGCAATCTACACATATAACAATGCGGTTACTCTGAGGAGTAGCCCACTCATCTCCCCGTGATTTGTAGTTAACTGTTATCCCTATGGCTGTAGAATAGTAAAAATATTGCTCAGTGCCAATACGTTTCATTCCGTTTTGTGCCTGAGTGAAGCGAAAGGCATGGATATAACAATGCAAAAAGCTTTAATTTCAATACTAATTGCTGTGTTTGCGGCGTTTCTAATGGGCTGTCAAATTGGAGATTCGGCAAACCGACCCCAAACGACAGCTATAGATTATCTTATTAACTCCCCCTACTACTCCGAACTAGTTTGGCAAGCAGGAGGAGGGAAAGGGGATACCGTCATCATTACTGCTGCATCACAGGATCAAAATATTCCAATAATCTATAATACCAAGACACACGAGCTAAAAGCAGTACCGCTAAAAATGAGCGGATCGATATCGCCCAACGGGCAATGGCTAGCCGGTGTACTGGATGATGCAGATACTCATATTGTAGCTGTCAATCTAAACGATTTCTCGGTGATTTCTTGTTTGAATCTCGAAGATTATTATGATGTTAATCTCATAGAAGGTATAAGAGAATGGATTGAATGGCTCTGGTCGGAAGACAGCAAACAACTTTTTATTATTATCGATAATGATCTTTGGCAGTATGATTTTTCTCAAAACCAGTCAATATTAATTCGCCAGAACTCCGATGATTTTCTGCGTGCCGCGAATAACGATGACTGGGTATTTGAAAATTACCCTGGAGGAAGAAATAGCGGATTTGGACAATCTTCTTTGTTCCGTTATAATCCCCAGACACAACAGAAGGTGGTTCTTTTAAAAACCGTGGAAGCGGAGCAAAAAATCGAGATGAAAGATTATAAAAACGGTTATATTGTAGCCACCAGAGGCCCATTAAATGAGGTTGCCGCATCAGATATTTTGCTATTTACTCCGCAAAATGAGGAAAAGTCTTTGGGCAAAGGTTACTTTCCGTTGTTCAGAAAGGATACAGACAATGTATGCTACATTTCGGAAGATTTAAATTCGCTAGTTTCATACAATATCAGTACGAGTGAAGAACAAACCCTAATTATTTTTCCCAAGCCCCTTCGTGCTGCCCATCCCTATTATTGGATTGATACAAACTCAGTCGTAGTTTTAGATGCACCACCTTTAATATTAGAAATTGAATAATAGAAATGAACGTGGAAACGAATTTGGAAGGGGATTGGTTGTGAGAAGGGAGGGTAATATCTATGATCCTGCAAACGGGAGGTAGACCATGAAAAAGATCGTACCGAGTATTGTCTTAAGCTTATTTTCCTTGCCGTTGGCCCATTTATTTACTTATCTTCTGTTCTGCTTATCCCCTCGTTTCGGCGGTACGACTTCATTCTACTCATTTGTCATTTCATTGAACTTTATTGCTTTGATAATTGCTCTGGCAGCCATATCCAACGGCAAAAGTGATTAATTAAGATAGGACGTGAATCCTCGTGTCGATCAGGTAGACTACGCTAACTATATTGGAGGATCTGAAAATGCCCAAAAGGTCAATAGCATATCTGGCTCGCATGTTTCTAATGCTTATCGTACTAACCATTTCTGGATTTCTACTTATGATGCTTAAAACAACAGATATTGAATTATTGAGCTTAACTCAATATTATTTTGCCCAGTTAGTGTTATTTGCATTTGTCGGGATATTACTGGGGTTCTATGACTACTTTGTATATGAAATCGGAAAAACGGGATCATGGGCCATAGATGTTCCCAAAATAAGCATTTGGGGGATTCCAATTGGACTGACTGCCTGTAGCTACTTGATTTATTGGAGTATTAGTTTTTCAGGGACAATACACAACATATTTACCAAAATAGTCAGTATTGATTCCGGTCAGGTTGTGGCAGCTCAAATTATTCTCGGATACATATTGATTACTTCATTTTACAAACGAAATTCTTAACTAATCGATAATCTTTCTTCACCATAAAATTGGCATTCGTATTTACATCTGTGATCCTGCCAATCATCCCCTTGGCCGCTTCAGCCGGGGATTGCTGGGGCTGTCTAGGGAACCGTGAGTAGAGTTAGGACCTTGCCCATCTGGGGATTGTAGACGGATTCCTCCAGTACGTAGGCGCCCGGCTGGCCCTTCTGGAACCAGATGGACTCCTCCAGCTTGGCGGTGCGGATCTCCTTTTCCTTGGGTCGTTTCTTCATGAAGCCGGCGGCCAGGCTGCGGGGGTCCAGATCCTCCTTTATAGGCCGGGAGCCCTGGAAGGTCTTGATTATCTGGTGGCCGTCGCTCTGGATGACCGCGAACTTGGCGGGGTTGATATCCACCAGCGAGTTGGCCAGGGCGAAGACGGACACGTCGTACTTCTTGGCGGCCAGGGCATGGAGGGCATCCAGCGACACGGCGGCGGCGGACAGGTCCTGGGACAGGATCTCCCGCGGCATCAGCAGGCAGGCCGCGAATTGCAGCGCCTCCATCTCCAGCGAATCCTCGGTGGCGAAGGATGACTCCTCCCGGGCCCGGTAAACGGTGTCCACATGCCAGGGGATGACCAGATGGCCCAGCAGGGTGGCGATGGTGAAGCGCTGCCGCTGCAGACCGCTGCGGGCAGGATCTACTATTATAATGTTCTCTTTGCCTTTTACCAGCAGCCCCTCACCGTCCAGCAGGGGCGCCTCCACCCGTTTCACACCCAAATTCTGCATTAAAACCTCCAGGTCCACCGGCAGCCGGCCCCGCCCGATAATATTGAAGACATGTTCGGCATACGCCCGCACGTCAGTGAAATAGGGCAGAGTCACCATCGAGGTGCCCGACTTCATCAACATCACCGCGTAATCCAACATCATCTCCCGTTTGTCGAAGGGCATCATGCTGGAGATATGGGCGATCAGCCGGCTCAGGGCGTCGCCCACCTCCTCGTACAGGGGCGCATTCTCACCCATCAACAGGTAGTCACTGGGTACCCCCAGGGCGTTGGACAGCTTGACCAGCGATTCGAAGTTGGGGGAGCGGACTCCCGATTCGTACTGGGATATGGCCGGCGGTTTCAGCCCCGCCATTTCAGCCAGCATGGCCTGGCTCAGGTTGCGATCCTTGCGCAGTTTGAGGATGCGTTTGCTGACCGTCATCTTGTCATCGACCTCCGTCCTTCACGTTCAATTTTATTAACGTCATTATAACACTGCGTAAACACTATTGACAACAGGTGGTAACAGGCGTTATTATAAAAATAACAGGGAGGAAGGTGATGGCAGATGTTTTTCAAAGTAGTCGTCGCCTGCGGCTCCTCAGGATGACAAATCTGGTAAATAACTTGGTGCCTGTCCCCAAGTTATTGCCGTCCAGAATGAAAGGGCAGGGCAACCGCTGTGTCAGGAAGGTGGAGGAGATCGGACCATTGGAGTATCGTAACGGCAAACTGGCGGAAGCGGACAATCCCCGTCTCCAGGTGCGCAAACCCAGCCGCAGGGTCCGGGCAGCCTGCTAACAGCCGTGAATCAAGATCAGCAGATAAATTCGACATGTATACATGATAGGGGGATGATCATTTGAATACCATCATGAGTGATTATTTTGGCAGCATCCGCGCCGGGGAGAGCCAGCAGAAACATAACCTCCAGTTCATACCGCTGCTGCAGGGCGGTGAGAGCGGTCCGCGCGGTTACCTGCTGCTGGACGAAGCTCTGGAGCGGGAATCCCTGCAGCTGCAGGAGGCTACCGAGCAGGGCATGGTCAACAACCTGATCGTGGTCAACCTGGGCGGCCAGCCGGTCCTCATCCTGGACGGGGAAGAGCTGATCGGGGCCAAACAGAACCGCATGGCCAACGCCACCATCCTCATCCCCCCGGAGAGCCGGCTGAATATCCCGGTCAGCTGCGTGGAGCGGGGCCGCTGGAACTACAACAGCGAACGTTTCAGCCGCTCCGATTCCCACGGCTATTCGGAACTGCGGCGCAAGAAGGCGGAAGGGGTGGCCCGTAACCTGCGGACCAGCATGAGCTTCGCCGCCGAGCAGCACCAGGTGTGGGAGGAGATCGACCGCAAACAGGCGGCCATGAAGGTAAACTCCCATACTGACGCCATGCATGACCTCTACCTCCAATACCAGCAGGAACTGGACCAATTCATCGCCGGGCTGCAGCCCCAGGAGGGCCAGACCGGGCTGGCGGTGTTTATAAACGGCAGGTTCAACTGCCTGGACCTGTTCAGCCACCCCGACGTCTTGAGCAAATTGTGGAATAAACTGCTGCGCAGTTACGCCATGGAAGCCTTGGAACAGAAGCCGGCCAAGGCCGCCAAGCCCAAGGCGGTCAGTATCCAGCCGCTGCTGGATTCCCTGGCTGGGGCGGAGCTCAACCAGTACCCCTCGGTGGGGTTGGGCACCGACATCAGGTTGTTGAGTCCCGAATACATGTCGGCAGGGTTGATCTATGAGGAACAGGTCCTGCACCTGGCCGTTTTCCCCCGCGACAACAACAGTGACGAACAGCTCCGCCCCAACCACCACAGCGGCAATCTGGCCCAGCCCAGCCGGCGGCGCCGGGTTCATTAAGCACCCCGTCCAGCGCAGATGGACGATGACCGGCCCTGAGCAGGGGCCGGTCCCAAAAGGGGAGGGGATATCGTGAAAAACAGGGAGATTCACGCCATGCTGGACCAGCTGGAACAGGAATGCAACGGTGCCGCGGCGGTCCCAACGACCATTGACATGGATGATCTGCTGCTGATACTGCAAACGGTATTGGAGTCGATGACCACCCTGGACCCAGGGCAGATAGCCGAGGTGCTGGACCGCCTATGCCAGACGCTGGAAGGCGGGGACCCCTGCGGCGAGGCCCGGTCAGATGACCAGGGAGAACAATAACTTGGTGCCTGTCCCCAAGTTATTGCTGTCCAGAATAAAAAAGCAGGTTGGAGGGGGATAATAAATTCGTTGGAAACAACGATTTGCAACGTTTGAGGTGGAAGGCAGTGTTTAAAACATACTTATTGTGGTCACTGGTCATATTACCATGGTTTACCCTCTTTTTTATGAGGAAGGAAGATATCCGGCGGTTCCTGCCGGTCGGTTTGTTCGCGGCATTGTCCGCCTTGATCATCGCCGATGTCGGCTCAGCCCTCAACCTCTGGACTCTGAAGGAGAACATCTATCCTTTCAGCAAACTTTTTCCCTATCATTTAGGGGCATCGATTGTGATAGCCATGTGGGTGTTCAAATGGACCTACGGGAGACTCATCCGCTACCTGGCCGTGGACGCGATGTTCAACCTGGCCAATGCCTTCCTGTTGTTTCCCTGGCTGGCGGCTCTGGGCATAAGGGAAAACCTCGCCATGACCTATACCGGCATCTTGGTCATAAATACGCTCCACGGCCTATTGTTATATGGCGTCCAGTTTCTCCTGGAGGGTGTCCCCTTCGGGCGTCCCGTGGTCAGCCTACAACCAGCCGCAGCCAAGCCCCGCGTAGAGGAGCGCGAACGGGGAGATTAGGAAGCAAGGGAAAGCGAAGAGTCTCGCTTCAGTCTGTCACTCTGAGCGCAGCGAAGAGTCTCGCAGCGGCATAGGTCCTTGGTGAGATCCTTCGTCGCCTGCGGCTCCTCAGGATGACAACGCCTCGCTTGCCTGGCCCACGAAAAAGAGGCCACCCCATGGGATCGCCTCTTTAGGTATAATTGCCTGTCTGATGATCGCCGGCCGCTTTTACTCGGGCAGCTTGGGCTGATACCAGTTGAACCAGCACGCCGGAGTCACCCCGCCCTTGGCAACTACCAGGAGAAAAGCCGCAACCAGGCTTAGTAACTTGAATTTACGCATCGCCGCACCCCCTTACTCGTCGATTTTTATTTTAACTTATCAGTAAAAGGATGATTTTGGCAATACGTTTGAAACGAACGGCACGATTAGGGCTACGAACGGCACCATGATCAAATACTGGGTCGGAAAACCACACCGGCCAGAAGTATTATCGACTAACCGCTCCCAGCTCACCCAATCGTTTTTTTAGTTCCTTGATACAGCCGCGGCTCAAAGGTATGCGGTCACCCGATGTCAGCCACAGATCAAATGTATAGCCGCAGCGGCTGATCCTCAGGATCTGGGCCAGGTTGACCAGGAAGCTGCGATGGCAGGGCACGAATCCGAATGGAGCCAGACGCCTTTGCCAGTCCCCCAGGTTGCCCTTGAAGCGGAACTCCCGGTCGGCGGTCTTGATCCTAACATCAGCCCGACTGCTTTCGATATAGAGTATCTGATCCGGGCGTAATAGATGAGTTTCTCCGTGGGTCTGAACGGCGAAGCTCGGTTGTTGCGAAGTCCCTCCTCCGGGGCGGGTTTTTAGGCGGGCGATCAGTTGGCGCAGGGTTTTGCGGATGCGTTCCTCGTCCAGGGGCTTGAGGATGTAGTCGAAGGGATGCACCTCAAATGCCTGCAGAGCATATTTGGGATAAGCGGTGGCAAAAATGAAAAATATGTCGGGGTGTAGCCGGGCCAAGGCCTGAGCCGTTTCCAAGCCGCTCATCTGGGGCATATCGACATCCAGGAAAACCACCTGGGGCTGGTGCTGACGGGCCAGTTGGAGTGCTTCGGGGCCGCTGGCCGCCATAGCTACGACGTTGGCACCGGGAATTGAAGTCACTATCTGCTGCAGGTAAAGACGGCACGGCTGATCATCATCGACGATAAGCACATCGATGGTCGCTGGCGCAGCTCCATTCATGCCCTGTTCCCCAACAGCCCGTCGATTGCATGGATGAAGCGGTACCCCCAAGGGGTCACAGTGAAAGTCTGCTCCAGGATACCGATGAGCATAGGGAGTACCAGCATCCGGGTAGATGGTACCTGCATCATGATAGTCATCATCACCAGGTATATACCCAGGGTGACCAGGGCCCACTTTTTGAAACGCGCTTTTTCGGCGTCGGTATCGATGGGTTTGTTGGCGGTATCCCCAGGGGCAAATCTCCACAGAGTGACTCCGCTGACCAAGACGCCGCCCGCCGCCAGTAGCCCCAGGGTAGTGCTCCCGATGGAGGGATTCAAGAAATGGACCGCCGCCCCTAACAAGGTGAAGCAGGAGATGCCGCCGATAAGACAGCGGTAATAAGCGCTGCAATGTTCCCCGCCCGAGCTCAGCCGGAGAAGCCCGGCAGTCAGGGTTATAGTCAGGACTTCCGGCAAAATCCCCAGCAACCAGGATAGAGATATCACCAGGGCCAGTTTGACCAGCTCTCCCACCAGCAATTCCATGCCGAAAGCCATACGGTTTTCCGCCTTGCGATCCGCTTCCAGCTCCCGGGCCAGGTAGGCGGCCCACTTTACCGACAGTTCATGAATACTCATCTGCAAGCCTTTCGTAGTTTATTTGGGTAACCCGACGGTGAAACGGATTCCTCTGGTGGTGCTGCTGCTGACCACCGCAAACCCCCCGTATGTCTCGACCAGGTTGCGGATGGACGTCAAGCCCAGGCCGCCATGGTCACCGCCGTGCTTGGTGGACATACCTGGGTTGAAGATGTCCGCGCGCAGCTCCGGCGGGATGAAACCGGGATTATGGGTCTGAATTACGAAATAGCGCCTGTTCTCGAAGATCGCGAAACGGACCTGGCGTTTGGCCGGGGGGAGATTCTCGACCGCTTCCAGGGCGTTGTTGATCAGGTTGCCGCTGATGGTTACCAGATCGAAGGGCCTGACGTTTAACCCCTTCAGGTCGGAGTCCACTTCCATTTTAAAGGTGATATCATGGCGGGCCGCAAATCCGGTCTTAGCCATCAACAGGGCGCTCAGCTCCGGTCGGGCCAGCTTGGATACCTCAGCGCTGGACTTCACTTCGGTATAAAGTTCGCTGATGAAGGCTTCCGCTTCATCGGGCATGCCTAACTGTATCAAACCATAAACCGTCTGCAGGTGGTTGACGAAATCGTGCCGCTGGGTTCTGATTATACGGTTGATTTCCCACAACTTCGTGTTCTGGTAGAGCTGGTTCTCCATCAGGCGGTTTTGCTCGGCGATGCGCAGCAGTTTGCTGGTCAATATCAATGACAGCGCTACCGTCGCCACAATAACAAATATAGAGGCGTAGAGCAGGAATGTCCGGTCCAGAACGGATATCCTTCCCTGCAGGTAATACTGGTAATGAAATCCCAGCACCACCAGCACTACTGCCAGGCCTAACAATATGATGATGCTATTTAGACCGCTCTTCCCCACTGCTAATTTTCTGTTCATCAAATGTACCCCGGATATCATAGATTACGACGTGGTATCTGCTCAGGGCCACGATCACCAGGCCCAGGAGCAGGTACTCGGGCAGGGGATACAGCGCTCTCAATAATGGGGCATCCATGACTTGCTGCACGGTTATACCGGTAATTGCCGGCACCACCAGGTTATAGACAGTTTCGGCCAGGCCCAGCAATATGAGTCCCAGGAATGACGCCACCGTAGCATAGGTGAGCTGAAGCGGGCAGATGTATGCCAGCAGCACTATGAGCACCGGTAGTTGGATGAAGACGTTGATACCGGGGGACAGCGGCAGAGTGCGGATATAATAGCTGGCCAGGGCCATCAGCAGCGCAACCCACATTAGCCGGGGCAGAGGCGGCCGGACACCAATCAGCAAGAGCCCTAACAGGATCAAAATGATGTTTTCAAGTATAGAATGAAAAAGAAACAAGTGTAAAGGTATGGTGTCCATACGGCAGATCACCGCCCTATTACTGGATTATTTTGCTTAGAGTCACTATATTATAACATCTTAATTGACCCGCTTTATGAATACTTGTCCGCGGTACTGTGCCTCTTGTAACCCCCCGGTGAGATCCTTCGTCGCCTGCGGCTCCTCAG
>CAZBSD010000049.1:9075-11803 GCA_964494735.1 uncultured Syntrophomonas sp.
CAGCGAAGCATCTCGCAGCGACATAGGTCCTTGGCGAGATCCTTCGTCGCCTATGGCTCCTCAGGATGACAACGCCTCGTGCTCCCGCTTTGTCCATGCCCTCGACATTCTTCGCGCGCCTCGTTCCCATTTATTCGCCCTTTTCTGTCATTCTTTTTTGTAGGAAATAGGCGACATTTGCCCAAACCAACATATGGGAGTCCTATAATATAAGTACTAAGTATGCAGAATTTAGGAAATTTCGAGAGGGGGGATAAGAGGATGTCAAATAATATGGGCGACAAGCGGCGGCAGAAGGGATGGACCCAGGCCAAATTCGCCCGGATGGTGGGAATCTCGCGCACCCACCTGTCCGATATCGAGAACAACAAACACGAAGCAGCCATGTGGATCATAATCAAAGCGGCTAGATTGCTGGGGGTAAGAGTGGAAGAACTATGCGGCGTAAACGAACAGATCACTGCTGATCTATGACTTGAGGGGGAGGAGAGAAATTGTCCAGGGAGAGAAATCAATTACATACGGCTGCCAACAGCGGCCGCAATCGACACTGGATCATCAGAGCGGCGGGTGACGGGTTTCAGGTAGGTTTCCGGAGCCGCCAGAGCCAAGAGTTCAACCCAGTCTGCAGCTGCGGTAATTACGACCAGGCCCGCCTGATATGCGACACCCTGCAGGGACTGCTGCACAGCACCGGTTTCCTGGCAAAGGGGGCGAAGTGATGGCGGCAACCGACTTGGCTATGCCCGAGGCTGAATTTACCCGCATCGGCAACCAGCTCCTGGAGGCCATACCGCTGGCAAAACTCAATGGGACCCAGGAAAATATCTGCATTTTCCTGTGGCGCCGCACCTATGGCTGGAACCGCACCCGGGACGCCATACCCCTGACTGCGTTCACGGCGGCCTGTGCCAGCTGCAAGGAACACATCTCCAAACAGATCAAGATCCTGATCAAGAAACACATCATCAGGCGAGTCTTCGTAGTGGGGCGCCCGGGCATCTATTCGTTTGTGGCCGACACCAATGAATGGGCGGATGGCTGCATCGACTTCGAAGCCCTTGAACATAACCGTGACAACGGCATATACCGCTGCGCGCCGGCGGAGATGATCGACCTGTCGGAGTACCCGGACGCATTGTGGTCGGATGATCCCCGGGCGGAAATGGAGTACTGCTGTGACGGGTGGTCTGATGCCGGAGGCGAACCAGCCGATTGCCCCGTCAGGGAAGAGTTGTGGCGCGGGGAGGGTGACATATCGGTGCGAGGAAATGACCGCCGTCTGTCCGGCAATGGGTTGAGTGATCACACAACCATGGGGTTGAGTGAATACACAACTCAGGAGTTGACTGATGGCACGACTCAGGAGTTGAGCGGCAGCACAACCCCCGGACAGGTACCAGCCCCGAACCGGCCGCAGATAGAGACGCTGCTAAATACAGTTACAAAGACAGATAGAAAGACAGTAAGAAATAAAAAAGAATTTTCCGCCGATATGCCGGCATATCAATTGTCGGCCTATTTGTTGAAGAAGATAAAGGACAACATTCCCGATTACCAGGAACCCAATATGCAGAAGTGGTCCGCAACCACCGACCTCATCCTGAGGGTTGATAAGAAGGATGCCGAATTGGTCAGGGAGGTGATCGATTTCAGCCAGGAAGATAGTTTCTGGTGTACCAATATCCATAGTCCCACCAATCTGAGGAAGCATTTCAACCAGCTGGCTATGCAGAGGAAGCGACAGCGTTCCAGTCCCCCGGTCCTGAAAAATAGGGGCGGGATGGATGACTGGGAGATAGAGAGTGAGGAATATGCACATTTCTTTGACCGCAGCCGAGATTAGGCATGAGGCGGTGTGGGGGTATGTGGGCGCGCCCCGCAGCCTGGCCCATGCCACCCTGGACAATTACCGGCCCGGCTGTGATCAGCAGGTAGAGGCCCTCGGCAGATGCCGGGTCTTCGTCAGTCAGGGTCTGGAGAACATCGCTCACGGACGGGGCCTGCTTCTGAAAGGACCGGTGGGAACCGGCAAGAGCCACCTGGCGGTGGCCACGGTGCGGACCTTGATCGAGGCTCACCCGCAGCGATTCGGGAAACCATTCAGCAGCTTTCATGCCTACGAAGATGTGGAGTACGGCGGCTACCGCTGCTCCATGATCCCGGTGTTCGAACTGCTGGAACGGCTGCGGGAATCCTATGGCAGCCGGGGCCGCAAGAAAGATTATGCCGAACTGATCCGCCGCTGCAAAGGGGACGATCTGGTCATCCTGGACGATATCGGGGCTGAAAAGCCGACCGAATGGGTGGAGGAGCAGTTTTACGGGCTGATCGACCACCGCTACCGGGCCCAACTGTGTACCTTCCTCACCACCAACTGCAGCATGACCGAGTTGGAGGGCAGGATCGGCAAACGGGCATTGTCGCGGATAATGGAGATGTGCGAAGGTGTCGCCGTAGGAGGTGATGACTGGAGAAAGACCCACAGCCAGGGACTATCATCCTGAGCGAGCACTAGGTTTGTCATCCTGAAAAGCACCAGGTTTGTCATCCTGAAAAGCACCAGGTTTGTCATACTGAGAAGCACCAGGTTTGTCATCCTGAGCGAAGCGAAGGATCTGGCCGAGACTCTTCGCTATCGCTCAGAGTGACAGCCCTGCGCTCAGAGTGACAGTCCTGCGCTCAGAGTGACACTTTACATGTCATCCTGAGCGAAGCGAAGGATCTC
>CAZBSD010000050.1:0-11328 GCA_964494735.1 uncultured Syntrophomonas sp.
GCTGGGCAGGGACTTTTCCTTAGCTGTCATTTTAGGGGCATCAATTCTTAAAAGTTTGAGAGGTCTTTTCGATACATCGGAGGCATTGGAAATAAATAGATTTCGTGTATACTAATATTAAAAGCTAATCTAGGATATTACCTAAATCCGTGGCCAATATCACGGCCATTGTGATAAGGTTTTGGATAACGGTTCTAAGTCGCCTTTTTTGGGCCTTTTTCTTCAATGGTACCAGCTTGCAGGCATTTGAACTGTCATTTTAATCAAACGGGCCTACTCCTGTAAAAGGATATCCTCCCATCCCGCCGTTCCGGCAGCCTTATCCAACCGCTGGTGAATGGTGCGTGAGGCGTGCACCTGATCAATACCCATGGCGTAGCTGAATATCGCCCCTTTCTTATACTCATAGATATTGGCAATAATAAAGGAGAGCAATAGGGTCTGAAAGGAAGTGAATACTTGATTAAGTCGCTGTATATTGATAATTTCAAAGCATTAAATAATTTCCGTATTGAGATGAATCCATTGACTGTATTAATCGGAGCCAACGGTAGCGGGAAGACTTCAGTCCTGCAAGCCTTAGATTTAATAGCCAATTTCACTAAAATGGACATTGATGCATATTTAGATAAACGGAATTGGGCAGCCTACGATTTAAAATCCAAGACCAATAATAATAAATATATGGTTTTTAGAATTCTTTTTGGACTGGATGTTAGCTCAAATGAGGAAGAAATAGAGTGGGAATTTACGCTAAATCCCGTAAAGACGAAAGAAAAAATTCTGGTAATAAACGAAAAGATAACTGACAAAAAAACACAGCAAATATTGTTGTCGGTAACTTCACAAGGGATTAGCAGATTTAATTTCCAAATAAATAAAGAAGAAATTATCCCACCGCTAAATATGACCAGTTCGTTTTTGAAGAATATTGATATATCAAGAGACAAAGGGAAATTTCCGGCACTGGTATCATTAAAAGAGTTTTTTGCTGCCTCTGATTCCTTCGAGTTATTATCTACGGAAAAGATGAGAAAAAGCAGCCGTGGAGATGCGGATACAATAGGAATGGGCGGAGAAAAACTGGCTGCCTTTATTCACGGTTTGGGAATAGATCAGAAAAAGAATGTCAGTAATCGCTTGCAAAGCTATGTGCCATTTATCAATGATGTTGATACGGAAGTGAAAGGCCGCCCGGGGTGGATTGAAATCAAAGTCGCTGAGAATTTCAGGCCTGAAGCAAGGACGGTTACAATTAATCCTGCACATGTAAGTGATGGTATTTTGAGAATGCTTGCTATATCGGCGCTGATAGAAATTGATAGAGCATCCGGGATAATTTTGTTAGATGAAATTGAAGACGGAATTAACCCCTACCTAGCCGGTCCAGTTGTTAATGATTTGAAAGAAATGAGTAAGTCGAAACAGCGGCAGATTGTGGTAACCACTCATAATTCAGTAATGTTGGATTATTTCCCTGAGGAAAGTATTGTTTTTATGTGGAGAGACCGGGACGGAGTAGTTAATGGCCACCCTATGTTTTCAACCCAGGCAATGCGCGATGAATTAGAGTATATGTACCCCGGAGAAGTATGGATCAATATGAATGAAAAGGAAATAGTTGAAAAAATGCTGGGAGAAAAAGAAAGATGACGAAAAGGGTATTGTTGTGTGGAGAGGGGCCTACGGACTACGGAAGTAGAAGATATGCTTCAGATGAATGGGATGAAGGTCCGGTTCAGCCGATAATCAGAAAATCAGTCGATGTAGAAATCGTCTTTGATTATGCTACTAGAGATGATATTAAGAAGAAAAGAATACAAAGAACAGGGAGAAAAGGTTTAAGTGGCCATGGATATAAGGCTTATGCACTATGTCTAATTGCTAGATCAATGAACATTAACCATATAATATGTTATGTTGATGCTGACCGGAGTACTTCTTCCTCTAATACTGCCGTGGCTGCAAGAAAAAGATTTGGAGAGGTATATGCGGAAATTAGAAATGGCTTTGAGCTGTTTAGTGCAGAAAGAAG
This sequence comes from uncultured Syntrophomonas sp., assembly GCA_964494735.1. Lineage (GTDB taxonomy): Bacteria > Bacillota > Syntrophomonadia > Syntrophomonadales > Syntrophomonadaceae > PHAA01. The sequence continues at coordinate 2,036 of CAZBSD010000050.1, forward strand.
TGAGTCTTCAGTTCCGATGATTCCTCTAAAAATGATTGAGTCATGGTTGTTGGCAGATGAGACCGCCTTTGCGAGATGCTTTGGGCAAACCCCAACTAATCCTGCATTGCCGCCAAAGCCGGAATTAATCTGGGGTGATGAAAACGATCCTGCCAGTAGGCATCCAAAAAAATACATGAAAAGAGTATTAGATCAATATCCAGATATATCAGCAAATAGAGAAACGTTTAAGGATATCGCCGATAATATTGACATTGATACATTAAAGAGTAGATGTCCGATTAGTTTTTATCGTTTTTATCAGGATGTACAAGTTATCGGAGTGGGATGCAGTTAACTGGCGTCGGTGTTACTGCCACCCTTATTTCACAATCTTCACACAGCAGGGCCGACTGCGGGGACCATCAAATTTACAGAAGTAGATGCCCTGCCAGCGTCCCATCAGTAGTTGGCCATTGTTGATGATCACTGTCTGAGAGGCGCTTCTTTAGTAATAAAGTATATAGAAAGTTACTGAATCAGGGTAATTTTAAGTAATTGGGTAATTCCGCTCATACTAACCCCCCAATAACTTGGTGCCTGTCCCCAAGTTATTGGTCTGCGCCTACTTCCCCCACACCACTTTGTCGATTATCTTGGCGTAGCTCTGGATGATCTTGACCACCTTGATGGAAACATTGGTATCGGCATAATCAGGCGGCAGGGCTACCGGCTCTGCATTATTTCGCATGGCCACCGCCAGCTCGATGGCGGCCTCGATATCATCTCCGGTAATGCCGCCGACGACGATGGTGCCCTTGTCCAAGACTTCCGGCCGTTCGGTGGAGGTGCGGATCAGCACCCCGGTGAACCCCAGGATGGCGCTTTCCTCGGACAGGGTGCCGCTGTCGGACAACACACAGTAAGCGTTCTTCTGCAGCTGGTTGTAATCATAGAAACCGAAGGGGGGCAGGCTCTGCACCATAGGGTGGAAAACGAACCGGCGCTCTTCGATGAACTTGCGGCTGCGGGGATGGGTGGAATAGACCACCGGCATCTGGCAGCGTTCGGCCAGGTTATTGATGGCATTCATCAGGGATGAGAAGTTGGTCTCATTGTCGATGTTCTCCTCCCGGTGGGCCGACACCAGAATATACTGCCCGACCGCCAGGCCTAGTTTCCCAAGCACATCGCTGCCCTCTATATTGTCCCGGTATTCCCCCAGCACCTCCGGCATGGGCGAACCAGTTACGAAGATATGCTCCTTGCGATACCCTTCCGACAGCAGGTAGCGGCGGCTGTGTTCAGTATAGGGCAGATTGATGTCGCTGATATGGTCCACTATCTTGCGGTTTATCTCCTCGGGGACATTCTGATCGAAACAGCGATTGCCCGCCTCCATGTGAAAAATAGGCACCTTCAGCCGTTTGGCGGAGATGGCCGCCAGGGCGGAATTGGTATCCCCCAGTATGAGCAGCGCATCAGGCCGTTCCTGCTGCAGGACCGCATAGGATTTGGCGATGATGTTGCCCATGGTCTGCCCCAGGTCCTCCCCGGCGCTGTCCAGGTAATGATCGGGCGGGCGCAGGCCCAGTTCCTCGAAGAATACCTGGTTCAAGGTATAGTCCCAGTTCTGGCCGGTATGGACCAGCACATGGTCGAAATAGCGGTCGCAGGCTTTGATGGTGGCCGACAGCCTGATTATCTCCGGCCGGGTGCCCAGAATGGTCATGAGTTTGAGCTTCTTCATCTGCAAAACCTCCAAATAGTAGGTACATATAATAGCCCCAATAACTTGGAAATAACTTGGGGACAGGCACCAAGTTATTTCATCTGCTAAACCTCCAAATAGTAGGTGTCCGGCCGTTCGGGGTCGAAGGCTTCATTGGCCCACATGATGGTCACCATATCGGTCTGGCCCAGGTTGATTATATTATGGGTATAGCCGGGCGGGATGTCCACCACCTCCAGCTTCTCGCCGCTGACATTATACTCCAGCAGCTCTTCCCCATCGATGCGGCGAAACTGGATCAGGCCGGTGCCGCTCACCACCAGGAATTTCTCGTTCTTGCTGTGGTGCCAGTGGTTGCCTTTGGTGGTACCCCGTCGGGAGATGTTCACCGACACCTGGCCCCGCTCAACAGTCTTGACGAACTCAGTAAACGAACCCCGGGCATCGACGTTCATCTTCAGCGGATAGGAGAACTGGTCGCCGGGCAGGTAACTCAGGTAAGTGCTGTATAGTTTGCGGGTAAATGGCTCCCCCATATCCGGGATGAAGAGCTCGAAACGGCTGCGCCGAAATGACTGCAACAGCTCTGCAATATAATGAAGGCGGACGGTATAGACATCAGGCACCCCACAGAAACCATCCGGTCGGCAATGTTCCTTCCCCTCCAGGGCAGCGATAAATTCGTTCACCAGGTCATCGATATAGCATAAGGTGATCTCCGGATCGGCGGGATTGAGCTGGATAGGCAGGTCGCGGGCGATATGGTGGCAGAAGGTGGCCACCGCGCTGTTGTAGTTGGGACGGCACCATTTGCCGAAGACATTGGGCAGACGGTAAATCATCACTTTGGCTCCCCCATCGGCACCATGGGCCAGGAGCAGATCTTCCGCGGCTCTCTTGCTGCGCCCGTAGGGGTTGTCCATTTCCGCCTGGGTGGAAGATGAAAAAACCACCGGACACGTATTACCGTGCCGGCTCAACAGTTCCACCAGTTCACGGGTAAATCCCCGGTTGCCTGTATCAAATCCACTCTCATCAGGAGGACGGTTGACCCCGGCCAGGTGAAACACGAATTCGCATTCCCGGGTGTAATCATCCAATCGCTCACTATCGCTATCCATGTCAAAAGCCAGGATGTCTTCATAACCCCGGTTCTTCAATTCCACCACCAGGTTCTGGCCCACGAAACCATCCGCACCGGTAACCAGTATCTTCACCTTTACGCCCTCCAGTTCGCCAGCTCGGCGCGGACGTAGTACAACTCCAGCAGCTTGGCCTTGACCCCGGCCACATCCAGTCGCTCGGTATTGCTGGAAGTATACTCATTGGCCATCGACAACTGCATGCTGCCATCGACGAAGTATTTATCGTAGTTCAGATCGCGCTGGTCGGCCGGGACCCGGTAATACCTGTCCAGGTCTTCCGCCTTGACGTATTCCTCTTTGGTCAGCAGGGTCTCGTGGGGTTTCTCCCCGTGGCGGGTACCGATTATCTTTATCTCGTTTTCAGCGCCAAACAGTTCCAGTAAGGCCTGGGCCAGATCACCAATGGTACTGGCCGGTGATTTCTGCACCATGATGTCCCCCGCCTGGGCATGCTCAAAGGCGAACACCACCAGTTCCACCGCTTCCTCCAAACTCATCAGGAAACGGGTCATGCTGGGCTCAGTTATGGTAAGAGGTTGTCCACTCTTTATCTGCTCCACAAACAGGGGGATGACCGAACCCCGCGAAGCCATCACATTGCCATAGCGGGTGGCACAGATCAGCGTTCTCTCGGGCGAAACCGTGCGGGAGCGGGCCACCAATACCTTCTCCATCATAGCCTTGGAGATTCCCATGGCGTTTATAGGATATGCCGCCTTATCGGTAGACAGACCGATGACCTTCTTGACCCCGGCATCGATAGCGGCGGTAATCACGTTATCGGTACCGATGACATTGGTCTTGACCGCTTCCATGGGGAAGAACTCGCAGGACGGCACCTGTTTCAAGGCGGCCGCGCTGAATATGTAATCGACCCCGTGCATGGCATTCCTGACGCTGGCCAGGTCCCGCACATCGCCTATGTAGAACTTTATTTTGTCATTATGATAGAGCTTGCGCATATCATCCTGCTTCTTCTCATCCCGGGAAAATATGCGGATCTCGCCGATATCGGTATCCAGGAACCGGCGCAAGACAGCATTGCCAAATGAACCGGTACCGCCGGTGATGAGTAGTGTTTGGCCTTTAAACATTATAAATCGCTTCCTTTTCTTTCTAAAGTGCTTATTAAACTGTCGGGCAGTAAACCAAACAAATCTTAGATTCATTGCCACCCGTGGATCTCTGCCTGAACACGTTTTGCCAACCTACCAGCCTTATATCTTCTTCCGCTATCTGGATAAGCGATAGGTATGTTTTCTTAACTGAGCCTAACTGCGAATGGTCGCCATGTTACTCTCTATTTTGTTGAAAGAATCTATTTGAACTACGATCTATGAATTCACGTGCGGCAACATTTAGATATTCCGGTCTTTTTACAGGTAAATGCGCACCAAACAGGAAATTCTTAAAGCTTAAGTCAGGATAAAACTTGTGATGATTGTCCAAGATTCTAAAAATCTGTTTCTTTACGGGCCGCCCAATTAAATAACATAAATGCTCAAATTCTTCTATGTCAAAATGACTATAATAGCTGATATTAATCCGGTCTTCTTCTGCAATGTTTGCTCGTATCCTTTCCTCAAATGGTGGTATGTGAGGAAAATCATTTTGATTAACCACAATAATATAAACTTCCTTAATAGTATGAAGAGCAGTCGGAGATTTTGGGTCATTGGCGATTTCAACTAAGCGCCTTACTACTTGATTGTAAGGATCCGCAACAAGTTTAGCAAAATCCTTTTCTACCGCATTTGGATCCCCGTCAATTGCTGATAGCTCTGATACACCTTTTGCTTTGCCCTCGATTACTAACAATTTTTGACCCAGTATCAACATTCCATCCGGTGATCGATTTTGTCCATTGCTATAAGTAAACTCGGGAACAATAGTATACTTGGTTCTCGAATTGTTGGATGCCTCGGCAAGCAATTTCTGAATATAGATCTCGTAAGGTCTACCAAAAAACCTAATAAAATTAGTATCCTGTTTCGAATAACATCTCCTTATCTTCCAATATAAACTCGAAAATAGTTGATCGCTTAAATAATGCAACGAAACAGGTATTATCAAACTCTTCTCTTGTTGATAAAATGGTTTTTCTCTGAACAGCCTAAAGTCCCATGGATTTTCGAGTGATTCTATTGCCCACTGTTTTCCTTCTTCAAATGAAAAACAAAGAGGCTCAATAATGTCATTTATCAAGTCACAAAATTCAGTTCTACTAAAAACTGCATTAATATCGGTCAAAGTAGTTTGAAATGAGTTAGTTGATAGATAGAGACTCAGCAGTCCGCTTACTGCTGCAAGATAATCTTCGATCGTATAGCCATAATGAGCCTCGAAATCAGAATTGAAATCGAGGTATTCATTAGGATCGAAAAGCTGTACATTCTTGGACAAATCCGAAATTATTATTTTGGTTCTTCCAATCATAGAAACAATGTTGGCGTGGGTATTAAAGACACTATTTTGAAATATTTCATAAATAATTAATTCTTCATTCTCTTCCTCATATAAGTAATCCGCGATAGCAGCTTGCAATAAGACGGCGAGATTAATCCCTCTTATTAATTCAATTTTCTGATTCTGTTTTGCAACATCGCAAAAAGCGAATATCCATTTCCACGTAGCTAATGTTCCTTGAGGAGTATAAATCCTTCTTTCTGTTAGTAATGGTTGGACATCCAATTCAACCCCCATATCTTGTGCATAACTGTGTGCAAATTCTCTGAAATTAGCCCCAATGATTTCTCTATCATCTGGACCTGCAAACGACATTACAGATAGAGCTTCGAACATTCCCAAAAAAGTAATACCCCTGAGCGTTTCCTCTAAACTCACCCGCGGTATCTTAGTACCAAATAATTCGCTGTGGGTTAAATATACTTTTATAAATTTATCAACTGTGTAAGGCATATGGAGATTCCTTGCTTAAGAATTGAATGGCATTCTTTTCTAAGAATAACTTTTTGATGTTCCGACATATATGAATGACCCACTATTCTCTTTACTTTGCTTAACAAATACCTTGCTACCTCTCCCCCACCTTACTGCACGATCTTCACATAGCAAGTCCGGCTGCGGGGACCATCAAATTCACAGAAGTATATGCCTTGCCAGCGTCCCAGCAGTAGTCGGCCATTCTGGATGATCACTGTCTGGGAGACGCCCACCATACTCGCTTTCAGATGAGCTGCCGAGTTGCCTTCTCCATGCCGATCAGCTGCCCTATCCCCGGGCAGATCTCGTCCAGTCTACGCAGCAAGTCCTTTGTCACGTCGGGGTCTGCATTTTCATTGATGGTAATCCCTGCGGTAGTATGGGCAGCATAAACCACGGCCAGGCCTTCGAGGACCGCTTCCTGCGTGATGATCCTTTGGACCTGGTCGGTGATATCGATCATCTCATCGCTTTTGGAGCTCCTTAGATTAATCTCGTGGATCATTTCGCCACCTCAAACTAACAAATTGCCATCCCGTAAGGGATCGCAGTAGGTTCATAATCCCGCTTATCCCTCTCCATTTTTGCCGTACGGGTTACTTAGTTACCCTAGGTTACCCTTATTTCATAACTTCTCTAGTAAAAAAAATATATAGAGAAAGTTACTGAAACAGGGTAATTTGAGTAACTTGGTAACCCGACTCATACTTACCCCCCAATAACTTGGTGCCTGTCCCCAAGTTATTATGACCCTGGTATTTCTAGTGTCGGGGCAGTTTTCTTTAAAGGTAAATCCCAGAATGGCCACTCTAGCCTGTTTCATCTGTACTTCGGCCTTGATCAGGTTTTTGATAATATTCTCAGCCACGTATTTACCCATGTCATCATTAATACGACGTCCGGATAGTATTATCTGCGAATGATATCCCATGCGCTCCGCTTTGTAGGTCAGGTAGTAGGGGTCTACCCCAATACAATGTCCACCCACCAGCCCAGGGTAAAATTTCAGAAAGTTCCACTTGGTCCCGGCCGCTTCCAGTACTGCTTTGGTGTCAATCCCCATCTTATTGAAGATAATCGATAGTTCATTCATAAATGCGATATTTATATCCCTTTGAGCATCTATTACCTTGGCAGCTTCAGCCACTTTAATAGACTCCGCTCTGTACACACCGGCTTCAACTACTAATTCATATACCTTCGCAATTATTTCCAGGGTCTCTTCATCCATACCTGAGACAACCTTAACAATCGTCTCGAGACGATGAACCTGGTCCCCTGGATTGATTCTTTCAGGCGAATAGCCAACTTTAAAATCTAATCCGCACTTCAGTCCTGACTCTTTTTCTAATATGGGAATACATAGCTATTCTGTAACCTCCGGATATACTGTGGACTCGTAAACAACTATAGATCCCTTAGTAAGATTTCTTCCTAGATTGTGCTGGCACCTACCACCGGTGAAAGGCCGGGAGTGTGATCGCTGTTAACAACGAGGTGGTTCCAATTCTGCACACCAATGGTTCTATCGGAAAATATTACTCAGTGTGTGCACAAATAATAAAAAGAAAAATCGCCTATTCGGCGGTCAATGATTAATATAAGCGTTTAACTATATTTCTCCAAGAATTGTGTGGGCGTGAGTATTTCCGGCTTTTCTATCTCCACATCGGAAAAATCCTTATCACCTGTAATTAAAATATCTACATCCTCTGTAATAGCTGAAACAAGAACGGGCAGGTCTTTCTTATCCCGAATATTCGGGTACTTATTGGCATCGATCTTTTCAACCGTATAAGTATATTCAAAAGGTAATTCCCTAAGAAATGTATCCAAAAAATGATATTTGGCCGGAAATTTACGTTTGATTACTGTCTTGAGTTCATCAATCACATAGGATGGCAATACAATGGTATGCTGCTCGGTGAGAGTGTCAACTAATTTACGCATAACCGGGGTGGGGAAAAGATATATTGAAATGAGAATGTTGGTATCAATCATTATCCGCATATCGTTTTTCCCACATTTCTTTTCTTATGTCATCCACCATATCCACTACATCTTGTTCGTCTTTCAACTCAAGCCGTTCCGCTTCACCTTCAAATGCCTTTTGAATATTCATAAAAGCTACCTTGGCAGCATTAGCAAAGATAATCTTATCATCGTCTTCAATAAAAATTACCTTATCACCGTCTTTCAGGTTAAGTTTTTTACGAATGTCAATAGGAATTGTAATCTGACCCTTGCTTGTAATCTTTGCAACTTCCATTTTCACCATCCTCTCCTTCCTTACTTTCCTTACTTATATTATATGCTCTTTTCAATAAAATATCCATTCTTGTTGGTTGGTAAATATTCTGGTGCGGCGAAGTTGCCAGTGTGATTATCAAGCTTACCATTGTAATATTTCTCGTATCGCAAAGTTCTTTAGCATAAATTCCTTCCTTACTCTTGACTCATCAGTACCCATGCTCCATTAATCGGTGTTGATCTCCGATGTCCAGGTATATGGGCAGCAGTCCTCGAAGGCCTGGTTGTGGTTTATGGCTTCCTGAGTGACGATCCTTTGGACTTGGCTGGTAATATCCATCATCTCATCTCTATTGGAGCTCCTTAGATTAATCTCGTGGATCATTCCGCCACCTCACACTAATAAATTGTCATCCCGAAAGGGGTCCCAGTTTCATAAACTGCTTACCCCACTTCTTTTTTACCGTACGGGTTACTTAGTTACCCTAGGTTACCCTTATTTCATAACTTCTCTAGTAAAAAAAATATATAGAGAAAGTTACTGAAACAGGGTAATTTGAGTAACTTGGTAACCCGACTCATACTTACCCCCCAATAACTTGGTGCCTGTCCCCAAGTTATTATGACCCTGGTATTTCTAGTGTCGGGGCAGTTTTCTTTAAAGGTAAATCCCAGAATGGCCACTCTAGCCTGTTTCATCTGTACTTCGGCCTTGATCAGGTTTTTGATAATATTCTCAGCCACGTATTTACCCATGTCATCATTAATACGACGTCCGGATAGTATTATCTGCGAATGATATCCCATGCGCTCCGCTTTGTAGGTCAGGTAGTAGGGGTCTACCCCAATACAATGTCCACCCACCAGCCCAGGGTAAAATTTCAGAAAGTTCCACTTGGTCCCGGCCGCTTCCAGTACTGCTTTGGTGTCAATCCCCATCTTATTGAAGATAATCGATAGTTCATTCATAAATGCGATATTTATATCCCTTTGAGCATCTATTACCTTGGCAGCTTCAGCCACTTTAATAGACTCCGCTCTGTACACACCGGCTTCAACTACTAATTCATATACCTTCGCAATTATTTCCAGGGTCTCTTCATCCATACCTGAGACAACCTTAACAATCGTCTCGAGACGATGAACCTGGTCCCCTGGATTGATTCTTTCAGGCGAATAGCCAACTTTAAAATCTAATCCGCACTTCAGTCCTGACTCTTTTTCTAATATGGGAATACATAGCT
>CAZBSD010000051.1:0-83 GCA_964494735.1 uncultured Syntrophomonas sp.
AAGGCGACGAAGGATCTCATCCAGGAGCAGACTCTTCACTGCGTTCAGAGTGACAGCTTGAGCATAGACTCTTCACTGCGTTC
>CAZBSD010000051.1:183-10913 GCA_964494735.1 uncultured Syntrophomonas sp.
AGAGTGACACGCTTGAGCGTAGACTCTTCACTGCGTTCAGAGTGACACGCTTGAGCGTAGACTCTTCACTGCGTTCAGAGTGACACGCTTGAGTGTTATCCTGAGGCTCAGAATAAAAAATGTAAAAGCTTTCCCCATCAGTTTGGGGACCATCTTTCATCGTCCCTGCACAAACCTCCAGGCATCCCGGCACATTTGCTGGAGATCAAGTTTCGCTTCCCAGCCCAATTCACTTCTTGCCTTACCGGGATCAGCGTAGCATTGAGGGATATCACCCGGCCGCCGCGGAGCCATTTGCCAATTTATTTTTACCCCGGTGGTTTGTTCAAAGGCGCCGATCACCTCCAGGACACTGTAGCCCCTGCCGGTTCCAAGATTATAAACATCGATGCCGGTTCGGCCCAAAACCATCCCGAGAGCCCGGATATGCCCCTGGCTGAGGTCAACCACATGGATATAATCACGTACCCCAGTTCCATCCGGAGTGGGATAATCATCGCCGTAAACACTTAGTATCTCCAGTTCGCCGACTGCCACCCGCAGCAGATAAGGCAAAAGATTATTAGGGATACCGTTGGGATCATCACCAAGCAGTCCGCTGGAATGTGAGCCGATCGGATTAAAATAGCGCAGCAGGGTAACGCTCCATTCGGGATCAGATCGACACACATCCCGCAGGATATTTTCGATAGTCAGTTTGGTGGCCCCGTAGGGATTGGCCGCCGACAGCGGAAAGTCCTCTTTAATTGGCACTTGAGATGGCTCGCCATAAACAGTTGCTGAAGAACTAAAGACAAGTCGCTTTACTCCCGCAGCGGCCATTACCTGGAACAGGACCAGCGAACCAGCCACATTGTTGTGGTAGTAGAGCAAAGGCTTCTGCACCGATTCACCCACCGCTTTCAGACCGGCGAAGTGGACCACCGCTTCTATAGAATGCCGGGCGAATATATCCTCAACCGCCTCCCGGTCCAGGATATCAGATCGATAGAAGCAAAAATCTCGCCCGGTGATCTGTTTTATCCTATCGATCACCTCGATTTTGGAGTTGGTCAGGTTGTCACAGACTACTATCTCATAACCAGCGTTTAACAACTCAACGCAGGTGTGACTGCCTATATAACCGGCTCCGCCAGTTACAAATATAGCCATGGCGGCCTCCTTCCTTTCGATTACTGGTATTATCGAAGACAGACACTATTGATCAAGCCCGATACCCAATTGAATTAAGCAGCCTGGGAATCCCGTTATTCCACCGGTTCGTCACCACAAATTCAATCTGGACTTTGGCGAATCAGAGATATACTAACCAGATAATTACCGACCGCAGCACATTTCTCCTGCATCTTTCCCGAAAATTTGATCCCCAAATGTAAGTATTATGTCGTATTATTAGTATATACGTTATAGTTGGCCGAGTTGTCGGGATTTTCCTGGTCCTGCCGGCGGGAATAAGGCTATATATGTAGAACTGTGTATATCTTATAATTAAGGCTTCTAGTTGTAAATTTATTATAAAAGGATGGTTTTATGAGCGAAAGCCGGACAAGCAATTATTTACTTGCCCTCATATTTATTACTGCCGCCCTATACATATCGGCTTTGTTTGGTTCATCCCTTGACCGGCAAGCCGCAGCAGCCACCGGTACCGTCAATGGCAGCGTGGTCAACGTACGGCCTGATCCCAGCACCGCCAATCCCCAGATCGGGGTCATCTTGCAAGGTGCCCAGGTTGAGATTCTAGCCCAGGCCGGGGATTGGTACAACATCAAGTTTGGCTCCGTGAACGGCTGGGTTCGTAAGGATTTTATAACCGCCGGCTCAACACCCGCTACGGTTACGGCCAAATCACCCCAGTCAGCTCAGACCCCCACCGTGACCCTGGATGGCAATAAAATGACGTTTGACGTGCCGCCGGTTATCGAGAACGGGCGCATACTGGTCCCCATGGCTGCCATTTTCAGATCGATGGGCGCTACCGTGGAATGGAACGAGAGCACCCGCACCGTCACTGCGGTGCGCGGAACCACCAAGGTCATATTGCCGATCAATTCGTATACCCCGACGGTCAATGGGACGGTTTGGAAACTCGACGTACCCGCCAAGATAGTCGGCAATCGTACCCTGGCCCCTCTGCGTTTCGTCGGTGAAGCCCTGGGCGGAACGGTGAACTGGGACGCCGCCAACTTCAAAGCGATAATGACCAGCCCGCCCGCCGTTAGCGGAGGGAACAACAATCAGGCGCCAGTGGTCGCGGTCAATATAGGCTCCACCGTTGTGAACCTGCGGGGGGGACCGGAGACCACCTACCCGGTGGTCGGCCAGGCGAATCCGGGTGAGACGCTAACCGTACTGGGACAGCAAGGTGATTGGTACCTGGTGCGGCGAGGTTCGATAAATGCCTGGGTAGCCGGTTGGGTGGTGGAATTGATCCGCGCCGGAGAAGAGATTCCGCCGTCAGCGGAACCACCTTCTACGAACCCATCCGATGGCAAGACGGAGCAGCCGCCGATAACCAATCCCAGCCGGGGTGATACATCCGATCTGGAAGCCCTGACCCTAAATTCTGAGCGCGCTGCGGAGGGGCTCAAGATATCAATGGAATCAACAGCCAGGCTGGACTCTGATCTGACCCAAAGCAACGGACGCCTCACATATGTATTTGAAGACTGTCGGCTGGTGGGCACGGCAAGCCTGGAAAAGTGGCTGGGCGCCCAGAAGGTGACGGTACAGGGTTCTAATGTTGATGATAATGTTGAAGTGGTCATAGATCTACCCGCAGGCGTCAAATATGAGACTAGTACCGAGAACAGCGGTAAAACTGAAGTTCTGTTCATACCCAATTACATAAGCTCGGTGACCCGAACCACTTTCGGAAGCAGCGGGGAGAGTATAACGGTGAAAGGGATAGCTGCCCTCGGTTATACCGAAGAAGTGAGAGACAAGAAATTGGTGGTGGTTCTCAAGAACGCCCTCCAGGGTCAAGCCGAGTCAAGCTACCGTTACAGCAGCCCCCTTATCAGCAGCGTGACTTTTGCTCCCAAAACGGTGGACGGAGAGGACGCCACCGTCATGACCATTGTTACTACCAAAGCGGCCAAGTTCTCAGTCGGCCTTAATGATGACGGGTCAGCCCTGAATGTGTTGTTTATCGATAAGAGTGAGCTCCAGTCCCGGGAGCCCCTTGTTATCCTGGATGCCGGGCATGGGGGCAAAGATCCCGGGGCCCGCGGCAATAACCTGGATGAGAAAGATATCAATTTGGCAGTTGCACTTGAGGTTGGGGAGATTCTTGAAGACGATGGTATCCGGGTCATTTATACCCGTGACGATGACACCTTCGTGGCCTTAAACGACCGGCCCAATATCGCCAATATGTATAATGCTTCGATTTTCGTTTCGATACACTGCAACAGCAACGTATCCTCCAGTCCGTCTGGTACCGAGACCTATTGCTACTATCCCCTGAGCAACCCTGCTCTGTATATGCAAAAAGATGAACGTTACAACCTGGCCTTGAGGATACAGGAGGAAATGGTGTCCAGGCTGGGCTTGAATGATCGGGGAGTGAAACAGGCCAACTTCGAAGTCCTGCGGGAAACCGATATGCCTTCAGCCCTGGTGGAGATGGGCTTCATAAGCAATCCCGGTGATGCGGCGCTGTTGGGCCAGAGCACCATTCAGAAACGGGCGGCCAAAGCCATAGCTGAAGCCATCGCTGATTATATGCAAGACTACGTAAAATAACAATTAACCAGGAGCCTTGCGCAGGTTGATTACAGTTAAACAGAGGCGGCAGTAATTTCTGTCGCTTCAGGGTGTCAAACAAGTTACGTTCAGGCAGACCGAGCAAAAAAGGCTTAGGGCAAGGCATTCGGGAACCCCGTGATTAAGGCGTACATGAGGTACGTCGATTGAACGGGGATTCCGTACTAACGTAGCTATGAGCCTTTTTTGACGGTCTGGGGCGGCAGTATTTCCGTCGCTTGTCTTCTTTCTGCAGGCAATAAATGTGAGCAGTTGAGCATGGTGACAAGGGTCGGATGGTCGATTCAAACCGAGCCGAATTTCTTCAGGCGTGCGAACAGAAGGAAGGGTATTCTAATCGATGGATATGACTCAGCAGCTTCTTCCCATTGCCTTATGGTGCTATCGTTCATAATCAACAACCTGTCGAAAAAAATGAGACCTTGTCCGTAATACTCCAAATCGAGCCGACTCAAGACACCCCATATTCCCCATTGCCGTTTTTCAGACCTAGGATACCCCTTAGTTCATGAGATGTCATGATCTCCATTTCATTAGCCCGCCCCAATTCCTTCACCCTTTTCAGGAGATCAAGGTTGGAGGCCAGCTTTGTACGGGAACGATCGTACCACAGGTTATCCTCCAGACCCACCCGTACTCCGTAACCCATGGATATGGCCAGTGAATTTACCGGCAGCTGTGCATCACCAACTCCCCCCAAGGAGAATACAGAGGGCTCCGGCAGGTCCCTGATCATAACGCCGATATGAAGAAGGTCGGCCTGGGCACAGGCAATGTTGCCCAGGATCAGGCTGAAGTAGTAGGGAGGCGCCAGGATGCCCTTGGTATGGAGGTATTTAGCGAAATTGATCATGCCGGCATCGAAAACTTCCAACTCCGGTTTGATCCCCCTTGCCAGCATTTCCCGGGCTAAGGCCTTGATGGTATCAGGTTCATTGATGCTGGCCTGATTATTGAAGTTAAGAGAACTCAGGGTGAGGCTGGCCATATCCGGCTTCAAACCACCTTCCAGCTCCAGCACCTCAGCCCGTTTAGACAGATCGGAAATACTGCGGCCGCTGGTCGATACACAAATCACCAGCTCCGGTGCGAACTCCCGGATACCGCCGATTATCTCCGCATAGGTTTCTTTCTTATAGCAGGGTTCCTCGGTCACCTCATTTCTAACGTGGAGGTGAACCACGGTTATACCACATTCCCAAGCGGCCTTAACGTCGGCAACAATTTCGCCCACTTTAATGGGGACATAGGGATTCTCGATTTTTTTGGGCAACAAGCCTGTAGGGGTAAAGTTAACGATAAACCTATCCTTCACGAACTTTCATCCTTACCCCTTCTTCCCGGTGATAGTCAATAATACGACTGGGATTGCCAACGTTTTTAGAATAGGGTTCGGTATCTCTGATCACCACACTGCCGGCTCCTATCAGGGTCTCCTCAGCGATCCGGGTACGATTCAAAATGGTGCAGCCCAAGCCGATATAACAGTTGTTGTCTATCGTGCAGCGCCCGCCCAGTGTGCATCCGGCAGTGATAATATTATGGCTGCCCATCGTGAATTGGTGCCCGAGGTAGACGTTTTGCCTGATCAGGTTGTTGTTGCCCATGGTGCCACCAAAGCCGACATGGCTGAATGCCATGACAACATTGTTGTCCCCCATGGATATATCTGGGGCCAGGTCCGCCCTTGAGCTTATATAGTTTCTCAGGGTGTAGCCCGTGGACTTGGCCTTATCGTACATTTTTTCCCGGTCCCGCTGACGGGTATAGCCGTCGAATAAGGCCAACAAGTCATATTCCCGGGGAGGATAGAGCGTCCCGATATCGGCAAACCTGACCAGGGGCAAACCGACTAATTGGTCACTGCTCCTATAACCTTCATCCATCGTGAAACAGGCTATCTCGAAATTTGAATCATTCATGCAATCGTAAAACAACACTTGACTGAGGATGGCACTGCCATACACCACGACTTTTTTCATGCTTAACCTCTCTTAGAGTTTTTCCGGCGACCAACATCATTCTTCGCTATTGAACAGCTTGTTTCCTGCCCCGCAAATAATGGATACATGGGCACAATGTGGTGTCTGTAGACACTATTTAAGCAGCAGGGTAAAATTGATTGATGTTGAAATAGAACCTATACGTACTATAGCACTTAGGGAAAAGACATGAATATCCTGGTAACTTCCATTGGAGATGCTTATGCTGCCGATATTGCAGTTTTTAAAGGGGAAGACGGTTATCTGCGTACCACCGGACTGAAACTGGATGAGCAGATATTCTTTAAGGTGATAAATGATGAGTAAAGACCTTGGTGAAATGATTCGTACTATTATGATCAGAGCTAGATATTGGATTTTTTATGTTGGGCAGGTCTGGCATGATCGCTTGGACGATCTGATCAATAATCACTCGACCTCATGGCGACAGAAAATATGGGCTCAGAGACGCGGATTTTTGTCTGAGAAGATTTCCATTTATGGTCTGACGGAATCAAATTATCGAGATTATTTATCCGACTTCGCCTATATAAAAATGCATCCCATTAACGGCTCATATAGCCGCTGGATCGACGATAAATTGGTTATTCGCTATCTACTTGAACCCTTCAAAGAGTATCTTCCTAAATATTATTATCATCTCAATAAAGGACAGGTATTCCGCTTGCCGGATCTGCCCGCACGTTGCCCGGCTAGCCTGGAGGGAGTCCATGAAATCGTGAAGATAAGCGGTGATTTAGCGCTAAAGCCCATGGCTGGCTCGAAGGGCCAGGGCTTCTACAAGCTTTCCTGCCGTGGCCAACAGCTTTTCATTAATAACTTGCCGGCCTCTGTAGAGCAATTAAACCATATGTTGAAGCAGATGAAGAATTATATCGTAACCGAATACATAACTGCCCATCAGGAGATCCGCAGGCTGTACCCGGATGCGCCTAACACATTGCGAATTCTGGTAATAAACCAGCCTCCTGATGACCTCGTTTTTGTGCATGCTTATATACGATTCGGGACGCTGGAATCAGGAGTGGTCGATAATACTGCGGCTGGTGGCGTATTTGCCCATTTGGACCTGGATACCGGGAGGTTTTCGAGTTGTATTAGGAGTCTCCGTTATGAATATGTGAGTTGTCCGATTCATCCAGATACAGGGTTAATTATGGAAGGGAGCGTTCCTCACCTGGACCTGATTAAGCAAAAGATACATGCTATTTGCGCCCATATTCCTCAGCTAAAATATATGGGGTTCGATATTATTGTTACAGGTGACGGTTTTAAAATAATCGAAATCAATTCACTTCCCGGAATTGCTGCCCAGTATTATAAGCCAATGTTTCAGGTGGAGGGTTGCCGGGATTTCTTCAACGGTCTGGAAAGAAAGCAGACCAGAGGATGACTACTCACGGGGCAGCAGAGATGTTAGGCAGCAGGGCTGATGGTCCTTATGAATCAGAAAAAGGATTATATCGTGACCGAGCATATCACTCTCTCACGGTGACATCAGGTAGATATTTTCCGGCTTCCCCACACATCGCGAATTCTGGTCATCAAACTGCCACAATCCGGACAGAGACGAGGTAGACCGAACTTGAAAAAAATCCTCCTGTTGGGCGGCTCGGCTCAACAAATCCCGGCTATAATTGCAGCCCGCCGGTTAGGATACAGCCCGGTGCTTTGCGACTATCTGCCTGCCAACCCTGGACAATTTTATGCCGACATGTTCTATGAGGTTAGCACTACTGACCAAGCGGCAGTATTAGAGGTGGCGAGAAGAGAGCGGATCGCGGGTGTGGTGGCGTATGCATCCGATCCTGCCGCTCTTACCGCCGCCCGTGTGGCCGATGAGATGGGGCTGCCGGGCAATCCATACTCTTCGGTCGAGATACTCACACACAAAGACAGATACCGGGAATTCTTGGTCCGGAGTAATTTTGCCACACCCCGAGCGTGGGGATACGATTCTATCAGGGCCGCATGGCAGGATATCGGAAAGTTCAAAATGCCAGCGGTAATAAAACCGGTCGATTCCTCTGGCAGCAAAGGGGTCAGTATACTGAAGAAACCAGAAGACCTGCCTAAACAGGCTGAAAGTGCCTTGAGCCACTCCCGGTGCCAGCGCTTCATAATCGAGGAATTCATTGAGCAAAAAGGTTACCAGGTGGCCGGCGATGGGTTCGTGGTGGACGGTCAACTCGTTTTCAGGTGTTTCGGCAATGATCACTTTGATCCCAGCAATCCCAATCCACTGGTTCCGGTGGCCGCCAGTTTCCCCTACTACGGGACTCAGCGTCTGCAAAATAAAATACATGATGAAATCCAGCGCCTGCTTACCTTACTTGATATTAGAATGGGCGCATTCAATTTCGATATCCGCATTGATGTGGATGAAAATGTTTACCTGATGGAGGTAGGTCCTCGCAACGGCGGCAATTACATCCCGCAGGTAATAAAATATGCAACCGGAGTGGATTTGGTCGATTATACGATCAGGGCCGCCATGGGAGAAGATTGCGGTGATCTTGAGATGAGTGGGGTAGAGGGATTTTGGAGTTATTACACCCTGCATAGCAGAAGAGCGGGCATTCTCCAGAGGCTTGATATCGGTGACCAGGTCATAAGACGCAACTTGGTGGAAAAGCACCTTAATTACGCAATCGGGGATCATGTTCCGGCTCTTACCGGGTCCGCCCGGGCGATAGGTATTTTGATCATGACATTTTATTCTCAAACGGAGATGCTCGATATGATGAACGATACCGGGCGATGGTTGGATATGGTGGTGGGATGAGTAGGAAAGTGATGATCCTGGGAGCAGGACATGAGCAGGTTCCTATTTTAAGGACGACTCTCGGCACGGGCGCTGAAATTATACTCATCAGTCCGCCTGGGAATTATCCGGGATTTCAATATGCGCATCGTTATTTATCGGAAACAAAACACAAGGGATCACGAAAAGGGGCAGTGCTGGTTTTCGGAAAGACGAAAAAGGAATGCTGCGACATATGTGATAAAGTTAATACTACCTTGAGAATCGACGTGGAAGCCGCCAATGGAGATATATCAGGAATACAATGGTAGTTTGTTAGGGGGAGCCGGTACATGCGTGAACCGATTAAGGTGACCAGAGCCTCCCTGCCCGAGTTGCAGGAATACATAGACGAAATAAAAGACATGTGGGAAAGCCACTGGATAACGAATATGGGTACCAAGCATAAGCAACTGGAAGAACTATTATGCCAGTATCTGCAGGCCCCCCACCTGACCTTATTTGCCAACGGGCACTTGGCCTTGGAGAGTATCCTCACCGCGCTCTCCCTGCAAGGCGAAGTCATTACAACTCCTTTCACCTTTGCTTCCACCACCCATGCCATAGTAAGGTGCGGATTGGAACCCGTTTTTTGTGACATCAATGATGACGACTTTACTATTGACACCAAGCAGCTCGAATCTTTGATAACCGCCAAAACCAGTGCTATTTTACCGGTACATGTATATGGCCATGTCTGCCAAGTGGAGGAGATAGAGAGCATCGCCAGCCGCTATGACCTCAAGGTTATCTACGATGCCGCCCATGCCTTTGGAGTCACCGTTAATGGCCGCGGTATCTCCAATTTCGGTGATGCCGCCATGTTTAGTTTTCACGCCACCAAGGTCTTTAACACCATCGAAGGAGGAGCAGTTGCCTGCCGGGATGCTGTTTGGCGGGACAGATTGAATGGTCTGAAGAACTTCGGCATCGTCGGACCTGAGTCGGTCAAGGCCGTGGGTGGCAATGCCAAAATGAATGAATTTCAAGCCGCCATGGGAATCTGCAATCTGCGCCACCTGGACGAGGAGATCAATAAACGGGGTGTCATCCATACCAGGTATGTTGATTGGCTGGATGGGGTGCCGGGGATCAGGTTGGTCAAAGCGCAGCCGGGAGTGAAAAGTAATTTTGCTTATTTTCCGGTAGTCTTTGAGGGCTACAAACTGAGCCGCGATGAGGTTTTTGACCGGCTCAGGGCGGAGAACGTCTTTGCTCGTAAATATTTCTTCCCGCTGACCAACGGCTTGGAATGTTACGCGGGCAGGTTTGATCAAGGGCGGACCCCCGTAGCCGATTGTATAGCCAGCCACGTCCTAACCTTACCTCTTTATCCGGATTTGGCTCTCGAAGATGTGGAGAGAATCTGTACCATAATTTTAAGATGAGCAGATAACATATTGGTTTTTGTGGCGGTTGTCAGATTAACGATGGCCAGACCGGGCTGAGTCTCAAACCGCAAATAATATTTATATGATGGTGAGTCCTACGTCTGATTTGAAACAAAAAACGATCAAGAGCCTGGTGTGGAGCGCCACTGATAATATCGGCGTGCAGCTCCTGCAGTTTATTATTACCATAGTGATGGCTCGGCAATTGTTTCCCGAACAATACGGACTGATCGCTATGCTGGTTATTTTTATGGATATAGCCCAGTCCTTGGTGGAGAGTGGCTTTGGTTCTGCCTTGATCCAGAAACCTGATACCACCCAGGTGCATTATTCGTCGGTTTTCTATTTTAATATCCTGATGGGTTGTATAATGGCAGGAATCCTTTGCCTGTTGTCTCCGTTCATTGCCAGGTTTTATAACCAACCGGTCTTGATCGGTTTGACCTGCTTCATGTCTTTGAATCTGATCATTAATTCGTGGGCTAGTGTTCAAGCTAATTTGATGGTCAAGAGCCTGAATTTTAAGAACCTGACCAAGGTTAGTTTTGGGGCTACTGTGTTATCAGGTATTATCGGGATTATTTTGGCTTGCCAAGGCTTTGGAGTGTGGAGTCTGGCGGTCCAGAATGTATCAGCCACTTTGCTGCGAACGGTTTTTCTATGGTTATTCAGCCGATGGCGCCCATCAAGGGTTTTCAGCCTGACCGTGTTGAAAGAGCTTTTCGCCTACGGGTCGCGCCTCTTGGCCGCTGGTCTGCTGGATGT
>CAZBSD010000052.1:0-10446 GCA_964494735.1 uncultured Syntrophomonas sp.
CGGCAAGGTATCGAGGATCAGGAAAAAATCAAGATGATGCAGGCGTCCCGGGTGGTAAGAGAACAGGAAGCAGCCGCTGCCGAGTTGCGCCTGGAGAAAGAACGCCATTTTGAAAAAAACAGTACCCATCAGGACTTGTCAGTATCGGCCTTGATGCAGAGAGAAGTCTACCTCGATCAGCTAAATCTGCGTATTGCCCGGCAACAGGAGAACGTAGCCGAAGCCCGCCAGCAGATGGAGAGCCAGCGCTCCCGGGTAGTGGAGGCCTCTACCCGCAAAAAGACCTTGGCCCAGTTAAAAGAGAAGAACCTGGGAGAGCTCCATGCGCAGTTGTCCAAAACCGAACAGAAGACCCTGGACGATATCGGGATTACTGCGTATTGTCATAGAGCCAACAATTAACCCATTACCATTGAAAGGAGGTGAAATATGCTGAAGATGGCAGCAAACCCGGTCTTATCGGAAGGAAAACAAGTCAAATCGAATCCCTCGGCCGCCCGTAAAGGCAGCCAGCCAAAGAAAACAGCCGCTCGCAAGGCGCCCTTCGCCGATTTTGTGGCTGGGATGGCCGCGGCTGCGGGTAATCCGGGCAAGCATCCGACCGCCTGTTCCCAGTCCTCCGGCCTGACCAACCTGAGAGTTGCTGCGCCGGTGTTCCAGGCTCAACCCTTGGCGGCGCGGAAGGCGGTGAAGGAGAATCAGGTAGCGGGCAAACCCGAAAACTACCAGTTGGAACGGCCTGACCAGGCAGCCCGGACGGCGGCGCCGGAATCCCCAGCGGTATCCGGCAAAGATGTAATTATTCCGGGCGAGCTCAATCGGCTGAAGCCGATTCCCGAAGGTTCGCTGCGGAGCAAAGGCGGTGATGTATCCAGCGCCCATACCGCGGCCGGCAAGATTGGGCCCGGGGAGGTTTATTCGGGCCGCCGTACCGGCAACTTGGAAACCCCTGCAAAGACGGAGGGTGGACAGCGCCCAGCCGCAGCACGCCCGGTATTTACAGTACAGCCGGACCAGGCCCAAGACAGAGTTGGCACCCCGACTGACATGGTCAGACAGCGCAACCGCGCTGAAGGAGGGGATGGCCAACCTAAGCCGGAGTTGGGACCAAACGGAACCAGCCGGGATATTAAACCCAGCGATACCGACAACGGTGCGGGTAGTCCCTCCAGTTGGAGCAGCGCCGCCAGGATGTCAGAAACGGCCGCCACTCAAACCATAATGACGGGGCCCGACCGAACCGGTTTGAGTCAGACCCAGATAGATGCCCTCATGGACAAGATGGTGCATTTGGTAAAAAGTGCTCCCGCCAGTCTGGAAGTCCAGTTAAAACCGGAATATCTCGGCAATGTCAATATTCTGGTGGAATCCCGTGACGGTGCGGTCACCATCATGATCGCCGCCCAGAATAATGATACCGCCAGTATGCTGAACAGCAATCTGGCCAGTATGCGCAACTATCTTGAACAGCAGGGAATAAACCTGCAGCAGATGGAGGTGAACCAGGGCTATCGCGAAAACCGCGACCAGTCGGCCAATCAACAGGAAAGGGGGCGCAGGCCTGAAGGCGACAACCAGGTTGCCCCGGACGACATGAAGATCAGTGGCAACCAGTACGCCAGCAGCCGGAAAAACCGGCCTGGATTGAATATTTTAGCGTAAAGGAGGTTAACCGATGTCGACCGTAGGACCAGTCAATACACCCGGATACGCCACCGGCAATGTCAGCAGCGTCAACTCAACCGGCGGCGAACTGGACAAATTCGATTTCCTGAAACTATTGGCCGCTGAGCTCCAACACCAGGATCCCTTGGATCCGCTCGACAACAAAGAATTTATCGCCCAATTAGCCCAATTCAGCAGCCTGGAGCAGATGCAGAACATGAACTCGTCCCTGCAAGCAGTGGATGAAGCCCTGCAGAAGTTTATGAGCAGCCAGGCGGAGAGTGCCAGTTCCATGCTGATTACCCAGGCGGCCGGACTGATCGGCAAACAAATCACCGCCGCTGCAGACGGCAATGAAGTGCAGGGATCGGTACAGTCCATTGTCATTGAGGATTCCATCCCCTACGCAATAGTGGGCGGGACCAGGATTCCAGTATCCGCCATCACTGCGATCAGCGTGATCAGCCCCTCAACAACTGAATCCGCTCTTGAGGAAGTGAGCGAGCTTGAATAGAGTCAATCAGTATTACCCGGTCGCCCCGGCGCCGGAGCCGCCAGCCAGCAGGCCGGAATCCAGGCGGGATGCGCACAGTACCGCCCCAGCCTTCAAGGATATCCTGGCCCAGTTGATAAGACCCGGCGAGTTACAGTTCAGCAGCCATTGTCTGAAACGGTTGGAGCAGAACGAGATCAATCTAAATGCTGAACAGGTCAACAAACTCAGGGACGCGGTACAAAAAGTGGAGACCAAGGGATCCCGGGATTCCTGCATAGTAATGGATGACATGGCATTTATAGTGAATGTGGTCAACCGCACCGTGATTACCGTGGTCGAAGGACAGAGAATGAAAGACAATGTGTTTACCAATATCGACAGTGCAGTGATACTCTAAGGCCGGACCTCTCTGAGGAAGCCTGCAAACCCGGCGATGACTTCAGCCGGGAGCTGCACTGAAATTTAAAAAATTTTAGGGAGGTTATTGTATTATGATGCGTTCACTTTATTCCGGAGTTTCAGGTTTACAGGTCAATCAGATCAGAATGGATGTTATTGCCAACAATATATCCAATGTCAATACAGTCGGTTATAAGAAAGGCCAGGTCACCTTCCAGGACATGCTCAGTCAGAATATTGCCGGGGCCAAAGCTGGCGAAGCCAGTACCACCGGGGGCGTAGCCGCTCAACAGATAGGTTTGGGGGTTATGGTCGGCAGTATCAATAATATTCACACCCAGGGCGCTGCGGCTACCACCGGCAATTCTTCGGATGTCATGATCCAGGGGAACGGCTACTTCATACTCATGGAGGGTGAGACTACCTATTACAGCCGGGCCGGCAATTTTACCCTCGACAACAGCGGCAATCTGGTTAATTCGGCCAATGGGATGCTGGTTTGCGACGAGGGCGGAACAGCCATCAACATCGCCGGCAGCATGGTCAGCATAGGTCCGGATGGAACCATCAGTTATCTTGATTCCAACGGCGCCCCGGCTACTCACGGCTCCAAGCTGGGTATCGCCACTTTTCCCAATAGCCAGGGTTTGACCAAAGCCGGGGAAAACATGTATATCGCCAGCGCTGCTTCCGGGGAGGCCGTCAATACCACCCCGGGAACCAACGCCGGTTCACTGATTTCAGGGGCGCTGGAAATGTCCAATGTCGATCTGGCCCAGGAGATGGTGGACATGATCATAACCGAGCGGGCTTACCAGGCCAACTCACGGACGATAAGAACAGCAGATGAAATGCTGCAGGAATTGATCAACATCAAACGATAAACGGTGATTGATGCGGAAGGAGCGTTTGCCAGTCATACCCGGCGGGACTGATAAAAGTCTTCTTCCGCATCGGCGGTTAAAACCAACAACGAGGAGCAAATTCGGACATGGCTGCAACTGAGGAAGAGAAACTATCCCAGCCCCCGAAACGCAAGAAATTCATCTGGGTCATCCTGGCCCTGTTGCTGGCGGCAGCACTAGGAGGGGGGGCATATTGGTATATGAACCGCGATCCGGTTGAGGTAGCCCACCGCAACCGGCAGTATATGACCCTGCCCAGCATGACCGTCAACCTGGCGGATGCCGGCGGGAAGCGCTATCTGCGCACTACGATCACATTGGAGTACAGCGAATCCAAACTCAAAGAAGAACTCGATACATCGATGTACAAGGTGAAGGATGGTATCCTGCAGGTACTCCGTTCTACCAGTGCCAGCCAATTGCAGGAAGGCCCGCAGCTGGACCGGACCAAAGAAGCCTTGCTGACGGAAATAAATTCACGTCTGCACAAGGGGCAGATAACCGCGTTGTATTTCGAAGAATTACTGGTCCAATAGGAGTGGAATTATGAGTATTCGGAATTTGACCGAAGAGCAGATCGAAGCCATGATCAACCTGGGTGGCAATGCCGATCACCCAGGCCAAAACCATGGGGTGAAGAAGGCTCATTTCTCGCCTTTGCTGGCCCAGCCCACCGAACCGGCCCAGGCCGACATAAGCTGCCTGAACGATATCGAGGTGGAACTGCAGGTGGAACTGGGGGGGACACCCATCAACCTCAGGGATGTGCTGGCACTGCATCCCGATCAGGTTATTGTCCTTAACCGGCTGGCTGGGGATATGGCCGACCTCAAGATCAACCATGTCTGGCTGGCTCATGCCGAGGTGCTGGTGCTTAATGATACCCTGGGCATAAGGATCACGTCCTTCAAAGGCGATGAGAATCTCCCAGGCCGGGGAGCGAAGTAGATTGGACTGGAACTTATGGGAGGCCATTATTCGCGTCGTGATCAGCCTGCCGATTATTTGTCTGGCGGCCTGGTTGTTCATCAAGTATGGTCTGTCCCGCTCTCATCCGAGCAACTATGGGAGTTTGAAGGTAATGGAGCAAGTCCATTTGACCCCCAAGGCTTCCATAAGCATAGTCAAGGTAGAAGAACAATACCTGCTGGTAAGTGCAACCGACCATCAGGTAACCGTGATAAGGGCGATGGATGGCTACCAGCCGTCCGAGACCCGCACTTTCCAGATACCACTTAATGATGGCCTGAAGCGATTCATGGCGGGAAGAGGCGGAAAGGCATGAAGCATAAAGCCTTACGGCTGCTCGGTTTCTCCATTTGCATGGGATTGGCCCTGTGGGCGGTCCAGAACGGCTCCGCCGGGGCTGCTCCATTGCCGTCGATAGATCTGAAGGTCACCAATACCGATAATCCCGGCGAAGTGGTCGACACCTTGAAGCTCCTGACCCTGCTGACCGTCTTGAGCCTGGCCCCGGCATTCCTGGTGATGATGACCTCCTTTACCCGCATAGTTATCGTATTGTCCTTTGTCCGCAGCGCTCTGGGCACCCAGCAGCTTCCTCCCAACCAGATCCTGATAGGATTAGCCTTGTTTCTTACCTTTTTTACCATGTACCCGACCTACCAAGCGGTCAATACCCAAGCTATACAGCCCTACACGGCCAGCCAGATCGGGCAAGAGGAATTTATGGACCGGGCCGCGGGCCCGCTGCGGGATTTTATGCTTAAGCAGACCCGGGAAAAGGATCTGTTGTTGTTTATCAATATGAGCCAGGCGGAAGCGCCGGCCACTCCGCAGGATGTGGCCATGAGCACCTTGATCCCGGCCTTCGCTATCAGTGAACTGAAGACCGCCTTCCAGATGGGGTTCTACATTTTCCTGCCCTTCCTGGTGATCGATATCGTAGTGGCCAGCACCTTGATGTCGATGGGTATGTTTATGGTCTCGCCGGTCATGATCTCCCTGCCCTTTAAAGTGCTGCTGTTTGTTATGACCGACGGCTGGTACCTGGTGGTCAAGTCATTAATGGAAAGTTTCCGCTGATGTTGAACGATTGGGTGAGGATGTGAATCATTAATGACCCCGGAAATGGTATTGACCATAGCGCGTGAGACTATCTATACCTCTTTGCTGTTGGCGCTGCCCCCGTTGGGCATCGCTTTGGCGGTGGGTTTGGTGATCAGCATATTCCAGGCGGTCACCCAGGTCCAGGAGCAGACTCTGACCTTTGTCCCCAAAATCGTGGCCGTCTTTCTGGCTTTGTTGGTTTTCGGCCCTTTTATGCTGAGCGTGCTGATGAATTTTGCCACCCGTATCTTCGCCAACCTTGGCAGTGTAATAGGTTAGGAGGCAGTATGCAATTTCTCGACAGCCTTCCGTGGGTTTTGCTGGTTCTGGCCCGGTTGACTTCGTTTATGGTATCGGCGCCGTTCTTCGCGACCCGCACCACCCCCAACCTACTCAAAGTGGGCCTGGGAGCTCTGCTGACGGTGCTCATTTTACCGACTCTGCCGCGCCTGGATGAGGTACCGGTCGATTTGTTGGTCTATTCGTTTTGGCTGGTCAAAGAAGTGATGTTGGGGTTGCTTTTGGGTTATACCGCCTCCCTGATCTTTACCGCAATCAGGATTGGGGCAGGTCTGGTGGATTGGCAGATGGGTTTTGCCATGGCCACCCTGCTGGATCCGGAAAACCAGAGCAATAATACCTTGATCGGGCAGTTTGCGTACGTGGTACAGATCCTGTTGTTTCTGGCCGTGGACGGGCACCACATGCTGTTAATGGCTGTCTCCTACAGTTTTTCCCTGATCCCAGTCAATGGGGCTGTTTTTACTACTGGATTTGTGGTAGCCCTGGTACAGGTCTTTGTGGAAATGTTTTCGCTGGGGCTGCGGATTGCGGCTCCTTTTATGATCGTCTTCCTGTTTTGTGACCTGGCCCTTGGGATCATGGCCCGGTCGGTGCCTCAGCTTAATGTCTTTATATTGAGCTTCCCTCTGAAGACGGGCTTGGGCATGGTAACCCTGATGGCGATCATGCCCTTGATGGCGGTATTCGTCAACCATGTAATCGCGGAAATGGAGCGGAATATGTCTTTGATTATGGGATTGGCCCGGTGATTACCAGCACCGGAGCTGTATATTGCCTGATAATCGTTGTGGTCTTCATCTTGGGGTGTTACCCGTTTGATGGGACGGGCGGGCGATGGGTGCCGGCGGCGAGCCCGGCTTCCGGTCACATCGGGGTTATTGACTGTCCCTGGCTGCTGATGGCGGAGACGGAAGAGAAGACCGAACCGGCTACCCCTCACAAAAAGCAGCAGGCCCGCCGGAAGGGTCAGGTGGCCAAAAGCAGCGACTTGAATGGCGCCATGGTGACCTGTGCGGTTATTGCCACCGTATTTGCCCTGCGGGGGTACCTGGGTTCCGAAACCACGGGATTTATCTACCAGGTGTACGGCCTGAACCCAATGACCACGCTTGACAGCGCGGCCTTCATGGATGTTTACCAGCTATTGCTGGTGGCCGGGCTCAAGGTTCTGGCCCCTGTCTTGGGGGTAGCGCTGTTGTTCGGACTGTTGGCCAATTATCTGCAGGTTGGCTTTATCTTTTCCGGGGAAGCGGTGACTCCCAAATTAAGTCATATCAATCCGCTGGAAGGATTCAAGCGGATCTTTTCCAAACGGGCTTTGTTTGAGTTTGTCAAGACGCTGCTCAAGATAACCGTTATCGGTACCGTGGTCTATATCCTGGGCAAAAAGGAATTTGCCAATTTCCTGCTGGTCCCCAACATGAGCAACGGGGCGATGATAGACTATTTGAGCCGCACCCTGTTCCGGATCTGCTTTACCGCCGCTATGGCATTCCTGATTATCGCGGTGCTGGACCTGGCCTATCAGAAATGGCAGTTCAACCGGGACCAGAGGATGTCCAAAACCGAGCTTAAGATGGAGATGAAACAGACCGAGGGCGATCCTTTGATAAAGTCCCGGCTGCGGCAGAAACAGCGGTTGATCGCCATGCGCAGGACCATGCAGAGGGTACCTGAGGCTACCGTGGTCATAACCAACCCGACCCATATGGCGATAGCGCTGCGCTACGAGGAGGCCATGGAAGCGCCCGAAGTGACAGCCAAAGGCGCCGGTTATATAGCGCAAAGGATAAAGGACACGGCCCGGGAGCACGGTATTCCGATCATAGAGGACAAACCCCTGGCCCGTTCCCTTTATGACAGCACAGAAGCCGGGGATAGCATCCCGGTGGAATTATACCAGGCGGTAGCGGTGGTGCTGGCCGCCATCTATCAACAGCAGCGGAGCAGGAGAGCATAGCATGGTCAGACTGGATAGCCCGACTTGGCTGAAGGACATAAAGCTCCGGGGCCACAGCGATGTGCTGGTGGCCGGGTTTATCGTGGCCATCGTCGGCATCATAATAATCCCCATGCCCACCAGTATCCTCGACGTATTGCTGGCTTGCAGCCTGGCCAGCGGCATAATCATGATGCTGATGAGCCTCTTCGTATCCGAACCGCTGCAGGTATCCGTGTTCCCGACCCTGCTGCTGGTAGTGACCTTGTTCCGGTTGGCTCTTGATATTTCGGCCACCCGCTGCATACTGAACAATGCCTACGCCGGCGAGATAATCGAATCCTTCGGTTACTTTGTGGTGGGCGGCAACTACGTGGTGGGGGCCATAATTTTTCTGATCATAACCCTGGTTCAGTTTGTGGTGATAACCAACGGGGCCGGCAGGACCGCCGAAGTTTCAGCCCGGTTTACCCTGGATGCCATGCCCGGCAAGCAGATGAGTATCGACGCCGACCTGGGCGCTGGTCTGATAAACGAGCAGGAAGCCAAACAGGAACGGCTTAAGCTGCAGCGGGAGGCCAACTTCTTTGGCTCCATGGACGGAGCCAGCAAATTCGTGCGCGGGGACGCTATTGCCGGTATAGGTATAGCCTTGATCAATATGATCGGCGGTATCATTATCGGAACCTGGCAGAAGGGAATGCCCATCAATGAGGCTCTCCAGACTTATACCCTCCTAACCGTGGGGGAAGGCCTGGTGGCCCAGATCCCGGCCCTGCTCACCTCGACCGCCACTGGTATCCTGGTGACCAGGGCTCAGACCGGCCATAGCTTCGGGGTTGACCTCAGCGGTCAGATCGGCAGCTTTCCCCGCGCCATAGGTTTGGCCGCCGTAATCCTGCTGGTGCTGGCCATCATTCCGGGTCTGCCCTTCCTGCCCTTTGTGATCCTGGCCGCAGGCACCGGGTATGCGGCCTACGCCCTCGACAAGGAGGGGAAACAGAAAGAGACCGCCCAAAAGGCGATGCAGACCGGCAAACCGGAATCCCGGGAGCCGGAGAATATATTGGGTTTGTTCAGGGTTGATCCCCTGGAAATCGAGATCGGTTACAACCTCATCAGTCTGATCGACGAAGCCAACGGCGGTGATCTGCTCAGCCGGCTGGGTGCAGTCCGGAGGCAGTGTGCTACTGAGATGGGGATCTTTGTACGGCCGATCAGGATTCGTGATAACCTGCAGCTTAATCCCAATACCTACCGGTTTAAGATCCACGGCATCGATATGGCCGGAGGCGAACTGATGCCCAACTACTTCCTGGCCATGAATCCTGACGACAGCGAGATTGCCATCGAGGGCATCAAAACCGCGGAACCGGCTTTTGGATTACCGGCCTGGTGGATCCGCGAGAACCAGAAGGGGCAGGCGGAACTGGAATCATTTACAGTTGTAGATGCTTCCACCGTTTTGATAACCCATCTGACTGAATTCATCAAGACTTATTCCCATGAAATATTGACCCGCCAGGATGTCCAGGACCTCCTGGATATGGTGAAGCAGCATAACGAAGCGCTGGTGGCCGAACTGGTACCTGCCCAGTTGTCGGTAGGCGAAATACAGAAGGTCCTGCAGAACCTGTTGAAGGAAAAAGTATCCATCCGCGACCTGGACACTATACTGGAATCGCTGGCCGACGGCGCCAGGGTCTCCAAGAACATGGACTATTTGATCGAATGCAGCCGACAGGCGCTGACCCGCAGCATCAGCCGGCAGTTTTCCCGGGAGGGACGAATAACCATCGTGACCGTGGATCCCTCCCTGGAGAGCAGGCTGGTGGAATCACTGCAATCCACCTCCCAGGGAGTATACCCGGCCATCTCGCCGGAGGTTACCCAGACCGTTTTCGACCAGCTGGAGTCCATGGAAAAACAGTTCACCCTGCTGGGTCTGCCGCTTATCGTCTTATGCTCGTCAAAAATCAGGCTGCCTTTCCGCCGCCTGATCGAAAGGTTCAAGCCGCAGGTGGTGTTGCTGGCGGTCAATGAACTGACTTCTGACCTGGAAGTTGATATCAGGGGGGCGCTGACTGTCAATGAATATTAAACGGTATGTGGTTAAGGACATGCATGAAGCATTGATATTGATCAAGCAGGACCTGGGGCCGGAGGCCATCATCGTCAGCAGCCATCAAATAAAGGAAAAGGGGCTGCGGGGATTGTTTAAGCCAACCCGGTTGGAGGTCACCGCCGTTCTGGAGCAGACTGAAATAGAGGGTTTGAAAAAAGAGATTGACCAGATCAAGCAAATCCTGGCCCAAGTCAGCGAAAACCGGATGATGGCCGCGTCCCAGGACGAAGCAGCCATGAAGGAGTCGGTTACCCAGTCCGAACTGCGCACCAAGATGTTGGCCATTGAATTGGATCCCCAGGTAGTCGACATACTGCTGGACGGACTGGAAGAGTCAGATTACGATCCAGAAACCATGCGGGCTGAACTGCAGGTTCGGCTGGAAGCCTTCTTCCCGCCGGTAATGCCGCGCGGACGTGAGCACAGAGCTATTGCCTTTGTAGGACCTACCGGAGTCGGGAAAACCACCACTTTGGCCAAAATCGGAGCCATTTACTCGCTGTTCAACAGTTTTAATATCGGGTTCATAACCATCGATACCTAT
>CAZBSD010000053.1:0-10422 GCA_964494735.1 uncultured Syntrophomonas sp.
TGTAATCCTCGGTCTTGAGCAGGCCGCCCCAGTCCTTTTCGTGGTTATCGAATCCGGCCGAGGCGGCTATCATATCGGCATCGTTGCCCTAGGCAGGAGCGGAGCCGGTGATTGAGGCGTAATGATAGTACGTCGATTGAACCAGAAATCCGATACCGAACCTGGACCCAGGCAGGCGACGGCTCGGGAGAGAAGAGCGAGGCACAAGTGAAGCCCGCGACTGAGGCGTATATCAATACGTCGACCGAGCGGGCTTTACGCAGTAACGATGCTATTCACTTCCGAGACTAGCCTGGAAAAAAGGTAAGCTCCAACGAACCTTTCTCAACTTACTCTCCTTCTCTTGCCTTCCAACTTTGTTTCCTGTCTTTCAACTTTTCCTTTACCTTCGTCCTACGAATTTCTTTTACTTTTAGTTTATTTCTGATTAACTTTACTTCCATTTTTCATTTACTTCTTCTTCATTTCTGAATCTTATCTGAATCTTAAGTAAACTTGAATTTCGGTGTCGTTCTTCTTCAATAACCTAATTTCTTTTACTTTTCATCGGGTATAGTAAATTGCTTTACCTGGTATCTTTACTCGGTTGAAAGTTTTCTGTTTCTGTTTTTCCGGCTCGTTAAGGATTTTTGTCTTAGGTATTCCTTGGAGCTTAGGAATAGTATACGCAGGACTAAATGGGCTGTCAATATTTGTGAAAGTTAGAATTTTCATTATTAGAAAACCGGGTAAATCGGCCCTCCAAGCGAACCACAAATTATTTAAGTGCGACATCAATTAAAAGAGTTCATTTCCCCTATCCTTTATGTCCTCAATCTCAACGAATTGTTACCCTCAGATAGTTGTCCGGAAGGCATGTACTCGGTTAGGAAGCTCCGGCGGCGGCAACGGCCGCGATAACAGCCGCCTGGACTCCGGCTACGGTATCCGCCACCGCCTTGGCGACCGGATCATTCTTCATGATAGCTTTGATTCTCTGCTTGGCTTCTTTTTTCTCCGCCCGGGTGAAAATTTCGCCCGTTAAGCCACAGGCACTGACCAGCCCCATCAAGGCCGCCGTCCGATCTTCATGCTCTTCCCGGCGCAGGACCAGCCGGCGCAGTTGTTCCCTTACGTTCTTCTCCTCGCTGCCATCCTTCATCGGATAATGGGGATTATCAAATACCCACAGGATTTTGTGTTCTTCCCGCTTCAAAATCCCCTTTTGGATCAGGCGTTCCAGGATCGAAGGCTTCAGCTTCATCTTCGAGCCAGCCATTTTGTTGACCCAATGATCCATCTTCCGCTCCTTGGCCGAATTAATGATCTGAGTCAGGGCTGCATCCAAGATATCATCTCCGGTTAAAGACCTGTTCAGCAAAACCAGCTTTTTATCGCGCACCTCTGCCTTTTCCCGCAGGGCCAGTTCGGTCAGGACTGCTCCAGCCAGCCCATAATTGATCGACATGGAGGCACTGGACAGAATCGTTCCCTTTTGGTCGTGCAGGGCCAGTAGTAGTAATTGTTCGGGTAGTGTAAGCACAAAACCACCTCCGCGATAATCTCTTTTTTTTATTGTACCATGCATGGCGCCATCCCTTGCAGCAGGGATAGAAGAAGCTCCGCACAGGCACCGCCACTTCACCTAAAATTCACCAATCGCTCACACAACTGTCACATCTGCAGATGATAATAACCTTAACAACCCAATCCTAAAGAAGGAGGATGGAAATCGTGGCGAAGACTCTAAACAAATTTGTACTTGATATAATACTGACCGCCCTGTTCATACTATTGATCTATCCCCGCCAGACCGGATTCAACTTTCACGAAATGGCGGGTCTGGCCAGCGGAGCTCTAGTCTTATTTCACCTGCTGCTCAACTGGCCGTGGGTCAAAAACATCACCCGCAACCTGCTCAACCCCAAGGTGAAAGCCAAATCCAAATACTTCTACGTTCTCAACACCGTTTCCCTTATTATCCTGACCACCATCATAATCACCGGGGTCCAGATCTCCACGGTGCTCTTCCCCGGCGGTGAGGCTGCCAGCCGCAATATCATTGTCTTGCATAAATGGCTATCGTACAGCTGTCTGGGACTGATGGGGATACACCTGGCCCTGCACTGGAGATTCCTCACTCACACCGTGCCGCGCGTTTTCAAATCCCCGGGGCGCCCCACTCCCGCCAAGCTGGCACTGAATCTGGCTGCGCTGGTGCTGACCCTGGGGCTATTGTTCACCCAATCAGGACTAGGTCTCAACCAGTATACAGTATCCTCCCAATCTTCAGCGGAGGCTGTTTATAACAATCCTGCGCTTGTCGAAAATCGCAGCACCGCAGTCGCTGATCAGGTACCGACCAGCAGCACCAGTTCCAGCCCCCGCGGCACGGGTCGCAAGCATTCCAGCCAGGTGGCGGCAGCTGTACCTCCGACGCCCAGCAGCAGCAGTATCGCGGCCAGTTCACCGGCCGCTTCCACTCTTACCGATTCAACCCCAAGCAATAACGGGGCAACCACAGATCAGATCAGTCTGACCCAGTACCTGGGCAATATGTTCTGTACCGCCTGCAGCAAACACTGTTCCCTGCTGAGCCCGCAGTGCCGCATCGGGGTCGACATGGCGACCACCGCCAAGACTCAATACATCGCCATCTATGGCTCAGCTGACGATGCCGATCTTGGTGGTGTTGGGCGCTAGCCGGAGCATAGCGGTCGCCTGGTTCCCGACGTCACCACCGTGCTGTTACCTGGGGCGGGTCACGCTGTCCTGGGCCAGTCCCAACGAATCTCCGGCTTTTTGGATGGTTAATTGATTGGACGCAAGATGTGCATACTGTGGATCAAAAGGCGGGAATGCGGCCACCAGCTGTTGAATGGTAACCTGTTCGAGAGAATCCTCCAGGGCATGCCGGGCCTGATCCAGGCAAGGCTGAAGGACCTGATTGATATTTTTGCCGATGGGACACTGTGAGTTTGGTGTTTCATGCAGACCGAACAGCATATCGTCACTGGTCAATTCCACCGCCCGGTAAATGTCCAGCAAGGTGATGTCTTCAGGAGCCCGGGCCAATTTGGCGCCTCCGGTTCCGGCGGCTACCGACACCAACCCGGCAGTTTTTAAACTGCCCAGGATCCGGCGGATCAGAGCTGGGTTGGTGTTGACGCTCAAAGCCAGGGCCTCACTGGTTACTTTATAATTGTCCGGCGCCCACGCCATTATGATCAGTAACTGCACCGCTACCGGAAATCGACTGCTCAGCTGCATCTTTTCCGCCTCCTGCCAGGCAAAGATAATCTACCCGTTAAATTCATCAAAAGGTGCGCACCAGGTTAAGCGAGGACCATTCTCCCCTTGAGACATAGGTGATCGGTGACTTCTGAGGAAACAGCCGGCGATCGATCTGCCGGTCGTTCAACCCCTGCTTTTTCAGATTATTTACCTTTTCTTGCAGTTCCCGTAAGTAATCCAGTTTGGCTTGTAAGAGTAGCTGGCCGTTTTCCCGCACCCCGGAATGAGCGCAGAATAAGGTCCTAAAATCGAGCTTCACTAATTTCTCCAGGGTAGTAATGGTCAGGGCCATGTCTTCTTCCCTAATCGCCACTACCTGTTGGGAACCGAGATAGAGGTCGCCGGTAAACAACCATCCCTGGTTCTTTTCATGGAACACATTATGGGCGGCGCAATGTCCGGGGGCGTCTATGACATCAAACTCATATTTGTCCGTTGATATCTGATGGGGGAAATGTTGCCCCTGAAATGGCGGGCGGCTGCCCCAGAATATGTGGCGGTAAAGGGGATATTGGCCCGGTTGCTCCGCATAGCTGACGGAGTCATGGTGTAAATAGACCGGGACACTATATTTTTCCTGCAGCCAGCCCGCCATACCGCTGTGGTCTTCGTGGATATGAGTCAAAGCTACCTGCTCGATCGGGTGATTACTGAAGAAAGGACGGATTTCTTTGGCCAGGCAGCTGGGTCCGGTATCAATCACCAAGCCGTCAACCACATACAGAGATAATTTTATGGCCGATCCCAGAATAGCCCGTTGGCTTTGGCCGATTGAAATACCCTGGTAATTTGTATATTTCATCTTTCAACACCCCGCTTGATGTTGTTGTAACTAACTTGGTAACAACATATCACGGGCAGCAATAATATACAAGGGGGTAAATGCAAAACAACATCCCCTTGCTTCCCAGAGCAGTTTGTAATCCCTGCAATCAACCGCTTTTATTTAGTTTTTGCATGATGTTAATAAACCTGGTATTACTGATAGGATGATGACTGATTATTTCGCCGTCATAAATAATACCGAATACGCCGAAAGGACAGGGCGAATTTTGGGCGGCATCCGCTTCATCAAGATCAATCAATTGAGGGTCAAGGTGGAATTGCTCCCGGGCCGATTGCACCATAGCATTCACATTTTTCTTAGTATATGGACACTGGGGCGAACGCAGGATTGTCAATCCCTGCTTGTACCTGTCAATGTTTTGGCGTAAATCTCCTTTAAAGCGCGGGTTTATGCTTCTGGAATCAAACTTCATGACCAGAAGGTTGAAATCCGGTTTAGCTGTATCCACTACTTCAAACCCAAGCTTAAGAAAGATATCATCCTTCGCCATAAAAGAGCCTTTTCTGGTAACTACCGCCACACCTTGCATGCCCTGGTTCTTGGCGTCATTAATGCATGCCTGGATAAGTGCGGTTGCATAACCCCGGCCTTTGTACTCTTTTAAAAATCCTACCCAAATGCAGTGGATGAACATATAGCCGTCTGCCTCGACAGGCCGATGGGCATACTTGCCGGGGATATATTCCAGCATGCCTTGATAGCTGCCTTTTTCAGCAATAGCGATTTTGATTCTTAGCCCTTTGGGATAATAGGTGCTGAACCAGTCGATCTTTTTCCGCAATTCGGGATGCTTCTTGACATCCTTATAGCCACAGACACCATAATCAGCAATATTTTCCGGAGTTAGGTCCATGATCTTCATTTCATCCATGACCATCAGCATCCTTCCTTAAATAATAACAGCACCAACAGATATTTTTTTAAGACAACCGAAAACTTGGATTTCGGTTTTAACGACCAGAGGATTGCTTTTGCAATCAGGACATACGCAGGTAAAGGTGTTCATCTCTATAATATAATTCGCCTTATACTGGCACCCTGCAGAGGCAGGTCATAAAAGCTTCCCACTGACTAGTCACGTGTTCGCTTTGTCATCGTTTTAACCATACATTCGGTTAACGGACCTAACTCCCTTTTAACCGAAGCAATTGATGCCTGCAGCAAGGTTTCTGCATCGATTGTGGACCAATCAATTGAATAATCAGCCTGGAACCCTAACTGGCGGATATACTCCCTAATTGCCCGACCATTGCCTTCCCTAGTGCCATAATATAGCAAATAAATATCATTCACCGGCCTTGAAGTTGTACACGGGCTTGATCCGCAGGATGATATCCGCGGTGGGAGCGATGTTGCTCACGATTGCGTCCATGCTCTTATACGCCATCGGTGATTCATCCAGGGTTTCCTCATTGACGCTGGTGGTGAAAATCCCCGCCATGGCCTGGCGGTACTCGTCCATGGAAAGGCTTTTAAACGCCTTGGAACGGCTCATAATGCGCCCCGCGCCGTGGGGAGCGGAGCAGTTCCAGTCATCGTTGCCCTTGCCCACGCAAATCAGACTGCCGTCCCGCATATTGATGGGAATAAGGAGTTTTTCGCCGGTCTGCGCCGAAACAGCGCCCTTGCGGAGTATCATGGTTTCGGTGTCAATATAGTTGTGAGTGGTGGTAAACTCATCCACTCTCGTCAAACCCATCGCCCGCAGGATAACCTCGGTCATGGCTTGACGGTTTAGAATGGCAAACCGCTGAATAATCTTCAAATCGTGGATGTAGTCTTCAAACAGGTCCTCCGTAACATAGGCCAGGTCTTTAGGGATGGCCGGCTGTTGCTGGCCTTCGTTTTTCAGGCGCTTCATGGCCGCCTGGATCTCTTTGTGCCGCCCCTCGGCTTTCAGTTGGGCGATGACCTCCTCAAGCTGCAGTTTGGAATTGCCGCATAACGTCTTGTAACCTTCATCCTGATAGTACGACGCGACCTCAGTTCCGATATGACGGCTGCCGGAATGAACCACCACAAATAGCCTTCCGTCATCGGCCCGGTCCACCTCGATAAAATGATTGCCGCCGCCCAGCGTTCCGATGCTGTGGCGAGCCCGGTCCAGGTGTACCTTGTCAGCGCAGCGAAGTTCGGTCAGGTCGATCTCCTCATTAAGCTGATGGTAATCGCGGCGCACTTCGCGCCCCGCCGGGATACCGAGCCGGATAATCCGGTCAAGCGCGGCAAAGTCCAACTCCCGCTCGGATATCTCCACCGTCTCCATCCCGCAGCCGATGTCAACCCCGACCATACCGGGGACGACTTTGTCCTTAACGGTCATGGTGGTACCGATGGTACAGCCCTTGCCAGCGTGGACGTCGGGCATGATCCTGATTTTGCTCCCCTCAAATTCGGGCTGTTCGCATACTGCGCGGATTTGAACGGCGGCCGTTTCATCCAGTTCATCAGTGAAAACGAAGGCGGTATTGTAAACGCCCTTGATTTCGATCATTATCTGTCTCCTCGTCATTATCCAGAACACCGCAGGTTACGCCAGGCGGAGGCAAGAAATTTCTCACTTATTTACAATCCACATCATCAAATGCCTCAGATGTCCAATCCAAGAGGGCATGTTCCCGTTCTTCCGATTGTTTTAAATTCCAATCATGTATTCACCGCTACGACGACCGACGATAGGCATGACCTTTATCCCGGCCCCAGTGGCTAGCGGTATCGTCAAACACGGCTCCGGCCCCTGGCGCCAGATCAAAGGCATTTACCCTGATGGCTGCAAATTCGACTCTAGTGACGATCACAACTCTTCAAACCCGTCAGCCTCCCCCGATGAGCTATCCTTATGGGTGAATTCTGCATGTACCAGCTTATTCCTGTATTTAATTGACGAAAGATGTTACGACCGATGATGGCCGAAGGCAAGGGATACATAAACTAATGGACATTTGCAGGGAACCGCGCGATAATTAGCCGGGGGATGATAAACATGAAAAAGAAGATTGAAAAAGAGAACCCTTTTAAAAGCCTGGGCGTGGGATATGCTCATTATCTGAGGAACGGGGCTGGGGCCCACCAGGACAAAAAGAAGGAACAAAAAAGAAAAGAGTGCCGGGATAAAATGAAGGCTTCTGATTGGAAGTCCTTTTTTTTTGCCTTGAGGCAGGGTGAGAAATGGATTCAACAGGCAAGATAACCATCCCTCTGCCGGTTGATGGAATCACCACCACTGTCATTGCGGCAGCATTTTCACCCACTCCCATATAAGCTGCACTGCTCCAAAAACGACAAAATTGACTCACCATAGAGATTGTCCACAAAATTGCACGTTCATATAGGAAAAAAGTCGCAATATTTTTCCTGCGTTATATTTACATAATATTTACATAGGAAAAATCAAGCCATATAACTCGGTCTACACGTCTGTTGTGTCCAAAGTCCGTATGCTATGTTTAGTGATATAATTCGATAGGTAATAATCTGCAAGTGTAAAGGAAATTGCCTGTTGATGGAGAAAATAACGCAGCGCAAAATGGTCACCATCGGTATGATGGTATCGATATTGTTGGTTGCTATAGATACAACCATAATTACTACCGCCATGCCCCGCATTGTGCAGCAATTTGGCGGCTTGCATCTTATCAGCTGGGTTTTCGCAATTTACCTGCTTACTTCAACTGTAACTACACCGATTTACGGCAAGCTTGCCGATTTATTCGGCAGGAAATCTATTTTCGTCTTCGGCGTGGTGCTTTTCATTTTTGGTTCGGTGGTATCCGGAATGGCTCAGACCATGCATCAACTGATTTTATTCCGTGGATTTCAAGGGCTGGGCGCCGGCGCCGTAATACCATTAACCTTCACTATTATCGGAGATCTCTATACGGGCGAAGAGCGGGCCAGGATGCAGGGATTATTCAGTTCGATCTGGGGTATTGCCGGTTTACTCGGCCCTTTAGCAGGGGGATTGTTTGTCGATAACATGTCATGGCGTTGGATTTTTTATATTAACGTCCCGATTGGGATTGCAGCCATTTTACTGGTATCAGGCTTTCTGCACGAGACAACGATCGAAAAGACCAAGAAATACATTGACTATTGGGGAACGGCCTTCTTCACTGTTTCGATGAGTTCACTGCTATTCGCTTTAATCAGCGGAGGCGCATCGTATCCATGGAATTCAGCAGTAATAATCCTTTTGTTTTCAGTTGCGGTGGTCTTTTTCATCGCGTTTCTTATCGTTGAGTCCAAGGTAAAAGAGCCCATGCTGCCGTTAAAACTGTTTAACATCCCTGTAATTGCCGTATCCAACGCAGTCGGTTTTGTAGCCAGCATCGTGTTGATTGGAGTTAGCGTATATTTGCCGATTTGGATACAGACGGTACTCGGTCATAACGCCACCACTTCGGGACTCACGCTGTTGCCAATGTCTTTGGCCTGGACACTGGCGGCCACTTTGGCGGGACGATATATGTACAGTATCGGCTCCAAAACCACTGCTGTATTGGGAGCGGTGTTGATTATGGCGGGTTCAGCCTGGTTATTGTATGTCAATCTTGAATCCCCTTATTGGTTTTTGTCAGGTGTGATGACAGTAATCGGTCTTGGTATGGGGTGCTCTTTTACGCCATTGACGGTACTGATCCAGTCGGCGGTGGGCTGGAATTTGCGCGGGGCTGCCACTGCTTCCAATACATTTACACGATCACTTGGGCAAGCAGTAGGCATTGCCCTCCTGGGAACCGCATTCAACCATAATTTAAACCAAAGCGGCCTAGCCCAGGGAGTGCATTTGGTGTTTATAGAGCTATTCGCAGCTTCCATCGCTACTTTGCTGATAAGCGCCATACTCCCCTCGCACAGCAGTGTGATGGTTGCAAGCAGTGAATCTTGATGGGTGGGCGTGCCTGGGGACGGGAATCATTTCGTGCTTCTTCAATATTTGTAAAATTGCATCGCCGTACTATTTTCGCTTCTACTGGTCTAACCAATCTAGGAAGCAGAAAGAAACGTCCCCCTGCTTCGTAACCGTCCCTTATTTTAGTTGTCAAAATTTCTTGCGCAGGTTATTATGTGTATATGCACGCGTGTATATACACTTGCGCCAAATTATGTGGGGAGAGGTGGCCTATGAATTCAGCGGACATAAAGGAATATGGCCTGAGTATCGGCTACAGCAAAGTCGGCATAACTTCCGCCGACGGTTACCCGGAGTACGTGGAGAAAGTCCTGGCCCGGGGTGATAAGTTTGATATTTTGAATTACACCACCACTAATCCGGTCCTGGGCGCGATCCCGAAAAACTTCATGCCGGCAGCCAAATCAGTCGTCGTCCTGGTATTGGATTATTTTCAGAATGATTTTCCGGAAGAGCTCAAAAAAATGATCGGCAAAGCCTACCTGGCCAGGTGTTATGGCCCGCAACCCGGCATGCTGGCTCATTCCCGATTTCAATTGATGAAAGACTACTTGGCGGGTAATGGCTGTGCGGTTGACTCCAGCATTGGCATTCCCGCCCGCTGGGCCGCTGCCCAGGCCGGGGTGGCCACGTTTGGCAAGAACAACTTTGCTTTTGCCGGCGAGGCCGGTTCCTATGTCATCATCCATACCATCGTGGTAGATAAGGAACTGGAATATGACCATCCTACCATGGCCAGCAAATGCCCTCCTAAATGCGATCTGTGTATGAAAGCCTGTCCCACCCAGGCGATCACGGCGCCCTTTGAACTGGATCCCAAAAGATGTATTGCCTTTCACAACTGGGTGACCCAGGACGGCCGGGGCTCCATTTCGGCGTTCATTCCTTATGAATTCAGAGGACCGATCGGCTGCAAGATCCATGGCTGCGATATCTGCCAGGATGTCTGTCCCCTCAACCACAAGAAACTGAAAGCCCCCAAACCGGTCGATCCGTATATAGCGCAAATGGCACCGGATATTACCCTGCCGACAATCCTCAACATGACGGACGAATTCTATGCCAGCCGGATCAAACCGATCATGTACAACTATATCAAGGACAAACGCTATTTCATTAGAAATGCGGCCATTGCCATGGGCAATTCCAAGGATGAAGCTTACGTCAAAGATCTGGAAATTGCTTTGACCAACCCCGATGAGATGATCCGGGAGTATGCAGCCTGGGCCCTGGGAAAGATAGGCGGCCAGGATGCCCGAAAGGTGCTGGAAAGCAGCTTGGCGAGTGAATCAACCGACAATGTCAAACAGGCTATTAATCAGGCTTTAGCCCAGATTTGATGCATTAATTATTGGTCAATCATTTTTTGTCTTAATATTAAACCATTCCG
>CAZBSD010000054.1:0-10328 GCA_964494735.1 uncultured Syntrophomonas sp.
GCAAGTTATACAATGGAAGGATACAGTGCACCTATTATCAATTCTACGGACCCAAACCCGACAAACTGCAGGGTCCGTTCGCGGCCCCGCAATAAGGTCCCCGGGCGCTGATTGACTCTTGCCCATTCCCATTATGCGCTCCTGGTTAGATCCTTCGCTTCGCTCAGGATGACAGGCACTGTCACTCTGAAAACATAGCTGTCACCCTGAACGCATAGCTATCACTCTGAACGCATATACTGCCTCATGCCTTTAGTCCTTTTCGAATATCAGAAAATACTTCTTCCGTAGGACGTCCTTTGCCTGCCAAATAATCAGCATACCCTTTTTCTAGTTCTGCATTAAATTCTACCTCGGTCATGGCATCGACAGATTTAATATTAGCCGGTGCTAGTCTTAATTCAAAAGGTATCGCCTGATTAATAACCACTTGCTTTAAGAAAAGACCTACGGCATTTGACATTGAGATTCCCAGACTGTCAAACACCTTTTCCGCCTGTTCTTTAACTTCTGGTTCAATGCGCACATAAAGGTTTGATGATTTTGGCATGAAATCCACTTCCATTCTCGTTATTTCTCCTACTATCATATGATATTGTACGTACAAAAGCAATGCAAATAGTCCATCTGAACGCAGTGAAGAGTCTAATACAAGAGTGTCACTCTGAACGCAGTGAAGAGTCTGATCCTGAGCGAGATCCTTCGCTTCGCTCAGGATGACACCATACGATCTGCTCAGGATGACACCATACGCTTCGCTCCGGATGACACAAATCACCCATATCATGTATGAAATCCTCCGTACTTGCATACAATACCTTTGTGTGCACCCAAATGGAGGTATGAACGATGATTTCCGTGATTTTGGCCGGAGGGCGGGGTCTGAGGCTTTGGCCGGAGAGCCGCCGCGCCCATCCCAAACAACTGTGCAAATTCGTTGCCGACAAGACCATGCTGGACCATACCATTGATCGCCTCTCCAAGGCGGGAGCCGAGCGTTTGATGATCATAACCAACGACGAACTCCAGGCCGACATAGAAAAGTTAGTTCAGAGGCGACCCGATGCTGACAAGATCGAGGTTCTGAGCGAGCCAATGGGTAGGAATACCGCCCCCGCGGTCGCCCTGGCCCTGGCCCGTTGCGGGGCTGATGATGAAAATGCAGTGTTGGGAATATTCCCGTCCGATCACCACGTCCTTGATGATGATGCGTTTATCAGCAGCGTCCATAAAGCGGTTCAGGCCGCTGAACGGGGTCGGGTGGCTACCATCGGTGTAGCGCCCAGTCGTCCCGAGACCGGTTTCGGTTACATAGAAAAGAGTAAATGGGAAGTGGGCGAGATCCCCGATGTTTTTGGAGTGGACTCTTTCCGTGAGAAGCCCGACCTGGCCACCGCCCGTTCCTACTTGGATTCGGGCCGATATGTCTGGAATTCCGGTATCTATGTGGGCAAAATCCTCACCCTGCGGGAAGAATTCGCCCGCTTCCTGCCCGAAGTTTATTCTGAGCTCTGTGATGGTTATGACCATTATGTTCATTCCTACCCTACCCTGCCCGATATCAGCCTCGATTATGGGATAGCTGAGAAGAGCGACCGCATGGCAGTGGTCCCGGGTGATTTCGGCTGGTGTGACTTGGGCAACTGGAACGCCCTGGCAGAATTATCTCCCGGTGATGGGGCTCATAATATATGTATGGGCAGCGATGTCTTAGCCCTGGAAAGCCACGACTGCCTGGTGAAACAGACCGGCAAACCAGTAGTGCTGTTCGGGGTGAAAAGCCTGCTGGTGGTGGAAACGGATGATGTGGTCCTGGTGGCCGATCGGGATCGTACC
Organism: uncultured Syntrophomonas sp.; assembly: GCA_964494735.1. Taxonomy (GTDB): domain Bacteria; phylum Bacillota; class Syntrophomonadia; order Syntrophomonadales; family Syntrophomonadaceae; genus PHAA01. The sequence continues at coordinate 1,837 of CAZBSD010000054.1, forward strand.
CAGGATGTTCGTCATTTGGTCCAATTATTGGAGCAAAAAAACAGGCAGGATCTACTATGATTGGCTATAATGCATTTTAGATCCTTCGCTTCGCTCAGGATGACAGGGGCTTTGCTCAGGATGACAGTTCTGAGTGACAGGAAGCAAGCACATGCACATATATAAGGAAGATAGGGGGAGAATCACATCAAAAATATATTTCGCCAATATGATATCCGCGGAGTCGTGGACCGGGAATTGACCGGGGAGACCATGACCGGCATCGCCCGTGCTTTCGCCGCTTATGCACATCAACATGGTCACAAAAAGATGCTGGTGGGGCGCGACAACCGCCAGTCCTCACCGCGGTTCCGCGACCTAATTGTTACAGCTCTGTTGGAATCCGGCTTTGATGTGGTTGATCTGGGTATGGTAGTGTCGCCCATGTTCTATTATGCCGCCCGCCATCTCGATATAGGAGCGGGGATGATGATAACCGCCAGTCATAACGGTGCTGAATACAACGGCTGCAAACTGCTGCTGGGTGATTCCACCATCTACGGCGACCAGATCCAGGACATCCGCCGCCTGGTTGAAGAAAAGTCTTTCATCTCCGGGTCCCCCGGCAAACTGGAGACATACGACATAACCGATGAATACATAAACATGATTGCCGCCAAGATCAAACTGGGTCCCAACCGTCCCAAAATCGTGGTGGACTGCGGCAATGGCACCGCCTCCCCTTTCGCCGCACGCCTCTACCGGCAACTGGGCTGCCAGGTCAGCGAGTTGTACTGCGAGTCGGACCCCACCTTCCCCAACCACCATCCTGACCCGGTTAATGCCGACAATATGCAGGACTTAATCGCTGAAGTGCAGAAACTGGATGCCGACATCGGAATCGGTATCGACGGCGACGGGGACCGCATCGGAGTAGTGGACAAGGAAGGCAACATGATATGGGGCGACATGCTGATGATCCTTTTCTGGCGTGACATCCTGCCCCGCTATCCTGGCACCCAGGCCCTGGTAGAGGTTAAATGCTCGCAGAGCCTGGTCGACGAGATCAAGCGTCTGGGCGGGGTCCCCTTCATTTATAAAACCGGTCACTCCCTCATTAAAGCCAAGATGAAGGAGATCAACGCGGTATTCACCGGTGAGATGTCGGGGCACATCTTCTTCGCCGATGATTATTACGGATTCGATGATGCCCTATATGCGGGGGCCCGGCTGATCGCCCTTCTGTCCAACAGTGAGCAGAGCATCACTGAGATGCTGAGCGACGTGCCCCGTTACTACGCCACCCCGGAGATGCGGCTGCACAGCACCGATACTGAGAAATTCGCGGTGGTGCAGAGGGTACTGGACCATTACCGTTCCCAGCAGGAAGTCATCGACATCGATGGCGCCCGCATAATCTTCCCCCATGGGTGGGGCCTGGTGCGGGCTTCCAATACCGGACCGGAGATAATCTTCCGCAGCGAAGGTGACACCCCGGAGGCCCGCGACGATATCAAACGTGATATCTTTTCATATTTGGAATCTATTGATTTTACCGTTCCCGCTTACTAATGATTGTCGATTTTCCACTCCCCAGTATAAGTAGCGCTCGTGATGGGAAAAATTAAATGATATATGCCATGACCGTGAAAATAGATGAGGAGTGGATAAATTGAATATTGTCAACCTGGGTACTTTCCCACCCAAACAGTGCGGAATCGCCACTTTTTCCAACGACCTGCGCAACAGCTTGATCATACAGGGTCATCGGGTGCAGATAATAGCCGTTTCGGATGATGATTCGGTTTATCATTATCCCCCGGAAGTGATCCTGGAATTGAAACAGCAGCGGCTGAGCGACTACGCCGCCGCGGTGACCTTTATCAATCAGAAGAGCGACATCGACCTGGTCATAATCCAACACGAATACGGAATTTTCGGCGGCGAAGACGGCGAATACATCCAGGCCATGGTCAAGGAACTGCACAAACCTTTCGTACTGATAACTCATACCGTATTGCCCCTGCCTTCAAAGCGCCAAAAACAGATCTTGAATGACTTATGCCAGCGAGCCGCCGGGATCATTTGCATGACCAGACTGTCGGCCCAGTTGCTGATCGACCTTTACGAAGCTCCCCGCGAACTTATCAGCGTGATCGCCCATGGAGTGCCGGAATTCAAACGTTACCCCCAGAACCGGTTGAAGGCCAAATACGGCCTCGCCGATTGCGACGTCATCAGTACCTTCGGCCTGATCGGCCCCGGCAAAGGGTTGGAACTTGGCATCCAGGCCGTCTCCCAGCTTATACCCCACTATCCTTCGGTGCGTTACCTGATCCTGGGCCAGACTCACCCTATGTTGCAGAAGTACGATGGGGAGCGCTACCGCCAGAAGCTTACCGATTTGGTTGATGAGCTGCAAATCAAAGACAATGTGATCTTCGTCAATAAATTCCTAAGTGACAAGGAACTGGGCGAATACCTTTACATGACCGATATCTACCTCAGTCCTTACCCCAATATGGATCAGGCGGTGAGCGGAACCATGGCTTTCGCTATGGGCTGCGGCAGGGCGATCGTCTCCACCCCTTATGCCTATGCCCGGGAAGCCCTGGGAGAAGGCCGCGGCCTCCTTTCCAAGAGCGCCGAACCGCTCCAGCTGGCTGATCTGATGGGCAATATCCTGGAGGACCGGGGCCTGCAGAAGAAACTGCAGAAGAAGGCCTTGGAACTGGGCGAAGGCTGGACCTGGCCCAATGTCGGCAAAGACTACAGCCGTTTCTTCCGGCAGATATTGCACGGCACCGCCGAAGAGGAAAGGGAGACATTGTATGCCAGATTATAGACATCTGCTGGCCATGTCCGACCAGGTCGGGATGCTGCAGTTCTCCCGCTTGAGGTCGCCCGACCCAGTCAGTGGATATACGTTGGATGACAATGCCCGGGCGCTGATGGTGGCTCTGCACATGGGGGAAGACGCCTATGTCCACGCGCGGCGCTATTTGGATTTCCTGGCGGCGGCGCAAAGGCCGGACGGGGTATGGAGCAATTTCCTGCTGGATGGCGTCTATTACTCCCGCTTCGACTCCGAGGACAGTATCGGCCGGGCCATCATGGCCTGTGGTGCCGCCACCCGTTCGCAATGGCCTGACCTGGCCTCGTTGGCAGGAAAATTGATCGTAAACAAACTGCCCGATCTGGCGACTTTTGCCTCGCCGCGGGCGATCGCTTACTCATTGGTAGGTCTCTGCAATGGGATAATTCCTGGTCCCGATGCTTTCCTTACTCAAACTGTTCGCCGTTTGGCTGATCACCTGATCGGTCTCTACGAAAAAACCCGGTCCCGTCGCTGGCGCTGGTATGAAAATTACCTGACTTATTGCAACGGCATTCTGCCCCAGGCCTTGCTGTGTGCCTACCAATTCAACGGCGATGAGCGCTGCCTGCGGATTGGCCGGGAATCACTCGATTTTCTCAATGATATCCTCTTCCGCCCTGGATACCTTAGCATTATCGGTAATGAGGGCTGGTACCAACGCAAAGGCCGGGTGCCTCTCTTTGATCAACAACCGGTCGATGCCGCTTCAACGGTTTTTGCCAACTGGCAAGCTTACCGGACACTGGGTTTGGATGAATACCTGGAATTGGCTCTCCTGGCCAAGCGGTGGTACGAAGGTGCCAACATCCATGGGTTATCCTTGGTCGATCCCTCTACCGGGGGTTGCTATGACGCTTTGACCAGTGCGGGGTTAAACTTGAATCAGGGAGCGGAAGCGGTGCTATCGCTGCTGCTGTCAGAACAGTTGTTGAGTGCGGATCATGGTATCAAACCATTCTTACTGACCGAGAATGCAATGCCTCGGTTAAGCGCAGAAGTATCCTGCTAAGCGCTTCCGCCTCGGGGTCATCCCTCACCTTGGTGTCATCCTGAGCGAGGCGAAGGATCTCATCCCAGCAGAGACTCTTCGCTGCGCTCAGAGTGACAGCTATGCGTTCAGAGTGACAGCGTGGGTGTCATCCCCCGCTGTGGGTGTCATCCTGAGCGAAGCGAAGGATCTCCATCCCAGCAGAGACTCTTCGCTGCGCTCAGAGTGACAGTCTTGCGTTCAGAGTGACAGCTATGCGCTCAGAGTGACGGTCTTGAGAATTCCCTTTCTTCACAGTGATATCGGCAGCTCTTTTGCCCACCCTCATTGTCAGTCTGCCCATCGTGGCGATGGCGATATGGTTGCGGTATCAGGTCGGCTACGGTAGCTTGGGCTACACCTATAGCGGTGTCGGCGGCCCCGTAGTATACCAGCACCTCATCATCGTCGTCCAGGATTTCTTTATCGGAACCAGCCACTGCCCCGCAGGTAAACACCACGTTGGGTACCCAAGCCCCGCTCAAACCGATCTCATAGTCCTCTTCCGGTTCGAGAACGGGATTGGGCGACCGGTACAGGACGCGCTGGGGGTCATCGAGATCGACCAGGATAACCCCCAGGCGGTAGACGTAATTGTGGTCCACCCCGTGGTAGATGAGCAGCCAGCCGTATACCGTCTTCAAGGGCTGGGCTCCCGCTCCGATCTTCAGAGAATCCCACATGCGCCCTGGCCGGGGGCCGATTATTATGGCATGTTGCTCCCGACACGGGAACACCAACTCATTCATATAAGTGATCCACATGGAGGGTTCAATGCGGTGGTACAAGACATATTTGCCCCGGATCTTCTCCGGAAACAGAATGGCATCCTTATCCCAAATGTTTTTGAAGGCCAGCCCTTCCCGCTGCCAGGTTTCGAAGCGGCGGGCCAGGAAGTCTTCCACTTTTATGGAGGCAGCCGCGATCTGAGCCAGGTTGCCGTCGTAGGCGGTGTACAGCATCCATATCTTGTCGCCGATGATTATCAGCCGGGGATCTTCGCAGCCCATCTTCTCCTCCGCAATAACCGGCGAGAAAACCGGCTGGGGTAATCTCTCCAACACCTGGTAGCCGTCAGTCACAGCCAACCCGATGTGAGATATATCGTCGTTCCCTACCGCCCGGTAGAATAGATAAACCTTGGCGCCGATACGCAGTGAACCAGGATTCAATACATATTTGGACTCCCATTGATGTTCGCTGATGGGCTCCAGCAGCGGATTGCCCTCGTAGCGCTGCAAAGTACGGCTGGGCTCATCAGTGGGTTCCTGAATAACTACAGGTATGTCCTTGGGCCGCGCCGGCAGGAGGCGGTCGAGCAGGTTGTGGGTGCTTTTGCCGGCCAGCATCATGCGAAAGACGGTCTGCATTATTTCAACCGGGTCGTAACCCAGTTCCTGATACAAGTCCTCCAGGAAATCATGGTTGAACCAGCGCGATTCAATACTGGTACTGAGGGGCGGCGGGTTGCGGCGCCCGCCCTTATTGCTGTAGCTGGCCCAGCTCCAGGCGGTGCAGGTGAGGAACGCTCCGTTCTCCAGCACCTGGCTGCTGCCGTAGCCGTCCGCCAGCAGATGGAATATGGCCCCGGCCTCGCGTGACCCTCGTTCTTCGAGGCGTTCCGCCATCTTCCTGAGATATTGGACCAGCAGACGATGATGGACATTGTCATAGATAACTGCCGCCGAGAAATCATCCCCCTGTTTCATCCCCATCAGGATGTTACGGAGTTTGGCCCCCACGTCTTTTCTCTCCCGAATATTCTGCTGGATCAGACCGGAGAACTGTTGGGCCATCCCCAGTCGCCTGATGATGGAGGTCAGGTAAAGCAATCTTGGGAAGCGGCCGCCCTTATCCGGAACCAGGGTGCGGGTAGTGATTCGGGATGATATCCGGTTAAGATTGGAGATGCGACTATGGGTAGTATTGGCGAAGGGGAGTTCCTCGCTTATCACCAAAGCCTTGAGATCCACCCATTCGAATTTGTCCGGTCGGATCTGATCTACTATCCATTCCGTAACCCGACTGGTGAAGCCCCAGCTTTCCACCAGGTTTACGTAACTGATGGAGTCCCGGATGTCCATAGCCGCGATCAAGTCGCCCGGTTTGTAATATCCGAGCGGCACCATCAGATTTATGGGGGGGAAACGCATCACAGCTTCCCGCAGCATGTCGGAACTGACCGTAAACATGCGCTGGGGGGGAAGCAACTCGAACAGAGCGTCCAAGAATTGGCGCAGGCCCTGTGGAGTATGGAGATCGCCGGGCAAGGTCTGGGCCAGGACAGCTTCAGCACGAACCATGAAATCCTCCACCGCGGAGATATGCTCGGCCGGGCTGGCATCCCGCTTGAGGCCCAGCCCGTCATGAACGAACTGGTTGAACTTATCCTCATAACGGAGGCGCAGGTTCTTGAATACGCTGTCTACACTGACCACCCGCTTGTCCCGGCCGGTGATCTTTTTGGGTGCCACCACCGGTTCACCGGGGATATACTCCATGTAGCCCATCGGCACCAGGGACGGTTTGCAGATCTCGTAAGTATCCATCCATTGCCGGTTCAGTTGGGATTTCTGGCGCCAGAATTCCTCCGCCAGGTTGCGGCGCATGGAATCCATCTTGCGCAGCTGCAGGTCGTCCTGTTCCTCAGCCGTGAAGCCTGCGGTGAGCTGGCGATGGGCGTTGAGCTGGTTGGCGTAGGCGGCGATGCGGCCGTTATATAAGGCGGTAAGGATATCTAGAACGGTTTGACGATCCTCTTCCGGTCCATAGGTATATCCAAGCAAAAGAGCGTGCACGCTCGCCACCCACAGGCGATCGGTCAGATTGAATCGCTCCGGCGGCAGGGCCAGGGCAGAATCTATCTCCTTTACTACTTCCGGGGGCAATTCGCGGACCATTACCTCTTCCCGGGTATTGAGCCGGGCCAGATTTCCCAGCAGTTCCGAAACAGGGTAGTGCAGCCGGTCCGGTTGGCCGGCTTCACTGCGGGAGACGATGTCGGCTACCCTGGTGACGAGCCGATCACGCAGCCAAATAACGCTGTCCCGGCGTATGCATTCGAATATGACTGCCGCCGTCTCCTGGAAGATAGTGTTGCGCCGCTCCAGATTACGAGGGCGTTTGAGCCCTCCCAGGTTTACTTCGCAGAGCGCTTTGTTCCAGACCAGGGCGCGGGTCACCAGCCAGAAATCGAACCCATAACCGTCGATGCTGTCGGTCCAGAACTTGGCCTCCCCCGACAGCTCTTCGATGAAATCGTGGGAGATGGCATATATGCCTCCCAGCGGATCGCTGACCCGGAAACCATAGAATGACTCCAGGACCGGCGCCGCCAAGTGAAATGCCATACTGTCAATGCCGGAGTAACGTTTGAGGCTGCCCAGGACCACATCGTACATGCCCTGGATGGGGCTAAGCATACTGTCCAGCCAGCTAATATCGAATCCTGGTCCCGACTCGTTGCCCATGTTGGCGCTGAAGATCAGCAGATCGGCTTCCAGGGCCTCGGCGATCTCCAGGAAGGCGCGGATGCACATTCCTCGGCCGTTGGCCTCCGGGGGCATCAGAAATTGCAGGTGGGGATGGCTGAGGGAGAGACCATCGATCTCCCGCAACACATTTTCGGCACCGCTGTCGCCTGCGCATACGATCAACTGCTGCTTGCCGATCCAGGTCTGCAGGGCCGCGTCTATGGCCCGCAGCACATGGGGCAGCGCGTCGGTCTCATTATAGAAGGGTATCCCGATCACCAGGTTGGAATTGCTGTATGGCTCGAGGAGTGGTAGGATGCTCTTCATCTGAGCATCTAAGGCCTCCTCTGTGATAATGTTGGTCAAAATATACTGATCCCCCTGTCCAAACATATAATGTCTTTCTTCATTATTATGTTCGTCCCAGGGGGATTATAGTACTGCCGAGCTTCGGTTGATAATTTTCCTGCCCGCTAGCCCAGCAATTCCTCCAACTGGTCCAATAACTTGCCGAAGTACTCCAAAGCATCACTGACCGGTTCCGGGGTCAGCAGGTCGACGCCCGCCTTCTGCAGCAGGTTGATGGGGTAGTCGCTGCCCCCTGATGCCAGGAAATCCAGGTATCGCTTGACCGCTGGCTCGCCCTCACTCTTGATCTGCTCCTTCAGAGCGGTGGCGCTGGCGAAACCGGTGGCATATTTGTAGACGTAGAAGGCCGAGTAGAAATGGGGTATGCGCGACCATTCCAGGGGAATAAATTCGTCCACCACCATATCCGGTCCATAATAAAGAATGTTGAGGTCGCGGTAGATCTGTTTCAACAGTTCAGGAGTCAAAGCCTCGCCCTGTTCGGCCTGCTCATGGATTATCTTCTCAAACTCGGCGAACATGGTCTGACGGTAGACGGTGCCGCGGAACTGTTCCAGGTAGTGGTTGATGAGATAGATCTTCTCCTTAGGGTCGGTACTGTTGGCCAGCAGGTAGTCTATCAAGAGTGACTCGTTTACAGTGGAGGCTACCTCGGCCACGAAGATGGAATACTGACTGTATACGTAGGGCTGAGCGTGATTGGAATAATAACTGTGCAGGGAATGCCCCATCTCATGGGCCAGGGTAAACATATCGTCCAGCTTGT
>CAZBSD010000055.1:0-10274 GCA_964494735.1 uncultured Syntrophomonas sp.
CCGGGGTTTGATTCTGGGGTGTTTGGCTGCAGCCCCAGGCGCCCAAGGCCAGGATAAATATCAGAGCTATGGCTGCTGGTTTTCTCATAATCATTCCTCCCTTGATGGAAGTACATTTAACCGATGTGGATTCTTGCGTCGCTTCTGCCCCGTCCTGCCCGCCCGGAAAACCGGTAGGCCTCGGTCAGCCATTCGCACAGGGTATCGTCCAGGTCGGCCTCTTCCTTCACAACCACATGGTGGGTCCACCGCTGGGGGCCGGGATTCACCACTTCTTTTATCTTGGCGTGGTTCACAGGCCGGTCCAACCCGAAGGAAAGCACCAGGCTGCCTTCGGGCTGCTTGAGATCATACTTCTGGGGCAGCCATACCCATGCAAATTTATAGCGGGTGGCGAAGGAGATGCCCGACTTCATGACTGCGACTTGGACCGGGCCGATGGACTCGATCATCCTCTTGATTTCCGCGAATAAATTCGCCTGCCGGGGATACCCGGTAAAATAATCAGCGATGCGCGCATCGGCGGCGTCCTGCATTTAGCTTCCCCCTTCGGGACCCGGCTCCCTCGTGCCGGAAAAGTTTATCTAAGGCAGGATCCATTTGTTCATATGCACGGCGGTGGTTACATAGGAGAGCTTCCCATTCCAGACGACCTCGGTCATGACCGTGTGCGTTGCCTGGCGGGCCTCGAATATGACCATTTGTTCCAGTTCAGGTGATTCGGAGACGGCCTCCGAGAATGTTAACTCATACCCATTGGCAGTAAACCTATCCTTGTAGAAAGCGACCACCTTCTGCAGCGTATCGGGGGTTCTTATCTCGAGGATATATCCCTTGCCGGTCTCAAACAGCTCCTCTGAACTCTTGACCATCTCTCCCCCCACCACCGGCACCGATGCCGGCATCTCCGGCGGAAGACGGCTGCCAAAATCACTCGGATAATACCACCAACCCAAAGCCGGGATGAGCAGCAGCAAGATCAGCCAGCCCAGACTTTTCCACATATTTTCACGCCCCTTCAATGTCTTATTGGCATCTGGATGGGCCTCCGCAGACTAGCTTTCTTATATAATCCCTTATTTTCCGGTCTGATTGCAACCCTGTTATAATTTCCGTCTGTCATGGTATTGAGTCATAATGTAGGAAAAGGACTGGAGTGAAAAGAATTGATAAAGGAATTGATGCTGCGCAACCGCACCTGCCGGCGTTATTATCAGGAGCAGAGTATTTCTTTGGATACTCTGAGAGAGCTGGCCGATCTGGCTCGCCTGGCTCCGTCGGGACACAACCGCCAGGGTTTGAAATACATGCTGTCCAATGAGGCTGGACTAAACCGCCGTATCAACGATTGTCTCACCTGGGCGGGATACATCAAGGGCTGGAAGAGCCCCCCGGAAGGTGAAAGGCCGTCCGCTTTCATGGTGTTGGTGAGAGACCCCGCCTTGGGGCATATGCTGCCCCAAGACGCGGGATTTGCCGGCATGAGCATACTGCTGGGGGCGGTGGAGAAGGGCCTGGCCGGCTGTTATATGATGGCCATAGATAAAAACGCCCTGCGCCATGTGTTGAGCTTGGACGAGAGTTATGAAATAGAGGCGGTCATAGCAATCGGCTATCCCAAAGAAGAGGTGGTGGTGGAGCCGGTGGGGGCTGACGGGGAGGTACGCTACTGGCGGGATGAGAACGGCGTCCATCATGTCCCCAAGCGCAGCCTGGAGGATATAATCCTGGCCCCAACCGAGAAGGAATAATCGCGGGCTGAAACCTGGCTGGTGATCAAGCTGGGAATTTCCATCCGGTCGCCTCGTTCATTAATATAATCAGTCACCTGATCAGGTATTGGTCGGCACTGACTCAAGTTTACAATTTCTTCTGCTATAATTAATAGAAACTTAGCCGAATCGAATAAAACGGGTCCAATAAATGAATAGGAGTGATTCCGCAATGGATAGCAGACTGTACATAGCCAAAGGTGAGAACCAACTGTATCTGCTGCCCCAAATGGCCAACCGCCACGGTCTCATCACCGGCGCCACCGGAACCGGCAAGACCATCACTCTGAAGGTCATGGCCGAGTCGTTCAGTTCCATCGGCACTCCGGTGTTCGTCACTGATATCAAGGGCGACCTGGCCGGTCTGTGCGCACCCGGGGTCAGCAACGCCAAAATGGATGAGCGGATTGCCAATCTGGGACTGAGCGATTTCAGTTACAAGGCCTTCCCGGTCGATTACTGGGATGTCTTCGCCCAGCAGGGGCTGCCGGTACGAACCACCATCTCCGAGATGGGACCGCTGTTATTGTCGCGTCTGCTTGACTTGAATGATGTCCAGACCGGAGTGCTCAACCTGGCCTTCCGGATCGCTGACGATACCGACATGATGCTGCTGGACCTGAAGGACCTGCGTTCCATGCTGGTCTATGTGGCTGAACATGCCGCTGATTACACTGTCCAATACGGCACCATTTCCAAACAGTCCATCGGCGCCATCCAGAGAGCTTTGCTGGTCCTGGAAGAACAAGGCGGGGACCTTTTCTTCGGGGAGCCGGCCCTGGACGTCAAGGACTTCATGCGCACCGACGCCAATGGGATGGGCATGATCAACCTGCTGGCCTGCGATAAATTGTTCCAATCCCCGACCCTGTATTCCACGTTCCTGCTGTGGCTGCTGTCCGAATTGTTCGAGGAACTTCCCGAGGTGGGGGATCTGGCCCAGCCCAAAATGGTGTTCTTCTTTGATGAAGCCCACCTGTTGTTCGATGATGCCCCGGATGTGCTCATGGACCGGATCGAGCAGGTAGTGCGATTGGTCCGCTCCAAAGGGGTGGGAGTCTATTTTGTCACCCAGAATCCCATCGATATCCCCGACAAGATACTGGGCCAGCTGGGCAATCGGGTCCAGCATGCCCTGCGCGCCTACACTCCCCGCGATCAAAAGGCCATCAAAGCGGCGGCCGAGACCTTCCGGCAGAATCCCAATTACACCGTCGACCAGGTCATCACCGAGCTGGCCGTGGGTGAAGCCCTGGTATCCTTCCTGGATGAGAAGGGACGTCCTTCGGTGGTCGAGCGGGCCTTTGTCCTGCCCCCGCGCAGTCTGATGGGTCCCATCGATGCCGGTACCCGCCAGGGACTGATCAACCGTTCCGCCTTCAAAGGCAAATACGACCAGAGCGTGGATCGCGAATCAGCCTACGAACTGCTCCAGCAAAAGTACGCTCGGGAACAGCGGTTGGCTGCCGAGGCGGAAGAGGATGAAAAAGAACGCAAGGCGCGGAAATCCAGGGAGCGTGAGCGGGATGACAATGACCGGCCGGCTCGCAGAGGACGCAAACCGGACACCATGCTGGAGAAGATGGGCAAGACAGCGGTCAATACGATGGGCACCCAGTTCACCCGCCAGCTAGTGAGAGGCATTCTGGGTTCACTGCTGCGCAAGTAATATTTGTTGGTATCGGACCAGCTTATCTACCGTTACAACCAAGCAGCCTTGGATTCTAATCCGGGCCGCTGGGTCAATCCGATTAACGCAACCATCGAGGAGGATACCGGCCATGTTGAATATAGGCTGCCATCTATCGGCTGGCAAGGGCTACCTGCATATGGGGCAGGAGGCTTTAAGCATTGACGCCAACACCTTCCAATTCTTTACCCGCAACCCCCGGGGCAGCAAGGCCAAGAAGCTGGACCAGCAGAATGTGGAGGCACTGTTGGAGCTGGCGGCGGAAAACAAATTTGTCCCTCTGCTGGCTCATGCTCCCTATACCCTCAACCCCTGTTCAGCCGAACAGAAGGTGCGCGATTTCGCCGATATGATCTTGGCCGACGATCTACTCATAATGGAAAACCTGCCCCACAACTATTACACTTTTCATCCCGGCAGCCACGTGGGCCAAGGCATTAAGGCCGGCCTGGAGCTGATTACCGATCTGCTCAACAAGATCCTGCGGCCTGAGCAGACCACCACAGTACTCCTGGAGGCCATGTCGGGCAAGGGCAGCGAGGTGGGCAGCACCTTCGAGGAACTGGCCCATATCCTCCACAACGTCCAGCTGGCTGATAAGATGGGCATTTGCCTGGACAGCTGCCATATTTATGCGGCTGGCTACGACATAGTCAATGACCTGGACGGGGTGCTGCGTCAATTCGATACCATCATCGGTTTGGACAAGCTGAAAGCAGTTCACCTGAACGACAGCATGACCCCCTTCGCGGCTCACAAGGACCGCCATGCCCGCATCGGAGAAGGCGCGCTGGGCCTGGAGGCCATCACCCGATTCATCAACCACCCCCTCCTCCGCCATCTCCCTTTCTACCTGGAGACACCCAATGACGTAGAGGGATATGCCCAGGAGATCAAACTGCTCCGTGCTGCCTATCGTGAATAACACTATGGCTACATTACCATTGTGCCGCCCGGTACCGTCATCGGTCAGGGCCGCACCGGGCTAATCACGGCCTGACCAGCTCCAGGTTATTGAGAAATTACCAGAATGGCGGCCAGGCTTAATTCGTTGAGGTATCCCGGGCGAAAGCATCTTGAAAATATTGTTGGGGGAAGGTTCAACACCTTCCCCCTCTGTTTGTCTGGGGATCATGACGATTCCATTTGGCTCTTTGCTTTCGTCACCGGTCCATAAACTGAGAAACGCTCAACTAAATACAGTATTCACACCAAACTTGTTTCCGGATGAAGACATAATCTGATAAAATTAGGTTTTGATAAGAGGAGACAGATGCAGTTCCTTATCGATTTGTGTGAGATTATGTTGGGAGGAAACATATGCCGAAAAGAACCGATATCAATAAGATCCTAATCATTGGATCGGGCCCGATCATCATTGGCCAGGCTTGTGAATTCGATTACTCCGGGACCCAGGCCTGCAAGGCCCTGCGCAAGTTGGGCTATCAGATCGTGCTGGTCAATTCCAATCCGGCCACCATCATGACTGATCCGGGCATCGCCGACGTAACATATATCGAACCGCTCAACCTCAGAAGCCTCACCGACATAATCGCCAAGGAACGGCCCGACGCGCTGCTGCCCAATCTGGGAGGCCAATCGGCACTCAATCTCAGTTCGGAATTGTATAAAGCCGGGGTGCTGGAGCAATACGGGGTGCAGGTCATCGGGGTGCAGATGGACGCCATCGAACGCGGTGAAGACCGCATCGCCTTCAAAGATACCATGAACCGCCTGGGGATTGAGATGCCCCGCAGTATGCCGGCTTATTCGGTGGAGGAGGCGGAGAGCATCGCCCAGCAACTGGGATACCCGGTGGTCATACGGCCGGCCTATACGATGGGCGGAACCGGCGGCGGCCTGGTCTATAACCTGGATGAATTGAGAACCATCGCTTCCCGGGGCATCGCCGCCAGTCTGGTGGGGCAGGTGCTGGTGGAGGAATCGGTGCTGGGCTGGGAAGAGCTGGAACTGGAAGTTGTCCGCGACGCCAAGAATCAGAAGATCACCGTCTGTTTCATCGAAAATATTGATCCCATGGGTGTACACACCGGGGATTCATTTTGTTCGGCTCCCATGCTGACCATCAGCCCCCAACTGCAGAAACGGCTGCAGAGATACGCCTACGATGTGGTCGATGCCATCGAGGTAGTAGGTGGCACGAATGTCCAGTTCGCCCACGATCCCCGTAGCGGCCGGGTAGTCATCATCGAGATAAATCCCCGCACCTCGCGCTCCTCAGCCTTGGCCTCCAAGGCTACCGGTTTCCCCATCGCCATGGTATCGACCATGTTGGCGGCGGGGATGACCCTGGACGAGATCCCTTATTGGCGCGAAGGCACCCTGGATAAATACACGCCCTCGGGCGATTATGTGGTCATCAAGTTCGCCCGCTGGGCTTTCGAAAAATTCCCCGGCTCTATCGACACCTTGGGCACCCAGATGCGGGCGGTAGGTGAAGTAATGAGCATCGGCAAGAATTACAAGGAAGCTTTTCAGAAGGCCATCCGTTCACTGGAGATAGGACGCCTGGGCTTGGGATTCGCCCGAGATTTTAACCAGCGCCCCCTGGATGAATTGCTGGCTCTGCTGGCTGAGCCTTCCAGCCAGCGCCAGTTCATAATGTACGAAGCTCTTCGCAAAGGAGCCCCGATCATCCGCATCAATCAATTGACCAATATCAAAACCTGGTTCATCGAGCAGATGCAGGAGCTGGTCCAGTTGGAACAGGAGATCCTGTTATACAAAGGCCAGCCGCTGCCGGATGAATTGCTGGCCACGGCCAAGAGGGACGGGTTTGCCGACGGCTACCTGGCCATGCTGCTGGGGGTAAGTGAAACCGACATCCGCCAGCACCGCACCGCCCTGGGGGTAACCGAGGGCTGGGAAGCAATCCCGGTTAGCGGGGTGGTGGATGCCGCCTACTATTTCTCCACCTACAATGCCCCCGACACCACCGTCAGCAGCGACCGCCCCAAAGTCATGATCCTGGGCGGCGGTCCCAACCGCATCGGCCAGGGAATCGAGTTTGATTACTGCTGCGTCCATACCGCTTTCGCGCTGCGGGATCTGGGCTATGAAACGGTCATCGTCAACTGCAACCCGGAGACCGTCTCCACCGATTACGATACCTCCGACAAGCTGTACTTCGAACCCCTGACGGTCGAGGACGTACTGAGCATCTATGAGAAAGAGAAACCGCTGGGGGTCATCGTCCAGTTCGGCGGGCAGACTCCCCTTAATATTGCCGGTGAGCTGACCAAAGCGGGAGTAACGATTCTGGGCACCACCCCCGAAACCATCGACCTGGCTGAGGACCGCGACCGTTTCCGCCAGATAATGGAGCAGTTGGACATCCCCATGCCGGAGTCAGGCATGGCTGTCAACCTGGAACAGGCGTTGATCATCGCCAACCGCATCGGTTATCCGCTCATGGTCCGCCCCTCTTACGTACTGGGTGGGCGCGGCATGGAAGTGGTCCATGATGAAGAGATGCTGCGCCAATACCTGGCCGCTGCGGTGGGAGTGACCCCCGAGAGACCGATCTTGATCGACCGCTTCCTGGGCAATGCCATCGAAGCTGAGGCCGACGCCATCGCCAACGGTCGCGATGCTTTCGTACCTACGGTAATGCAGCACATCGAACTGGCCGGCATTCATTCCGGCGATTCGGCTTGTGTTATCCCTCCCGTCAGTATCCCCGCCAAGCACATCGCTACTATCGAGGAGTACACCCGCAGGATAGCGGGCGAACTCAATGTGGTAGGGTTGATGAATATGCAATATGCCATCGCCGACGACAAGGTCTACGTGCTGGAAGCCAACCCCCGTGCCTCGCGGACCGTTCCCCTGGTTTCCAAGGTATGTAATATCCAGATGGCTCGCATAGCCACCGAAATCATGATGGCTGCTTATGCTGGCCAGGATTATGACATGAGCCAGCTGGTCCACAAGACCATCCCCCACTTCGGGGTCAAAGAGGCCGTCTTCCCCTTCAACATGTTTCCGGAAGTGGATCCGGTTCTGGGTCCGGAGATGCGCTCCACCGGTGAGGTGCTGGGCATAGCCGATTCCTTCGGACTGGCCTACTTCAAATCTCAGGAAGCCACCCAGTCTTCCCTGCCCACCTCGGGCACGGTGCTGATAAGCGTGACCGACGAGGATAAGGCCGAAGCCTTGGAAACGGCACGGGAATTCGAGCGGATCGGGTTCAAGATCCGGGCTACTGCCGGGACCAATAAATACCTGCAGGAAAACGGGGTGCATTCGGTGGAGATCAAAAAGCTGTATGAAGGGCGTCCCAACATCCTGGATGCCATCTCCAACAAAGAGCTGCAGCTGATAATTAATACCCCCTCCGGCAAACGTAGTCAAAATGATGACTCCTATATCCGTAAGGCGGCCATCAAGAACAAGGTGGCCTACCTGACTACCATGGCCGCCGCCCTGGCCAGCGTTAAGGGCATCGCTGCCTACGAAGAAAACGGTGGCCGCCAATCAGGCCCCAAATCGCTGCAGGAATACCATGCCGAGATAAAATAGCTTTCCACACCGGACCCGGGGATCACTGCCGATCTCCGGGTCTGGTTTGTTTCTGGCTCCATTGCGGGGCAAGATTCCTCGCTCTGGCTTCGACCATCCCCTCCATTTGCGTATTTCTATGAGGATATCAGGTCCCGTACATAACCAGGCAGGCAGAAGGCGGCCCGGTGCATTTCTGCGGTATAGTATCTCAAGCCCGTGGTTACCGGCTGGTCGTTGTTGATAGTGGTGGGATCGTAATGTTTACTGCCCACTGTGAAGGCCCACGGTCCACTCACATAGGTGGAGATAGGGGCCAGGTAGACCCGGACCAACGGAAAGGCCTGCCCAAGGTTGGCATGACAGGCGGAGAAATGTTGTGAGTAAAAAACCGGTGACTCGGATTGGACCACTACCATCCCCTCGGGTTTGAGTACCTTGTGAAGATCGCAGTAAAACCCCGCACTGAATAGGTTCATCGAAGGGCCGACCGGGTCAGAACTATCCACGATGATGATGTCATATTCGCGGGGAGGGCTCTTGACGAATTCGAAGCCATCAGCTATATACAGGTTTACCCGGGAATCTTCAAAGGCACAAGCCACCTGGGGAAAGTATTGTTGACTGATCTCCACCACCCTGCGATCAATCTCCACCAGGTCCAAGTGGTGCAGATGTGGGTGTTTGACAACCTCACGCACCGCTCCCCCATCGCCTCCGCCGATGATAAGCACATCCTGCGGATGGGGATGCCCATTCATGGCGATGTGAGTTATCATCTCATGGTAGACGAATTCGTCTTTGTCGGCCAGCTGCAAGACCCCATCCAGGACCAGGGCTCGCCCCCACTCGACCGTCTCGATGACTGCCAACTTCTGAAAAGGGGTGGTTTCCTGGTGCAGTATCCCGTTCAGTCGCCACCGCACCTCATATCCATCGGTATGCCTTTCGTAAAACCAACAATCCTGCATTGCGATAACCTCCTTTACCCATAACCAAAGCCCTTTACGGCCCCGAGCGGGCAGGTACTATTTACCGGTCGGTTGTCCCCACCGGTCTGTCCCCTTATTTTAGCCTATTTCTGAAGGGAGGGGGACGCCACCCAAAGCGTCGGGAGCCATATGGTCCATCAGACCCTACATAATTGCGTTTGAGTAAAAAGCCGGCCGGCACAGCGAGATTTCTCGCGGGACTCTGAGTGACAAGCCATTATGGGCGCAAGAAAATGACCGGCTAAATGCCAGATTGCTGAGATCAAGGCAGGAGTCTGCGGTTAGGGGGCGAATATTGGTGATATAATAGTATCGGGAATATCTACCACTATGTTCATGATGACTCCCGCAAAGCGTACCATAGACGCAAGAGGTGACTGTTTTGCTAATCACGATTTCCCGCCAGACAGGCAGTATGGGCGAGGAGATAACCCAGCAGTTGGCCCAGAATATGAATTTACCGGTTTTGACCCGGGACATGGCCATGAAGAATGTGTTTCCCACCCTGGCTTCTCCGCACGAAATACACATGCTGGCTGAAAGTCCCGCTTTTTTTCTGACCAAGTCAGCGGAAGGTTTGACCTTCGCCGAACATCTTGAAAATCGTATGAAACACCGGGCCGCTGACGAATCAATCATTATCTTTGGCATGGGAGCCCAAGTGGTATTCGCGGACCACCCCGATGCTCTGCACGTTCGCCTGATTGCCTCGCCGGAGGTTCGAGCCGAGCGGGTTATTCTGAAACGAGGGCTGGAACCCAAGGATGCGGAGCGTTTTTTGGACCTGTCCGACCGCAAGCACAAGCGCTATATATCCACTATCTACGGCAAGGACTGGTCGGACCCCTTCCTTTATAATGTTATATTGAATACCGACAACCTAAGCATCCAGGAGGCAGCCGCATTCATCCAGTACATGGCCGAAAACCGTCAGGCCCAGACCCCGGTGGGTGATAGTCCGGCCGCTGCCGAGGAAGGCAAACAGGTTATCTTCAAACATCCCTCCGAAGAGGAGTTCGCCCGCATCCTCGACATGCACCAACTGGAGTGGGAGTATGAGCCCCGCACCTTCCCCATCAAATGGGACGCGGAGGGCAACGTGATCCTGGCCTTCTCCCCGGATTTTTACCTGCCCAGCTTCGATACCTATATCGAGCTCACTACCATGGACCAGAGATATGTGGCCCAGAAGAAAAAGAAGGTGCAGCTGCTTAAAAAGCTGTATCCGGGCACCAACATAAGCATCGTTTTCAAAAAGGATTACAACACCCTGGTGAAAAGATTCGGGCTGATGAAGGG
>CAZBSD010000056.1:0-9944 GCA_964494735.1 uncultured Syntrophomonas sp.
TCCTCAGGATGACAGTTAAAGTGTCACTCTGAGCGCAGCGAAGAGTCTCGCTTCACGGTGTCCATGCTGAGCGCCAGCGAAGAGTCTCGCAGCGTCCTGGGTTCCTGGTGAGATCCTTCGTCGCCTGCGGCTCCTCAGGATGACAGTTAAAGTGTCACTCTGAGCGCAGCGAAGAGTCTCGCCCTTGGATGAGATCCTTCGCTTTGCTCAGGATGACAAACGCGGCTCCACAGGATGATAAAACGCGGCTCCTCAGGATGACACAAATAACTCGGGGCCTGTTCCCGAGTTATTTTCCTGTCTTGGCAGGTAAGTTCCATTGGTAGCACGATTTTCCCGGCCTGCATACTATATGGTGGGATTATGACGAAGGGGGCAGGCCTTATGAAACCCTTGATATTGAAGCGGCCGGTCATCGCGGTCGCCGGGAGTTCGGGCAAAACCACCACCAAGGAAATGATCGCTTCCATCTTGAAGAGGCGCTGGCGCATCTACAAATCGGGCAAAAATCGTACCAATCGCGATCATATCCGCGCCCACCGCCGGCGGATCAAGTCTTTCCACCGCGCCGTGGTACTCGAATACAGCATGTCCTACCGTGGTCATCTACGCCGCAGCTGCCAGATAATCCAGCCCAATATGTCCATTGTGACCATGGTGGGCACCGCCCATATCGGCAACCTGGGAGGGTCGGTAACCGCCCTGATCAAGGCCAAGTCGGGCATCATCAAGAATATGAAACCTACCGGTACCCTGTTCCTCAACGCTGACAATAGGAACTCCGAAAGGCTCCAATTAGGCCACTTCCGGGGCCGGATCATCAAGGTTGGCATCCACAAATCGGCCGATTACCAAGCCAGCGCGATAAACTACAGCCAGCGGGGGATGGAATTCAGCCTGGATCTGGGTGGTCAACCCCATCGCTTCTTCATCCCGGTTTTTGGGGAACATAACGTTTATAATGCCCTCTTTGCCATTGCGGTAGCCGACCAGTTGGGATTCAGTCCGAGCGGTATCGATAAGGGACTGCGATGTTTTCAGCGGCCCCCCCACCGGCTGCGGGTCTACCGGTTGAAACGGGGGAGCCGGCTTATCGATGACACTTTCAATGCCAACCCCCACTCGGTCAAAGCGGCCCTGGACGTGCTAACCCGGCTTGGCAAAGGGCATACTGTAGCGGTGCTGGGCAACATGTCAGAGCTGGGCAATTATTCGAGAAGGGGCCACCGGGAGGTAGGGCAATATTTGGCGGAGCGCAACATAGGACGCCTGTTGACATTTGGCCAGAAAGGCCGGCGGATCGGGACTGCGGCGATAGCCGCGGGCTTCCCCGGCAACAAAGTACGGCATTCATCGACCCGGGCCCAATTACATCGCCGCCTGCACACAGCCATCAAACCCGGCACCACCATCCTGATCAAGGGCTCCCATGACCAACACATGGTCAGGACCGTCAAGTATCTGCGCAGAAACGGCTGATCGACTCCGCTTCTTTACACTGGCGCATTGAGTTCCTGCCATAGTAATCCGGTTTCCGTGTAAAGGGGATATTAGAAAAAAATGTGACCATAACCAATCCTTTTGAATACTATACATTAGACTTCATCAAAAGGAGGGTTGAGAAATGAAGAAGTGCAGAAAAAAAGGCCGCCGTACTTCGGGAAGCCGCTCCTGGACGCACCATCACGGCCCAGTGTGTGACGGTCCCTTGGTGCTGGTTGACTCGATTCCCAGTGATGGTGCTACTGGGGTCGACCGGGATATCGATGCGATCAGACTGGTATTTGACCGGGGAGAAAGCCACCGCCATCACTGGGATGATGAGCTTGAGCCCGTCCTTTTCGATGGTTTGGATGGGGTGACATCTCATCATGCCGAAAGCTTTCATGAAAGGCAGATAATAGAGAGCATCGACATGTGGCGGGGATTTGACTCGGTGCAGGTGACGGTCCAACGAGTCTCCCCGGCCAGTATGGATCACTGGAGCCAATGGCGTAAAACTGGTCACTGGGATAGGGGCTGCAGAAGCAGCCATCGGGATAGAAATGACAGATGGAATAGACATGACCGGCGCTGCAGGTCGGTATTTCTGGTCAAACCGGTATCCAGGCTCCGGGCCGACACAGAATACAAGGTACGGGTCAAATACCTCGATATCAGCGAGGACGGTTGCCGCAAGCGCCGCAGCGCAGAGATGATCGTATTTACCACTGGCGAGAGATAGGCGATAAGGGTGGTGATAACCTCTGAGCGCCAGCGAAGAGTCTCGGCTAGGTCCCTGGCCGCCAATAACTTGGTGCCTGTCCCCAAGTTATTGGCATCAGGAGACAGACATTGCCTACACGGCAAGTAAAACCCCCTCTGGTGATGAGGGGGTTTTCATTTGTAAGTTTGGCAGCGATTAAGATGGTTTATTGCATCAGGACGACCAGGCAGATCCCACCGGCATTTTCCGCCGCAAGGCAAAAGAACCTTCTCTGGCCTTGTTTCCCAGGGAACCGTGAGCAGGGTCAGGACCTTGCCCATCTGGGGATTGTAGACGGATTCCTCCAGTACATAGGCGCCCGGCTGGACGTTCTGGACCGGCTTGGCAAAGGGCATACTGTATCGGTTTGGTATTCCGCTCATCCGATTATAGCGCTCCCAAGTAGCGAGATTCACCAGCTCAATCTAAGTTATACTAGGAGCATGAAAACACGAAATCAGTACTTCGCTGAATTCATAACCGAAGGCGGTGCTGGAAATCCTGTCTGGCCAGAAATCCATTTTGAGTGTCTGGGCAGTGGGGAGCATTATGTGTTTTCTGACTTAATAGTGTAATATATTTTACATTATAAAATCAGCTTTGATCTTGGAGAAATATTATGAACTATGATTGGAGGGGAGATTCATGGTTGAGATTTATGGACCGTACGGCGTTAACCCGTGGATCGAAGGATCGGTTGGAACGTTTCCTGGCTATAATCGATAAACGAGATCAAATTATATTGAATTCACTGTCCCGTCCCGCGTCTTTAGAAGAAATAGCTGAACAGGGCTATCTTACGGCAAAAAGTGCATGATAGACGAATGGATGCGGGGTTGGGAAGAAATGATGGATTATTATCATTTACAAAGACTTATGCTAAATAACCTTGTGGCAGAAAATGAGGGGTTATATTACAGGCACGATCATCAAATAGGATAAGAAACAAGTTTCGATAATGACATGAATTGGTGGAAATAGAATGATTAACAGCCGAAAGCATATTTCCGAGATGATTCTGGCAAATGCAAAAGACCCGAAAAAAACCGCCTTGCAGTTGTTGAGCGGAGAGGTTCTGACCTATGGAGAGTTGCTATTCCTCAATAGCCTGACCCAAGCAGCTCTTTCACAAATGAATATTGAAGCGCATGAACGAATTGCCTTGATTACTGACAACAGCCTGCTTTACCTGCCCATGATGATTGCCATAATGGAGAGATCGACCTGTGTTCCATTGGAGAACGATTGGAACACCGAGCAATATCAAGAATATTTTGAGCTTCTGAGTGTGGATTACCTGATGTGCGACCAGACTGACGGACCAGCAGTTGAAGCTGCCGCCGCCTGCGGAATCGGCATTATAAAATTTGATACGACGGAATCAAACTACCCGTCTTCGGTCAGGTTCCAATTGGTACGGCAGTCCAGTATTCCATCCAACCAAGCTTTCAAAAATGATCAAACCGCCTTTATTTTTACCACTTCCGGAACCACCAGCAAGCCGAAAATTGTACCTATCCTATACCGGAACCTGGCTGATGTCCTGGGATGTGAAGCCAGTAACTATGACTACGCAGAAGATTCGATCCAGTTGTTGGTGGTTAAACTATGCCGGGCGATTGCTATTCGAGTCGCTTTAAGAGTGCTTATATTTAACGGCCGGATCATTTATATCGATGGTATGTACCCCAAAAGGATCGCCGATGCGCTATTGAATCTTCCGGTCACGCATTTGAGTCTGCAACCGGCGGGAATGCTGGCACTCAATGATTATTTCCAGAAGAACTTCATCGATTTCTCGCCTCAACATCGTCTTTACGTCAACCTGGGCGGAGCGCCCCTTCAGCCCCAATTAGTGAATGATATTGAGAAGCGTTTTAATGCTCAATTGGTTTATGGTTACGGGATGACTGAGGTAGGCCGTATTTCTTCGCTTCATAAAGCCTCTAAAGGTTATAAACAGGGATCGGTGGGCTGCTCGGTTGGCCCAGAAATCAAGATTCATAATAATGAAGTGCTGGTGAGAGGGCCTGGTGTTTTTCCGGGTTATGAAAATGATCCGGGTATGAACCGGGATACTTTTATTGATGGGTGGTTTCGGACCGGAGATGTCGGATACATAGATGAAGACGGCTACCTTTTTATTCAAGGCAGAACCAAGGAACTGATCAATCGCGGCGGGGAAAAGGTGTCCCCCTATGAAGTAGAGGAAGCAATTCAGTCTTTACTGAAGCTGAAAGACATAGCGGTATTTCCATATCCCAATATGAGAGGATATGAAAATGTGGCCGCGGTAGTCGTACCTGGGGAAATGCCCATTATCAGCTTAAGGGCGCTGAGAGCTGCCTTAAAAGAAAAGATGAAGCCCTTTAAACTGCCAACATTACTATATGTAGTCGACGAGATCCCCACCAGTTCAGCTCAGAAAATCCAGCGCAGCCTGCTCTATCAACAATTAAAAGACTTGGGCATAACCCCGGAGTCTTCGAGGAGTCAGTCGAACCATGAGGAACCCGACCTAACCTATACCCAATCTGGGATCCAAGACATCTGGAAGAGTATTCTGGGACAGGAGCATGTTTCACTGGACGACGATTTCTTTGATATCGGCGGAGATTCCTTAAGCGCCGCCGAAGTTTTGGCCTCTATCGAGGCCAGATTCGGATGTATGCTGCCGATTAACGAATTTTTCAGTAAGTCCAGCATTCGTGATTTAGCCATTTTGGTTGACCAGGCTCCCCGCTCAAATGGTTTTAAACACCTGGTCCCTTTAAGACCAGGCGGTTCGAAAACACCGATCTTTTTCGTCCATGAAACTTCGGGTGAAGTTGTTACTTATCATCATATAACCGCATTTATTGAACAAAATCGTCCTGTTTATGGTTTAAGATGCAACTGGCAGGGAGCCGCCTGGGACGAGGCTACCAGCCTGCGGGTTGTTGCCCTGGCATATGTTGCCGAGATACAGAAAACCTGGCCAGACGGCCCCTTCTATATTGCCGGACTGAGCATCGGCGGACAGATTGGCTTTGAAATGGGATGCCTCTTATCTGAACAGGGACATGATGTTATCGTATTCATGATCGACACGTTCTCTCGGGAACATATTCGGAACAATGCCATTGTTAAGGCGGTTCAATATACAGTGAGTGGTCTGAAAACGACACCATCCAGCCAATTACCTAAACTAATTTATAAAAAAGCAGGAACATTTTATCGAGTGTTTGTGAGATGGGGGATCTTCCATAAACCGGTTCAAATCAAAGCCCCTCCTCCTTACCAAGAAGCAGATGAGACGCAAGCTATTAAAGACCCCACTCAGAAATTTGTTATGGCATTAAGTAAAAAGCACCGACCAGTTTTCTTCCCTGGTGAGATCTGTTACTTCCGGGCATCTATTAAAAGTTCCAATTATAAACCTTCTCATCTTGCCTGGAAGCAACTATCCAGAAAATTTACCTTAATTGAGGCCGATTGCAGACATTCAGATTTTGTCCAACCAGAGTATGCTGCCTACACAGCCGGAGAAATAAACGGTATTCTGGCAAGTCGTGAAAGATTGGATAAAAACGACTTAGATATGAAACGAAAATAGATTAAGGGCAGGTGGACAACATGGATAATGGGACCAACGGAACTGGGTATTGGATTAAGGTGATTATCGGTATATTCATCGCGGTAGCAATTGCTTTGGTCAAGCCAACCGGAGAATTAGGTCCGGCATCGATAAGATGCCTGGCAATACTAGCTGCAGTTATCTATTTCGTATCCTTTAAATTATTTGATGAATACGTGGTCGGCATGCTAGGTCTGGTTTTACTTTCAGTGTTGGGGGTTGCCGATTTTAAAACGACTTTTTCGGGATTCTCCAACAGCACTTGGATATTGCTGCTAGGGGCATTCGGAATGGGAGGAGTGCTGAGTTCAACTGGTGTCTTGAACCGGGTCGGTATGGCTGTAGTCAGCCGATTTCCAGCCACCTTCGCTGGCCGGGTCACTGCTTTGTACCTGGCCGGGTTGGTCTTATCTCCCACTATGCCCAGCGCGTCGGCAAAAGGAATAATAATGTCCCTGCTCTCGACCCCGATTGGCAAAGAAATGGGCTATAAGCCCAAGAGCCGGGCTGCTACCGGATTATTTATAGCTGGTTGGATACCAGTGGGAGTCATCGGCATTATCTTTTTGAGCGGAGCCGTTTCCGGTCCTTTGCTGGCAGGACTTAGCCCAAAAGAATACCTGGGCGAGTTCACCTGGACTAAATGGTTCCTAAATTCGCTGGTCTTCGGCATCGTGATGCTGGTGGGATGCTACCTGGCAACCTTGTTCCTTTATAAACCTGGTCCAGACGATGTGGATGAACCATAAAAGAACAGGCTACCAGGAGCGATATTGTTGAAGGCCCGATGAATCGCAAACAAAAACTATCGATCATTGTCCTGGCAGCAGTGCTATTAATGTGGATTTTGGGGAGTAAGCTGCATTTGGAAAATTCCATCATATCATTAGCCGGTTTTGTCACTCTGATGCTTTTAGGGGTTGCAGATAAAAAGGCCATCAGCACTGTGGTCCCCTGGGGGACCATGATATTCGTCGGATTTGCCCTTTCGATGAGTAATATTATCCCGGCGGTCAATATTGATAAGTGGTTCCTCCGAATTTCGGGTGGATATCTGCTTCCCCTGATGGGTGATATTTGGTTATTCCTGGCCTTGCTGTGTATCATCATTTATATCGTCCGAACCGTTATTATCGGACAGGCCTTGGTAACTACTATGTTTTTCTTATTCCTATCGCCGGTCGCCCTAAAGGCAGGCATAAACCCTTGGATCATCGGATTTGCCTGTGCGGTGCCGATCACGGTCTGGAATATTCTGCCCCAGAGCGTCCCCTTCCTGAGTGCATATGGTGCAGCCGATGGCGGCGATTATCCCAGCTTTCCGCAGGCAGCCAAGATGTCAGTCTTCGTCATGATCTGGTATATTGTATCGCTATGGGTAAGTATACCAGTCTGGAAGTTGATGGGCATGTTTTAGAAATGAAGCTTTTAAATATGGTAAATTGCCGCGCCTTATTTATCTATGCAACTAGGGGAGACGTCCTTTTGCACAAATCATCTCATGGAGTTCCTGGACAGCCACTTCTACCAATTCATGTTTGGGCCAGCCTGTAAATTTGGCCATTTGGTTTAATTGAGCTAGCGACTCGGGAGAGATCCATGTTGTAAGGCTGCTTTAGAACATCCTCCTCCAAGCAGGATTTAACAAACTGGATAACCTCTGGGGTGTATTAGAAAAGAGCCAGATATTCTGTATAAGCATAGCTGCGATTTCTAGAAGTTCCAGAAATATTGTCTAAAATACCCGCTTGTTCAAAACAACTGGCGAGACGGTTAGCGGTGGTGTAATTAATTGCAAAAACATCCCGGATTTTGTTAACGGTTATGACAGGATTTTGATAGAGATACTCTAATAGGGGGAGGGCGTAAGTGCCCATGCCATTCACCCGTTCACGATGTTGTTCACGCATTTGCAGAATTGCACGTGCTTTATCTGTAGCTTCCTGAGAGACCTCGTATACTCCGGTGAGGAGAAATTTTAACCATTCTTCCCACTGATCTTGGTCACGTATGGATTGCAGATGGGAATAATACTGTTGCCGGTTTTCCTTGAAATAATATGACAGGTATAACAGTGGTTTTTTCAAGACGCCGGAGCTGCAGAGTAAAAATGTAATTAGTAGACGTCCCATCCGGCCATTGCCATCCAAAAAAGGATGTATGGTTTCAAATTGAGCGTGAGCTAGCCCGAATTTGATAAGTAGGGGCATTTTTATTTGGTCATTATGTAGGAACAATTCTAAATCGCCCATTGCTTTGTTCATCTCGTGCACTGTTGGTGGAACGAAAGCTGCATCCTTAAGTGTACAGCCGGATGGTCCAATCCAGTTTTGCGTGTTTCGAAATTCCCCTGGATTCTTGCTTGAGCCTCGTGTATTTACGATAAGTTTTTGATGGATTTCTCTTATTAGACTAAGTGATAGGGGAAGGTCGCGTAATCTCTCTAAACCGTAATGAATTGCATTAATGTAATTGATGACCTCATTAACATCTACTGATAAAGAAATAATTTTGAGCATTTATTTTCAAAAAAGCCCTCTTTTGAAAATAATACAATAGTAATGTGTATTTGCGCAAATAAGATGTTAAAAATAGTAAGATATTTAAATAGCCTATTGAAGCATATTCAAGGAAGGAACTTATCGCCAAATCGTCAGAGGCATGATTCTAATTTAAGGCTGCGTTCATTTATTCCTGCGGCCGGATCTAAGATCCGCAAAATTAGATACAAAAATAGTCCCTCCAATGAAAAAAACCAATATGTCCATCAAACACATTGATACATTGGAATCGAAATCAATAAAAAAGCGCCATATGGCAAAAATCGCTATGACTATACCGAGCCATAATGCAACCTTGCGCGATGGTCTTCTCATGTATTTAAAAAGGGGGTGAATTTTCCCGCCCGTATAATAACCGGTATCGTATTGATGGTCCATCCATTCTTCTAAATGATTGATATACTCCTCGGAATCAGTATGTTTTCGTTTATCCAAATATAGTTGCTCCTTTCAGCAGCATAGTAGATTCCGTGTCAACGGGATAACCCTGAGGGCAATCGCCCGGCAGGTGAATAGCCTCTTTTGTGACGTGAATCGCCGGTAAGTGCATCTTTTTTTACTTAGATTATACCTTTAAGCATTTTTACGTCCAATTCCCGAAGAACAAGCAGTAGAATCCCATAGACAGCAGTACCAATT
Organism: uncultured Syntrophomonas sp.; assembly: GCA_964494735.1. Taxonomy (GTDB): domain Bacteria; phylum Bacillota; class Syntrophomonadia; order Syntrophomonadales; family Syntrophomonadaceae; genus PHAA01. The sequence continues at coordinate 9,062 of CAZBSD010000056.1, forward strand.
ACAATCGCTATAAGAGTAGCTGCATGGGAATGAAAATTAATGCTTACTAAAAACTGGAATACAAGTTTCACCATGACCGCCATTACCACCGTAACCAGGCCGATCTTCAAAATTCGCCCCCCTTCATATACCAAACCGGTGATTTTTCTAAGGCTCACCATATTCAAAAACGAACCGATCAAGAAAGCTGCAACTGTAGCAATCGCTGCTCCTTTGATATTTAATGCAGGAACGGCTGTTAAGGTATAGTTGAAGATAACTTTAAATAGCCCTGTAATCAGCAAGTTGCGCATGGCTATTTCAGCTTTCTGAGCTACCAGTACAGAGATCGCAACAGGTATTCCAGCGGTGGCCAAAGCCAGAATCGCTGTATAAACAGGATAAGCCATCTGGTAAAGGGCCATTCCTTCGTCGCCAATCATACGGGCAAGAGGTATACGATATATGCCCCCCATTACCTTACTAATGCCTCCGGCCACACTAAGGATAACGGCCCCTTTTAAAAAACTTCGTTTGTTGTTCATTGACACCCCTCTCAATTTAATTAATGAGAAGAAATGTAAAACCATTTGTCTATCATTTGTTTCAATTCATGAATGTCCTGGTTAAAATCGGTTCTATTAGGTTCGCCTTCTGATCTATACTCCTGATCCTGAGCAATTATCCAGTACTCCTCTGAATGTAAAAAATAACACTTTTAAAGTCCCATCATTTCTATCGACCATAACTTCTCCCCCGCCCTTGGAAAGGCCTTTTAAGTTGGATGGCAACTGGACAAGACCGTAACTATTGGAGAGCAATTCCCTGTTTTCTATCATTGAAATCACTTGAATATTCCGGACCAAATTGGGCCACCGTTCCGGTGAAGCAGAGCCACTGTTTT
>CAZBSD010000057.1:0-9275 GCA_964494735.1 uncultured Syntrophomonas sp.
TGCGGGACAGCCTGCCCGAAATACGTTTGCTTACCTTTGACCAACGTCTATTGGTTGCTGCCCGGGGAGAAGGAATAGAGATTTAATGTAACTGTTGATTATGTCCGTTGTACAGGAAGGAAGCGATGAAAATAGTAAGCTCAAACCTATAATTTTTGATTTGAGCAATATGGTGGCATTATTGTCAAAGTCAGATAAATATCCGGATGATTTTGAATTCCAATTTCCAATTAGTAACATATCATGCTTCAAGATTGATGATATTAATATCCACAAAATTAAAGCAAATTTTATGTTAGATCCGGATGTAGAAGGCTTTTTATATGTAAGTGATAGGAAACTGAGTTTTGATATCTCCGTTGGCGAACCTATAAGAGGCGTATTATGGATGCAAGGATTCTTAGACGAATGAAGAAAGATGGGAATCTTTTTAAGGTACAACAATATAGCAGATCTGAACGTTCAACGAATTGAATTAAACAAAAAAGCCAGCTGCCTATTTCGAGACAGCTAGCCCATGAAGTCTTCACCTAATTCTATTTGGCTACTCGAACAAGGTACATTTTACTTTAGTCACGATCCCTCTTAAAATTGGTCTTCGTTTTCTAATAGATCGGGGCTGGGCTTTACCAGGACCCAGCTCATGGCAGCCAGGTTGCGTATAGACAATGCCACATCAGATTTATCCAGAGGCGGACGCCGCCGCTGTTTCCATTCCATTACCGCATTTAAAACATCAGTTTCGTTTGGCATCGTCTCACCCTTGCTGAGCTGATCGGCCGAGTATAAGACTGTGGCCATTATTTCAGCCTGGCTGGTGTTGACCCGCATGAATAGATCAACCACCCGGTCTATAATTTGGTTCCACTTACTGTAATGCTCCAATAACCCATCACGAATGCCCAAATATGCTGGCCCAACTTCTATTTTAAGCATCTTGCCCACGGATGATTCGATTAATAATTTCTTGTTCACCAGGGTTGTCTCCAACTGTTTAAGCTGGGGAGAAAACGGACCATACCCGCTTTTTTCGTAGATTAGATCGGTGGGGATACCCTCCCGGGTAGCTACATAAGCAATTTTCTGAAATACCGTCCTTCCTACCGGAAAGTGATATGGTTGACGTTCGAGGCGGTATAGAATCTCTACCAGAATCATCCATCCGAGTTTGAGCCGTTGACCATTCTGGGAAGCCGCATTCCCCTGCGCGTTCCCTTTTCCAGCACCATATTGCCCTGCTAATTGTTCTATTTCTTCAATACTCAGATTGCTGTCAACCGGGGCATACAGTTCTATATCAATATCCATTTTCTTTGCGTAGTAGTATATGACTGGTGCGACAACCTTCCATTCAAGCTGGCCGTTACCACACCCCAGCGGAGGAATCGCGATAGACGTTACCCCCATTCCCGATAATGCTGAAGCAGATGTTCCATGCCATTAATAACATCCTGCAGGCGTGAAACGCTGCGCCAATGGTCCTTGGTCGGAAAGTTCAGGACATATGGCTGGTAAAGCCCTTTGAAAATATACGGTTCACCGAGTCTAACCTCGTGGTTGGCGCATCTTTGCTGATAGTCAACATACATTTCCGGGAAGCGCTTTTTGAACTCCAAAGCAAGACCCTTCCCCATAACACCAACACAGTTGACGGTATTAACCAGGGTCTGCGCTTTGGAATCAAATATGTTGCCCTTAACCAAGTTAATCATAATTATCCCCTTACAGGAAAAACATGTGTTCGTCTATGATAGATTTTCGGCTTCTTCAGAAATATTCCTTCTGCGACGAAACATCAGATACTAAATCATTGTTTTGTTGGATTTGGTAAAATGTTTCGCAGGGATTCGTTACCCCGCACTCTCATACGCCAGCCGATCGGTGAAAAACAAGCCAATTTCCTTGACCGATTCGCTGGTGATCTTTTGCCAGCTATTTTTATAAACCTCCACCTGTGGCCAATAGTACTCCTTCAACTGGCGGAGGTGGTCGTCATCCCGGATGGCGTCGGTCTTGTAATCTATCAATACCCACTCCCCGTCCTCCCGGAAAATCAGGTCGATGGTACCGGTCAGATAGGTCTTATCCTCACAAATACCAAAGGGGACCTCGGTCATCACTTCAGCGGCGCTTTGCAGCCTTTGCCAAACCGAGGCGCTGGTGATTTTGATCAGGGTTTCCTTGAGTTCAGGTATTTCTTCTGCCGGGCGGTGTTCATCGGTCAGTAATTTGCCCCGCCATACCAAGTCGTTAACATCCCCTAATCCCTTAGCCAATTGCTCCAGGGCCCTATGGATGACACTTCCCCAGCTGGCACCCTTGCCATCAACCGAACCTTTGGGCGCTTCCATACCGGTTTTGGTTAAAGTAGATACATTGGCGGCAGCATAGCTAGGGGCTGCAACCTGCTCCCAATCCGCCTTAATCTTCTGGCGCACAGCAGCTACGATTTCAGGGGTTACGCTCGATTTTGGAAAAACCGGCGCCTGGTCAACCTCCGTAGGTACATCCAGTCGGGCGGCCTCCATCAGGTATTGCTCCAGCGGGTACCAAGGGCTTTTGTCTGGTTTATCGTTATTGGTGACCACTACCAGCAGGTTGCGGGCCCTGGTCGCCGCTACATACAGCAACCTGATCCTTTCGGCGTCCTGGTATTGGGCTTCCGCCGCGCAATATCCATCCCAACCGGGTGGCTGGGCCAGGACTTCGGAGGAAAACTCGCTCGCCTGCCAGGATATCTGCAGATGGGCTTGCTGATCCTGGGCCTGCCGGGCAACATGGATGTCCGGATCATGGACAGTACTATGCCAGGGATTGGCCAGAATCACCACGGTTGCCTCCAGTCCCTTGGCCTTATGCAAATTCATTAACCGCACCCGGCGGTTGTCGATTCCCTCCAGGCTGAGCTCGTCCTCGGCCCCAGAGGCAAGCAGGGTCTCTATAAAATCTACCATGTCCGCGAAACTGTATATTCCCTGGGTCTCCTGCTGGCGTACAGCCTCCACCAGCTGCACCACTGCGGCTGCCTGACTCTTGCCCAATTCCTGGGCGGCGGCGAGAGGCAAAAGCCCCGACGTATCGATAATCCGTTCCAGGGTAACCACCGGGGGCAGATCCTGGCTCGAACGATGGTAGCCTTTAAGATCCCCGTAAGCCTCCCTAAAGGCACTCCGGGCCGGCTCAGCCAGGTTCTCGGGCACCGGGGCCAGGAAGGAAAAGTTCCCCCCGGCCAGCTTATATTCATAGAGGGACTGGTCACTGAGACCAAAGAACAAGCCCCGCAGGCAGCTCACCAGGGCGACCGGGTCATTGGGGTCAGCCACTGCCCGCAACAGCTGTAAAAGTTCCTGATTGTAAAAGGATGCCGATAAATCGCTGGCCCCAGTTATTTGATAGGGGATGCCGATGGATTCCAATGCCCGGGCGTAGACCGCCATATCCTTTTTATAATGGAGCAGAATCAGGAAATCTCCCGGTACCGGATTTTGATCCAGGCCCGCTTCCTCCTCTTCCGGGCTGCGGGCAAGAGTCAGGCTGCCATTAAGGGCCCCTTTTATCCAACTGGCTATCCGGGCCGCATCATCTTCAGGTTCATCTTCCGACTCCAGTTCGATCACCGCCACTCCGCTGCCGGACAGTGAAATCTCGCTGCGCACGGCCTCCATGCTGACATAATCAGCCTGGTAGGGAGGATCCAGCAATGCGAAATAGTCTTCGAAGCAGGGATTGATCCAATCCATTATTTCAGGCAGGGAGCGAAAATTACTGCTCAGGGTCACCACTTCCCCGCCCGAATCGATAATGATCTGGCGCATCTGGTGGAATACGTTGATATCCGCCCGCCGGAAGCGGTAGATGGACTGCTTGGGGTCGCCTACAACAAACAATGAACCGGGGGCGGGCAGCAACTGGGACCAATCCGGCTCGTTGCAATCGGCCTCGGTGAGGTAGAGCATGATCTGAGCCTGCACCGGGTCGGTATCCTGGAATTCGTCCACTAGCAGACGGAGCCAGCGCTGCCGGAAGTAATGGCGCACTTCAGGATTATCCCGTAATAGCTGGGCGCTGCGCATCAGCAGGTCCTGGAAGTTGAGGTAGTTCTCCGCCGCTCGCATATCATCATAGTACTGACAGGCCGGCAGCAGGAATTCCATCACCTCATAGTAGCGGTGTTCCTTCCATTGCTTAACCACCGGCTGGATAAATTGAGTTTTGTATAGCTCCCAGGCGGCTTGGACCTCTTTGGCCCCATCTTTGGATAGCCAGCGGTTCTGATAGGAAGTTGCCTGACTGCGGTTCAATTCAGTGTATAAGCGCAAGAGGTTTAAATCGTCATTCAGGTCTTCGATCCAAAGTTTAAACATTATCCGCCTGATCTTGGCCTGCAGCTTGTCCCACCCTCTTGCCGGTTCGGAGGCAGGCAAATAGGGGCGGGCCAGGTCCACCAGTTGTTTTAGCTGCTGGCGGGCGTCCGGGGGGATAACCGGGAACGGCGCGGGTTGGCGCACCTTTTCCACATCCGGGTAGAGGTTCAGTTGGCGGTAGGCTTCAAAGAGCTGCAGCGGTGACAGGTCCAGCCTCTGCATTTCCCTGATGCGGTGAGGCGCGTTTATGTTAAGGTTAGAGAGGTATTCCTCCCAGGCCTGCTTTTCCAGGAGCTCTTCATCAAGGCCCTCGATTTCGGTAAAATCCGGGGCCAGTCCGGCTTCCACCGGTCGCTCTCTTAACAGGGCAGCGCAAAACGAATGGATGGTGCCGGTAAAGCAGCGGTTGAGGTTGGTCAGCCCCTGCTCCAGCCGTTGGCGAGCCTCTGGGTCAGATTCTGCCGGCACTGCTTTTTCCAATTCTACCTGAAGACGCTGGCTCAATTCCCCGGCCGCTTTGCGGGTAAACGTGATAGCCGCGATCTGGTCTACCGTGCAAGCGCCGGTCCTCACTAGCGACAACATGCGCTTGACCAGGCTGGCGGTTTTGCCCGAGCCGGCTCCGGCTTCAACAAATATATTTACATCCAGTCGGCTCTCGATCCTGGCCCGGGCCTCACTATCATGGAGATTGGCACTACTCATAATCCTGCAGCTCCTTCCACCCGTTCAGACAGTCATTGGCGTCATTCTCCAGTTTGGCGATCTGCCTTTCGACTGCATCCAGGCCACCGCATACGGTAGTATAATCGCAGTATTTGCAGTAGGTATCGGCGGAACTGGAACAGAAGACCCCCGCCCCCATCAACTCGAGGATCTTTTCCACGGCCTGCAGGCCCACGTCCCTCCGATTCTGACTGCGGGCAATGATCCGGCCCTCTCCCTTATCAGTGGGAAAAAGGTAACCGGCTCGGTCAATCTTCACCGGACCCTGCCCCTGCGATGCGCCCAGGATGCTTTCGGCGGCGATGGAATAGAGCAGATGCTGGACCTGCTGCCCGGCCTTACAGAACTCCCGGTCGCTATAGCCCCAGGTTCCGCCCGTCTTGTAGTCCCAGATCTGGTAGGGGCCGCCTTTGACCGCCTTCTCAACCAGGTCGATCTTGCCCCGCAGCTTAAATGTCAACCCGCTGGGCAGTTTGATCTCTACCGGTTCTGCCTGCCCAATACCAGCCGCCTGCACTTCTGCACTTCCCATCCCAAAGGGAATTTCCGAATAAAGCGGCAAACTGGCGCCACTCCTATGCTTCTCTTCCAGCATGTAATAATAAACCTCCAGCCCCTGCAGCATTTCTTCCTTCTCCAGGCGGAATACCAGCAGGTCGGGCGGGGGCACCTGTTGGCGCAGGGCATCGATTTCCCGGTTGGCAATCTCCATCAACAGTTTTTTATTGGGCTGGTTGGTCTTTCCGGAACCGTACACTTCGTCCTGGTACCCGCAGTAGATGGAATGGAGCAAAGACCCCCGCTGCATGGCATCCAGCCAGGCTGAGTTATCGATCTCCATTTCCTCGGGGGGATCAATTTTTAATATATAGCGCAGGAAATACATGAATGGGCATTTGGCCATGGTTTCAATGGCGCTGGCGGATAGAGCCTTATCGGGATTGTGGCGCGGGTCAAGCTGGACTGACGCGGCAATCCGCCCATCATATTCGGTAAACTCGTCGCTCCAGCGGTGGGAATAGGCATTCAAACCCTGCTTAAGGCTGGGAAAACAGGCAGTAATGTCATCAGGATCTATCCCGCTGGCCCCCTGACCCAGGATTTGCGCGAGCCACCAGTCCCTTTCATCAATGACGGCAGCGTTGTCATCAGGCACATAAACAGCTGCGGCGGGCAGGGATTTGAGCAGGTCGCTGTAATCGGCCTGCGGCTGCCCGCTCAGGAGGCGATAAATATGAAGGAGCAATGACGAGGGGGCACACGGCCGGGCGTCCAGCACATCGTAACATGGAAAGCTGATGGTAACCGGTCCCCGCCGTGAAGCCAGCAGGGATGCCACCTGGTAAGCCCGCTCTTGCTGTTGGTTCCTCTGCAAATCCAATAACGGGCTGATTTGTTCCCGTTCACAGTCTAAAAGCACCGGATCCTGGAAGGTCCGGCCTTCCATCCGGGCAGCGTCCATGCCCAGCAAATAGGTAACCGGCCGGCTGCACCGCATACCGTCATCCACGCCAGCTATATACAGATGTCCGGGCCTGGGACCACTGGACCCGACCGTCAGACCTACCAGCACTTGCTCCAGCATTTTGATGGCGGCTCCAGACCTCATCGGGGCCGGATTGGAATAGCTGATGCCCGCCAATTGCTCGATAATGGCCTGCCTGGCCAGAGCATCCTGATCGCTGCGGATTATTGCGTACTTGTCTATAATTACCGCGAGGCCATCACACAATCGGGAGACGTCAAGTTTATCACCCATTTCAGCCGCGTCAATGCAACCGATTATGTCGGTCATGGCATCCTGAAGTTCTTTGGCTATGGACAACTGACCGCTCAGTCTTTCTGCCCTGGCCACAGCTTTGTCATGGTTAGCTGATTTCAGTTCGCCTTCCAATTCGCTCACCATCTGGCCCAGGCGCATGAGGCAACGGTGCTTGCCCCAGACAATGCCGGAATCGCGCAGCAGCATTGCGGCCTCCCGGGACGCCTCTATATCCAGGTCACCGCCGAGCAGCAATCGGTAAATAATGCGGACCGGATAATTGGATTGCATCCATTCCAGAATACCGCTGACTAATTTGCCGGGATGGGTGGAAACAACCGGAATTCCATTGGCTGTTGCTACCGGCAGCTCCATCCGCAACGCTTCACTATACACGATGGACAGGTAGGGCTGGCTGCGGATAACACACAACATGATTTGATCCAGGGGATGGCTGGACTTTTTGATCCGGCGCAGGACCTCCCGAACCTCGCAGGCTTCTCCGTAGGCCTGGAACATATGTATATCATCTGGAACAATATCGTTGGCGGGAGGGTTGAAAATATAACTCAGGCAGGATTCGGGACACTGCGGATCATCTGGAGTGAACCGGCGCGGACAGGGGTTGTCCAAACCGGCCACCGGATCCTGGGCTAAAACCAGGCTCTGCGCCCGGAATTTCTCCAGGAAACTGAAGGCCAGCGGGGAAAATTCCATCTGTTCAGGAATGAGCAGCCAACGGGATTGGGGATCACTTACCGGGTCAGGTAACAGACCTGCGGCTCGTCTGAATATCTCCGCCTCGTCGAGAAGGAGCTGGGCTTCAAGTTCCAGATCATAAAGATTAAAAATCGACTGTAGTTCAATGCCTTTTTGCTTGTCAACGAAGGATTCGGGCTTTAAATCGGTCGCACTAATTCCAGCCAGGCGTAGGTCACGGATGGATCGCAGCAACATGCCGCTCAGCTGCCCGGCATCACTAATAGTCTTGAAATATTTCAGTTCGCCCCGGTCATCCATGGCCGCGATAATTTGATCCAAAATGGTGAGACACTGGTAACGGCTGGCTAGTTGCAGGCCCCGCTGGATCAGATCCGGCTCCACCATCTCCAGGGCCATTCCCAAGGGGGTCACCGGGCGCAAATTAAGCCATGGTGTCCCTTCCCTGGCCAATCCGTCCATCAGCTGGTATCCGTAGGAGCGCGACGGCACCAGCAGGAGTTTCTCCTGCCAGGGATATTTCTTGACCGCCGCAGCTAATTCTTGCAGCAGAATGTTCATATGGCCCTCCACAAACAAACGGTTCTTATAGGTTTGGCACTTTTCTCACCACGGCACCACGGTCGAGGCTACACACAGAATCCATCTTACATTTTCACAAAGATTAAATAGCCAGACTTTCTGGCACTATACTACGTTTAACTACTGAGAAATCCTCGGCAGTTCACAAATCATCGAATCCCCCATCAAAGCTGGTCTTTGGAAGCAACCTCAATAAAATCAATATGGTCTACTTCATGAGGATCAATCTTCTTATTGATCGCTTCGCGAAACACGGTGAATGTTCTTCTGCGTTTCCTATCCTCAGATAAAAAAGACCATCCACCCCATGGAGGATTATAGGTTCTCACTGCATTTACTATAAGCCTTCGTCCTTTCAGCCCTGAAAAAGCCAGTGGATAAGTTACACTTCCTAGCTCCGGACCGGTTATTTCAATCCAAGAAATCCGCAAATTCTCCAGCGCTGCACTCAATTGCTCGCTTGACGGGACAATTTTTCTTTCAAAATTCCATGGTCTATACATTGGCCCGCCTAATGGCCCAATATCATAATCGCTGGCAATCCCAACAGTGTAATAATCATTCTCAGGTATTGAGTTTATAATGTCAGAACATCCATGAGCCTCAGCCCATTGAATAGTCTCCTGCCATCTGGACTTTTTATCAATGTCGTTACTATACCACCAACCACTCAAAATCAAGGGAATGGGTGGTTTAATGCTACTGGGCCGGGCAGAGCACAGTTTTTGGTAGATTTCATTCCACTTCCCGGGCTGGGGACATATCCGTTGCATGATGAAACTATCACTAAATTGAAACACTCGACCGTTGATCGTTTTAGAAAACGGCTGATTGAGTTATAATCTAGTTATAACAAATGGAGGTGAGCAAAATGACCACCCTGAAAATAAGAAAAGTGGGCAACAGTCTGGGTATTATCCTGCCTAAGGAGATTATTGACCGGCTATTTTTACATGAGAACGACCTGGTGCAAATGATCGAGGAGCCTGACGGACTGCGACTGACACCGTACGATGCCGAATTTGCCGAATGGGCGGAGGCATTTCGTAAGACGAACGCTAAATACGGCAATGTATTAAGAGAATTGGCCAAGTGAGCGGCATCAAGTTTTTGAGTCAAGA
>CAZBSD010000058.1:0-8990 GCA_964494735.1 uncultured Syntrophomonas sp.
TCCTTTTTGCGGAGGGCATTTTCGATTGCCTTCTGACGAAAATCACTATACTGCATGTTGGCCGCAATAAACTCCTCGGCCCGGTCGGGATGGTCGAAAAGCTCCAGCATCTGCAGCTGCAGCATTTTGATTTGACTCAGAGCGTAATGACGGCTCCCTTGCGAATCCTCGGCCTGAGATTCCAGTAATTTGTTTAACTCCGTCTCCACTATGCCCCGCAGCCCCGGATCAGCGCACAAATGAACGCAGCTGCCCAACAGATCGATGGGCCAATCCCACCAACCATCGTAACGCTTATGGCGGGATTCCTTGATCAGCTTGGTCAGCATCTTCTTCTGTTGGGCCAAATCCATGCGGCCGACTGCATCCTGCACCACGTCATCGATCACACCCAGAGCGTCATCTACAGCCGTGCCCACCCAACCGTCAGAATCGTCACAATATGGCAGCATATCTACCGCAGTCGCCAGAGCCGCCAGCCCCAGTCCCAGCGCCAGCATATAATTGCCCTGTTCCATCCGCTGCTGGGCCTTGTCCAGGGTCAAGTCGACGCCTTTTGCCGCATGGGCGGCCCAACGCCGATCAATGAAACCATTCCGCTTGGCTTCCCGGATATAGCCCCGCATCGTTTCCCGGCAGGCTTTTATCTCATCGCTGTGAACGCCATATTTCAACAATAACGTCCGGCCTATCTCCTCGTGCTGATCCGCCAGTTCGAGTATTATTTTCCTCATTTGCTCAGGTTTCATATCGGTTAAAACCGTTTCCAGACTGTTCGCCGGGGGGCCGGTCGCTATCGGCTCCTGCCCGGCAGGTCGCCCCGTCGTGACCCCAGCCCGTAAGGCATAAAAGACGGCCACCTGATGTTTGCAGTACCCTCCTCCCTCATAGGGACAATCGCACTCGCTGAATTTTATGAAGCCGTTCGGCTCCAGCTCCGCCTCCACCGTGTAATCATGGGTTCCTTCCACTACCGCAGTCCAGCCTGCCGCGGTTTGCTTGAGACGGCTGACCCGGCCTTCCTGGTAGTACTGACGACCGCGCTTCACTATGACCGGATCCAGGCTGTCATCGAAATCAGTGACCTTCATAACTTCACTCCCCCCGCATATCCTTGGTATTTTCATGGGTGTCGCAACGGATGGTAACCACTTAGAATGTCACCGTGAAGGTGGTGCCTTCTTCACTGTCACTGCGCACCGCGATCTGGCCATGATGCATTGCCACGATGCTCTGGGCGATCGCCAACCCTAACCCATAGCCGCCCATTGCGCGGCTGCGCGACTTGTCCACCCGATAAAAACGGCGAAATATGTTTTCTATCTCCGGGGCCGGGATGGGGGTGCCTGAATTGGACACCGCTAATTCCACCTGGCCTTCTTTGTTTTCCGCCAGTCCAACCTTGATGAGGCCGCCATCATCGACATATTTGCAGGCGTTATCCAGCAGGATGCCGATCAACTGCTGCAGCTTGCCACCATCGCCATCAATATGGAGATCAGGCTGTATTTCCGCCTCCAGCCGCGTATGCTGCTCGAATATGACCGGTTCGAAAGGCAGCAGCGATTCCCACACCAGGTCACTGATATTCAGGTGTACCGGCGTCATTGATGAACTCACGTCATCGGTCCGGGCCAGAAACAACAGGTTGTCGACCAGGCTACTCATCCGGTCGGCTTCGTTTTTGATGTACTCTATCCATTTGGACTGGCTTTGTACCGTTTCGTCAGGATGAGCCAATACTATGCCGGCATTGGCCAGAATAACAGTTAGAGGCGTCCTCAGTTCGTGGGAGGCATCGGCGACAAATTGCTTCTGCTGCTGCCAGCTGGCTTCCGTCGGCCGCAGGGCCCATTGGGCCAGAAACAGGCTGATCAACAGGAATACTAGCAGGCTGATCAAACCTATCAGTAAAGATGACCGCACCAAAGCAGAAAGCGTCTGCAATTCCATACTGCGGTCGACAAAAGCTATTTTTGTTCCCATATCCGCATGCTGGACCAGATACCGGAGGCCGGCGCCGCTGATTATGCCGCTGGGTTGGCCGCTGGCCAGGCTCTCAGCCACGATTTCCTGCAGCGAACCCGGGTCGGACAGGTCAAACAGCGCTCCCTGGGATTCTACAATGTTTCCTTCGGCATCAAGATTGACGGTAAAGGTTGGAATAGGCATAAAGTCGGGATTTCGCATTGGCCCCCGATCTCCGTGCGGCGGCGGTTCCCGGCGGTCTTCGGCGGTGAGGGCCCGCTGCAATGTCCCCCGGCTTTCTTCTTCCAGCCGCCGCTCGGTGGCTGCGTAAGTGGCCAAAAAGATGGCCAGCAGCACCAAGGAAATCAAAGCCATGTTTATCAAGATAAATTTGTATTTCAGTTTCTTTATCATTTTTTCACTTCCAGGTAATAACCAACCCTGCGGACGGTGGCGATATTTACCGCCGAACCCAAATAAGCAAGCTTCTTGCGCAAGAAAGAAACATAGGCCTCGACATTATTGTCCTCGGCGTCCGATTCCGTGCCCCATACCTTGAGCAGGATATCTTCCTTGGGCACGATATTGGAGGGGTTGTTCATAAGCAGGCGGATCACTTCGAATTCTTTCCGGCCCAGGCGCACTGACTTCAGGCCGCATCCCAGGATGTAACTGGATAAATCAAGCCGGACATCCTCGAAGGCCAATTCATCGGGGACTACCTCCCCCTGCCGGCGGGACAGGGCCCGGATACGGGCCAGTAATTCTTGGGCCGCGAACGGTTTGGTCAGGTAGTCATCGGCTCCGCAATCGAGCCCGGTCACCTTGTCGCTGATCTCCGCCCGGGCGGTCAGGAGAATGACGGGGGTATGGTTTTTCTGGCGCCGCAGCTCCTTCACTATCTCAAAGCCATTCATCTTAGGCAGCATGACGTCCAGGACGATGACATCATATATGCCGCTCAGGGCATAATCCAAGCCATCTTCACCATCATACACCACGTCGGCGCTATATTTGCCTTGCTTCATTATTTGCCCCAGGGCCTCGGCCAGGCGCGGCTCATCTTCCACCACCAGAATCCTCATCCATTATCTCTCCTTCAGGTCAGCCGCCTGTCTCCATATTACTAAACCTCGTACAGCTTTGCCATCAAGGCCATATTAGACTGCCAAACTGAAAATAGTCTGAAGGTTTAACTTCAGATTCAATTCAGGTTTACCCGCTATGATACCAGTACAAACAGTGGATTCGAAAGGAGAGCAGCAGCGATGGCGATGGCCACTTTTAAAAGGTATGAGTGCAAATCCATTTTGGATGAGGTTCAATACCATGCCCTGATCCTCGAGCTGAACGATCACATGCGGCCCGATGATTACTGCCGGCGCAACCGTCACTACACCATCAACAACATCTACTTCGATACCCCCGACTTCCAGATCATCCGTCATTCATTATCCAAGCCCTTTTATAAGGAGAAGCTGCGTTTACGCAGTTATGGCGGACCGGCCCAACCGGATCAGTTGGTTTTCCTGGAATTGAAGAAGAAGATGAGGGGGATCGTCAACAAACGAAGGGCGGCGCTGCAGCTGGGCGATGCTTATGCTTACCTGGAATCGGGCCGGCGCCCGGCCCATATGGACTATGTGGACAATCAGGTCCTGAATGAGATCGATTTTTTTCAGGCCCAGCACCCGGTCCGCCCGGCCGCTTATATAAGCTATCAGCGAACCGCCTGGTTTGGCCGGGAGGATAGCGAATTCCGGATTACCATCGATCAAGACATCCTGACCCGCTGGGAGGATTTAAGTTTGGAGAGCGGCAGATTGGGCACATCTTTGCTGAAGCCCGGCCAAAGGCTGCTGGAGATCAAGACCTGCCGGGCAGTGCCTTTGTGGCTGGCCAGCCTGATGTCCAACCACCGCATCTACCCCACCAGTTTCTCCAAATACGGTGAAATGTATAAAACCAGACAGCTGGGTATTCGCCCCTACCCCATCCTGCAGCGGGCAGTCTAGCCATCAACATTGGAAAGGAGGTCAGAACCTTGTTAGAAGCCATATTATCTTCAACCGTCAGCGAGTCGCTCACCCTCACCAAAACTCTGTTTATATTATTGTCAGCGCTGGGGTTGGGTCTGATTATCAGCCGGGCCTACATAGCCACCCATAAAATAGACGGTTATAGCCCCGCTTTCACGGTCACCCTGATCATGCTGCCGGCCATCATCGCCATTATCATTCTCATGATCGGTGACAACATCGCCCGGGCTTTCAGTCTGGCCGGAGCGTTCTCATTGATACGCTTCCGCAGTGCCCCGGGAGATCCCAAGGACATCGCCTATATATTCTTTGCGCTGGCGGTAGGCCTGGCTTGCGGCATGTCACATGTCCAATATGCAGCTCTGTTTGCCGTGATCCTGTGTGCAGCCATGTTGTTTCTGAACCGTATCAAATACGCCGCCCCGGCCAATATCGGCATGCTGCTGAGCATTACCGTACCGGAGAACCTGGACTTCCAGTCTTTGTTTGATGATGTGTTTGAGCACTACGCCGATTCCTGGAACCTGCTGCGGGTAAAAACCAGCGATTTCGGCGCCCTGTTTAAGTTGTTTTACCGTTTGCAGCTCAAAGCCAATTGCTCCCAGAAGGATTTCCTGGATGAGATCCGCGCCCGCAATGGCAACCTGGATGTTACCCTCACCATGAGTGATGGGGAAGAGAAAGTCTACCTCCCCGGTTAAGGTTATAAATAGGAAAGGATAGGATGATAATGATTTCCAAGCGAGTCAAAACCACCATAACCAGTCTGATGCTGGGACTGCTGCTGCTGGCCCTTCCAATCGTCTCTGGGTGCTCAAAAAGCGCGGCCGGAACTGCGACCGGAACTACAGCCTCGAACCCCGCGGTCACTGCCAGCAATATAAGCGTGGTCTTCGACAGTGACGACCTGACCAGCAACTGGGACTCCGCCGCTGCTGCCCAAATTGCCTTCCAGGGCAGTTCGGCCACCGTCAAAGGCGATGGGGCCGTGGTCAATGGCAACGTAATCACCATCAAGTCGGGCGGAGATTACGTAGTCAGCGGGAAGATCAGCGACGGTCAAATAATCATCGATACCAGCGACAGTAAAACAGTCCAGTTGGTTTTGAACGGGATCGACCTGACCAGTCTCACCAGTGCTCCCATCTACGTCAAGAACGCAGCCAAGACGGTTGTCACTCTGGCCGCGGGCACCAGCAATACCATCACCGATGGAAACAGCTACGTTTTGGCCGGCAACAGCGACGAACCCAATGCCGCCATCTTCAGTCATGACGACCTGACCATCAACGGAACCGGCAGTTTGACGGTCAACGGTAATTACCAGCATGGTATCAACTGTAAGGATGACCTGAAAATCGTATCTGGCAATATCACTGTGAATTCGGTCCAGGATGGCATCAGAGGCCGCAACTGTATTGCGGTGAAGGCCGGCAGCATCGTGGTTGACGCCGATAGTGACGGGCTGCAGTCCAATAATGATGAAGATGCTGGGCGGGGCTTCATCTACATCGAATCCGGTCAGCTGGAGATAACCGCCGGCAATGACGGCCTCCAAGCCGCCACCGAGGTGGTTGTCAAAGACGGCCAACTGTCCATTACCGCGGGAGGCGGCAGCAGTAACGGGATAAGCCACAGTAATCAATCAATGCCCGGCCAGGCCCAGACAACGGCCAGTACCACAACTGCTGAAAGCGCCAAAGGCATCAAGGCCGGGACCGGCATCAGCATCGCCCAAGGAGTGGTCGATATAGACAGCGCCGATGACGCCATCCATTCCAATGGCAGCATCATCATCAGCGGGGGCACCATCAACCTGGACTCCGGTGATGACGGGGTCCATGCCGATACCGCCCTGGAGGTAAACGGCGGGACCATCACCATTGCCAAGAGTTACGAAGGCCTGGAAAGCGCCTCGATCGCCATCAATGGCGGAGATATTTCCGTAACCGCCAGCGATGATGGCATCAACACGGCCGGCGGCAGTGATGGTTCCTCGGTCAACGGGCGCCCCGGCCAAAACAATTTCGACGCTTCCGACGGCAGCCAACTGAGCATCAGCGGCGGATATATCTACGTCAATGCCCGGGGCGACGGCATCGACGTCAACGGCGATTGGGTGATGACGGGCGGCACAGTGTTAGTGGACGGCCCTACCGATAACGGCAATGGGGCTCTGGACTACAATGGCAGCTTCAGCCTGAATGGCGGTTGGCTGGCCGCAGCCGGCAGTTCCGGCATGGCGCAAGCCCCGGGCAGCACTTCATCCCAGGCCAGCTTGAAACTTAATCTTGGCAGTCAGGCCGCGGGCACTCTGGTAAATATCGTGGACAGCCAGGGCCAGAATATCCTGACCTTTGCCCCCGCCAAAGCTTATGCCTCGGTGGTGGTATCTTCGCCGCAAATTAAGTCGGGATCTGTCTACACCGTCTATACCGGGGGGAGCTGCAGCGGTACTCAGAAAAACGGTTTGTACAGCGGCGGTTCTTATACTCCTGGCACGCAGGTCGCCAGTCTCACCGCCTCAGGTACGGTGACCGAATATGGCCAATCCGGCGGCGGCATGACCGGCCGGCCCGGTGGCCGGCCCCCCGGCAAGACGAACTGAAACAGGCAGCGAGGCATGAGACCAGGCTAATTGGATACCCTCCGGGCCCCGGCATAGGATTTGGCGTAATAGTTTTCTTTTAAGGAAGTGTAGATGACCCCGCCGGAGGTCGGTGAACTGGAATGGATGAAGCGGCCGCTGCCGGCGTAGATGCCCACGTGGTCGATGCCTCCCCCGCCGGTGGCGAAGAACACCAGGTCTCCGGGGGCCAGGTCCGCTTTGGCGATCCGCGTGCCGGTGCTGGCCTGGGCGGCTGCAGTGCGGGGCAGGCCGACCCCGAAGTGTTTGTAGACGTATTGGGTAAACCCGGAACAGTCAAAGCCAGCCGGGGTGGTGCCCCCATACTTATAAGGCGTATTTATGTATTTGGCGGCATATTGCAGCACCGAAGCGGCCCGGGAGGTATTCGCGGAACGGCTTGGGGCCGGGGCTGGGCTGGACCGCTGGGCCATCTGGAGGGGCTGGCCCGCCTGACCGGTCACGATCAGCGTTTGCCCCAATGAGAGGGCATCACTGTTCAGATTATTGAGCGTCTGCAGCTGGTCCACGGTGGTATTGTAAGCTCGGGCTATATCCCAAAGGGTATCGCCGGGTTGGACCGTATAGCTGGAAGAGGCCGCGGCCGGAGCCGGGCTTGATTCTGGTGAGGCGGCTGGGGTTTCAACCCCGGGCGGTGGGGAACTGGCCGGATTGCCGTCGTTGCCGGAGCCAGGGGATGGGGAACTGGATTGCCCGGGAGAGCCCAGGTTGGCGGATATCTGGGCGGGATCAGTCTGTTTGCCGGCATCGTACTGGTAGATGCCGACTGCCACCAGAGTCCAACCAAACAAGAGTAAAGGGATGATTGCGACGCGCAGGTCTTTCTTCAATGTAATAATACCTCTGCCATAATGATCGGCGGTAATAACTCTGCCACTATATCATACGAAGATTGAGCCTGATTTATCCGCCGCCGGCATGGCAGCACAGACTGCCGCTGCCGGTACTGTATATTATAGGTCAGATATGAAGGTTTAACCAAAGGCCGCTAAACGGGAGGCTGCACGGCTGTCCAGGTTTTTCCGGCATACATTTAAGTTTTCGCCTGCTCCCGTACTATTATGGGTGGATGTTTCTAAACCGTTGAGATATCATCCGGTTTAAATCATTTTCTCCCCGCCACCCGGCGCAATGGACACCTCTGCCGGGAAACGGTTTAGAGGTCGTATTCAGGTTTGATCACGAACAACTGCAAAGATTGGGCGCCTCCATTGCCCAATACGATCGTCTTCAGGTCTCTATTGCTTAGCATGATCCTACCACCCTGGGTACTTCTCCCGCCAGCCACCGTCTTCACTGTAGCCCTGCAACAGGTCATCGGCCAGCGCGGTTATCTCCCGGTTCAGCTCCAGCTTCTCGATCCATTTGATCGGGATGGCGGAAACACCCAGGCAGGCCCCCAGGATATTACCGGCGATGGCCCCGGTGCTGTCGCTGTCGCCGTCATGATTGACCGCCAGGCAGATGCCTTCGAGGAAGTCCCCTTCGGCCACCAGCGCACAATAGATGGCGATCGCCAGGGCTTCTTCAGCCACCCACCCCTGGCCTATGCGGCGGATGTTCTCCTCGTGCTCATAACAGTTTTCGGCCAGATCGGCCAATTCCAATGCCAGCTCCACGCACGCCAGAGTCTCCTGATGATTCTCATAGGTCCGCAATTGCTGCAATGCCGTTTCTATGGCCGGCTCCATCTCAGCTCCGGAGATGAGCTCACTTATAATGGCAGCCAGCACCCCCGCCGGCAGGTAACCGGTAGGATGACCATGGGTGAGAGCGGCTATCTCACAGCCCAGTTTAAATGGATCGTCCGCCGCCAGGCCCACCGGCGCCGCCCGCATCACCCCGCCACATCCCTTGCTGTTGTTCAGCGGCTCTTCCATGGTGCCGAAGCGGGAGGACAGCAAGGCCGACAGGCAAGTTAGCCCCGGAGCCCGGCGATGGTGGAGACGGTCCAGCTGCACCAGCCAGCCGTCATCGGACGGTCGGCCAAATGAATCAAGGTAGGATTCATTCTCTTCCCCCTGGGTATGGAGCCAGCGCAAATAAGAGTGGTGGACCACACTGGGAGGATGGCAGATCCCCCGCTCATTGCCCCGGAGTTTGGCCCGCAGCAGTCCCTCGGCGGTGAACATGGTCATCTGGGTATCATCGGAAATCAGGGCCGGTTCCGGCAGGATGGTTATCCCCGCTGGGCCGTACCTTTGCTTTATGCCCTTCAGGCTCTCAAACTCCACCGCATAACCCAGGGCATCCCCCAGCGCCCCGCCCAGCAGGCAGCCCCGGAAGTGGTCCTGGTCCCGTTTGCTAACGGATTGCTTCATATTAAATGCACCTCC
>CAZBSD010000059.1:0-8533 GCA_964494735.1 uncultured Syntrophomonas sp.
CCGTACGATTTATTAAGATTGTTCACTTGCAGCGCTATCATAGCGGTGGTATTCATCCTTTACTGAGTCGATTCCAATCTATTCTATCATTTAAATATGGGCTGTAGAAGTAAAGGCCCATTCTGTGGAGCATTGGAGTTTTACCATAAACGCCCCCAGGAGTTTCAGCTGCCCTGCTGATGTGGAGATGCCATCGTATGGTCAGAATGAATGCCCATAAAAAAACCCCGCCCATGTGGATGGGGTTGATAAATCTGAACAATCCGCGCTTGGCAGGGGCCTGCACTCATTGCCCATGATGGTTCGATGAAATGGGGGTGTGAAGCAGGGATTCACCATTTCTGCGGGAATACTTATGATTTCCCTTGCATACTCCATTTTTTCCTTGACCCTTTGCGTTCTCCGCAGGGGGGTCTTTTTTTGAGGTTGGCGTCTAGATAACGAAGCCCCCGTTGGGGCTCAGAATCTGCCCGGTCAGGAAATCAGCCTGTTCCGACGCCAGGAATAACAAGGCATAGGCCACGTCCTGGGGGGTACCCAGCCTCATTAGCGGGGTTGCGTCGATCAGAGCCTGGCGGTCTTCTTCCTCCAGGGCAGCGTTCATATCAGTGCTGATGATCCCCGGCGCCACACAATTGACCTGGATATTGCTGGGCCCCAGTTCCCGGGCCAGGGCTTTGGTGAAACCAATTACCGCCGCTTTGGCGGTCGAGTAGTGCACCTCGCAGGAAGCCCCGGTGATCCCCCAGATTGAGGCCAGGTTGATTATCTTGCCCCGCTTGCGGCTTATCATGCCCGGCACCACCGCCTGGCAACAGTTGAATATCCCTTTCACATTGACATCCAACATGGCGTCCCAATCTTCAGCGGTTATATCGGTAAACAGCTTTTGCTGAGCTATGCCGGCGTTGTTTATCAGTACCTCGATGGAGCCGGTGCATTCCAAGACCGTTTGGACCATGGCGTCAACCTGTTCTCGTTTGGAAACGTCAGCCGGGCAGACCATGATTGACAATCCTTCACCGGTCAGTTCAGCGGCCAGCGCCTGTGCGGCTGCCGCCGATTGAAAATAATTGATAACCACATTGTATCCCTGGCGGGCGAACAACTCTGCGCTGGCTTTACCGATGCCACGTGAACCCCCGGTGATCAGGACCGTTTTTTTCACGCTTGACTCTCCCCCCTGACCTCAGCACCTTTCTGGGACTCCGCCCCTCCGCTCCCCCGTACCACCGACGCCCATACCCCAAAGCAGCATAAAATGAAAAAGATCAAGAAGGCGATGCGGATGCTGGACATCAACACTTCGGGTCCCACCTGGCTGAGCTGGGCGTTACCCAGGAAGGCGGCCATGATCAAGGTTACAATTGCCATACTGACCGCTTGCCCTACCATTCTCATGGTCCCCAGTGTGGAGGATGCGATTCCGTACAGACGCGGCTGTACCGAACTCATCACTCTATTGGTATTGGGTGATGAGAATAGAGCGAAACCCAAACCTATCACGGCCAGGGTCGGTATCAATATGTAGAGAGAGGTTTCCCGGCTGAGAAATATGAATACGAATATCCCCAGAGTGCTGAGCGCCATCCCGGTAGTGGCTACCTTACGTGGTTCGATGCGGTCGGACAGGCTGCCGGCCAGCGGCGACAGCAAGGCCATGATCAGCGGTTGGGCGAGCAGGATGATCCCAGCGGTCTGGGAACTATACCCCACCACTACCTGCAGGTAGATAGAAAGCAGAAAACCGAGCCCAAATGTAGCACTATAGTTTAACATCGCCGCCAGGTTGGAAAAGGCAAAGGTAAGGTTACTTACAAAAAGCCTCATCTGGATCAAAGGGTGCTCCTGGCGCAGTTCATAATAGATGAAGATACCGAGGCAGACTGCTCCCAGAGCAGCAGCATACACAGCCCAGGCAGAAGTCGACAAAGATGAGACTCCGTACAAGAGAGCCGCCAGCCCAATCACGTAAAGGAATGTCCCAGTCAGGTCGTAGCGCTCCCCTTGAGCTCCCCTCCATTCACCCTTTAGCCAACCGGCTGCGTAGATGGTGACCGCCAGACTTATCACCACCACCAGATAAAAAATGCTCCTCCACCCCAGATGGTGGTTCATCCACCCACCCAGCACCGGTCCCACCGAGAGCCCGGTATAAGTACTGGCCACGGTCATCCCCAAGGCCTTGCCCATCCGCTGAGGAGGATAGACGGAGGTCAGTATGGCGGTTGAGGTACTGAATACCATGGCCGAGGATATGCCTTGAAATAACCTGAGAGCTATCAGCATCTCCATGGAGGTAGTCAGGCTGCACAGGAAAGAAAACACCGTAAAAAACACCATGCCGGTCAGGAACACCTTGCGGCGGCCGATGATATCGGCCAGGCGGCCAAAGGGTAATAACAGAGCGGCCGAGGTCAGCAGGTAACCGGTGAGCACCCAGCCCAATAACAGGGCGCTGCTGTTAAATTCCTCCCCCAAAAGAGGCAGGGCCAGGTTGATGGCGCTGCCGATAAATGGGACCAGGAAAGCGGTTCCGATCACCACCCGCAACGTCACTTTCTCCTGGTTTGATTTCTCGTTTGGCAACGTGTTACCCCCGATTCCGCTATTATCATAATGTTTTCAGCCGCCTGATATGACTGAATAACATTATAACTGCTTTTTTTGCATCGATAAACAAAAGCGAGCACAAAATCGGACCGCTTCATATTGCCAAGCCATTCGCTCCCGATTGGTTGTTGGCATTATTGGATTCAGTTCTGGACAAGATAAATTATCAGCGTTCACCGGACTAGCTGGTAAATTATGTGTGCAAGAATTGGGGTGGTCTATAAATATGGTTAGGTCTCGCAACATTATGGTCCTCATTATTATCGTTTTAGTGAGCCTGACAGCAGGATGCTCCAGGCAGTCAGCGGAAAAGAAGCCTTCTGAAAACGGCCAGACCAAAAAAGCCCCCACCGAATTAAAAAGCCTGGCATCCGACTTGGATACCACTATTGCGGAGCTGGATAAAAAGATCAAAGCTCGCAGCGGCGGCTCGATGCAGCAAAATATTGAGCTCAATCCTCAGCCCAAGTCAACCGAATCTCAGAATGGGCAGTCGGGCGGCGCCCAGCAGCAAACCAGTTTCAGTTCGAATGGTCAATCCTCAACTGGTCAGTCATCCAGCGGCCAGCAACAGAACAATCAGAAGCAGGGCAGCCAGTCGGCCAACACCCAGAAGCAGAACCAGAGTCAAGGCGAGGGGGAAGGCCAGCCATCACAGGCCGGGCAACAGCCTGCAACTGGGCAAACCACAGCATCAACCGGGCCAACCGCTGCCGAGAGCGAAACTGCCGGGCAGCAAGCCGCCGGCAGCGACTGGCAGAAGGAGTTTACCAGCCTGCGCAAGATTCATGAGAGCTGGAACAGTCTGATGCCGGAAGCGGTTGAAGCGGGAATGAGTATAGAGGCCCGCAACCAATTCAGCACTGCCCTGGAGCAGCTTACCCAGGCGGTAACCGCCCGCCAGCCCCAAGCCAGCATGACCGCCGCTTTGGAGCTATTCCGCAACTATGCCAATCTGGCCCGTTTCTTCTCTGCATCGGTGCCAGCTGAATTATACCAGGAGAAATATGAGGTGATGGCCTCGGTCTATGAAGCCAGTCAGAAAAACTGGGCTAAAGCCGAGGAACATGTCCCAAAAATGCTAGAACAATGGCTTTATCTGGGAGCCAAGGCCAAGGATGCCGACGCCAAGATGCTAAGCAAAACTGAGTTTTCCATAATGGATCTGCAGAGCGCTATCAAGACCCGCCAGCCGGAGCTGATAATGATAAAAGGCGAGATAGCCATGACCAATCTCAATAACCTGCAAGCCAAGCTGTCCAGTCAGTCTTCCTCGTCAGGCCACAACGGAGGTTCCAGCCAGAGTCAGTCTTCCGGTCAGGGCGGCGGCAACTCTTCCGGCCAAGCTTCTAGTTAGTCCAGCTGGCAGAGAATCAGATATTGGATTCTATCCCCTGCGGTTCTGGCTCCGCGCTCTCTGACTGTTTCCGCTGCCAGACTGGCAGGCGCAGTGGGAGCCTGATGTACTTGATCAACATGAAGATTCCCAGCACCAGGAAAACCATGCCGGCCGCCTTATTAATGAGGGCTGGCCCGATATAACGGGCCAAGGTGATCCCCACCGTGACTTCGATAAATACGCTCAGGATCAAGGCCACCGAGCTAGCTGCGAAAATGACCCATTTTTTGTGAGGATTGTTGCCAGTCAGCAGAAGTACTGCCAACTGGGTTTTATCGCCTAGCTCACAGACGATTATGATCAAGTAAGTCGATAACCAGGTTAGTAATTGCATGTTTTGACCAATCCCCATCCCTGAATATTGTAATCGCCAATAACCCCCAACAGCAGCAAGGCTCCCAGGATAATGAAGGCAAATGCCGAGAGCAGATTTATGGTATCTGGTCGGAGGTAGCGGGCGATTACCCGAGAGCCGATTATGACCTCCAAGAAGGAAGCACTGATAAGGGCGCTGGCCGAGCCGAGGGCCACCCACCAGATATAGGCAGGTTTGGCGCCGGCCAGAAGCAGGGTGGTGATCTGTGTCTTGTCGCCCATCTCGGATAGAAAGACAACCCCCAGGGTCGAGAAAAATAAGCGCCAGAACAAAACCTACCACACCTTTCTAAATTCTACCGTCTGCTCACTGCCGGTCCGCTCGTTAACAGCAAATCTCAAAAGATCCCCGCGTCTACAAATTACCGCATCTCCAATTATTTAACTGACATCATATCGGGTCAGGCTCAAATACTAAAATGTCGGAATTATTTTATTTGCCCATTTATTGAGAAGGAGTTGTTACGTATGCTCAACAGGGATGGAGTCATCGCCCGATATATCTTTGCCTTCTGTCTATTTCTGCTCTCCGGTTCGGAGATGGTCACCGGCTGGCCGGCTACCTTTTGCGGGGTGGGTGGAACTATCGAATTGGCCACCGCTTTAAATCGTTATTCTCCGCTGGTAGATGCAGCCAACTTCCTGGCTGATAAATACCACCTGAGGCCGACTGCCTCGAAAACCTGATAAAACTGAGACGTATGCATAAATTGGGTGACCGGGTGAGAATCTATAAGCTAAGAAGTCAATTATTTTTAGGCAAGGAGGTAACTCAATGTTTCAAGCTATCGTTCGTTTCATAGTCTCTGCCCTGGTATTGCTGCTGGTCAGCTATTTTGTTCCGGGCTTCCGGGTGACAGGATTTTGGGGCGCCCTGGCTGCAGCAGCGGTTATCGCTCTCATGGGATACTTAATTGAAAGAATGATGGGTGACAAGGTATCACCACGCAGTCGTGGCATAGTAGGGTTCCTTATTGCGGCCGTGGTCATTTACCTGGCTCAGTTCATCATCCCTTCAATGCTCAGTGTTACCCTGATCGGCGCGTTGCTGGCCGCTTTCGTTATCGGATTGATCGACGCCTTCGTCCCAACCGCCATTCGTTAGAGCCACTGAGACGGTTCTGTTGTAGACCACAACAGAACCGCTCCCCACTGTCGCCGCCCTTTGCCGGGAATGGTCGTCTGACCTGACCCGGTGAGTTTGGGTGACGGCCTGATTTTGGTCCTAAGACAATAATATGAAACCAAACCTAATAAGGTCACTCACTGGAGTTGGCCTTTGCCGTTTTTCTGGTTGGCGGGAAAATCAGTTGGGAGAAATATTTCCAAAACTGTAAAACCAGTAACCAAAAGCCTCCGGTTTTCATACACTACAATGAAATTTATGAAAGGAGGCTATTGGGTGGTTAACAACTTTGGAAGCCGCATTCTCCGCTCGGGCCGCTCCGGCGACGATGTCAGGGTGCTGCAGACCCTGCTCAATTATTTGCCCAGCGCCATCACTGGGGCAGATATCGTAGTAGATGGCGATTTCGGTCCTCAGACCCAGGCGGCGGTGAAGAGGTTTCAAACCTATTTTGGCTTGACCGCCGACGGGGTGGTAGGCACCAGCACCTTCCTATATCTCGGACAACCGACGGGAGCAGCAGCATCGGGACGGGTGTTCGGTTCGCGGGATCTGCGCATCGGCAATAGCGGCCGGGATGTGTGGATACTGCAAAACCGATTGGCCAGCACCGCCCGGAATTATGCCCAGGCCTTGGGCGTGCCGGCCGACTCCAGTTTCGGCCCCAAAACTCAGGCCGCAATCAAACTATTTCAGGCCGATTTCGGCCTCACCCAAGATGGGGTGATGGGCAACCAGACCCTCTATCAGATCTACCTCCATACCTTTATGGGGGGCCGGGTTCTGCAAAGCGGATCCACTTCCGCCAATCGGGGATTGGACGTCTACGCCCTGCAGACCAAGCTGTCGGCTCTTGGATATTCGCCGGGGGCTCTGGATGGCAAATTTGGCCCCCGTACCGAAGCGGCGGTGAGGATGTTCCAGCAGGCTGAGAAAATCACCGTAGACGGCGAGGTGGGACCGCAAACTTTTTATCACCTGGGATTAAAGACGACTGCTTAGTGAAACAATGAAGACAAGGCCTGCCGGCATTACAGTTGGCAGGCCATTTGTTTTTAGCAGCTGGCAACATATTCCATCAAATAGCATTTGCGCTCAGATGTCAGGATTATTACTTATGCCCGCTGCTTTCCTGGTCTATCTCTAGTTGTCCAAAATAGAGGACTGAGAGGCAATTTGAATAAAGACTGGAAAGTCTATAGACTTAATACCAGCGCTACCTGCTAAACTGCTTCGACATTGATCAGAAAGATTATTGCGAACCAGTGACCATGCCAAACAGTTTAGAAAGGAGTTCAATCATGTTACCGAATAAGACTACCCGTTTGGTTATAATCTTGATTACGACTTTATTCTTGAGTTATTCTGGATTCCTGGCTGAGAGCAGCCCCCGCGACAATGAGGCGAAAACGGTAGTGCAGATGCGCCAGTTGATGAACGGCAGCGGTTACTGGTGTGGTCCCGCTGAGGGGATATTAGGTTCATCCGCCTACCAGTCAGTTGTTGAACTGCAGTTGGACAACCACTTGCTGACCGACGGTTTGATCGGCAACCGCACCCGGCAGGCTCCCCACCTGGCCCTCATCGATGCAATTGGTTCCCAGCAGCCGTTTGTAGCCGATACCTCTACAAAGGTGGGCTCCTCTGTTGCGGCTGCCACCACGGTACCAAGTAACGGCCAAAATCCAGTCAAGGTAGCCCAGAACGCGGCCGTGCCGACACCATCACGCGGTGCCAGCACCACCGGAAAGAGGGTAATTACCATGGTAGCTACCGGATATGACGGATGTTATGAGTGCAACAAACCCTACTACGGTTACCCGTCCTATATCGGACTGCCCCTGGCCCGCGGTATAGTGGCAGTGGACCCCGATGTTATTCCGATGGGTACCCGCCTGTTGGTGGAGGGTTATGGCCAGGCTATCGCTGCCGACCAGGGCAATGCCATCCAAGGCAACCGAATTGACCTGTTCTTCGACAGCCACCAGGAAGCCTTGAATTTTGGCAAGAAGACGGTCCAGGTGACCATCCTGGGCAAGTAGTAGTATTTTCGGGGGGAGAGGCACTCCTCCGCCGTTGAAAAACCAATTCTTATTGTGGTATGGAACTGATCCAGTGCCATAGAGAATAATGCAGCGAAAAAACACCCCCGTGTATCTGATAAGATGGCGGGGGTGATCTGCGTTTGCTTTGTTATTCAGTTAATCGGGCAGCTGCGATGGAGGCGATATATCTGGCACGGCGGTTAATGGTTTTTCGTGATCAACGTCGCTGCTTGGCTTGGTACACAGTCAGAGCCGGCAAAAAGACTTGGAGCAAGGCGATGGGAAGATACCATGATTGAGGCGCACTTCTCGTACGTCGACTGAACGTTTCTTCCGCATCAAAGACCCTATTATGCCTTTTTTGCCGCTCTAAGCTTTGCCGAGATAAGCCCGGCGCACCTCTTCATTAACTGCCAATTCTTGACCCGGTCCTTCCAGGACGATCTGTCCGGTCTCCAACACGTAACCATAATCGGCGATCTGCAGAGCGGCGGTAGCGTTTTGCTCGATCAGCAGAATGGTCATGCCTTTACTGTGGATATCCTGGATGATACGGAATACCTCCTTAACCAGCAGGGGAGCCAATCCCAGCGATGGTTCATCCATCATCAGCAACTGGGGGCGTGACATGAGAGCCCGGGCGATGGCCAGCATCTGCTGCTCGCCGCCGGAGAGAGTACCCGCGACCTGCCATTGCCGCTCCTGCAAGCGGGGAAATAGAGCATACATCTCCTCTATATCCTTATTGATGCCTTCCTTGTCCTTGCGGGCATAGGCCCCCATATGAAGGTTCTCCAGTACTGTAAGGTTGGCAAATATGCGGCGTCCTTCAGGCACCATGGTGATGCCGCGCTTGACGATGTCCACCGTGTTTTTTCCGGTTATATCCTGGTCCTTGAAGGAGATTCGGCCGTTGGCAACCGGCACCTGATTGCAGATGGCCCGCAGCAGGGTGCTCTTGCCGGCCCCATTGGC
>CAZBSD010000060.1:0-8527 GCA_964494735.1 uncultured Syntrophomonas sp.
CGATACCGGTAGAATTAAGATTGCCGTATTTGTCTATCTGGGCACCGCTGATAACCCCTACATCCACCAGTCCGCTCTGTTGAGCACCCATGACTTCCCGCTGACTGCCGGCAAAATAGGCGCGTTCATTATTGACCGCGCAGTTTACGCACATCTGCAGCCGCAAGGGAGCCGGCCCCACCGCTCCATATTCGACCATCATGTTGAAGTTGGGAGCATGGGTGAATTTGGCTACCGTAGCGGCCATCAACGGCATGCCCACCCCAATGAACGCCAGCTCACCGTCTCTTATCTCCCGGGCCACTGTAGCCGCCATCAATTCTGGCATGCTGTAATCTTTGGCGTAATTAGGCATGTGTATCACCTCACCTCTCCAAATATTTGATATTTATGCTCACTCTGCTGCAAGCGGTTGAGCCGGTCGAAACCTACCATTTGGCAATACTCATGCCAATCTTTGGTGCCATGCACGTATTTATCGGCCCAAGCCTCATAGCCTTCCTGGGTTGCAAATTGCCTATAGACATCCAGACCATAGGGCAGATCATGATGGTAAAAATAGGTCGATTCTCGCCAGTGAGCCCCAAACGGAGCATGCACGACGGCATCCACATAGTAATAGGGAATGGTTGTAAGGTTGGGCATACGCTTAATCTCAGCGGTGGTTATGATCTCTTCCACACTGACAATCACATGTTTGGCTGCCCGCGCCAGGGTGTCGGTGTTCCCATACAGACCTAAACACTGTACATTGCCGATTTCATCAGCCCGGGCGGCATGGATTACAGCGACGTCAGGACGCGAAGCCGGCACCATCGCCACCGGACGGCCGGTATAGGGATCGTCTATAACCTTTATCTTAGGGTTGTATTTGATGATATCCGAGCCCAACTGCGACTTGGTGCCGATCGAGTCCAGGTTCATGGAAGCTGCCAGCCAGCGCATGGCCGCACCATAATTGCTGTAATCCTCGACCTCCAAGGGGCGGGGAATCCCTTTTTCTACCGCCCGCCGGAAGACTTTGTCCTCACCTTCGATTCCGCCCCAGTTGTAACCCATCTCGATCTTCCTTACCAACCCGGAACCGATAAGTACGGAGGACATGCCGATCTGGCTGGTGATGACCAGGTCCAGGCTCTTGATCCGGTCCCGCTGGCGTACCATTTCCCAAATCAGATCGGCCGGTGCAGCGCTCACGGTCATTCCCAGGTAGCAGTTCTCATTGACATATTTGTTGATAGCCTCCTTGGCTGTCATGATCTTATAGGCGGGGGGTTTGGACTTTCCCTTTTCGATGGGGATTGGCTCATATCGCATTATCACCACTCCTTCCGCTTGCTTTTGAGGTTACCGCTCAGCGCATTTTGTAAATATTGAGAGGATCGATTTCCTCCCGCAGCAGCTTGATCTCATCGCTATAAATGGGATCGGCTTCAGTGGACCTCGAGACGTCGATATCGAAGCCGGTATTGGCCTTGACGTCCTCCGGCTTGATGCCGGGAAAATATTTATCCAGGTACATGATCTTGTCGGTATCATTGAATCTGCATATTCCCATAGAAGAAATAAAGCTACTGGGCCCGCCCTTCAGACCTAGCTCCTCCCTCCTTACCAGGGTGCCTTCGGGCCATTTCTTGACCATCCAGCCCGGAGTGGTAAGATAGTCTACGAATTCCACGATACGGCGCTTTTGATGGGCCATGAGGATGACCGTATCCTTGGCGAATACGCCGATATCAACAGCCCCGGCTGTCCCCGCCAGTCTCTTGTGGGGCTTGTTGTAGTCGCCTCCGATAAAGGTGGAGTTGACATTACCGTATTTGTCAATCTGGGCTCCGCCGATGAAGCCAAAATCTATCTCATTGCGGCTTAAAGGAAACAAACCCTCGGGATCGCCCATCTGCCAGGAAGACCCATAAGTCAGGCGGCTGTCCATTATGGATATCGGCAGCTCCTGCGGTTTGGCATCAGCCTGGCCGGTCTCTACGAAGATGATCATGTTGGGGCTGTAGGTCATCTTGGCCAACTGGGTGGCCACCAGCGGCAGGCCGGTCCCGATCAAGCCCTTTTTGCCATCAAAACCAGCCAGGAAGCGGGCCGCATAAACCACCATCGCCTCCACCGGGGAGTACTCTCCAAGCTTTGCAATCTCTCTGGTCATTATTTCACCCCTCCTTTTTTCCGCGGAACATACCCGTAAGGTGGAACCGCCCGTAAACTCTGCAGGCGGCTGGCCCCCAGTTTATTGATATAGTCTTCATGACCTTTTTCATTGAATATCCAGGTCGCGGCCCATTTGTCAAATCCCTCCTGGGTCGCACAGCTCTTGGCATATTCCTGCAGGAAGGGGATATCCATGTCGTAATGGTTGTATACCTGCCCGGGATGCGCTCCCCAGGGCAGCTCAACCACCATATCCACCGATGTACAGGGTATGCAATTGCGGTTGGGGTCTTGCCTGATGTAGGATTCCGGGACAACCTGTTCGGCGGTGATGATAACCTTACGGGCCGACAGAGCCGCAAAGTGGTCGAAGGTGAGGCTGCCATCGATCCGGACCGTACCTTCCTCGCCCACCATCTGGACGTGGCATACGCATACATCCAGTTTGATAGCCGGGATAAGCTGAACCGTCCCCATATCGAAGAAGGGGTCTTCCATCAGCACATATTTCTTCTTCGGCAATACTTCGGGGTTTCGCGCTATGGCCCGAGCCCCTCCCAAGTTGTCATAGGCCGGGTTCAGGACATCGGTGCCGATGCAGGTGCGCGAGGCGATAAACGGTACCCCCGCCATTCCTGCCATGACACCGATGGAATAATCAATATGACCAATGTCATCGCAGACTATCGTGCCTGCTTCAGCCATCCTCTTGAAGTTGGGGGCAATACCGAATGCGCCATTGGAGGTATAGGTGCCGCGGTACGCCGAGATACAACCGCCTCCGACCATGATGTCATCGCACAGGGAGCAGGTGCCGATCAGAACCAGGTTCTTCTTGCCCTGGCGAACAATCTCCATGGCTGCCGCTACCGGCCTTCTGTCTTCAACGATGCCGCCAGTAAGGATCACATCGCCATCTTTGATTTCTTGGATCGCTTCCTTGAGGCTAACGACTTTACTCATCTCCATCCTCCTTTACAATCGTGTATTTATCCTGATGACTTGAACGGGAACGGTGCATCGCCGGGGTAGTAGTGCGCAGTTTTTCCAACCTCCAGGCTCCAATCTTGTCGAGGTATTGGTCCCGCGACGATATGTCCAGAATCCATTCCTTGATCCAATTTTGGAAACCTTCCTCTGATCGAGCCAGAGCTTCATAAGTCCGGATAAACGAAATATCGGTATCATAGCAGCCGGGAACCTGACTGGGATGACCGCCCCAGGGAACCTCGACTACCATATCTACTGCGGTGCTGGGTATCTGGTTGCGGTTGGGGTCACGCCGCAGATATTCTTCAGGTACTATCTGCTCGGTGGTTATAATGACCGTCCGGGCGGCATGGACAAAATAGTGATCGAAGGCCAGACTGCCGCTTATCCTGGCGGTCCCCTGCTCGCCCGCGACAGGAGTATGGATGACAGCCACATCAGCCGGCATGGCTGGCAGCAGCTTTACCAGTCCCTGATCATAGAAAGGATCATCGATAAATTCGAATTTTTTTTTGGGTATCATGGCTTTATTGCCGGCCTTGGACTTGAGTATTTCATTGCGGTTCATCTGGTCGCTCAATACATCGCTGCCCATGGTTGCCCGGGTGGCTACAAAGGGGCAGCCGGCCATGGCCGCCATGGCGCCGTATATTATGTCCAGGTGCCCGATCTCGTCCGGGAAAAATTCACCGGCTTCAGTTTTGCGCAGGGTGGCCGGGGACAGGCCGAAACTGCCCATGCCGGTGTAACACCCCCGCCATGCCACCGCGCATCCGGCCCCGACCAGGATATCTTCAGCCAACGAACACTGGGCCAGCAAAATCAGCCCGCGTTTCTGCTGCCGGACTATCTCATAGGCGGCGGCCATGGGACGGCGGGTATCGATGAAGGCACCCAGCATAAGCACATCACCGTCCCGGATCTCGCTGATGGCTTCAGATAGGGGCACGACTTTGTTATCCCGCCTCTCTCTTGGCCTGCTGTCAAACAGATCATTCATAAGAAAAGCCGCCTTTACATCCACTTGATCGGCACATTATCAGGACAGTACACTCTTGCCGATGATTACCCGTTGTATCTGCGAGGTCCCCTCGAATATCTGCAATATCTTGGCATCACGCATCATCTTCTCAACCGGATAATCGCGGCAGAAGCCATATCCGCCCAGGATCTGCACCGCATTGGTAACTACCCGGTTGGCGGCATCAGCAGCAAAACACTTGCTCATCGCCGACAGGTCGGCAGCCATTAACTTTTCATCCAGCAGCCAGGCTGCCTTTTGCCATAACAGCCGGGATGCTTCGATGTCCATGGCCATATCCGCCAGCATGAAGGCTACCGCCTGATGATTGCCAATGGTTTTGCCAAAAGCTTTACGCTCTTTGGCATAATCGCAAGCATAGTCGAAGGCTGCGGAAGCCACCCCGGTGGAAGCTGATGCGATGAAGGGGCGTGATGAATTGAAGGCTTTCATGGCCAGTTTGAAGCCGTCGCCCTCTTCACCGATGCGAAACTTCTTGTGGACTTTCACATTGTCGAAGATGACTTCGGAGGTCTCCGAGCAGCGCATGCCCATCTTGTGCTCGCTCTTGCCGAAGGACACTCCTTCCGTCTGGGCGTCCACCATGAAGAAGGATTGCCCCTTGCCCCCCTTGCTGGTATCATGGCTGGCCAGCACAGTCAGCTTATTGGCGTGTTTGCCATTGGTGATGAAAATCTTGGTTCCGTTGATGATGTAATAGTCTCCGTCCTTCTTGCAGGTGGTCCTTATCCCAGCCACGTCGGACCCGGCTCCCGGTTCGGTCACCGCGTAGGCAGCCAGTTTACCTTCTTCACATAGATCCGGATACCAGTAATCCCACTGTTCCTCTGTTCCCCCATAAAGTACTGGCTCTGATGCGAGCATGTTAGCCAACGGGGTAATGGCGATACCCAGACACCCGCGGCATAATTCCTCGACCACCATGCATAAGCCGACGTTGCCGAAAACCATGCCGTTGTATTTTTCCGGCGCGTTCATACAGTTGAGGCCCAGGTCAAACATCTTTTTGACCTCTGGCCAGGGGAACTCCTCCGACTCGTCATAGGCTGCCCGGACCGGAACGATTTCGTTCTCCACGAACTTGCGGACGGTTCTTTGCAATGCCAATTGGTCCTCGTCATAAGTAAATCCAAAGCCCATTTACCAGCTCTCCTTCCTCGCATTTCCAAATTTCGGTTGTGCCAGTTACCGGTACCCCTCCTTCCGGGCGCAAACCCCATTTCTGTCTGCCTGTTCTTATCCTTTAGCAATTGCCGTGCCAAAAAAAATGAGAGAGGCCAATCCCGATTAATCGGGGCCCCTCTGCCTTGTCATTGTTCTTATGCAATCAGTTTGTTGTCAAAATGGCAGCTCCTGCCTGCCAATTTATTCAAGCCAACCGCCCTATAACGGGATTGGTAGCCACTGGACGATTATCCAGTCCGTTTTGGACAAAGGTCCTTGTCCCCGAATATCTGATCAGGAACCGGCCATAAGTTCGTATTGCTTGATCTTCTTGTATAGCGAAGAAAGGTCCATGTCCAGGATTTCAGCGGTTTTGGTCTTGTTGAATCCGGTTTCGGACAATGCCTGGGCGATCACCTGCTTCTCGTATTCTTTTACCTGGTCCCGCAGGGTCCGGGGAGAAGCCTCACTGACGATGGGTATGTGAAGAAAAGAAAGGTGTTTATCGGTCATGGTCGGATCATTGTTCAGGTCGGCCAAGAGAGCGGACCGCTGCAAGACATTGATCAGCTCCCGGACGTTACCGGGCCAGCTATATTGTCGCAGCGTCTTGCAGGCCTCAGTGGACATCCCGGTTACCTCGGTTTTCAGTTCTTTATTGATGCAGGGCATGATATAATCCACCAAATGCGGAAGGTCGTCGATTCTATCCCGTAAGGGGGGGATGTCCAGGCTCAGAACGTTGAGCCGATAGTAAAGGTCCTCCCGGAAGGTGTTGGCATCAATCATCGCCTTTAGGTTGCGATTGGTTGCGGCTATCACCCTCACATTTACGCGAATCGGTTTATGCCCGCCCAACCTCTCGAACTCTCTTTCCTGGAGAAACACCAGCAGTTTGCTCTGCATGGATGGTGACATTTCA
Organism: uncultured Syntrophomonas sp.; assembly: GCA_964494735.1. Taxonomy (GTDB): domain Bacteria; phylum Bacillota; class Syntrophomonadia; order Syntrophomonadales; family Syntrophomonadaceae; genus PHAA01. The sequence continues at coordinate 6,282 of CAZBSD010000060.1, forward strand.
GCAATCTCATCCAGGAATATGGTCCCCCCATGCGCTAATTCAAACTTGCCCCGGCTGCCACCTTTCCGGGCACCGGTAAAAGAGCCCTCCTCATAACCGAAAAGCTCGGCCTCCAGGAGATGCTCAGGAATGGCCGCGCAGTTTACCCTGATGAAAGGCATCCGGGAACGGTTGCTGGCCTGGTGAATAGCCTGGGCAAAAAGTTCCTTGCCGGTACCGCTCTCTCCGTTGATCAGGACTGTTATGGAGGGATGCTGGGCCGCTTTATGAGCCAGTTCCTTGACCGCCCTCATCTTCTCATTTTCACCGACGATTTCCGCAAAGCTATACCGGGCTGAATAAAGGCTGATAACTTCATCCCGGTACATATTGAGCTCAGCCATCAAGTTGTCGACCAAATGCTTGGCGTCCCATATATCCATAAATATACTATAGGCGAAACAGCCGATCAGTTCTCGGTCTTGGAACAGAGGGATGGAGCTGGCTATCATGTGGTAGCCATTTACGGTCCAGTTGTAACCGGTTATGGCTTTACCGGTCTTCAGGACCCGGACAGTTCGGGTATGGGGAGTAAGTTCCACGATGGGGTGCCCGATGACTTCATCCTCGGATCTTCCCAGGATCTCCAGATATCCTTTGCTAACGAATCTGACAATTCCAGCAGCATCTACTATAAGGGAAACCATCGCGGTCGTTTCGTACAGAAATCTATAAAGCAATGCCTCGGGTTTCAACTCTACTCCCCCTTTTACGCACAAGACTGTCAACCGGCAGATACACACTGAGTCAGTTTATCCAGGCAGGGATAGCTGATTCCATTTTAGCAAAATAATCCAGCTGTTCGGTACATATTTTGGGTGCCAACCATTTCGTTCATTAAATCCATCCTTTTAAAAAGCTCCCGGTGAATAGCTGCTAAAAAAGGGGGATAACCGCCGCTGCGGTTACCACCCCATATGCAGGAGGTGAGTATGCAATGTGCTGATACCAGGTTTAAGGCTGCACAGAAGCTTATATTTGAAGTGTATTGGCAGCGCCCTCTTCTCATTTCGATCATCGCAATAATGCCTCTCCCAACTTCTGTCCACGGCGGCCCTGGCGCTCACCGTTGTCTGGCTATCACCGACCAAAGACTACCTGCCCTTGTAAACAGGTTTGCGTTTTTCAAGGAACGCCTTCATTCCTTCCTTTTGATCCTCGGTGGCAAAGAGACCTGCCCAAGTCTTCAATTCATAATTCAGTCCTGAGTTTAGATCGACGTTTTGCCCGTAGTTTAAGCAGCGTTTGGCTGCCTTCATGGCTACCGGAGATTTGGCGGCAAGAACAGCCGCCAGCTTGCGCGCTTCGTTGAGCAATTGGTCCTTGGGTACCACTGCCGAAACCAGGCCGATCCGCAAGGCGGTATCAGCATCGATAGCAGCGCCGCTCATAACCAGGTATTTGGCCCAGGCTGGCCCAACGGTACGGGTAAGGCGCTGGGTCCCGCCTGCCCCTGGAATTATGCCAAGATTTATCTCAGGCTGCCCTATCATGCTGCCTTCGGCTGCAATCCGTATATCGCAGGTTAAGGCCAGCTCACTGCCCCCACCCAGAGCTAATCCGCTGATAGCAGCTATGACCGGTTTATCGAGGTTATATATTTTGTCAAACGTGATCTTGATATCTTCCACAAACTTCTCGGCTTGAAGCGGGTCCGCGCTCGACATGAACTGTATGTCCCCCCCGGCCGCAAAGACCTTTTCCCCGCCGGTTATGATCAGAGCCTTTATCTCCGGATCAGCAATTATCGAGTTCATAACTAAATCCAATTCGGCAATCAGCTCGTCATTCAGGGCATTAAGAGTTTTGGGCCTATTTAAGGTAATGGTGGCTACACCATCCTGCTTATCAAATAGTAATGTCACTAAATCCATCCGAACACTCCTCCTTTAAATCCGAGACCAGCCCATCTGCTGGCCGCACTTCAATCGTCTCCACTGTCTTTTGCCTCCTCCCCATAACAAAAGGTGCAAATTGTATGCCATTACCTAATAGGAGCCGAGAAGCTTCTATATCTGGGCTTATCTCCATAATATGTCTTGGGCTGGTCAATTAATCCCTTGGTTTTAGGCCAAGTTTTTGGCCGCAAATCCAAAAATAATCCAAGATAGACACTGGTCGATTTTAGGCTGGGCGATCAGATGACCGGGAGGGCCGATGCCGAACCATCATCTGGTCTGTGTTATAATGTGATTGCATAAGCATAA
>CAZBSD010000061.1:0-8299 GCA_964494735.1 uncultured Syntrophomonas sp.
CGCCACATCTGGAGGAGTCACATCTAACTCCTCACCATTTGTGAATGGCTGTCCTTTTTCAGTAAAGCTGCCGTCTTTCGCTTCCTCCGGAGTGAATGGTTCAATGTGTACATGGCCATAGTACTCGGTACCAAAGCCATCTGCCCAAGCAGCCGGGAACGCTACAATGCGTCGGGCGCGTTGAGAGGAAGCCAATCCAGTAAGCTCTGAGTTTTTCTCCTGAGATGTGTCCGAATCAGCAACAATGCTTTCGTGTGGAATGAGAATTTCCGTATCGGACATATCAAATAGAAGAATTACTCCATCGTTTTCCTTCTTCCGAACGCCCTGTACGCGATATTTAAACTGTTCATTCCACCCGAGCAGATGGTAGAGTGTTGGCAGGGCTGACCACTGGCGCCACCGCCATCCAGGGAGCCAAGATCGTCATCACCGAGACTGAGGACGAGGCCCTCAAGCCGACTTATGACGGTGACATGGACGACTATGATGGCGACTGGGAATACAGGGATTATAAGGGCGATTATCATACCTATGATGTCTTTGATATCGAATTGCCGGCTGGGGTAACCTTTGTGGGCAACCCCGAAGTCGATGTGGTCGAGGGTGACCTGGATATTGACTGGAGTAACGACTGGAGCGAAGATTACCGTACCCTCTATTTCGACATCGATGACGTCAGCAGCCAGGCCAGCATTATCGAGATCACCGGGATTGAATTCTCGGTTCTGAGCCAGCCCGGCCTTGGCGACCTGAAGGCTTTTGTTGCCCAGGATTACAACATTGCCAGCAACAAGGCTCTGGAGACCCTGGTGCTCGGCGCTGTCGCCACCAACCCGACTGCTGTCTATGTGATCGGCGCTCCCACCTTCACCGTCAACGGTGCGGTACAGAGCGTTGTGACTCCTTCCTACCTGAAGAACGGACGCACCTATCTGGCCATCCGCGACATCGCTACCGGCCTGGGAGTCGATCCGGTCAACGTGCTGTGGGATGCAGCCGCTTCCAAAGTAACCCTGATCAAGGGTGTCAAGATCGTTCAGGTAACCATTGGCAGCAACATGATGAATGTCAACGGTGTTGCAGTAGCCATGGACGTAGCTCCTGAAATCAGCAATGGCCGCGCCATGCTGCCGGCAGCCTTCATTGCCCAGGCATTTGGGGCCACCGCCAGCTGGGATGCTGCTACTCAGACTGTAACCATCAAATAGTTAAACCTGGTAATCCTGCGAGGGCCCGGTGTGAACCGGGCCCTTTTTTCAGCCAGATTTAAGCCTGCAAAATATTGACCCGTCGGTCGGTAAAAGGTATACTGGAAAAACAAAGATTTATTGGAGTTGATTTTTATGCGCCCTAAAATCATATCGCTGCTGGTATTGCTGCTCTTGATTATTCCGGCTGGGATTTGCCTGGCCGATGGTGAACCGGCCGCATCCACCCTAAGCGTGGAGCAGGCCATTGATCTCGCCCTGAAGAACAGCAGCTCGGTAAAGTCGGCTGATCTGGCCCTGCAGGCTGCCAATATATCCAATGACGAAACCTGGGAAAGCGTTAATTCAGCACTGTTGCCTGATGCCAGCGGCCAGTATTATGGTCCGGTCGATTCCTGGGATGCAGTTTATAGGGCCGACTACAATCTGGAAGCGGCCCGTAAGAACTATGACACCGCCATGGAATCGGTCAGATTTAACGTCTATCAAAAATACTATGCGGTTGTGAACGCCCTTGACAATAGCGACGCCGAGCGCCTGGCCAATCAGCAGGCGGCCGAAAAGTACAAGATCGCGGAGCTGCGCTACCAGTTGGGGATGGACACCATATTGAATGTGTATCAATCCCAGCAGCAGAATGTCTCCGCCCAGTCCGATCTGGCTGGCAGTACCGAGTCCCTGGAACAGAAATACATAGCCCTGATGGAGTACATCGGCCTTCCCAAGTCGGAGCGGCCGGTCTTGATCCGGGAACTGGCTTATACGCCACTTAAGGTTGATGCTGCCGAAACCAGGATTGCCGACATCGTCAAAGACAGCCCGGCAGTGTGGCTGGCCAGCCGTTCGCTGTTGCTCACCGAGCAGACCGCAGGCAGTTCCGGTGATTATTACGGATTATTGACCGACATTAATAAGGAGAAGGCTGATCTGACCATTGTCACCAGCAGGGATGCCATGACCCAGGCCACCCGTAATATCTACTACAGCATCCTTAACGCCGAGGAATCATATAACAGTGCGGTGGCAGCAGCCAAAGCAGCCGATGAAGGGCTGCGGGTGGCGAAATTGTTGTATGAGGTGGGCATGAGCACCAAACTGGATGTGACCGCCGCCGAAATTGCCGCCCAGAGCGCCCACCAGGCGGTAGACAGTCTATCCTACCAGCACGCCATATTGGCCATGGCCTTTGAGAAACCTTGGGCCTATGGAGGGGCGGCTAGTTAGGTTGTAGTGCAACGATTCCAGGAGGGTAATGGAGCACCATTACCCTCCTGTACTTTTGTGCCATAATGGTTGTCTTTAAATACTGGATCTGAAATATGTATGTGGATCGGCCAACCCGGATGGCCCCCTGGCTCCATATATTTAACCGACGATTGCCGCACGCTGGATGGAGTGCTATCCAGCATTTATCCTCAATACTGCTTTGACTTTCTTCCCCGCGCCTATCTTTCTTCACAGCTCAAATATTATCATTCATGGGGTTCCCCGTTCTTCCCATAGAAAACTCCCCTTTGTGTAGTCCTGGAATTTTATGTTCCGGGTGTCTACTCAAAGGGGAGCATATCAAAACCGAATGTGGAGCTTGGCTGTTGGGCAGTCTTTACTACCGGGTGGTCTTAAAGGATTTCACGCTGCCATACGCTGTACCGTCACTGTTCTTGGCATAAGCCTTGAAGTAATAGGTGGTGCCGGATTTTAGGCTACCCAGGTCATAATCGAAGTCGTCACCTTCATCGATATTGTCCTCATCATCCCCTACTTTCAGCTTCTTGGAGGGGGATGACGTAGTACCCCAATAGAAACCGTATTCAGTGATCTCGTCATCATCGCCGAAAGATGTTATTCTCCCGTTAAGTGTAGCCGTGTCGTCATCTATTCCCGTGGCGCTTCTGGTGCTAACGCTGGGCTTATCTGCATCATCGGCCTTGGTAGTAAAGGATTTAACCGTGCCATAACTGATATTGTCATTAGCATCGATGGCATAGGCCATGAAGTAATAGGTGGTATCTTCATCCAAGCTGGTCACCTTTTTATAGAAACTATCTTTGGAGCCGCTGGCCCTTACCTCATCGGCGGAGCCATCCCTGCCATCGGTTACTTCACTCTTATTGGTGTCATAATAGAAACCGAATTCACTGATGCTGAACCCGCTGCCGCTGGTTACCTTTCCGTTGAGAGTTGCATAATCATAACCTATGCCGGACGCACTGCTGGTGGTGACATCCGCTTGTCCGGTTGCACCGGGTTCGGTTTTAGCAGCGGGGATGGTGACTGTGCGGGCGCCCGGATCCCAAGTAGCGGTGGTCCCAAAGGCTGAGGCAACCCAGGCGATGGGCAGGCAGGTCCGGCTATTGGTGATCTCCGGAGGCACATCCATGGTCCTGGGCACGCCATTAACAAACATGGTGTTGCTGCCGATTATCAAAACCACCGTGGTATTCCCCTTGGTCAATATTACCGTACGGGTGGCTTCGTACCACTGGATCTGGGCATCAGTCAGGCCCATCGCATAACCCACGTAACGGATCGGTAAATAAGTACGACTGTTCTTGATATAAGGGGCCGCGTCCATGACCTGATAAGTCCCATTTAAAAGATAAGAACTGAGGCCGATCGTAAATACAGAAGGGTTGGTATTGATTACTATGCCCTGTTTGGTGGTGAAGGATTTGACGTTGCCGTAGGCTATACCTTCACTGTTCTTGGCGTAAGCCTTGAAATAATACTTGGTGTCCGCTTTCAGTCCGGTAAGCTCATAATCAAAATCTTCGTCTTCATCGATGTTGTCATTCCCGATCTTTTTCTTGGTGCTGGGAGACGAAGAGGTACCATAGTAGAATCCATACTCGGTGATTTCATCATCCCCGCCGAAAGACTCTAAGGTGCCGTTAAGTACTGCCGAATCAGCATCGATTTCGGTGGCACTCCCAGTGCTTACCTCCGGTTCATCGGCGCTGGTGCCCTCATCGACATCAAACTCATTGATATCTCCCAAGGAGTAATAGGTCTCGTCTTCATTATTATCGGTATACTCAATATAAGCCCTGAAGTAAATTGTCTCGTCATCTTCATCAAGATCCGTAAGCTTTAAACGGAACTTATACATTTCGCTGCTGGAGGAATATTTGAGGTTGGTACCCTCTTCGTATTTGCAATCCCAAGTGTCATCTTCATTTTCCAGGAGAATTTCGACATCGTCCAGTTCATCCTCATCGGTGCCATAGAAAAAACCATACTCCTCGATCTCAAATCTCTCGTCGTCATAGTCATCCTCATCGACATCAAACGAAGCCCATAGAGTCGCCTCATCATCCTCAATATTGTCTGCATCATCCGTGTTTACGTCCAACCAACCACTATCGGTGTAACCACTGTCGACATCAGGATCTGCCAGAGCGGTAGCCGGCATACTGAAACTAGGTACCAGGAAAGCGACAGCGAAAACAAATATCATGGCCAGCGACAACAGTTTGTTCTTTTTCTTCATTAACATTCCTCCTATCTAGTCTTCTCAATAACCCAGAATCCAACCGGGTATCTGGGTGAATGTCAGAGTCGCCAAAAACCCCCTTCCCGTAGTCTTATTATATATTATAGAATATCCTGGTTCTTCTTGCAGACCATATGGATTAAGAATTACTGGAGATTTGTGACTTTTGGCTCAAATCCTTAATCCTGGTCACTTTCTTGGAGAGATGACAGTATATACTAAAACCGTTCTGGACTGGATTTTATAGTAGCTATGGCGGGCATTCTAATAACAAGATGCACAAGTAATACTCCGCCATGTTTCCTGGTGCCCTGGGGGTGTGGCATTAATACACACTGCCGCAATCTTTGAATTAGATCGGGTGTCTGTTATAATTCACTTGATAACTCCTGCCAATATATGTGCAGAAAGGTCGTTTCAGAATGAAGGGAATTATCCTGGCCGGCGGCAGCGGTACCCGCCTCTATCCTCTCACCCAGGTCATATCCAAGCAATTGCTTCCTATATATGATAAACCCATGATCTATTATCCGCTTTCCGTCTTGATGTTGGCGGATATCCGAGAAATCCTGATCATATCTACTCCCGAGGATGTTCCCCGTTTCGAGCAGTTATTAGGCGACGGCAGCCAGCTGGGCCTGTCACTTCATTATGCGGTGCAGCCATCCCCGGACGGATTGGCCCAGGCGTTCATAATAGGGGCGGATTTCATCGGCGATGAGCGGGTGGCCATGATTCTGGGGGATAATATTTTCTATGGACAAGGGTTTACGCCCATGCTGCGCCGGGTGGCAGCGCGCGAGGAAGGGGCCACCGTCTTCGCCTACCGGGTCAAAGATCCGAACCGATTTGGAGTGGTGGAATTCGATGATGAACAGCGGGCTATCTCCATTGAGGAGAAACCATCTCAACCCCGCTCCAATTACGCTGTTACCGGCCTATATTTTTATGACCACCGGGTGGTGGAGCTGGCGCGTAACCTCAAGCCTTCCGCGCGGGGGGAGCTGGAGATTACCGATCTCAATCGTTTGTACCTGGGGCAGGGGCAGCTCAATGTAGAGTTGTTGGGCCGGGGTTTCGCCTGGCTGGATACTGGTACCTTCGAGGCTTTGCAGCAGGCCGCCCTTTTTGTGGAGACCCTGCAGAACCGGGCCGGATTCAAGGTAGCCTGCCCGGAGGAGATTGCTTATTACAATCGCTGGATTGATCACGGGCAGTTGACCACCCTGGCCGGTAAACTTCGCAACAATGAATACGGCCAATATCTGCTCGACATCGCGGCCAGTGACTCTAGCCGATCCCGATAGGGATGAGATATGTGTCACGCTGAACGTGCTGTCACTCTGAACGCAAGCAGTGTCACTCTGAACGCAGTGAAGAGTCTATCCCAGTGTCACTCTGAACGCAGTGAAGAGTCTATCCGCAAGACCAGGGAGGTATAGAGGCGATGAGGTCTGACAATAGTTCCATAACCCATATATTAATCACCGGCGGAGCAGGCTTCATCGGCTCCAATTTGGTGCCCTATTTTCTGGAACATCACCCCGGATACCGGGTGATTGATCTAGATCTCCTGACTTACGCCGGCAACCTTGATAATCTACGGGACGTAACGGACCATCCCCGCCATCTTTTTATTCAGGGTGATATAAGAGATCGGGAACTGGTCGATCAAATATTTACTGAACATGACATCCGTGGAGTTATCCATTTCGCGGCTGAATCCCACGTCGATAATTCGATTGCGGGTCCGGATGTGTTTATCCGCACCAACATCAATGGTACTTTCAACCTGCTGGATGGTGCGCGGCGCTGCTGGATGGAGGGGCCATTCCGGCCTAGAGCAGGATATGAAAACTGCCGCTTCCACCAGATTTCCACTGATGAGGTCTATGGCAGCCTGGGTTCATCTGGACTGTTTACTGAATCCACCCCTTACGCCCCCAACAGTCCTTACAGCGCCAGCAAAGCCAGCGGTGATCTCCTGGTCCGGAGTTATCATCACACCTATGGCATGAATGTGGTGACCAGCAATTGCTCCAACAATTATGGCCCCAAACAGCATGGTGAGAAACTGATCCCCACTATAATAAGAAATGCCCTGGCCCAACAGCCCATACCTATTTATGGCGACGGGCGTAACGTCCGCGATTGGCTGTATGTTCTGGACCACTGCCGCGGGATCGACCTGGTCTTCCACCAGGGCCGCAGCGGTGAAACTTATAACATCGGCGGCCGCAATGAACGGGAAAACCTATATATTGCCACCCTTATCTGTGAATTGTTGGATGGGACGGTGCCAGTGGGCCAGCGGGGAGGACTGAACTCCTATAAGGAACTCATAACCTTTGTAACTGACCGGCCCGGCCATGACCGGCGCTATGCTATCGACGCCACCAAGGCCGAGACTGAGCTGGGCTGGCAGGCTGAAGAGGATTTTGAAAGCGGCTTGTTGAAAACTGTGCAATGGTATCTGAAGGAGTATATTTGATGGATATAATAACCTACGATTTTAATGTGCGGGGAGATGAACGGGGCTCATTGGTTGCCATCGAGGGGCAGCGTGACATACCGTTCGCTGTCCGCCGGGTGTATTATATATTTGGCACCCAACCGGGGGTTACTCGCGGGCTGCATGCCCATCGCCAACTGCAGCAGGTGATGGTTTGTCTGCATGGCAGCTGCCAACTCCAGCTGGATGATGGACGGGACAAGAAGGTATTATATATGGAAAGCACTAACCGCGGGGTTTTGATCGACAGGATGGTGTGGCACCGGATGAATGAATTTTCGTCTGATTGTGTCCTGCTGGTGCTGGCCGACGATCACTATTATGAGAGCGACTATATCCGCGACTACCGGGAATTTGAGGAGCTTGCTGGCGCGGCCCGGGAAGAGAGGGTAAAAGCATGATAAGTGACAAAGCGGTGGTGCAGACCACCGACATAGGCGATAAAGTCAATATCATGGAGTTCGCGGTGGTAAGGTCAGGTGTGAAGCTGGGCAATAACGTCACCATTCATCCCTTCGCGGTGATCGAGCCCGGGGTAGTGATCGGCGACAACGTGGAAATATTCCCCGGTACTTACATCGGCAAGGTTCCCAAGGGCGCTGCCCTGGCCCGCCAACCGGAATATATTCCCCGGGTCAATATCGGCGCCAACTGCAGCTTGGGGCCCCATGCGGTCATATATTATGACGTGGAGATAGGCGAGAATACTTTGATCGGGGATGGAGCCTCGGTCCGGGAGCAATGCCGGATAGGCTCCAACTGTATTTTAAGCCGTTACGTGACGGTCAATTATGCCACCACTATCGGCAACCATACCAAGATAATGGATTCCACCCATATCACCGGCAAGTGCCGGATAGGGGATAACGTTTTTATCAGCCTGTGCGTGGGCAGTACCAACGACAACGCTATCGGCCGGCTCGGTTACCAGGAAGACCGGGTGGTGGGAGCGGTGATCGAAGACGGGGCAGCGGTGGGCGCGGGAGCGATGCTGATGCCCGCCATCACTATCCATGAGGGCGCTGTAGTGGGAGCAGGTTCGGTGGTCACCAAAGATGTTCCCGCCGGGGCCGTAGTCATGGG
>CAZBSD010000062.1:0-8278 GCA_964494735.1 uncultured Syntrophomonas sp.
TTATTATTTTTGGATTACAGCTTAATTCTATACCAGCAGGATAATAAATCCAATTGCAGTCACCCCAACGACATAGCAGCCCCATACTCCAACCAACGATGTTCCGTGTCAATCCATGTCATCATAAAGCATAAACGGCATTATACTGTATACTGGATAGCGGATTCTTTACTAAAAATATTTACTCTGTTATAATTTCCACGATTATTGAAAAATTGAGGGAGGCGCGTTTTTTTGTTTCGGACCTACGAAGAGGTAATGGATTACTGTTCCTTGAACAACATCAGGATGATCGACTTCAAGATGATCGACCTGGTGGGTCGCTGGCGGCACCTGGGGATCCCCACCGGCCGGTTCAAACCCGATACGCTGAAATATGGGATTGGTTTCGATGGCTCCAACTATGGATTCGCTCCGGTGGAGAAAAGCGATATGGTGTTTATCCCGGATATCAGCACTGCCGTCCGTGATCCTTTTACCGAAGTTCCTACCCTTAGTATGATCGGTGACATCTTTGTCATAGCCCAGCCGGAAAACTACCGTTTCGACCAAGATCCCCGCTCCATCGCCTTTAAAGCCGAGGAATACCTGAAATCGACTGGTATCGCCGATGAGATGCGGATCGGGCCCGAGTACGAGTTCCATGTCTTCGATCATATCAGCTATGAGTGCTCACCCCACAGCACCGGGTTCACTATCGACGCCGAACAGGCTATCTGGAACAGTGGTGATGACGAGCATCAGAACCTGGGCTATAAGATTCCAGCCAAGGCTGGTTACCATTGTGCGCCGCCGCAAGACGTCCTTTATGATCTGCGCTCACGGATGTGTTTACTTATGGAGGAAAACGATATAGCGGTCAAGTACCATCATCACGAAGTGGGCGGCCCCGGTCAGATAGAGATCGAGGTGGAGTTCGGAACCCTGCTGGAGATGGCCGATAAGACCATGATGTCTAAGTACCTGATCAAGAACCTGGCCTTCCAGGAAGGCAAGACCGTGACCTTCATGCCCAAACCCCTCTATGCTGAGGCCGGCAATGGCATGCATGTCCATATGCACCTGTTTAAAAACGGCGAGCCTCTTTTCTACGATGAGAACGGTTATTCCAACCTCAGCCAGACCGCTTGTTTCTTTATCGGCGGCATCCTCAAGCATGCCCCGGCCCTGCTGGCTATTACCAATCCCAGCACCAATTCCTATAAGCGGCTGGTCCCCGGCTACGAAGCCCCGGTTAATTGCGTGTTCGGAACCTCCAACCGCAGCGCCGTGATCCGCGTGCCCGCTTACGCCAAACACCCGGCTGCCAAGCGCTTCGAATTCCGCTCCTCCGATGCCACCTGTAATCCTTACCTGGCTTTCGCAGCCATCTTGATGGCCGGCCTGGACGGGATTAAGAAACAGATCGACCCCACCAAGGAAGGCTTCGGCCCCTTTGATGTAAACCTCTACAACCTGCCCGCCGAGGACCTGGCCAAGATCAAAGCTCTGCCCGCCTCGTTGGAGGAAGCCCTATGTGAGCTGGAGAAAGACCATGACTTCCTGCTGCAGGGGGGCGTTTTCCCGCAGCGCTTGATCGATGTATGGATCGCCACCAAACGCAAAGAAGCCCGCAAGGTGAGCGAGATCCCCCACCCGATGGAATTCGAACTCTATTATGACCTGTAGAACTGAGGATGAACGGATTCCCGAATTCTCCCTGGCCCACCTGGGCCTGGTAGTCGCCGACGCCCAGCGGTCAGCCGATTTCTATACCCAGATATTGGGCTGCACCGTCACCGGTAAAATGGAAACTGAAAACCTCAAGATAGTCTATCTTCAGACCAGCGGTCAGGTTATCGAACTATTAGAATATATTCCGGCTCCGCCTATCAAGCGCGGGGCTGGATTCTTCGATCATATAGCTTATTCAGTATCGGATATCGCTGAGTCTGTAGTACGTCTGCGGGAACAAGGGATAAGGTTCGAGACCGAGACCCCCCGCCTGACCTTGACCGGCAAAAAGATAATCTTCTTTTCCGGACCGGACGGAGAGCGCATCGAATTGGTGGAGGCGTGAAAGCAGCGGACGTGTCAGTTCTGCCAATAACTTGGTGCCTGTCCCCAAGTTATTGGTGGTAGAGTAGGTGCGAAAGAGCACACCAGCTTAACATCAGAAAGGTGTCAAACAAGTTACATTCAGACAGACCGAGCCATCACCTGCTGCTTCTTTTCTTCCTGGACCATAATCCTATGACCGTCAACATCAAGCCCGCGGCTCCTGCGATCAAGACGATAAGTCCGGTGGACTTGGTTTTCTGCACTGGTGGCTTCACTTGCGGCGATGGGGCCGGGGCGGGAGCAGGAGCCTCTCCTCTCTGCTGACCGATGAAATCTCCAGATACCCTCCCGATCGCAAAAGAATTAAGCAGAGCATGACCATTGATGATCTTATACTGGTCCTCTGACTTTTGGATGGTGAAGTCGGCGCTGCCTTTAACCACTCCGAACTGATTGATATCGAAATGGGCCTGCAACCCCTCTTTATCTGGGTCGCCGCTGTAATCGCCCAGCTGGGTGACCGAGTTTTCCTCGAATGCAGCGGTGACTTCCATTTGTCGGTTGCCCAGGTCTTTGATATCGATGGCGGTTGGCACCTGCTGCCGGTCACTGTTGGTAATTACAATATCGTATATACCGGCCCACTCCGGCTGGATGTTTTCGGTAGCCTGGGCCTGCCCACCAATCCAGCCCACCATAAATATCGCCGCCAGCAAGGATATCAGTAGGTTGCTCCTCAGCAAATCAACGCCCCCGTTCCTCATTCAAATTTTTCAACATCTTTTCATCTACTTCTACCTATATTATATAGTTAGAAACAAAATGCTAATCACCGCCCCATTAGTATATAATTTACTGATGGCCAAGAGAGAAGCCCTTCCAAAACGAAATAACTTGGTGCCTGTCCCCAAGTTATTGACTGGTGAGCTTCTCGGGCAGAAAGGAGAATTCAACATGATCGAGAGTATCCCCTTTGCGGAGTATTCCCGCCAATTCCTGGAGCAACTGCCCCGGGGGGCTTTTCTGACCGTTCAGGAAGGTAACCGCCGCAACACCATGACCATTGGCTGGGGCAATATAGGTTTCATATGGAAGAAGCCAACTATCACCGTTATGGTCCGCTACTCCCGCTATACCCATGGATTGATAGACCAGGCCCCCGATTTTTCGGTCAGCTTGCCTGCTGCCGGTGAGATGAGAAAGGCGCTGGCCATCGCCGGCAGCGTATCAGGACGGGACGTGGATAAATTCAAGGCCGCCAGCGTCACCGCTCAGCCCGCTCGCACCATCCAAAGTCCGGTCATCAAGGGCTGCGACCTCTTTTTCGAGTGCAAAACGGTCTTTCGCCAGGTCATGGACCCCGGCTTGCTGGATGACACCATCCGGGGCAACTCCTATTCCAGCTCTGATTATCATGTCATGTACTACGGTGAAATCACCGCCTGCTATAAGGGGGAAACTAAATAGGTTAAAATTGTACCTTCACGGTAAAACAAGCTCCTCTTCGAGTAGTCCTGAGTCCATTCATATCAGGAACTGCGCAAAGGGGAGCTGATCGCATGATCGTCTTTTCCGCTGCGTCAAATGCCGTTGATTTAAGGGCGTATGTCCGGTGTCGGGGCAGGTTCGGTATCCCCTGCCGGAGGTTTGACTCCGTCTGACTCACTGCCACCACTGGGCGCCTCGCTATCGGGCTTGGCCCCAGCCTCTTTATCATTATCGGATGAGTTGCCCGGATCCGGCTTATCGCTGCCAGTGCCGTCAACTTTGGAATCGGTATCTCCGCTGCCTTGATCCCCTTGATCCCCTTTATCCCCTTTATCTACTTTATCCCCTTCATTCACCTTTCCATCCGCCCCGGTGCCCTGCTCACCCACCGTTTCCTTTTGTGATTCGGGCCCCGATGGTGGTTCCACCTCTGCGGTTGGCCGTGTCACCATCTTGACCGGCCGAGTCCCCGGCGGCGCTTCCTGAACCACCTTGATCACCGCGCCATTCTTCAGGTCGGCGATCAAAGTGCTGGCGATTTTGGTATCAGGTTCCCAATAGCTGGCCCCGGTCTCACTATCATTGAGAAAATAACCGGGCAGGGTCTGGGTGATCATGTTTTCCATATCGAGTTTCTGAGCCATGTTGCCCAGATAGATCATGTCCGGCAGAGGGATGTTGGTATGGACATTCTGGGCGAGCTCTGGAATAAGCTGAGGCAGCCGCACAATGGTTTTGCTCTGCCGCATCTCGGCGGCCAGGGCCTTGATGAACCTTTGTTGGTTCTCGGTGCGGCCTATGTCTGCGGTCGGGCCTCCCCGATAGCGTACATAAGCCAGGGCCTGTTTGCCGTCCAGGTACTGATAACCTTTCTTGAGGTTGATCGCCAGCTCCGGGGTTACCGGGTCGGCGTGGTACATGTTGCTCTGCACATCGATATGAACACCGCCCAAAGCATCGACGATGTCGTCAAAGCCGCCGAAGTTGGTTACCACGTAATAATCCACCGGGACGTTCAACAGCCTGGCGACTTGCTTGCAGGCCGCTTCCGGGCCTTGCAGCCAGTTGATACTGTTGATCCGGTCGTTCTGGCCTTTGGCGTTTTTGATGCGGGTATCGCGGGGGATCGATATCAATACCACCTGCCCGCTGCCTGGATCCAGACTGGCCAGGATCATAGTGTCGCTGCGGCTGTTCTCCTTGGCATTACGGGCATCTATGCCCATTACCAGGATATTTATGTTCTTGCCTTTGATCTCCTTGGTTTGCACTGATTCAAATAACAACTGGTTTAATTGACCGCCTACCCATGCCCCCACCGCCAGCATAACCACGAAGACCGCGGCCAGGATCGCGTACCGGCCTTTTCTATCTTTGCCACGTGTCATATTTTACTTTTCCTCTCCCCCCGAATTGCGCCCGCCATCATTCCAGAACCGCCCTAATTGCCCTGTCCATTACTTGATTGCGGTTAATCCAAATCGCGAGCAACGGCACCATTATATGCCAACCATAGCTGCAATGTCATTCAGTTTTTCTTCCACCGCGGATAGCAACTCCTTGATCCCCGTCCCGGTTCTTGCTGACACGAATAGCCGTCCGTTATCGGCCACGGTGTCATAATCGAGCAGGTCGGTTTTGTTATAGACGGTTATTATCCGGTCCGGCGGAGCCCCCAGATCCTGCAGAACTCTCTCCACCACCTGCTCTTTCTCCATGCTGTCATCCCCGGCTACATCGACCACATGCAGGAGGATATCGGCATCGACCGCCTCCTCCAGGGTAGAGCGAAATGCCGCCACCAGATGATGGGGGAGGTTCTGGATGAAACCGACGGTGTCAGTGATCAAGACCTCAGTGCCCTCCGGCAGGCTGATTTTGCGGGTGGTCGTGTCCAGGGTCTGGAACAGCCGGTCGTCCGCCTCCACCGGCTGATTGCCGAGGCGGTGGGCGCTGCGGCACAGGGTATTGAAGAGTGATGATTTGCCGGCGTTGGTATAACCCACCAATGAGACTGTTTTCAGCCCCACCCGCTGCCGCTGTTTGCGGTGCAGCTCGCGGGTCTGCTTGACTCGGGCCATCTGGCTCTTTATGTCACGGATACGATTGCGGATGCGCCGGCGGTCGAGTTCTATCTTTTGTTCACCGGCTCCCGCCCGGGTGCCGATACCGCCGCTCAACCGGGCCATCTCCGCCCCCCTGCCGGTCAAACGGGGGAGGCGATATTCAAGGTTGGCCAATTCTACCTGCAGGTGGCCCTCGCGGGTATGGGCTCGCTGGCTGAATATATCCAGTATCAGCATGGTGCGGTCGACCACTTTTACCCCTACCGCTTCCTCCAGGTTACGCAGCTGCACCGGGGACAATTCACGGTCGAATATGACCAGCTCCGGCTCCAGTTCCTCTACCAGGTGGTTGAGTTCTTCCAGCTTGCCTTTGCCGATGTAGGTGGAGGCATTGGGGCGGTCCTTGGCCTGGACCATGGCCGCGACTACTTCAGCCCCGGCAGCTTCCGCCAGCCCCTGCAGCTCCTCCATCGACGATTCAAAATCCATCTTATTGTTTTGGCGGGCTTTTACCCCCACCAGAATAGCCTGCTCCGGTTTCCCGACGTTCAATTGCATACCACCTTTTCCTGTCATCTAATCATTCTTGCGGCGCCGTTTGGAACTTGTGCTCCTGCCGGCCGGCCCACTCCTGCCGGTGCTCTTGAGTTCATTGCTCGTGGGTGTAGCTTTACTTCCCTGGTTGGATATCTTACCCTTGGTCGCAAGGTTTTCACCTCTTTTAGCTTTCCCGCTGCCGGAGCTGACCTTGCCGCTCTTGCCCCGGGCTCTGTTTTCACCGGCTTTGGCATTATTACTGCTGGCACCCTTGACTGTCGGTCCCGGGCTCGCTTTAACCAGAGCTTTGGGGCCGGAACCAATCAGGTCTTCCCGGTGGCATGATGCCAGAGCTTCCCGCACCAGTCCGTAATTGGCCCGGTTACGGTATTGCAGCAAGGCCCGCTGCATCCGGCGCTCTCGCTCCAAACGGGGCACATGGACCGCCTCCCCATTTTCGGGATCGATGCCGGTATAATACATGCAGGTTGAAGCGGTCATCGGGGTAGGGGTAAAATTCTGTACCTGCTCCGGGTAGTACTGCAGCTCATCGCGGATGAATTCCGCCAGTTGCAACGTGTCCTGCAGAGTGCAGCCGGGATGGGCGCTTATGAAATAAGGCACCAGGTACTGTTCCTTGCCCAGCTCCCGGTTGATGCGCTTGAATTTGTCTATAAACCTTTTATATTCGCTTCGGCCGGGCTTATTCATTAATCGCGTTACCCGGTCGGATATATGTTCGGGGGCTATCTTGAGCTGCCCGCCGATGTGATGCTTACACAGGTCGTGCAGATAGGGGGAGCGGTCCTGCAGTAACAAATCGTAGCGTAATCCCGAGGCCACGAAGATGTGGTTGAGTCCCTTGATAGCGCGGAGCCGGCGCCACAACCGCACGGAAGGGGTGTGATCGACGATCAGGTTTTTGCAGATATGGGGATAAAGGCAGCTGCCCCGGCGGCAATGACGGCAGATCTCCTGGTCAATGCCCTTTAATCCGTACATGTTGGCTGATGGGGCCCCCACATCGGGAATGGTGCCTCTGAAGTCAGGGTGATCGACCAGACCGGCCGCCTCTTGGGCGATGGACTGGGGGCTGCGGTTCTGGATAAACTTGCCCTGGTGCATACCCAGTGAGCAGAATGAACATCCTCCGAAACATCCCCGGTGGGTTACTATCGAGAACTGCACCGGGTCCAGGCCCGGTACTCCTCCCAGTTGATCATAAACCGGATGGCTGCGGCGTAAAAAAGGCAGGTCATAGATCTCATCCATCTGGGCGGCAGTCAGGGGCAACGCGGGCGGGTTTTGCACCACCCAGCGCCCCGCATGCTTCTGAGCCAATGGCGCCGCACAATACGGATTGATCTGGTCCTGTATCATGCCGGCAGCAGCCGCGAAGGCAGTCCTGTCTCCGGCGACCGCCTCGAACGATGGTATCTCCAGCGCTGCCCCCGGTAATCTTTCGGTCCGGTAGCAGGTGCCCGGCAAATTATGCAGGTAGGCTATCTCCTGTCCGGCATGGAGCCGGTTGGCTATCTCCAGCAGCTGGTATTCGCCCATCCCGTAAACCAGCAGGTCGGCCCGGCTGTCCACCAGGATGGAGCGGCGCACCTGGTCGCTCCAATAATCATAATGAGCCAGGCGCCGCAGGCTGGCCTCCACCCCGCCGATGACGATCGGCACTCCCGGATAAGCCTGCCGGACCAGGTTGCTGTAAAGGATGGTGGGTCGGTCCGGGCGCAATCCGCTCCTCCCGCCGGGCGAGTACAGATCTTCCCGCCGCCGTTTTTTATCGGCGGTGTAATGGCTGACCATGCTGTCCAGGTTGCCGCCTGATATGGCAAAAAACAGGCGCGGCTGTCCCAGGCGGGTGATGTCCTCCAGATTGCGCCAACCCGGCTGGGCAATAATGCCGATCCGGTATCCCTTGGATTCCATGAACCTGCCCAGCAGGGCGGCCGCCCAGGAAGGGTGATCCACATAGGCATCACCGCTGATAATGATGACATCCAGCTCTTCCCAGCCCCGGGCTGCCATATCATCGCGGCTCACCGGCAGAAATTCCATCTCGTTCCCTTTCTGTCTTTTATCTTAACCCTGTCCTGCTGACAAGGGTTCCAATTCTTCCTGCAGCTGCTCCCAGCGGT
>CAZBSD010000063.1:0-8268 GCA_964494735.1 uncultured Syntrophomonas sp.
GGGAGAGTAGGTCGTCGCCAGGAATTTTTATTTTTCTGGGTTATGGCGTTGTAAGATGTCTTCAGGGATGGACACAAAAGAAGAGAGATAAGCAGAGTCGTGAAACGGTGTGAGGTGGCGGCATGCTGCACGAAATCAATCTAAGAAGCTCCAAAAGAGATGAGATGGAAAGGTCAACAGTATTTCGGACAATCTTCTAAGCAACTCTCTGTAGATTATACAACTGCCAGGTTTTCAAGTAGTCGATAGGGCTTAGGTAACCCGGCCGTTTCTGTACTCGTTGGCGATTGTAAAAGGCCTCTATGCATTCGAAGATGGTCTGGCGAGCCTGTTCACTCCTGGGGAGGTAATTTAATGATGAATATGCAATCCTAAAAGTTGGGGGGGACAATAATTTTGAGGCAGTGCGGGACGACAGTAATATTTAAGGGATATTCAGGCCCTTTTTCTCCATCAATATCAGTATCATAATTGCTTGGATCACCCTCTAACCGCTCTATTTTCATGGCGGTGTTCTGAAAATGAATGATACGTTTGTCGCTAATATGCTCACCCCGCAATATCTTAGCAAATACTATCGCCAGTTGGTTAAGATGCATAGGCTTGATGCCCCAAAAGTCAATTTTCCCATCTGTAACTGATGCTGGGCCGCCGATCTTATCAAAGCCACCGGCACCAGGCCCATTGAGCACCAGAAAAAGATAAAAATCATCCTCAAGACTTGACTCAGGAGTTGTTATCCGTAATCGCATGCTGCTGAATCGAGGTATTTCTTGAACTCCTTTGATGTAATAGGCCATGCGCCCAAAGACGTTTTTTAGACCCAGGTCTATATTATGGGCAACATTGGTGAGCACACCGCCGCTGCATACATTGACAAAAAACCTGTCGTTCACCCGTCCCAGATCTATCCGCTCTATCTTCATCTCACTCAAGCTCTTGATAGCTTCACTTAAGTCCAAAGGTATATTCAAGTATCTGGCTAAATCATTGGAGGTCCCGGCTGGGATTATACCCAAGGGAATGTCTCGATGGGAATTCAATAATGCATTGGCCACCATGTTAACCGAACCATCGCCTCCTGCAATCAAGACCGCTTCAAAATCGGAGCAATCAGCATGGTTAATAAAACGGCTAAAATCCTCGCGGCAAGTGGTCCGAAAGAAATGCAGCCGATAGCCCTTGGACTGAAATACATCCAATGCAAAGTCCAACATTTGCGGAAATGCTCGAAGACCGGCAGATGGATTATAGATACATTGAATATTTTTCACGCCCGTCATCCTTTCCAAGGCCATTGCATTATATGTATTATAACTATAAATTCCAGGATCTCAGTATTTGGTGAAGTAAAACATTGATTCAACCAATATACCAAAAAAGGGCGGGATTGAAACATCAATCCCGCCCTACCAAGCCTTATCTACTATTTAACTCGGACTATCCAGGCAAATTCATCGTCCACAGTACCATTCTGAATTCCGGTGATGGTATCATATACTTTTGCCGAAATTGGGCCAATCCTACCTTCGTTGATAGAGATTACCTGCCCGCCATAATTGAGCTCTCCGATAGGAGATATTACCGCCGCGGTGCCTGTCCCGAATGCTTCATCCAACTTACCTTGGGCGTGGGCACCGTAGACCTCCTGTATGCTGAGGCGTCTTTCCTCAACCGGGACTCCCCAGTGTTTTAGCAGTTTTATGGTAGAATCGCGGGTAATCCCAGCTAGTATGCTACCCTCAAGGGCCGGTGTAACTACTACACCATCGATTTTAAAGAAGACATTCATGGTTCCGACTTCTTCGATGTATTTTTTTTCTACTCCATCCAGCCATAATACCTGGGTGTAACCTCTTTCGTGTGCTACTTCCTGGGCTTTGATGCTGGCGGCATAATTACCGGGGGTTTTGGTAAAGCCCAGTCCCCCTTTAACTGCCCTTACGTACTCTTCTTCAACATAGATCTTAACCGGATTCATTCCCTCTGGGTAATAAGCTCCCACCGGCGACATAATGACCATGAAATAATATTTATAAGACGGTCTCACTCCCAGATATGGATCGCTGGCAAAAACGAAAGGTCTTATATAGAGGGATGTTCCTTCGGCTGCCGGTATCCAGCCCTGGTCAATATCGACCAGTTTCCTGATAGCTTCGACTGCGAAATCAACATCCAGACGAGGAATACACAGCCGATCGTTGGAGATATTCATTCGTTCCATATTGGAATAAGGACGGAACAATTGGATATGGCCATCCCCAGTCTTATAGGCTTTGAGGCCTTCAAAAGTAGCCTGGCCATAGTGAAGAACCATAACCGAAGGATCGAGAGGCACGGCCCCATAAGGTACAATTCGAGGATCAAACCAGCCTCTGCCTTCTTCATAATCCATGACGAACATATGGTCAGTAAAAATCTGTCCGAATCCCAGCGAAGAAGAATCGGGCTTTGGTTTTGGCGCTTGGTTTTTCTCAATCCTAATCTCCATACTATGTATCCATCTCCTCTTATTAATATACTGCCGGCCTTTAACGGGCAACATTGACTACTAACATACATTATAAAAAATATTGGTATTAATTGACCAAAAACTTTTTGTATACATACATCACCAAAAATCAAAGATGCACTCGCAACAGTTGCTCCATTCATAAATATTGGGAAGCATTTATAAAATCCCCGACCGGCTACAACAAATTGCCAATACTATTTGGCCTGGTAATAACAGCGTTTGGGGGAATCCAACAATTCAGCCGCTTTCAGTTTCTTGAT
This sequence comes from uncultured Syntrophomonas sp., assembly GCA_964494735.1. GTDB lineage: Bacteria > Bacillota > Syntrophomonadia > Syntrophomonadales > Syntrophomonadaceae > PHAA01. The sequence goes on from CAZBSD010000063.1 coordinate 2,776, forward strand.
GATCTTGTCTACGTCCTTTTTATCCAGGCCGGTCAAATCAGCCACATCCTTCGCAGTCAGTGGTCGGGATTCTTGCTTGAAGACTGCCGATACTTTACTCTCATTGTCCACCTATATCCGCCCCTCTCGTTTTATAGTTACATAAATATATAAAACATTATCGTTTCGTGTCAACCTTTTGGATAATAAATAGCCGCCAAACCGATTGTCTGCGCTTGCGAGCAGTGGTATTAATTGGTATAATAATCAAGATATTGCTTGTTAGATAATCTGTGGTCAATATTATTCGGCTTAACCTATTAGAAGCAGCCGGGTAGACACAAAATACTGGTTTCATTAGATACTTACATTTCATTTCGATCGCTTTTACAGTTGGTTGGTTACCGTATCCATTTGTAGCTGGAAACTGGCAAAAAGTACTTCCCAAACATTCACTGCATAAAATCTACATTATACTGACTATACTTTTAATCAGGTGAGCTTCTGTTGGCTCGGCATAACCTTTCCGTGCTGATACAGCAGTTACCAAAGAACCGAGATCTGTAAAGGGGGGAGTCATGGCTTACCCCTATAGGGTAATGAATTGCAGGCATATATTTATCACAAAAATATACGGATAGGGAGGAAATAGCAGATGGCAGATAATAAGGAAAACATGGCTAAAAGTTTTAACATGATGGAGAATTCCATGGATAAAATGTGGGACATGTGGATGGTAGGGCTGGGCAGTATTTCATGGGCTCAAGAGCAAATGGAGCATATGACCAGGAAACAACTGGACCAGAATAAAGCGGCCCGAGAAGAGATGATAAAACTGGTGGAAGACCTGGCCAAACAGACTCGCCGCAATCAAGAACAATTTCAAAAAATGGTTGAAGAAGCTGTTATCAGCACCTATGACCAGATCAATGTTGCCAATCATCAGATAATGCAGGATCTGACCAAGAAAGTGGATGATCTGGCCAAAAAGGTGGAAAAAAAATAGATTCATTTCGGTCGCATACATTAAATTATACTGCGGCTATAATATGGAACAAATCAGGCACAAGAAAGAGGTGTTGGCGTGGCCACTGAAAAGAACCGGGAAAAGGACAGCCCTAAAGAAGACAAACAGAAACAGATATTGGATTTTGCCGAGGCATGGAAGAAGATGTATTTTGATAGTGAAGCCACTCTGGCCAAAGCGGTCGACGAGTATGTGGCGGGAGATAGTTTTACGTCTTTCCTGGAGAAAATGGGAGCCGAATACTTATCGTTTTATAAGACCAACAACCAGAACATGGAGAGGTTTTTCGCCAATAGTCCGGTGCCGTCCAAGAAGGATATCGCCCGGGTGGCAGAACTGGTGATAAATATAGAGGAGAAAGTCGAAAACCTTGATATGGGAGTATCAGCTGGATTTAACAGCTTGGCTGAAAACATGATGAGATTAGTGGAATTCCAGGCGGTTTTGAAAGATGAGATAATATCGTTACGGCAAGAGGTGCAGGCGCTGCAGAAACAACTGCAGTCGGAGCGACCGCTGGCATCGAGCGGGGACGGCAAGCAAGTTACCCGGACCAGAAGCCGGAAGGCGGAAAGTAACCCCCCACCAGAAGACATCAATAACGCTGTCGCCAAGAATGACACCGCTGCAAACACTGGCGATGGGGCTCGCCCCAGGAGGCGCAAAAAGAGCATCGACCAAGGATAACCGGCTGAGTTGGGTGTTATGCTTCTTCGAGCCCTGATGCGGAAACTATTAATCTATAGATGTGATTCCCTTGAACGGGTAGACGGTTCTGCCCGCTGGAACCAGACTAACAACTTGAGTGGTGATAGCGAATCCAACCACGACAGCCTAAAAGAAGATTAAGGAAACTAGGAGGGATTGAGCTTTGGCAAAACAAAAGGCCATAACGGGTTCAGCCGATGAGGTTGGCTTTCAGTTACGGGAGAGCTATGACCGTCTGTTGGAAAGCACCAAGAAGACAGCCGAGATTCTGACTTTTGATCCGTGGCCTCAGACTGGTTGCACTCCCAAAGAAGTGATTTGGCGTAAGAACAAATCCAAACTATACCACTATTATTCTGGCAAGGATCCAATCCATCGGATTCCAGTGCTGTTTACTTATGCTTTGATCAACAAGGCCTATATACTTGATCTGAGCCCGGGAATGAGTATGGTGGAGCATCTGGTCAATGATGGTTTTGACGTCTACCTGTTGGAGTGGGGCGAATTTGAATGGGAGGATCGTAATCTTGCTTACGATGATTTCGTTTACGAGTATATCGCCCGGGCGGTCCAAAAGGTTTGCCAGAAGACCAACAGCACGGAAATAACTATCATTGGCTATTGCATGGGTGGGACCATGACCGCTATGTATGCCTCGCTGTTCCACAAACCCAAACTGAGGAATTTTGTGCTAATGGCTTCCCCGATAGATTTTGAGGATTCGGGTCTGACTACCAAGTGGCTCAACACCGCCTTCGGTGACGATGTGGATAAAGTGGTCGATACTTTCGAATTGATACCCAAGGAGTTTGTAGATACCGGGTTGAAAATGCTCCGACCGGTTAACAACTTCATCGGTACTTACAGCCGGTTGTGGAAGATGGTTGATGAAGGCAAGGATGTATATTCGTGGAAGGTTCTGAACAAATGGGTGGATGACAATCTGAACTTCCCTGGAGGGGCATACCGGCAATGGATTAACCAGTTATATAAACAAAACCGGTTGGTCAAAGGGGAATTCTTTCTGAGGGGCAACCTCATTGACCTGAGCCGTATAGATGCCAACCTGTTGGCTCTGGCCGGAATAAATGATCACATTGTGCAGCCCCGCCAGGTGAATGTGGCTCTGGACGTCTTCTCCTCCCAAGACAAGACCTATTACGAATATCCTATCGGACACGGTGGCTTGGTATTCGGCAAAGTCGCCAAGGAACAGGTTTATCCCCAACTGAGCGCCTGGTTGGCGACCAGATCAGATTAGAAGTCAAACATAAAACCGGTTAAAGCTGAGTGATGAGGGGGGCGTATCGCCCCCCTCAGACCGTTGAAAAAGGCCTATAGCTGCGTTAATACGGAATCCCGGTTCAATCGACGTACCTCATGTATGCTTTAATCACGGGGCTCCCGAATGCCTTGCTCTAAGCCTTTTTTGCTCGGTCGGCCTGAATGTATATTGTTTGACATCGTGACGGGGGCGAACCGCCCCCGTCTAAGTTGAGTGGATTTGTATGTGTATGGTACAGATCCCCGGGCTTTGGTTATGGGATAGGGATTGTACAAATTTTGCATATATTTTATATTAGGTAATAAACAAGATTGGAAGGGAGTTGGTCGGCTATGTGGCAGGAGTTCAAAGAATTTGCGATGAAGGGCAATGTCATGGATCTGGCCGTCGGTGTTATCATCGGGGGTGCGTTTGGTAAGATCGTCACATCTCTGGTCAACGATATCATCATGCCTTTGGTGGGATTGTTGATGGGGGGCAAAAATTTTGCTGGGCTACAGACTCAGATCGGGGATGCGGTAATCAAGTATGGGGCCTTCCTGCAGAACATGATCGATTTCCTCATCATCGCCGGGGTGATATTCCTTATTGTTAAAGCTATAAACCGGATGCGCAAGAAAGAAGAGGTGGCCGAGGCAGTTGCCGGACCGAGCAATGAAGAAGTGTTGCTGGCTGAGATCCGTGATTTGTTGAGGGACAAGGGTTAGATTTTAGATCAGACCGTCAAAAAAGGCCTATAGCTGCGTTAATACGGAATCCCCGTTCAATCGACGTACCTCATGTACGCCTTAATCACGGGGCTCCCGAATGCCTTGCCCTAAGCCTTTTTTGCTCGGTCGGCCTGAATGTAACTTGTTTGACACCCTGACCAGGGCCGAGCGCCCTGGTTTTTACAGCTATTCTGAGTTATTTGAGAGATTCTAGTTCCGTATCCGAAATCTTGGGCCGTTCTCCGCCAGGAGCTGGCAGACGGCCTGATTTTTTCAGGGCTTGCCGCAACAGGAATTCGATATGGGCATTGACACTCCGCAATTCGTCCTCCGCCCATCCCTCTATCGCCACGTATACCTGCGGATCAAGTCGCAGCGGAAAGTTCTTTTTAATACCCGCCATAGATTTGCTCCTTAGTAGAGACTGCCGGTGTTCAGTATCGGTTGGGCTCCCCGTTCGGAAATAATAGCCACCAGAAGGTTGTTGATCATAGCCACCTTGCGCTCATGATCCAAATCCAGGATGCCTTCTTTCTCCAGCCGCAACAAGGCCATCTGTACCATCCCGACGGCACCGTCGACAATTATCTGCCGGGCGGCCAGGATGGCAGATGCCTGCTGCCTCTGCAGCATGGCGCTGGCGATTTCGGTGGCATAAGCCAGATGGGTCAAACGGGCCTCCATAACTTCCACCCCAGCCAGGGCTAACCGTTCCTGCAATTCCCGGGTCAATTCCGCGGCTACTTCCTCCGCATTGCTGCGCAGGGAAAAGCCTTCTTCGCCAAAATTATCATAGGGATATTTGGTGGCTACGTGGCGCAGAGCAGTTTCGCTCTGGATTTCCACAAACTGCTCATAGTTGGTGACGTCGAATAGAGCCTTGGCTGAATCGATCACCCTGAAAACAACCACCGCCGCGATTTCGACCGGGTTACCCTCCACATCATTGACCTTCAGAGTCTTGCTGTTGAAGTTGCTTACCCGCAGGGAGACCACACTGCGCAGCGACAGGGGAACCGTCATCCAAAGACCGTTATCCCTGATGCTGCCCAAGTAGCGGCCGAAGAATATTATTACCCGGGCCTGATTGGGCTGTACGATGGTCAAAGAACTGAAGATTATCAGGGCCACCAGCGAGGTAGCCAAAATCATAGGGAAATTAAAATGAATACTGTAATATACCGTGCCTGCCAAACAGAGCAATGCTGCCAAGAGGGCTAAAAAGCCGTTTACCTTCCAAGCCTTGCGTTCCTGCATCTAATCCCCTCCTAAAAATATGTGATCATATCCACATGATATCATTATCATATTATTGTGCAATAGCAAACAATGGTAAAACTATTACCGTCGGGCTTCTAAACGCGGCTGGCAGCAACTGAGTAACCCGGAGATGGCGGCCGGCATATGCTAACATACGGTCTCGGTTTGGATCTAAAACAGTGACCAGTGGTAAGGAATGATGAGACGGGGCCGGAGTGGAGAATAGTGGCAGATAGCCACGTCAATAATAATTAATAAAAGGGGTAATCTCATGATCTATGATAAGCGGTATTCCCCCATGCCAAAATGGGGGGAAGGGTGCCTGGTTTTACCGCGCTGTTCAGTCTGCGAACAGGTACCGCCAGGCGGGCTCCGGGATGGCATCAGGCTGAAGAAGGCTTTCATATGTTCCCGGTGTGAGAAGCTGATCGTGCATAGCGACGTTGCCTCTTGCAACTATAAGATTCTGATGGAAAAGCTGAAAAGAATCCTCCTCTAATGGCTGCCATGACACCGCTTCGTTT
>CAZBSD010000064.1:0-7466 GCA_964494735.1 uncultured Syntrophomonas sp.
TGAAAGAGCTTTTCGCCTACGGGTCGCGCCTCTTGGCCGCTGGTCTGCTGGATGTTATCTTTGGCAATTTGTACTACCTGGTCATAGGAAAGATCTTTTCCGCCCGCGATCTTGGATTTTATACCCAGGCCAGCCGGATCAAACAGATGCCGGCGGGGAGTATCAGTGCTATCGTCGGTAAGGTAACCTTTCCGGTTTTTGCCTTGCTGCAGTCCGAGCCAGACCGATTCAAAAGCGCCTTGCAGAAGTCAGTCATTTTCTTAGGTCTGGTCAATTTTCCCTTGATGATAGGCCTGGCTGTCGTTGCGGAGCCCATGATGATAGTCCTTTTTACCGAGAAATGGGCCCTGGCCATCCCCTATTTACAGCTGCTTTGTATGGTGGGGTTGCTCTATCCCTTGCAGGTAATTAATCTGAATGTGCTGAAAGCCACCGGGAGATCAGACCTGTTTTTCCGCCTGGAGGTCATAAAAAAATTGATTACGGTTGTCAATATAGCTATCTGTTTTCGCTGGGGAATTCTGGGTCTTATTTATGGCCAGATAGTTGGAGCCGTCATCAGCTACTGGCTCAATAGCTACTATACCGGCGATTTGATCGGGTACGATATGAGGGAGCAGGTTCTGGATTCACTTCCCTATCTGCTGTCCGCGGCTGCCATGGGAGCCATGGTATTGATTATCCCCCGTTTGGTCAACCTGGAATATCTGCCCTTGTTGTTGCTCCAAGTAGGCAGCGGCGCGCTTATATATATAGGATTATGCTGGTGTTTTAAACTGAAAGCCTTTGTGGAGGCCATAGATATAATTGCCGAGACCAGCGTTTGGGGATTTAAGCAAGCCTAACGTTGGGCTGCTGTAGGCAGTGTATCTAGTTTAATAGAAAGACAGGCATCGTCAGGTGGTAAGCGATGAGAATAGAACCCCGCATTTGGCTGAATTATTTGCCCGATTGCGCCCATCTGGGTGAGGTGAGATACTGGGAAGGGTACATTACATGGATGTTTTACTCAGTGTAAACTGCATCACATATAACCAAGAGAAATATATAGCCCAGGCGTTGGACAGCATTTTAGCCCAGCAAACCGATTTCCGGTTTGAGATCCTGGTCCATGACGATGCCTCCACTGATGGCACCGCTTCGGTAATCCGTGATTATGCAGAGAGATACCCGGAGCTGATCAAACCCGTGTTTCAGACTGAAAACCAGCATTCCAAAGGCATACGGGTGGGAACAGTGTTTAACCTCCCCCGGGCCAAGGGTAAATACATCGCTTATTGCGAAGGAGACGATTACTGGACCGATCCATGTAAGCTGCAGAAGCAGGTTGATTTCATGGAACAACACCCTGACTGTAGTTTTTGTTTCCATGCCGTAGCGATGGTAACCAGCCGGGGTAAACGTACCCGACAATCCATGCGGCCATACCATCAGAATCAGACCGTACCTATAGAGGACATCATTGAAGGGGGAGGACGGTTCCTGGGGACCAATTCCACCGTCTATCGCCGGGAATTGATGGACCATCCCCCTGACTTTTACTTGAATGCACCGGTGGGTGACTTTCCTCTGGTTCTATATCTGGCTACCCGGGGCAGCGTATATTACTTTGATGAAATAATGTCGGCCTATCGTACCGGGGTGGCGGGTTCGTGGACCAACAACATGGTTGCTTCGCGGGAAAAGCAGTTAAAGGTTAGAAAAGGCATGATCACCATGCTCGATGCCTTTGATCAATACACCGCTCATAAATATGCCGCCAGTGTGAAGCTTCGCCGTACCGAGTATGACTTGCTGCTGCTTATCGCTCAGCAGGATATGCATGCCTTAAACCAGGACGAATATATACAATATCGCCGTAAACTGGGTTTTTTTATGGTTATCCTTATCTATTTCAATAAGTATTTCCCGGGGTTGTTCCATAGATTGCGAAGGTATTATAGCTTCTTGCCAAGAAGATTTAAAACAGAAGATACCAAACGAGAGCAAAGCTGATGTAACAGGAATCAAACCTTTTGTTGTCGAAATAGTACTTTAAAACTAACACCGGAGGACCAATGACTGAATCTTTGCGGCTTAATAAAATCTTGCTGGCCCTGGGTGACGTGATAATCTATGTGCTGGTTTTCCTGATATCATTTTATCTTCGCTATGGATGGCACCTGCCTATCCGCAATACTGAACCCTTCACCTTCATGCTCCCATGGTTTATCGCGGTATTTTTGTCCCTCATGATCTTTTATGATCTTTATTCCATATATATGAAGTACGATGACATATTGGCGTCTTTGATTTGTGTGGTGCTTATTTCCGTAGTCATCAATGCCAGCTTGTCCTTCGCCCTCCGTCAATTCGCGGTTCCGCGTTCTATTTTCCTTATTTCCAGCCTGCTGCAGATCTTGTTCCTGGGCCTCTGGCGCTACCAGGCATGGCGGGCGGGGCTGTTGCTGCGCAGCCCCCGGAGGGCCTTGATTATCGGTTATCCCGGTGAAATCAGAAGATTGCTGGCCTCGGTCAATGTGTCGTTAAACAAAGGACTGCTCGTCACCCAAGAAATCCGCCTCAATAATAAGGACAACTTCACCGCCAATTGGAACAGTTACGTAAATTCCAGCCGGGCTGCAGACGTCGATGTCTTCCTCATCTGCTCGTCAGTGGGACAGAAGGAGAGGGAACTGGTTTTGAGCTATGGCCTGGAGGAAAGCAAGTTGGTGATGATGGTTCCGGGGATCTATGAGATTCTGCTCCAGCAGGCCAAGATGGTAAGCGCAGGCGACGTACCCATTATCCAGTTGCAGGGCATCCTGGGCGAGGGCGGATTCCACCTGGTGAAGCGAATCCTGGACATTGCTATAGTTCTGGTCGCTTCTCCGATCGCATTACCTTTATCAATACTCATCGGTCTGGCGGTAAAAATGGATTCCCCTGGTCCGGTTTTCTATACCCAGCAAAGGGCGGGGATGAAGGGGAAGACCTTTAATTTGTTTAAATTCAGGACCATGGTCAAGGATGCCGAAAGAAAATCGGGACCGGTTATGGCCGAAGAGGGTGACACCCGTATAACCAGGGTCGGCCGGTTCTTGCGCCGCACCCGGTTGGATGAAATACCTCAATTCTATAACGTGCTGAAAGGAGATATCAGTCTGGTGGGGCCCCGGCCTGAGCGCCCCCATTTTATCAAGGAGTTCACCGGAGCCATGCCAGAGTACGACTACCGTCACCAGATCCAAGGTGGTCTGACCGGACTGGCCCAGGTGGAAGGCAATTACACCACAGATCCAGCCAACAAATTACGGTACGATCTGTTTTATGCCCAAAAGAATTCTCTGGTTATGGACCTGGCCATCATGCTTCGCACCGCCCGGGTCATGCTGCAGCGGAAGAAGTCAAACTGATCCCTCCGCATCAATGAACACAGCCGCCAGCAGGTTTCAGGAGAAATTAAGTTGCATTGCAAGAATACTGGCTTATTATGAGTAATACAGTATATCCTTGCCCTATTTTCTGGCATTTTCCAGGCCCGAAAACAGGAAAAACGGAAACAATGGTAGAATTATGGATTAGCTGGTCCAGTTTATCCACAATGAGAAGGATGTCGCACCGTCAGGCTGCTGTGAACATATGGGGCCGGGTGCGGTGTCAATTATACTGACAGGCGATGCTGGGGACGAATGGCCTTAATGGGCAAAATACCTATTCTCTGACCAGCGATTTGAAAAGACATCGTCCCACATCGATTAACCTATTAGTAAATCAAGGAGTCTACATATGACCAACAAAGGCAAGCCAAGACGCTGTCTGGCACTGATCTTGTTTCTGAGTCTATCCCTGCTATCGAATTCGGCTGTATATCCGACATTTGCCAATGACCGGTCGTCCGACATCATCGGTTCCCGTCCCTTGATGGCCAGGGATATCATCACCCCGTCCGGATTGACTGGACGAGGCCAGATAGTGGGGATAGCCGACAGCGGTCTGGACGCCGGCAGTATGTCCGACATCCACCCTGATCTGGCCGACCCTGGCGGAGCCATTGGAATCCCCAAGGTGATGCTGCAATCGTACACCAATCGCAGTGTTGCTGACGATCCGGATGGGCACGGGACCTTCATGGCGGCCACCATCGCCGGCACGGGCGCCGCATCCGACGGCAAATACCGGGGAATAGCTCCTGGGGCCAGCCTCTATTTTCAAGCCCTGTTGGATAAAAACAATGAGATTAAAGCCCCTCAAGATATAGCTGATCTTTTCCTCCCCGCCTATCAGGCGGGGGTGAGGGTCCACGTCAACGGCTGGGGAAATGGCAGCAACAGCTATAGTGACAGCGCAACTCAGATAGACAAGTTCACTTACACCTACCCCGAATTTCTACCCATATTTAGTGCCGGTAACGGCGGACCGGGCAGGGGTACCATCACCTCCCAGGCCAACAGCAAGAACGCCCTGGTTATTGGTTCCAGCCAAGTACCGCGGCCGGCTTTTGACACCGAAGCCCGCTACGCCGACCAGGTGGCGGCGTCCTCCGGCCGCGGCCCGACCAGAGACGGGCGCATCAAGCCAGACCTGCTCGCCCCCGGTTCCGCCCTGATTTCCGCTTGTTCCCGGTTGACCGAGAGCAACTTTGTGGCTAATCCCAACTACACCCAGATGGGCGGCTCGTCCATGGCTGCAGCGGTTACCGGCGGGGCAGTGGCTTTGTTGCGGGAACAGCTGAGTCTGCAATATGGTTTGAACAATCCCTCATCGGCCTTATTAAAAGCTTTTTTGATAAATGGGGCCCGCTCCCGCAGCGGGGATCTGTACCAAGAAGGATTTGGCATCCTGGACCTGGCCGGCACGTCTCTTGCGATTAAAGAGGGGAAAATGAAATTTGCGGACAGTAAAACCCGCCTTCGGCAAGGTCAATCCAGCGAATATAAACTGCAGGTGGATGATCCCACCATGCCGATTAGAATAACCCTGGCGTGGATCGACCCGGCTGGCAACAATAATGCTGCAGGTTCCCTGATCAATGATCTGGATCTGTATGTGATTGATGCCAACGGTCACAGATACTATGGTAATGATGTCGATAACCGGGGAGTGGCCGATAGTACCAACAATGTCGAACGAGTGAGCATAAACGTACCCAGCCAGGGTGAATATACTATCGTTGTGAAAGCCAGCCGGGTTTCACCAGGGATCGGGCCGGTTTTTTCCTTGGTTTACGGGCAGCTGTTTCATACCGGGATCATCAGCGAAATAAATGGCAGTCAAGTAAAGCTGGCCGAAGGAACTACCTTGAATATGACCGGCGCAGTTGTCAAACAGATATTGGATGGAGCAGCGCCAAAGCAAGGCGAATCCATTCCTGAAGGCAGTGATATATACTATAATGACGGCAAAGCCTTCATATTCGCGAAATCCTGGCAGAGCGGCGGCATCCAGGCCACCGAAACAGAAGAAGGCGATCTGGTGGTGGAAATGAATAAAAATGTACGGGAGGGCGGCTATTACGTAGACCCCCGGGTAACCGGGAAAGATGGCCGCATTACCCTTAATGGCCGGATGATCACCAGGTTGGACGAGATTCCTCCGGGAGCCGAAATCAAGGCTACCGTCAACCCGGTTTTGCAGACCTTGTGGAATATGGAAGTCTACCAGGATGAAGTCAACGGTTATGTTGAATCGGTGGACCCAGCCAACCGTCAATTAAGGCTCATTAATAATGGTAAGGTGTACCGATTGGCCCGCTGGGCGGCAATATCCTATCGTGATAGAATCGTGGATGTGACCGTGCAGGATGCCCCGTACAGTACCGCTGACAGGAGTATCTTTGAGAATTTACTGCCCGGAACCCAAGTGACCATGAAGGTCTCGCCGGGAACCGGTTTGGTGCAATCACTCTTTGTAGAACGGCCGCTGGTCATCGGCAGGGTAACCGGAGTGGATGCGGTCAACCAGAAGGTTACATTGGATACCGGCAAGACCTACAGTGTTTTTCCGGGGACCATCGTAAATCGAAACCGGGAACAGGCGGCATTCGATGATATCCAGGTGGGAGACCGGCTTAAAGCCCAATTGATGATAAACAGCTCCACTGTAATACATATGGATGCATACAGTGAAGTTAATTACGGCCGCATCGTATATACAAATGCCAAAAAGAAAAGCCTGTACATGATAGACTCGCAAAACCGCTCCCATTCCTATACCATCGGTGGCGAAACGGAAATATTTGGGATGGACATAGCGGTGGAGTCATCCGCCCTCTCGTCGGGGGATTGGGTGAGGATCATCGGCGATCCCGACAATCAGGAGGCCTGGCGGATAGATATTGCCGACATTCAGGGAGAAGCCATTAAGACGTTGCTGTCTGTCGACTACGCTGGGAAAAGGCTGATCATGAGTGATGGCACCGCATATCATTACGAAAAATTTACCCGTATAACCGTCGGCGGATATAGCATGGAAATCAGTGACCTTCACCACGGACAAAACCTGCAGCTCACCACTTTACTGGCTCCATCGCCGTGGATGACGATATTGGCAGGGATAGAGGCCAGTACGCCCACTGGGGCACCCCTGCCGAATATTAACATTACCGCCCGGAGTCTGAATGGAGTTTTGATCATACAGGGTTACACCGATGCTGACCGTTTATACATATATCGGAATGATGGCAACCGGGAAACAATCGATACCAAGGCGGGCAATTTCAACCGGATATTCAATCTGCTGGAGAAAGAGACGGAGATAACCGCGGTCGCCGTGGACATGCAGTCAGGAGCCATTCGAGACGTCAACGTAAAGATAGGCAACTACCCAATCGGTTCCCCCATCCCAATATTTAACGATATCAGCAGCCACTGGGCGGAAGAATTTATTGTTAAATTGGCTGGGCGGGGCGCAATCAAAGGTTATGAAGACGGAACCTTCCGCCCGGATAAAACGATCAACCGGGCGGAGTTGATGGTGATGATTTCCCAATCCCAACACTTGTCTGGGGAAAAGGATGCCCGTGATGAGAACTTTATCGATGCGCTGGATATTCCCTGGTGGGCTATGACTCAAGTGCAGGCGGCTCGGGAAAACGATTGGATAACGGGTTATCCCGACGGTAGTTTCCGGCCCTACGCGCCAGTGACCCGCCGTCAGCTGGCTGAGATATTCGCAAATATGCAAAACACAAATTTGACTTCCATCTTCCCAGGCGAAAGTCTGCAGCCGGGCCGACTCGTCACTAGGGCTGAGGTAGCGGCCGTGCTGGCCCGTTTATAAAAATGGCTGGAGGCGCTATGGGTTATGGGGTTTGCGGTTGCGGATGAGAAGCAGCAGGTCTTGACACTGGTCCCTTTCGTTTCCTGTCAATACCTTGGTGCCTGTCCCCTTACGTTGGTTGCCAGTATCTCGGGATGGTTGGAAGCACTGATAAAGGACTTGTTCTGTCATCCTGAGGAGCCGCAGGCGACCAAGGATCTCACTAA
>CAZBSD010000065.1:0-2942 GCA_964494735.1 uncultured Syntrophomonas sp.
TTTATTGACATATGCTCATAACCAAATTACAATGGAACTATAAATGGCATATGTCGAAAACTAGAAAGAGGAACTTAAGTGGCCGCAATGGGACTCAGCCATGGTCAGGTTATAACTGGCCGGAAAGGAGAGATGATTCATGCCGGGAATGGATAGAAGTGGACCGTTGGGACTAGGGCCCAGGACAGGAAGAGGCTTGGGCATGTGTGTTGCTGGAGTGAATGCTTTGCGGTACGGCGCCAGAGCAGGAAGAGGCTTAAGGCGTGGATTAGGAATCGGGGCGGGAACTGGAGCAGGAATGGGACCCGGTATGGGGATGGGTGTGGGCCGGACCTTGGGCAGAGGACTGGGATGGGGATTGCTTCTGGGAGTAGGTTATGGGTGCATGAGAGGCTTGCGCCGGAATCTAAATAGTGACGGCCGGACGGAAGCAGACTTGTTGCAGGAGCAAAAACGCCGTTTGGAAAACAGGCTGGAAGCGCTCAACCAGCAAATACAGGGCTTGGCCGGGGAAGAGCAGTAATTTGACAGCGGAGTAGGCCAAGCAGGAGGAGTTAGTGATTATGGCAAGACCAAGGAAATGGAGAAAAGTCTGCTGTATGCCCGGCAGCAACCGGTTTGGTCCGCTAAACGCACCATTAAATCATGAACATTTCGTGGTAATGTCGGTGGAAGAATACGAAACCATCCGCCTGATTGATATGGAGGGCTTCACCCAGGAACAGTGCGCCGAAAGAATGAATATCGCCCGCACAACCGTTCAGCGTATCTACAATGATGCCCGCCGCAAATTGGCTGACTCACTCGTCAACGGAAAAGTCCTGAGGATCGAGGGTGGCGATTATCAAATCTGTGAGGGACTTGAGGAAACATGTGATTGCGGAGGGTGCCAGCGGCACCGGCACGGCAGAAGCACGATATCGAAAGATGAGTAGCGGGTTGATTTGGGCCATCATTATTATGGAAGAGCGTGCCAAACACCAGAGATTAGCGTTCTGATAAGGATTTAGAAATAGGAGGACCTGTGATGATTATTGCTGTTCCGATCGATGACCAGTCCCCAGAGAACACCGTTTGCGTGTCCTTCGGACGGGCACCATATTTTTTAATTTATGATGCCGAATCCGGAGAGAGAAGCATTATCCATAACAGCGCTGCGTCCAGCCAGGGAGGGGCCGGAATCAAGGCTGCCCAGACAGTTGTTGACAGCAAAGCCGAAGTGATCCTTACCCCCCGTTGTGGTGAAAATGCTGCTAAAGTGCTTAAAGCCGCCGGTATTCAAATGTATAAAACCAACGGTGATTCTATTAAAGAAAACATCAACGCTTTTCGAGAAGGCAAACTAAGTCTCCTGGAAGACATTCATCCCGGGTTGCACGGTCAGGGAGAGCAATAGGATGAAGATTGCGGTGTTAAGCGGAAAAGGCGGCACCGGTAAAACGTTGTTGTCGGTCAACTTGGCTGCCGCGGCGGGAGAATCGACCTACATTGATTGCGACGTAGAGGAACCCAATGGACATCTTTTTTTCAAACCGGAGGGAGTCACAACAGAACCGGTAAACATTAAGATACCGGTAGTTGATCAACCACTCTGCAACGGTTGCCGGGTTTGTGTTGACTTCTGTAAGTATAATGCCTTGGCTTATATCACCGACAGACTATTGATTTTTGAGGAAGTTTGTCATTCCTGCGGCGGGTGTATGCTGTTCTGTCCACTGCAGGCCATTTCGGAAAGAGACAAGGTTATTGGCGAGGTTCGCCGGGGTACTTCCGAAGAGGTCCAAGTGGTCAGCGGAATACTCAATATTGGGGAAGCTTCCGGGATACCGGTAGTGAAGAGGATTCTGAGTGACATCCCGGCAGGAACTACGTTGATCGATTGTCCCCCGGGAAGTGCTTGTATCGTTATGGAGAGCATCAGAGATGCCGACTACTGCATCTTTGTGGCTGAGCCGACCTTGTTCGGGGCGCACAATCTCAATATGGTCTACGAACTGGTCAGATTATTTGGCAAACCTCACGGTGTGGTGCTTAATAAGTGTCTGCCGGGAGAAAATCCCTCCGAGGAATTCTGCCGGCGAAAAGGCATCCGAATTTTAGGGAAGATTCCTTTTGATCCAGAGCTGGGGAAGATAAATTCCGACGCTTTGATAGCGGCCCGGGAACATGAAGGATGGCGGCAGATATTTAAAGACCTGCTGCAAATGGTGACGGGGGAGGTGCGGCGTGAAGCAGCTTCTAATTCTTAGTGGCAAGGGGGGGACGGGTAAAACCACCATCGCCAGTGCCTTTATTAAATTGGCCGATGCCAAAGTCTATGCTGATTGTGATGTGGATGCGCCTAACCTGCACCTGGTTATGAATCAGGTGGGCGAACCCCACCGAACCGACTTTTACGGTCTGCCCAAAGCATTTATTGATCAGGATTTATGCATATTGTGCGATTCGTGCCGGATAAACTGCCGATTTGAAGCCATCAGCGGCGAGATGAGCTATGAAGTGGATGGCTATGCATGTGAAGGATGCGGAGTCTGCGCAGCTCTATGCCCGGTCAATGCCGTTACTCTTCTTCCACGAGTAGCAGGGGAGCTGCGGTTATACTACCATGATCATGTTTTCTCCACGGCTCAGCTGAAGATGGGAAGCGGCACCTCGGGGATGCTGGTCACCGAGGTTAAGAAGCAGATGAAATCGGTGGTCGTCTACGGCGATCTGGCTGTTATTGACGGGTCCCCAGGGATAGGCTGCCCGGTAATCGCTTCGCTCAGTGGGGTGGATATGGTGCTAATCGTGGCCGAACCTTCGGTTTCAGGAATAAGCGATATGGAGCGGATCATTCAAATTGCGCAGCAATTTCAAACCAAAATCGCGGTGTGCATCAATAAATACGATACCAACTTAGCCATTTCGGCCCGAATTGAATCATTCTGCCAAACCAGGGG
>CAZBSD010000065.1:2965-6716 GCA_964494735.1 uncultured Syntrophomonas sp.
CATCGTAGACAGGGATTGTTTGGCCGGGCAGGCAGTCCGGGAGGTTTTCGGCCAGACTATGGCTGTACTTGATAGCATTGATAAAGAAGCAACCGATGTTACCCTGCCAGCCAGGTAGTGGAAATATAATTCAATTGTGAAAGGGAGAATTGAAAAGTGAGTGAGACTTGCAGTCAAAGTTGCAGTAGTTGCGGTGAGGAGTGCGCCGAGAGAAAGGAACCAGTCAGTCTTTTAGAAGCCCCTCATGAGCTGAGCAACATCAAAAAGGTGATTGGTGTTGTCAGCGGCAAGGGCGGAGTGGGCAAATCGCTGGTAACCTCTATGCTGGCAGTGACCATGAACAGAAGAGGCTATAACAGTGCGATTCTTGATGCTGATATAACCGGGCCCTCCATACCCAAAGCATTTGGAATCAAGGGAAGGGCCAACGCCAATGCCATGGGCTTGTTGCCGATTAAGAGTCAAACCGGTATAGATGTTATTTCCACCAACCTGCTGCTCGACAATGAGACCGACCCGGTAGTGTGGCGGGGACCTCTCATGGCCGGGGCGGTCAAGCAATTCTGGACCGACGTGATCTGGTATGATGTCGACTATATGTTTATCGATATGCCGCCCGGAACCGGCGATGTGCCCTTAACCGTTTTTCAGTCGCTGCCCATCGACGGGATAATCATCGTCACCTCCCCCCAAGATTTGGTGGGCATGATTGTCTCCAAGGCAGTTAAAATGGCGGAAGTGATGCACATACCGGTGCTCGGCCTGGTGGAGAATCTGGCTTATTTTGAATGCCCTGATTGTGGCCAGCAGCATCAAATCTTTGGTGACAGCCATATCGGCCAGATAGCTGATAAATATAACCTGCCGGTATTGGCCCGGCTGCCGATCAATCCAAGAATTGCTGAATTATGCGACCAGGGAAGGATAGAGCAGTTTGATGGTGACTGGCTGGACAAGGCCGCCGACATTTTAGAAAACAGGGGAGGAAAGAAAATGAAAATTGCAGTAGCCAGCGAAAATACAATGGTAACTGAACACTTCGGCCATTGCGTCAACTTCAATATTTATGAGGCCGAAAAGGGGCAAATCATTGACCGCCAATCGATACCCAATCCGGGCCACCGGCCGGGATTTCTGCCCAACTTCCTGCACGATTTGGGAGTCAACGTGATCATCTCCGGAGGTATGGGAGCGGGTGCCATCGATATTTTCAATGAAAAAGGAATTGAAGTGATCGTTGGTGCCAGTGGTATCGCCGAAACAGCCGCCACCGCATATTTGCAGGGGATGCTGAAGTCCACCGGATCGGTTTGCCAGGAGCACCAGCATCACGAGGACTGCGGGCATTAATTCCAAGCAAGCAGGTTAGCGATTACCCGACTTCACTCTTTGTGACCAGCTATGCCTTGGCTGGAAAATATATTGTCCTTCCTCTTAAAAGGACACCTGATTGGGGGGTCGGGTGTCCTCTTTTTTATGGCTTGCCCGGCATGGACGCCCTATCCAACGAGAGAATCAAACGTGCTGGAACCTAAGGAGCCGCCTGCCCGATCGACGTACCATGGGTATCTTGTCTCATTTGGATTCCCTGCCCTGGCGTCGGAAGGCGTGCGGGGGAGGGGCTTTAATCTTGCGGCGCACCCGGGGACGGCCCATCCTGATCATCAATAGAGGCAACAGCAGAGCGGCTCCCAAGGCCCAGCGGGCCTCAACGTCCAATCCGTTAACTTTCAAATAGGCGGCGGTAAATATCGCAAATCCGAATACCACTGCCGCAGCAATGTAGTAAGAAGCGCGGGTGTTGGCAGCCAGGGAGGCCTCCACGGCGGGTAGGGCAGCCTTGACGGTCAGATCACCTTTTTCCATGCGGCGCAGCACTTTTTCCGCCAGCGATGGGATCTCTATCAGAGAGGTCCCGAAGAGAGTAGTCTTCTCTTTGACCGCATCCCAAACCCCCGCCTCTTTACGGGCGAACCGGTTTAAGAAAGGTTTGGCCTCGTCCAGGAAATTGAAATCGGGGTTGAGGCCGATGCAAATGCCATAAAGGGTGCCCAGCGCCCGACCCATAAAGGTGAACTGGGCAGGTATCTGGAATGGCTGCTCATACAGGAGCGATTCCAGATCCTTGAGAAAGCCGCTGAAATCGGCTTTGGAAAAGTCGATGCCCAGGCCCAGGGTTTCCTCCAGCAGGAGCCCCACCGCCCTGGCCACCAGATCCGTATCAGCATCATAACGCAGGAAGCCGATCTTCTTGAAATACCCCACCACCGCTACATTGTCGCGCTTGACGATGGCCAGCACCAGGTCGACCAACACCTCTTTCAAATCCTGGGGAATGGAACCCACCATACCGAAGTCCAGCATCACCAGTTTACCTTCTGGGGTGACAAACAGGTTGCCGGGATGAGGGTCGGCGTGGAAGAAACCATCGGCCAGGATCTGGTTTATATAAGCCCGCAACAGAACCTGGGCCATCCGGTTACGGTCCACTCCCAGCCGGGACAGTTCCTCGTAATCGGTGATTTTGACCCCTTCCATGAATTGCATGGTCAACACCCGGCGGGTGGTATAATCCCAGTAGATGGCGGGGAAGAGGATATTCTCGTCTTCCGTGTTGGCGGCGATGGTCTCGGCGTTATGACCCTCCTTTATATAGTCCAGTTCGTCCAGCAGGGTTTCGGCAAATTCGGCGTAGATGGCATCCATATCGATCTTGCTTTCCCAGTCGGTCAGCCTCTTGATGACGTCGATGACCAGCGCGATAGCCTTCAGATCGATGCGGACCAGCTCCTCAATGCCGGGACGCTGGATCTTTATGGCCACCGTCTCTCCGCTGGTCAATACCCCCCGGTGTACTTGTCCCAGAGATGCCGATGCCACCGGCATCTCCTCGACGCTGGCATAGATCAGACCCAGGGCCCGGTCGAAGTCCAATTCCGCCACTTGGCGCACCTCTTTGAAAGGAACCGGCTCGACTTCATCCTGCAGCCCGGTCAGTTCATTGATGGTGGCCTGGGGGAAAACATCCACCCGGGTGCTGAAGAACTGGCCTAGTTTGATCAGCAGTCCGCCCAGTTCCACGGCGGTGTGGCGGAAGCGGCGGGCTTCCGAGACAAATAGTTTTTGCCGGTGGGCCTGGGGCCAGTTGCGGCCGTGCCAGTATTTCTTATACTTGATCGAATAAAAGGCCCAGAATATCTGCAGGAACAGGTTTACCACCGTGTAGAACCTTTTTATCCGTATCCAGGCAGTGCGATCTCGCATCATTAACCCTCATGTTTCAATTCGTTTCGCTAATTATAACAGAGTTAAGGGGAGACTAGAAACGACGGGGATGTACCCAGTTGGGCGTCATACTTTAGCAGATAATGGTACAATAGGTCCATAAGGGGTGATGATATGAAAGGTTCATACGTTGTCGGCAGAGTCAGAGGAATCGATATCGAAATTAATTTCAGCTGGTTCATCATTTTAGGGCTTATGACCTTTATGCTGGCCACCAGTTACTTCCCTCAGAATTACCCCGATTGGGGCCCGGCCTTGTTGTGGTCGATGGGCGCGGCGGTGTCCCTGCTCCTGTTCGGCTCAGTCCTGCTGCATGAGATGTGCCATTCACTGGTATCCATCAGCCTGGGTATGGCCGTGAATAAGATAACTTTGTTTATCTTCGGGGGTGTGGCTCAGATAGAAGGTGAGCCCGACCAGCCCATGAAAGAGCTGAAGATCGCCCTGGCTGGACCGGCCATGAGTG
>CAZBSD010000066.1:0-6709 GCA_964494735.1 uncultured Syntrophomonas sp.
CAACGGACTTCTAATCCGTAGGTCGGGGGTTCGAATCCCTCCGGGGACGCCACTTCAAAATGAGAACCCGCCTTTGAGGGCGGGTTTTTTGCCTCCATATCCGCATGTAGACCCTTAAGGTACGGCCGCTGTTGCTTTAGGGGGTTCCAACTCGTCGTACTGTCTTTTCATAACCACAATATCCACGCGGCGATTACGGGCCTGACTGCTCAAGTCCTGGTTGGGAACCAGCGGCCGGTATTCACCGTAACCCACCACCGACAGCCGATCCGGCGCAATCCCGTTGTCATTGACCAGCACGTGCATAACATTGGTGGCCCGCAGTGCTGACAGTTCCCAGTTGGAAGGGAACTTCCCGGTGTTTATGGCCAGATTGTCGGTATGCCCCTCCACCCTGATGTAGTTGGGCACCATCACCAAGGCCGCCCCTACCTTGGAGATTATCTCCCGGGCAGTTGGAGTCAGCTGGTCGGAACCACTGGGGAACAGCAGCGTGTCCTTGATGCTGATCACCAGTCCCCTTTCCTGACTCGCGATAACTATATAGTCTCCCAGTTTGGTGGTAGATTGCTCGGTGCTCTGGGCCGGCTCCGAAACCCCTTCCGCCGCGATGAATTCCTGTATCTTCTGCTGCACAGCTTCCAACTGCAGCTGGTTGACCAGGTCCTGGCTCAACTGCATCCCAGGTTGCTCCGGTGTAGGTGTCACCGACTGCGTATCCTGCGGGTCCGGAGAGATGGAAGTACCGCTCAAGATCACATTCAAAGATTGGGCAATGGCATTGTAGCGGGCCACATCCACCTTACTCATGGCATACATCATTATGAAAAAAACCATCAACAGGGTGATAAAGTCGGAATAACTCAACAGCCAGCGTTCCATGCCGGCTTCGTGCCCGCCCCCATGCCGTTTTCTGCGTCTGCTCATACTCTACGCTCCTGCCTTGGCATCAACTTCTTGTTTCGAGCGCCGGTGGCTTTCCGCCGGCAGGAATATGCTGAGTTTCTCACGGATAAGACGGGGATTCTCCCCGTTTTGGATCGAGAGGATGCCTTCCTCGATCATTTCCATCAAAAACACCTCGTTATTTATCCTCATCTTTATTTTGTTGGCAAAAGGGATGAACAGGATGTTGGCAGAGGCAATGCCATACAGAGTGGCCAGAAACGCAACGGCGATAGCCCCGCCCAATTCATCGGGATTGCTCAGGTGGCTGAGCACCGTGACCATCCCCATGACCGTTCCTATGATGCCCATGGTCGGAGCAAATCCACCGGCGGTCATGAACATCTCGTAACCGACCATTTCATTCCTTTCGAACACCTCGATCTCCCGTTCCATGATATCCCGGGTCAAATCCGGTTCGGTGCAGTCAACCACCATTTGCAAACCCCGCACCAGGAATTGGTTCTCTACATTGGGTAGGTAGTCTTCCAGGCTTAAGAACCCTTCCCGCCGAGCCTTCTCAGCACATACCACCAAGGACTCCAGGGCCCCGTTATAGTCAAGCGGTTCGGCTTTGAACACCGTCTTCAAGTAATAAGGCACCCTTTTGAGCTCTTCCAGGGAATAACTGATTACGGTCGCCCCTATGGTTCCCCCGAAGACAATCAGGAAAGCGGTGCCCACAATGAGCATCCCCATACCCCCGCCCTCCATCAGGAAGGCCACTATCAGAAATCCGAATGCTATCAATAAACCTGCCAGTGTTGCAATATCCATTGCTAAAACTCACCGCCTAACAGAAAATAGGATGCAGTATATGCGCGCCAAAAGTGCTTTACGGGGAAACCAGGCTTCTTATCCGGTTCTCGGCAGAAATTATATCGGTTATGCGTACGCCGAAGTATTCCCGAACCACTACCACTTCGCCGCGAGCGATCAGGGTGCCGTTGACCAGGATATCCACTGGTTCGCTCTCCATGCGGTCCAATTCCACGATTGACCCCTTGTTCAGTTTGAGAACATCCGCGATATTACGGCGGGATTTACCTAATAATACGGTCAGTTTTAAGGGTATGTCCAAGATCAGATTCAGATTTTGGTTGTTCACGCTGATAGATTCCGAATTATAAGCTGCCGGGATGCCTGCGGCTTGATTCGGCCTTACCCCTTCGTCCCGTGAATTCTCCATTCCCGCTGCGGTTCCGGGCGGGGTATCCCTCAACAGGGCCTCGATCTCCTCTTGCGATAAAAAAGAATTTGCCATATGTTTGACCCCCTATATCTTGTCCGTGATCATTACTGCCATTTGATTGCCAACATTTCCCGGTTGGACCCGGAATTTGGGGTGGCCCCCCACCCGCAGCTCCATGTCTTCGCCCACAATGGTGTTGAGCAACACCACATCACCCTCTTCCAATTGCAGAAACTCCCGGACCGAAATCCTGGTTTGTCCGCAGCAGGCTTCCATATCAACACTTACCCGGGACAGGCACTCGACCAGATGTTCATTAGGAGGTTCACTGCCGGGTTGCTGCGCCAGCAGCAAATTTTCAGCCGTGATATTGATGGTGGCCTCCTTCATGGTGGGATAGGGCAGACACAGGTAAACCAGGCTCTGGTTATCGGCCAGGCTGGCGGCAAAGGTGATGACCGCCACCATCTCGTTCATGGAACTGGCCCGTTTGTAAAACTGGGCATTACTCTCCATGGTGTCTATTATGGGTACGTATTGGTAGAAGTTGGACCAGGCATCGGCCATTTCTTCCAGCAGTTTCTGCACCAACTTACGCAGCACCCGGGTCTCAATCTCGGTGAGGGGTTTGGCCAGGTTGCCCCGGCGGCCAGTCCCCCCGAACATCAGATCCAGAGCGGGAGCGGTAAAATCGTGTTCCAATACCAGAACCGCGCTGCCGGTCAGGGGTGACATTTGAAACATGGTCAACAATGCCGGCGGGGAGATGGTTTCCATAAATTCCTGGTAGGTACACTGTTCCACCGACTGCACCTTCAGTTCCCCGCTGCTGCGCAGATAACCGGACAGAAATCCGGATCCGGTCTTGGCAAAATTCTCATTGATAATGCTTAAAGTGCGCAACTGATCCTTGCCGAATTTGTTGGGGCGCCGGAAATCATACCGAATGTCTTGAGGCCCGCCCAGGTGGTCTGCGGAAGCTGCTCCTTCACCGCTGCTCTGGTTGAAGACCCCCCATCCGGATTTGTTTGCATTTTTATCCATCTTTCATCATTCCCTCTATAAGCGGCTCTTTGTTATCGTGCAACTGACGCTATTTCTTAAGCGCCCCGACTTCTTCGGCGGCCTTTTTCAGAATCTCGTCCTGGGCCGTTATCATGCGGCTGTTGATGGAATAGGCCCGGGATACGGTGATCAGGTCGACCAGATTCTGGGCCGGGTCCACATTAGATGCTTCCAGGAACCCCTGTTTCACTGCCGCTTCCCCGGCTTCCCCGGCTCCACATTGCTCGCTGGCTATAAATCCGCCTTCCACTGGGACCAGGTATTCTGCATGGGCAAAACTGGTCAAGGCCAGCGGCTGGTCCGGTTGGCCGTCCACCATCTTAACCTCTCCATTGAGACCGGCCACCTTATACCCCTGACTGGTTATCAGGTAGCCCTCCGCGTTCGTTTGGAAGGCGCCTTGCCGGGTATACATGGTGCCCTCACCGGTATTGATTTTGAAGAACCCATCCCCTTCAATGGCAAAATTGTTGGGATCACCTGTTTCCCGCAAGGTTCCCTGGGCAAAATTGATCTTCAAGCGGTCAGCGGCCACTCCGTTGATTTCCTCTTTAAAGGTCCTGACCCCCAGCTTGCTTTCTTTGAACCCATCGGTAGCCGAGTTGGCGATATTGTTGCCGGTCACATCGATTTTTTGCTGCAGCGCGTTCAGGCTGGTGTTGGAATTGTATATTCCCCGCATCATTGTGTACCCTCCTTTGCAGTAAATTACTAGGCCGTCTGGTATTCCTTGGTCAGCTTTTCCCGTAAAGCCGCAGTGGCCATGGTTTTAAGCTGGGATACTCTTGGTACCCCGATATTGAGCACCGCTGCGATCTCTTTCAAAGTCAATTCTTCGTAGTAATACAGGGTCAGAACCTGACGTTGCCGGGCTTCCAGGGTGGCGATAGCCTCACTCAGCAACCGGATCTGCTCTTGCTTGATAATGCTCTCATCCGGCCCGTTTTCGATGGGCTCGGCCAGTGTATCCGCCAGTCTGATATCGTTCAAGCCCAGTGTCTGTTCCAATGAGACTGCGGCCATCAACTGGAAGGAACGCAGGGCTTCTTCCACCTCCTGCCGCTCCATGCTGACAGCCTTGACTATATCCTCGGTGCTGGCCTGTTGACCACTGGCGGTCGCGATCTCATCAATAGCTGTGGTTATCTTTTGGACTTTTTGCCAGCAACCGCGGGATAGCGGTGAGTCGCGGCGCAAGGCATCCAGGATGGCCCCTTTGATCCGTTTGCCGGCGAAAGTGGCAAATTGGGCGCCTGTTTCCGGCCGAAAACGTTCGATCGCTTCCAGCAATCCCAGGACCCCATAAGCGATCATGTCATCCTTGTCCCAAAAGTCGGGAATGCTGACATCCATCCGGTCCACTATGGATTTGACCAGCGGCAGGTACTGCCACGGATCTATGGCGGCTTTATAGGTACTCATCTAAAAATCATCCCTGTTGATTTGAATGTTCTTGCGCATGGTATAAAACAGGTGCTTCATAATAAGGTCCTGCTGCAACTCGCTGGCATTGTCGAACCGTATCCCCACCCGGAAGGAATACTCATACGGCTCGCTGCGGACTACCCGGCCCAGCATCCTTACAGTTATGGCCGCATTTTTCATCTCCAAAGGCAGATCGAAAACCATTCGGGTTTCAGCAGAGAATTGCTGTTGATATTTGAAACTCAGACCGACTCCGCTCAAATCAATCAAGGTGGCCGGGGTTGCAGGCTCGGCATTTTTCCAGTGCCCAATCTCTTCAGGACCGATGATAGCGAACTTTACCGGCAGGTGGGATTTCATCCTCACAAAATTGCGGCGGTCCGAAGTCATCAGTTTTTGAGGCTTCTCCAGTTCCAAGAGGATGCTTTCCTGTTCAGATATTTCCCGTAATATCCTGGAATCGAAACAACAACGGGCATTATCCACGCCGGCCCACACTACCACCTCCCGCCCCACTGGTGCGATGACAGCCCGGTCCATATATTCCGGGGCGGCGATTACAAACGAATCGGCGCGGTTGGCCTGAATCCGGGCTTTCCAAACCGTTTTCTCATCATCCGGGCCGCCAAAAGTAAATTCTATATGCATGCCGGGCTTAAGGATCCTATCCAAATTCATAAATCATCCTCACCTCCAAAACTTCATGATCCTTTGGGTAAAACTCAGGTTGCTGCGGCTGAATCCAATTTTGTTTTCGATAATGTTCTCCGCGATTTTTGCCACGCTGACGGCTGTCTGGCTGCGGGGGTATTTAATCATGTAAGGGGTCATTTCCTTGATCGACCGCTTAACATTGGCGTCCATGTATATGGCCCCCAATCTCTTGATAGCGATATCCAGGTAAGTATGGGCCACCACTTCTATCTTTCCCGCCGCCTCCTCGGCTTCCTGCACATTACCGGCCATGTTTACCACCAGGTAGACCTGGTCGTGCAGCTCAAAACGCGACAGAACCTTTATGATCCCGTAACCGTCGGTTATCGAGGTAGGTTCCGGGGTGATTACGATGATGACATCATCGGCGGAAGCTACGAAACCCAACACCTCTTTGGAAATTCCCGCCCCGGTATCGACCAGGATGTAATCCATGCCGCGGCCGTAAAGTTCCAGTTCCTTCATCAGGGCCTCCCGGCGGATGCGCTGCATGTCGGCGGCCTCAAATATACCCGAACACCCTGGTACGATCTTGACCCCTTCCCAGCTCTCGAGCACGATCTCGCGGAGCCGTTTATGCCCCTGCATCACATCGTGCAGGGTATACCGCGGGGTCAATCCCATCATTATGTCTACATTGGCCATGCCCAGGTCGGCATCCATTATCATTACCTTTTTCCCCGCCTGGGCCAGGGCGATGGCCAGATTTACGGTCAGACTGGTCTTGCCCACCCCGCCCTTGCCGCTGGCCACGGCAATGATTCTCAGCTTGTCGGCGGCCGGCCATATATTCTTCTTAGGGCCCCCCTTAAAGAGGTCTCTTAATTTATCCGCCTGATTGGCCATCAAAATCCCAGCCCCCTTAAAACATATCCCGCCAGTATGTTTGGATTGGCTTCTTCGATATCATCGGGGACATCCTGCCCGTTGGTTATATAGGTAATTGGCAGCTTGCCATAATAGGCAGCGTTGGCAACAGAACCCGGCGAGCTGGTCTCATCGATTTTGGTCATTATCATATGTGAATAGGCGGTAGTCCTATAATCGTCGATGATCCTGCGCATATCCTGGTTTTTGGTGGTGGCGTTGACTACCAGCCAGACATCGACGGTCTCCAGTACGTCCAGGTAGGCCTTGAGTTCCCCCAGTTGATAACGGTTTTGCGAGGGACGGCCAGTAGTGTCAATCAACAGCAGATCCTTGTCTCGGTTCCGGTCCGCGGCTTTGCGCAGTTCATCCGGACTCATGACTACGTCCACGCTGGCCCCGATAATCTCCCCGTAGATCTTCATCTGTTCCACCGCCCCAACCCTATAGGTATCGATGGTTATGAACCCGATATTAAAACTGTTGAACAGCGAGTAAATG
>CAZBSD010000067.1:0-6701 GCA_964494735.1 uncultured Syntrophomonas sp.
GCCGTCACCATCATATTGAGACGATGAGGCCTGCCCTCCTGGCACCTTATTCTAGGTCAATCCGGCCCGCTGACTGATCCGCTGCCACGACCGCTGCGCCCCGCTGCGGATATCTTCCTCATCCATACTCAAGGTCCTTCCCGCCTGCATCAGGATGCGGCCGTCCACCATGGTGAGATAGACGTCGGCGGCCTGGGCCTGGTAGACCAATTGGGCATATACATCAGCGCCCCGGTCCGGCCAGCTGTGATACTGCTGCAGATCGACCAGCACGATGTCTGCTTTCTTGCCCGCCTCCAGGCTGCCGATCTCCGGCGCCAATCCCATCGCCTGGGCCCCCCCCAGGGTAGCCATCTCGAAAACCCTATGGGCCGGCATGGCGGTAGGACCATAGCGAGGCTTGTGGAGCAGGGCGGCCAGGCGCATCTCCATGAACATATTGAGGTTGTTGTTGCAGGGGGCTCCATCAGCCCCGATGGTCAGGTTGGCGCCCTGGTCGATAAGTTCCGGGACCGGGGCCAGACCGGAAGCCAGCTTGAGATTGCTGGAGGGGCAGTGGGCCACATTGACTCCCCGGGCAGACAAGATCTCTTTCTCCCGGTCGTCCAGGTGGATACAGTGGGCCAGTATCAGACGGGGACTGCAATAACCGAGCTGGTCCAGGTAGACTATGTTGCGCATTCCCCGCTGCGCCTCAACCAACAGTATTTCTGAATAGTTTTCCGAGGCATGGGTGTGGATGGGGACTCGATACTGCTCCGCCAGGGAGCCGGTTTCCCGCAGCAGCCGTTCACTGCAGGAAGGTACAAAGCGGGGGCACAGGGTGTAATGGAGGCGTCCGCCCGCCTGACCGTCCCACCGCTGTAAGAGATCCTGACTCTCCCGCAGCGATGCACCGGTCTCCTCATGCAACGGTGAATCAGACTCCAGTTGATTGTCCATCATGCATTTGCCGCCCAGGTAGCGGATACCTGATTTCTCCGCCGCCCTGAATATGGAATCGGTGTGGCGGACGGTGCCCATGTCGATGATGGCCGTGGTTCCGCCCCGCAGCAGTTCCCCGCATCCCAGCAGGGACGAGTAGTAAAGGGACTCTTCATCGTGGGCCGCTTCCAGGGGCAGAATCCGCTGGTTGAGCCAGTCCAGCAATTCCAGGTCGTCGGCCATGCCCCGGAAGAGGGTCTGGCACAAGTGGATGTGGGTTTGGATGAGGCCGGGGATGACCAACATCCCCCGGGCGTCGATGATCTGATCCCTTTGGCGGTCCAGTTGGGTGCCGATAGCGGCGATACGGTCGCCGTTCACCGCCAGGTCGGCCTCCAGCACCTCCCGCTGCCTATTCATGGTAACAATGGTTCCTCCCTGTATGATGATGGCCATGACTACTACCTCCTCGCCGATTGCACCTCCCGCTCCCTGCGGAGGCGGGATGATCTGCATTCCCGACCGGTAATAACCAGACCAGGCCGGCTATTTCCGGTTGATATAATGACCGCGTCAGTATATAATACTCCTGGTATCATCTGAAAATGCGGATGTGGTGGAACTGGCAGACACGCTGGATTTAGGTTCCAGTGGGTAATTCCGTGGGGGTTCGAGTCCCTTCATCCGCACCATAGAATCAAAAAGAGGGTCTTGGTTACCCTCTTTTTTCTTTTTCTTCTCATCCAATATTTGCAATTACTAACTGGCGAATGAACTTTCCACCAGTTTGCGGGTATACTCGTCCACCGGGGAATGAAATACCTGTTCGGCGGTGCCGGTCTCCACGATACTGCCCCGGTTCATCACTATGATGCGGTCGGCCATGTAGTTTACCACCCCTATATCGTGGGATATAAAGATGTAGGCGATGTTATGACTCTGCTGCAGTTCCTTGAGCAGGTTCAATATCTGGGCCTGCACCGACACGTCCAGAGCCGACACCGGTTCATCGCAGATGATTATCTTGGGACGGACGATCAGAGCACGGGCGATAGCCACCCGCTGGCACTGTCCGCCGCTTAGTTCGGAAGGGTATTTGGAGGCGGTCTCCTCCTCCAGGCCCACCTGGCTGATCATATCCATGACCATCTGCCGCCTCTGGCTCCGGTCTGAACAGATATTCAAGGTCAGCAGGGGTTCTCCGATTATCTGCTTTATCCTGAATTCGGGATGCATGGAGCCTTTGGGGTCCTGGAAGATGAACTGGACGTTTTTCCGGTAGCGGCGATACTGGCTCTCGTTCATATCTTTGAGGTCCAACCCGTTGAACAAGACGGTCCCCCGGGTGGGCGGCCGCAATCCTCCCAGTATTTCTCCCAGAGTGGATTTGCCGCTGCCCGACTCGCCCACTATCCCCACCGTCTCCCCGGCAGCGATGGACAACGATACCTCGCTTAGGGCCACGAATGCCTTCTTGGGGGTGCCGATGATGGCTTTTCTCTCTACGATAAATTCCCGGCTGATGTCATGGCAGCTCAGGATCGGTCCCGGCATGGATGCATTCATCTGCTGCTCCTTCATAGATCGAAATTGCACCGGTAAATATGGTGCTGGTCGATGGTCTGGTCGCTGACTTCGCGGTCGCATATCTCCTGCCGATAGCCGCAGCGGTCCTTGAAGACGCAGCCCTCGATAGTCTGGCGCAGGTCGGGAACATGTCCGGGTATCTCCTGCAGTCTCTCCCCCTTCTTTATATTGAGTGAGGGGATGACCTTGATCAACATCTTGGTATAGGGGTGCTTGGGCCGGTCAAACATCTCATCCACGGCCGCCTCTTCCATCACCTGGCCGGCGTAGAGCACTAGGATGCGCTCGCAGTAATGCCTGACCAGGCCCAGGTCGTGGGAGATCATCAAGACCGAGGTGTTGTAATCGTTATTGACCTGACGGAACAGGTCCACCACCTGTTTCTGGATAGTGCTGTCCAGGGCGGTGGTGGGTTCGTCGGCTATGATAAGCGCCGGATTGTTCATCAGGGCCATGGCGATGTTGACCCGCTGGCGCATGCCTCCGCTCAATTGCCAGGGGTAAGAATTGAGCAGCCGCTGGGTGTCGCGGATACCAACCGAGCTGACCAGGCGGGTGGCCTTGTCCAGGGCCTGTTCCGGGGTCCGTTTCTTGTACAGGATGTGGCCGTCGGCTATTTGGTCCTTGATCCTGATCATGGGATGCAGATAGTATCCGGTGTTCTGTGGTACATAGCCGATCCTGTCTCCTACCAGGGCTTTCTTGGTCTTCTCATCGGCGTGGAGATAATCTACCCCCAGCACTTCAAATTTATCTGCCTCCCAGTCGAGGTTTTCCGGCAAGAGATTGATAATGGTCTTGGCGGTGAGGGTCTTGCCGCAGCCCGACTCCCCTACCACGCCCAGTATCTCGCCTTTCTCCATATCCAAGGAAACCTGGTTGACCAGTACCCTACCGCTGGCGGTCTTGATAGTCAGGTTACGGATGTCGATGAGTTTATCCATGACTACGATCTCCTTCGCAGCAGCAGGTCATTGAGGCCGTCCCCCAGCAGGTTGAATCCCAGCACCGCCACGGCGATGGCCAAACCGGGAGCCACCGCCAGGTAAGGATACTGCAGGAAATGCTGGCGGGCTTCGTTGAGCATCAAGCCCCAACTGGCATGGGGCGGCTGTACCCCCAATGCCAGGAATGACAACGAGGTCTCGATCATGATGGCCGCCCCGATACAAGCGGTGAATTGGGTGATGAGCCGGGGCAGCAACAGGGGCAGGTAGTGCTTGCGCAACAGCCGGGTGCGGGTAGTCCCGTAACTCTTGGCGGCTTTAATGAACAGCGCATTTTCGCTGTCCAGGATAAGCGAGTAGACCAGGCGGGCAAAGGGCGGCACCATAAAGATGCTGATGGCTACGATGGCTCCTTCCTGGCCCTTGCCTACCGCGGCCACCATCATCATGGCCAGCAGGATGCCCGGAAAAGCCATCAAGCCGTCAATAGAGCGCATGATCAAGGCCGGCAGGGGCCCTTTTTTCACGATAGCGGCCACCGCTCCCAACAGGGTACCAGCTACTGAGCCCAAGGCCACCGCCAGGAAACACACCAGCAGCACACTGCGGGAACCATAGATGATGCGACTGAGGATGTCGCGGCCGAAATAGTCCGTCCCCAGGATATAGCTGGGATTTTGCCCCGGCCCGATGAAACGCATGGCCAGGTTCATGTCGTTAGGGCTATGGGGCATGTGGACATAGGAAAGCAGGCACAACAGCACCACCAATAAGGTCAATGCCCCGCCGCCGTAGAGATGATATTTTTTCTTTACCCGACCGCTGATGTTAGCCATAAATCATTCGCCTTGCATCTCGACTCTGATCCGGGGATTGATAAACATAACTGCGATATCGACCAACAGAGCTATAAAAATGACCAGGGTGGTGATGAACATGACCAGTCCCTGCAGCAAAAAAACGTCCCGCTGCTCCACCGCCACCAGGATCAAACGTCCGATCCCGGGCAGGGCAAAGACCGATTCCACCACTACTGTGCCGCCTATCAGTTTGGCAAACTGCAGACCCATGACATTAAGAGGTGCGATCATGGCGCTGCGCAGGGCGTATTTAAAATAGATGGTAAAACTGGACAGGCCTTTGGCCCGGGCCATGTCCATGAAATCCTGGTGGATGGCGTCCAGCATCGAGGTTCGCACGGTACGCAAAAGCATGCCCACCTCACCGATAGCCAGCACGATGCTGGGCAGAGCGATGCTGTTCAGATAGGGCCATATCCCCTGCTGGGGCGGGACGTAGCCGGCCACCGGGAACCACTGCAGACGGATGCCGAAATAGACGATGAATATCATACCTATCCAGAAGGCTGGCACCGCCGAGCCCACCTGCATCACACTGGTGGAAAAATAATCTATGGAGGTATCCTTCTTGATAGCGGCCAGGACCCCTAGTACTATGGCGGTAACCGATGCCAGCAGCATCGAGAAGACCGCGATCGACAAGGTCACCGGCAATCGCTGGGCGATCAGGGTACTGACCGGCTGCCCGAACAGGAAGGACTTGCCCAGATCGAACTGGACAAATCCCTTCAGCCATTCCCAATATTGAATATACCAGGGCCGGTCCAAACCAAGAGCGGTCCGCAAAGCCTGCAGCCGCTCGGGGGTGGCGTCGGCACCCAGCATCAACTGGGCGGCATCGCCGGGAATCCACAGCAACACTGCAAATGTTATGATGGAAACCACCAGCAACACTTGCAGTGCGTGGCTTATTCTTTTATATAGGTAGTTAAGCATACGCTCGCCTTTACAACAACAGGTTCATCCGGTCCCTATTTCTTGAAGCTTACATCCTTATACTCATAGATGTCGATGGGATAGATTCTCAAACCCTGCACACTGCTGGCCATACCGAACAATTTATGGGGGGTCTGGATATAGACGGCCGGTAATTTCTCGGCCAGGATCAGTTGGATCTGCTTGAATATCTCCTTGCGCTTGGCCGGATCGGTCTCCTTGGCGGATTGGTCCAGCAGTTGGTCGACGTCACCGGTGATCAGGCTGACGAAGTCCTTGCTGTCGGAGCGGTATCTCTTCAGGAAATAGCGGGAGTCCAGCCGGCCCGACAAGGCGACCACGGTCATGTCATATTTCTTGCCGGTATAGACGTCACTCAGCCACTGGCCCCATTCCATTATCTCGATGTTGGCGGTGATGCCCACCTTGCTGAGCTGGTCGGCGATGATCTGGCCGGTATCGACATGGATCTGGTAGCTCTTGGGCAGGGTCAGCTTCAGGGTCAGCCCCTGGCCATAACCAGCCGCCGCCAGCAGTTGCTTGGCACCGGCGGGATCGTAGGCCATGACGTTATTGGTATCCGCGTAATCAGGATAATTGATGGGCAGATGGGAGCCCACCTTATCGCCGTAACCCCACACCACGGTGGAGATGATATCGTCTTTGTTGATGGCTTTGGCGATCGCCTGACGCACCCGGATATCTGACAGCGCTTTATTCTCCATGTTCAAGGCCAGCAATTGGGTTGCGTTCATGGCTTCGGTGTAGACCTGGAATTTGGGATCTTCTTTGAGCAGTTTGATCTGGTTGCCAGTTACCTCGGTAATATGGACGTCACCGACCTGCAGGGCGGCCAGCTGGGAAGTGGCATCCGGTATGAGCACCAAACCGATATCCTTGATCTTGGCTTTTTCGCCATGATAATCATCGAAGCGGGTCAGCATCACCTGTTGTTGGGGGACCCATTCTACAAACTTGTAAGCCCCGGTCCCTACCGGATTGGTCTTGAGGGTCTCGGCCGCTTCTGCCGGTACGATGGCGGCCCAGGGATAGATAAACGCCTTGGCCAGTTCTACGTCCCGGCTGGCGGTGGTGAACTTGACGGTATTATCGTCCAATACCTCGATCTTGCTTATGTTCTTGTAATCGCCGGCCTTGGGGCTGCCCTCGCTTTTCAGCCGCTCGAAACTGAATTTGACATCCTGGGCGGTCATCTCCCGGCCGTTATGGAACTTGACTCCCTTTTTCAGTTTGAAGGTGATCTCCAGGCCATCCGCAGAGACGGTATAACTCTCTGCCAGACGGGGCTGGATCTGCCATTCGGGGGTGATTGCCAGCAAGGTCTCATAAATGTTGCCGGTAATGTTGAAGGTCGCAACCGCGGCGGTTCTCTGGGGATCCAAACCCTGGGGATCGGCCGGATAGGCTATCTTCAGCACATCCGGGG
>CAZBSD010000068.1:0-6505 GCA_964494735.1 uncultured Syntrophomonas sp.
CCCGGCTGTCCGGCCTGGGCGATTATCTGGGCTTCCTTCTCATGATGCTTGGCGTTCAGCACTTGGTGCTTGATACCCTTTTTAGCCAACAGGCTACTGAGCACCTCCGACTTCTCGATGCTGATGGTGCCAACCAGAACCGGCTGACCCTGCTGGTGTTTTTCTGCTATGTCTTCGACCACGGCGGCAAACTTGCCCGGTTCACTGCGGTAGACCCAGTCCGAGTTATCCGCCCGCACCATGGGCAGATTGGTGGGCACTACGATGACGTTCATCCCATAGATATTCATGAATTCTTCTTCTTCGGTCTTGGCGGTACCGGTCATCCCTGCCAGTTTCTTGTACATGCGGAAATAGTTCTGGAAGGTTATGGTGGCCAGGGTCATGGACTCTTTCTCTATCTTGACCCCTTCCTTGGCCTCGATAGCCTGGTGCAGTCCATCGCTGTAGCGGCGGCCGAACATAAGCCGGCCGGTGAATTCGTCCACTATTATGATATGGTCGTCCTTGACCACATAGTCCCGGTCCAGCTTCATCAGGGTATGAGCCCGCAAGCCCTGGTTGACATGATGGGCTATCTCCATGTTGTCAGAAAGGTTTTCGATGTTGAAATGTTTTTCCACTTTACGGACCCCATCCTCGGTCAGGGTCACCACATTGGCTTTTTCGTCGACGATGTAGTCGTCCTCTTTTACCAGACGGGGGATGAATTTGGCTATCCGGAGGTAAAGATCAGTGGGTTTGTCGCCTTCCCCGGAGATGATAAGGGGGGTTCGGGCTTCGTCGATGAGGATAGAGTCGACCTCGTCGATGATGGCGTAATTGAGGGGGCGCTGGACCATGTTGTCAGCCGCCACCACCATATTATCACGCAGGTAGTCGAAGCCCAGTTCGTTATTGGTGCCATAGGTTACGTCACAGGCATAGGCTTCCTTGCGTTGGGCATAGCTGAGGTCATGGACGATGAGCCCCACCGACAGACCGCAGAACTGGAAAACCGGACCCATCCAGCCGGCATCGCGGCTGGCCAGGTAGTCGTTGACGGTAACAATATGGACTCCTTTGCCCTCCAGTGCATTAAGGTAGGCGGGCAGGGTGGCTACCAGGGTTTTGCCCTCACCGGTCTTCATCTCGGCTATCTTGCCACGATGCAGGACCATCCCGCCGATCAGCTGGACATCGAAATGCCTCATCCCCAAGGTGCGGCGGGAAGCCTCCCGTACCAGGGCGAAGGCCTCCGGAAGAATATCATCGAGACTCTCTCCAGCGCTGAGTCTATTCTGGAATTCTTGTGTTTTATGGGGGAAATCTTCATCCGCCAACTGGCGGTATTGGCTTTCCAGTTGGTTGATCTCTTCCGCGATGCGGCTGAGCTTCTTAACCTCCCGCTCACTTTCGTCGATCAACCTTTTTACGAAGTCTTTGATCACTGCGCCATAACCTCTCTTCAAAAAAAGAGGAACCTTAAAGGTTCCTTATCATCAATAATACTTTTTTATAGTAGCATTTTTGCCTGTCACCGGCAACTAATCGGGCTCGATCAACCCATAGTTGCCGTCCAGTCTTTTATAAACGACATTGATGGTACCGGTGTTGGCATTATAGAACATGAAGAAATTGTGCCCCAACAGACTCATCTGCATGATCGCTTCCTCGGTATCCATTGGTTTCATCACGAACCGCTTGGTCTTCACTACCGGGAAGCGATCCCCGTACTCCTTCTCCAGGTCTAAAGGTTTGGGTTCCCCGGCTACCGCCTGCCTTAAACCAGCGGTGCGGTATCTCCGGTATAGCTTGGTTTTATGCTTATCTATCTGCTTATCCAATTTCTCTACGACCAGGTCGATGGCGCTATACATATCATCGGCGCCGACCTCAGCCCTGACAATGAGCCCGTTTAAAGGTATGGTCACTTCGACCTTATGCTTTTCCTTGTGTTTTTCCCCTTCCAGAGACATGGCCACCTGGGCGGTTCTGGTCTCATCCAGGAATTTGTCTAGTTTGGAAAGCCTCTTAGTGGTATAGTCTTTGAGCGCATCAGTTACCTCGATATTCCTTCCCCTGATATCCAGTTTCATACAACCACTCCTTTCCTTGCTGTATACTTATTATACTCATTTTGGCGAAAATACTGAACCTAATTTCCCTCCCTCCGAAGTGCTTCATCACCATTTCACAACTGCCGTCAAGACCGTAACCAGAAAAATGAAAACCGGGCATGAAGCCCGGTTCTTGAGCCTTATCTTATAATGCTGCTTGTTTTTGCCTTTGGAAGCATTCCAGACAGAATACCGGACGGCCTTCAACTGGCTTGAAGGGTACTTCAGTATCGACTCCACATTCGGCACAAACTGCAGTAAACATCTCACGAGGTGCTCTGGTCCCACTGTTGTTGCGTCTGCTCTGTCGGCATTCCCGGCAGCGCTTGGGTTCATTCTCGAAACCCTTTTCCTGGTAGAATTCCTGTTCGCCAACGGTGAATACGAACTCCTGATTGCAGTCCTGACATACCAATACTTTGTCTTCGAACATGTCTGAAAATCCCTCGCTTTTTGAAAAATTGTCGAGCCCTAGAAAAATTTACCCCGATTCCCCGACTTGTACAAGTTATTATAAACGTAAAGACGAATGATGGCAAGGGTAATGGGGGTGGCTGGTTTCCATTATCAGGGACCGACTATCGTTTAAGAACGCGGCGGGGTGGAGTTCGGCGGGGTTTATCGCGAAGCCAGAATCGGCCCGATCCGGCACCGAAGTTAGAATCCCCGGCCGGTAGCCCAGGTGATAACACACACCCTGGCTGCACCGGCGTCGAGCAGAGCCCTGGTGCATTCGCGGCAGGTGGCTCCGGTAGTATACACGTCATCAACCAGCAGTATGTTCTTGCCTTCCACCTTGGCGCGGTCTGTTACCTGGAAGACACAGGCCAGATTCCGCTCCCGCTCCTCTTTGCTAAGGTCAATTTGGTTGGGAGTCTCCCTGGTTCTGACCAACGCCCCGCATTCTGTTTTCACGCCCAGTTCCTTGCTGATATAACGCGCCAGCAATTCGGTCTGGTTAAAACCTCTCACCTGCCGGCTGTGTTTGGATATCGGTACCGGTACGATCAGGTCGATCTGGCCGAAGCGCGGTTCGCTTTGCACCTTCCCGGCCATCATCCGGCCCATCCGGGGAGCCAGATATTTTCTGCCCATAAACTTCAGCACCTTGGTGGTGATACGGAAAGGGTCATCATATGGGCCAACCGCCCGGGCGATGTCAAACTGGGGCGGGCTGGAGCTGCAATCACCACAGACAGCAACGTCATCAGTCAGGTATTTGCCGCACCTTTCGCAGTTGGACCCTGATTCCTGCAATTGTACCATGGTGTCGAAACATTCCTGGCACCAGGGCTGTCTGATTCCATAACGCCCCGGTTTGCGGCATATGCAGCAAGCGCCCTGAGGAAATAACACATCCATTATCGGGTCCAGCATATCAGCACCTCACCGACTATCCTTGCTGCTCCGGTGATGGAGCGGCAAGGGGAGGACTATTCAGGTTCCATCCGTCTGGTCTACTATTCGACAATATAATTATATGATAACACAAAACATCAGGACTGTTGATGGTCACGGCTGGTGGTGGAACCAGTTTCGATGTGACCGGGCGGGAAAAGTGTGTGATTCGTGAGAGAAGGCCTTTTACGGTATATGGCCGCGCCAATAATAAACAACATGATTATGAACCAAATGGCGAAACTCATAAGTTTAAGAACCACGACCATAATAAGAACCTCCTCGGAGTATATCAATATATAATATGCCGCAAGGAGGTTGTTTGATTACCGGACCAAAGCCGGTTGCACACTTATTTGGTTTTGATCCCGGCCGTCTTCTTATCTTTCTTCGGTTTTGATCGACAGGCTGGCTGATATCTCTTGGAGCATGGCATTTATCCGCTCCTGGCTGGCGGCTTCAATATAAATGCGGATCAGTGGTTCGGTCATGGAGGGCCGTACCAGGACCCAGCTCCCATCTTCCAGGATTATCTTTTTCCCCTCGGTTTCGTTGAACTTATCGATCCCAATCCCCGCTAACAGCTTGGGTTGGTAGCCCTTCAACTCTGCCAGGATGCGATCTCGTTCCGGAGGTGTGATCTTGATGTCCAGCCTCTTGGTTTCCATCAATGCGTATTTGGCGGTTGCCTGTTGGTTCAGATCGCTAAAGGTCTTGCCACTGGCGGCTATCATCTCCGCTGCCAGAAGCCCCACCAGGATACCGTCCTTTTCCGGTACATGCCCGAATATGCTAAGCCCGCCGCTTTCCTCGACTCCCAGGATACACCCCTTTTCCCGCAGGCACTCCGAGATGTATTTGAAACCAACCCGGGTCTCTATCACACTCAAGCCGTTTTGGCGGGCTATTCGGTCTAAGTTGTGGGTCGTAGACAGGGACCGGCAGACTGGCCCGCGGAAAGTTCGGGTAGCCAACAGGTGCTCCAACAACAGATAGGCCAATTGGTTGGGATTTACGAATTCCCCTTGATTGTCGACTATCCCGAACCGGTCTCCGTCCGCATCCAGAGCCAAGCCCAGGTCATAGCCGTAATGAACCACCGAACGTTTCAGATCGGCCAGGCAGCAATCGGCAGGTTCTGGTATCAATCCGCCAAACAGGGGATCGCGGTAGTTGTTTATGGTTTTAACTTCGCAGCCCAGCTCGGTAAGAATGCGGTCGAGGTAGCCTGCCCCGGATCCATACATGGGGTCCACCACAACCTTGAGAGGCCGGTTGCGGAATGTCTCCGGCAAGACCACTTTTAAGAATTGGTTGATGTAGTCGCGGTCCATATCTATTTCTTTCAGAAGATCCAGTGCTCTGGCTTCCTTGAGATCCAATTCATATATCCGGCATCCTCCCTGAATGCGGCGCACTTCTTCCTCGATGGCATCGGTCACATCAGGCAAAGCCGGCCCGGCGTATTCGGGGATGAATTTGATGCCATTATACTCGGGGGGATTGTGGCTGGCCGTTATCATTATAGCCCCGCCGGCTTGATGGACCCTGATAGCGTGGGCGGTGAGGGGGGTAGGTACAGCTTTGGTGGTGACCATCGCCCGTATCCCGTTGGCGGTTATAACCCGGGCGCATTCGGCCGCGAAATGTTCGGACAGAAACCGGTTGTCATACCCAATCACGATACCCTTTTTACTCAAATTGTTGGTCTTCACGTAATTGGCGATCGCCTGAGTGACCAGCTTGATGTTCGCGAAAGTAAAATCCCGGGCAATTATGGCTCTCCAGCCATCGGTGCCAAACTTAATCTCCGTCATAAATCCTCCTTGGCCCGTATAGTCAAGGCCTGACTAATTGTAGTTGGCCGCCCCTATGCGCACATAAAGGAAATCCTTGATAACCCGGACGATCCTGATCGCCGCTTTGCCATCTCCGTAGGGATTGATGGCATGGGCCATTTTATTGTATTGATCACGATCGACCAGCAGGCGCCGGGCCGCTT
Organism: uncultured Syntrophomonas sp.; assembly: GCA_964494735.1. Classification (GTDB taxonomy): domain Bacteria; phylum Bacillota; class Syntrophomonadia; order Syntrophomonadales; family Syntrophomonadaceae; genus PHAA01. The sequence goes on from CAZBSD010000068.1 coordinate 5,500, forward strand.
GGTAAACATTGTTTTGCGCCGTCCCCACCAGCTGTACCGTACCAGCCTGGATGGCCTCGGGCCTTTCGGTGGTGTCCCGCAGCACCAATACCGGCTTGCCAAGAGACGGCGCTTCTTCTTGCAGACCCCCCGAATCGGTCATTATAATATATGAAGAGTTCATCAAATTAGCGAAGGCTTCATATTCCAGGGGATCCAGCAAGTGGATGCGCTGCCGTTCTCCCAGCATCTCCTCAGCCAGGTCTTTGACAGTGGGGTTGCGGTGGACCGGGAATACGACATCTACATCTTCAAATTCTTCCACCAACTGCAGCAGGGCAGCATATATGTCCCGCATGTGATCACCCCAGTTCTCCCGCCGATGGGTGGTGACCAGAATGATGCGGTGATTGAAATCAACCCCTGGCAGCGCCTCCCCAAACTGGTAACCCTCCCGGACCGTCTCCATCAGCGCATCGATGACGGTATTGCCGGTTACCCAGATTTTGAAAGTGGCCACCGACTCCGCCAGCAGATTTTCCCTGGAAACGTCGGTGGGAGCGAAGTGCAGTTCGGCCAGCCTTCCAGTCAGACTGCGGTTCATCTCTTCGGGATACGGAGAATACTTGTTGCGGGTCCTTAAGCCAGCCTCCACATGGCCGACCGGAATCCTCTCATAGAAAGCGGCCAGAGCCGCGGCGAAAGTGGTAGTGGTGTCCCCGTGAACCAGCACCAGGTCCGGCTTTTCGGTCTGCATTATTTCCTTAAGGCCGCTCAGTACGCCAGTGGTTATACTATATAAATCCTGTTTATCCTTCATCAGGTTCAGGTCATAGTCGGGCACGATACCAAATAACTGCAGGACCTGGTCCAGCATCTCCCGGTGCTGCGCGGTCACTACTACCAGGGTCTCGATATCCTCCACCTTCTTCAGTTCCTTGACTACCGGAGCCATCTTGATGGCCTCCGGCCGGGTGCCGAAGACGACCATCACTTTTCCCAAACGCATCGATAATCCCCCAAAAAA
>CAZBSD010000069.1:0-6385 GCA_964494735.1 uncultured Syntrophomonas sp.
GCCGGGGCAATCGGTGGCGGCCACGTCCTTGTGGCGCAGCACTTCCAGCTTTGTTTCATAACTTTGTTGCAGGTGATCAACCAACCGCTGCAGGGAATCCAACTGCGGCGGGGAAGGCTGGTACTGCATGAAATCACCGGTCAGGCAGATGCCGATGCTGTCGTGGTTGTGGGCGGCGCCGGCGTGGGCCCCTACTGTTTCCAAAGGGCGGCCCCCTTCGATAGTGCCGTCGCGGCGGATGACGGCATGATAACCCAGACCGCTCCAACCCCTCTGGCGGTGCCAGCTATGGATCAACACGGCCGGTACGTCAGGGCTGGCAGAGTGATGGATAATGATCCGCCGAGTGCAGGTACGCGGCCGCAACGGTCCGAATTCAGCCTCCACCGGCATCATGGGGATCATCACAAAGCCTCCCGGGCTGCATTTCTGGTCGGCGGCAGAGCCCGGGCGTTCTGGGTGGGCATCACCAGGATGGCTTCGCGCAGGTCGTTGATGGCTGCGGTCAGGCTGGTCATCTTGCTCTCCACCCGTACCAGCAGGAACAGGGCCACCGCTATAGGGAATCCTACATTGGCGATCAAATTTAACATCTCTTCCATAAAAAGGACCTCCTTTCAAATAATACGCCGGGGAAAGCCCCCGGCGATGGTCGGACGATGATTATACCAAGGTTAGATCGGCGGTACTGGTGGTCACTACCTGAGCTTTGACTTTGCCGGTGATGTTGCCGCCCGAGCCGGTGAATATATTTTGGGTCACTACGTTGTCCATACAGGCCGATACTTCGGCGCCGGTCAGGGTTTCCTTGGCTTCATAGACGCGGATGACCTTGGTGCGGCCCAGTTCAGTAGAGAAGCTCATCTCCAGGATCCTCATAAGCTGTCCTCCTTTCTTCGATGATTGGGATTACCGTGGTTAGATACCGTTTTCCAGTTCGTGGGTAGCCCGGCGCTGGATGGAAGCCACGGTCAGGTCCTGCAGGCTGGCGAATCCGGTTGCTCCGGCGGCTACGTCGAAGACGGCATCGTCGCTGGCGTCGACCTTCACGTCGGAATAACGGCGGGTAATAGCCTTGCCGGCCTGGTCGTAGACGACAGCCATATCACTGGCGATAGGGGTAGCGGTCACTGCCATCAGGTTCCCTCCTTCCTTATAAGTTAGTAGCCCGGGGTTGTCTCCCGGACCCTGCATATAGCTTAGACCCCCGCCGGACGGGAGGCGAATCGGGCCAAATCGAAAAGAAGGCCCGGGCGGAGGCTATCTGGCCGAAAACAGCAGCTGGCCCGGGGGGCGGAATGCATTTGCAGCTGGGGGGAGAGGCGGCGAATCAATCTGTAGGGCTATTATGAAGGAAACGGCGGGTTGGGCCGATCGGAGAGAGGCTGGCCGGGGCCATCGGCGGGGGGAGGTTGAGCAGTCCCCGCAGGACCCTGAGGGCGTTCAGCAGATCGCGATCATCGTCGGGGGGCGGACTGAGGAAGTCAGCCTGGATCTCCAGGCCGAAGTAATAGGCCTGACGGGCGGTGCGGATGCTGCTGTAAAGCGGCAGCTGGAGCCCCCGATGCAGGATCAGATGGGGAGGTTCCCCGGCAACCAGACGGTCGATGCCGTCCAGGGCCAGGTAGCCGTAAGCGGCGTCACCTCTGACCCGGCGTTTGCGGAGTTTGAAGGGCACAAACACGCGCCCGTCGGGGAGAAAGAAATGAAGCATGAGCTGGCGGTCATAACGGGTCCGCAGGAGTTGGGCCTGGGCCTGCAGGTCAACGGCGTAGCAGCGGGCCAGGCTCCGTTTGACACTTTCCACCCGGCGGGGGTCGTAATCGTCGCTCTGATCATGGGTTTCGGGTCCGGCGCATATAAGCCGGGTCTGGCTGCCCAGTTCGCTGTAGACGGGATAGAATCCCATCAGCTGGGTGTGGATTTCTTCTACCTTAATTACTGTCACCTTGCCTTTCTGCCGTTTGGCTATTAAAGTCTCGCGGTTGCCGTCCTATAGCCATTATACCACAAATAGAACTGGTGTTCGCGAAAGATGACAGTGATCCGGGCGCCATATCGCACCGATCTGCCTGTATTTATACCCCAAGTCTTGTTTTTAGGGCCTCCTGTAAAATCTTAGACAAGCTGATCCCGGCAGCATTAGCTTTGGTATCTAACCAGCTGGGAATACTGACGGTACGTCTGACGGCGCGATTATCACGGATATCCGCGCGAACATAATTGACGAATTGATTATCCAAAATACTTAATGTTTTAGCTTGGCTTGGATCGGGAATGTTTTCTTTTTCTTCGAGTAAATATTCAATCCATTGGGTTAAAGCGCTTTGAGCCATATCAATAGCATTTGCCAAGGATTTTCCTTCGCTGATACAGCCTGGTAAATCCGGGAAGGTGATTGTATAGCTGCCATCATTGTTTTGTTCAAATATTGCTGGATAAATATAATCCATTAAGGCAACCCCTTTCTAAAGTCGATCTTATATTTCGGAGTCCTGGTCCGCGGGGTTTATTTCAACCCCGCACCTTTTAGGATTTGTTTAGCTGTGTTTTCGTTTATTTCTCGGTGTCTTGGGACTTGTACTGATCTTTTGTCAGGAGCTTTATAAATTGTGTGGTCTCCGTTGTCTCTAACTTCGCGGAACCCGTTGGCTTCAAGTTGTTTGATCAAGTCCCTGCGTTTCATATGTAGTCCCCTCCCTATGCGTATATTATATTACGCAAATTACGTAAAACCAACACTTTTTAATAAATCTACTTGCCTGGCTGCCCCTCGGGGGCGCCGACAGACAGTATGAAGGAAAATGGCGGTAAAAAACTATTATTGACTATTGCCAAATAGGATGAAAATTGTTATTATTTTTCTTAGCAAAGGGGAGTAACTTGCCAGGCGAAAGTCAACAACCGATCGCAAGATCTGGCTTAGCCGGTCCCGAAAGACTTAGTGAGACCTTTGCCTCCGTAATCAGGAGGCAAAGGTCTTTTTTTATCCACTCCCTTGAGCAATTTAAGGAGGTTTCGACGAGAATGCAACCGCATTAACCAGCAAACATATTTTTGAAGTTGGTATCCGCCTCATGACAAAGGGGGCACCTTAAAAAGGAGGGTTTTGGAATGGGAAGACGCAATCGCAATGCCAGGAATAGGGTCTACACTACTGTTATGTCGATACCATTAAGCAAACCGGTTCTTAGAGTGGTCGATGCGCCCAAACGTATCAGGAAAGCGGGACAAGCCTTGTACAACCCCTCGCTGGGCCGTTTAAGGGCCTGGGCTGACCCGTTCACAGGAGTTACTGGTATGATAGGAGTGTCTTATTGATGGAGTTGCTCACCCCCGAACTCTGGTCGGTGTTGATGGGTTACCGGGGACTGAGTGGCATCAAGAGAGCCATCATGGGCAGCGTGGCCGCCCATGTGCTGCATGAAACGCCCTGTCCGGTGGTTATAGTGCCTTAAGAACAAATATTGCGCCCAGCCTTATCCTGCCTTCGGTATAATGGGAAGAGGAGGTGGGAAGGTGCTTAATTTCATGAAGAATGGACTGCTGCCGGCTGGTGATCACGAGATCAGCCTGGCCCAATTGAAGCGGTTGATCCGGGAAGGACCGGGTGGGGGCCGCGATTGGGATACAGTCTGGCGGCTGCAGCTGCTGGAAGAATTCGAGGCGCGTTACCGGCAGCTGGTCTCGGTAGGGATAACCGAGGTCTACATAGATGGTTCGTATGCCACTGACAAATACCACCCCAATGACATGGACGCCTATTTCGTGGTGCCGCGCAAGCTGTGGCGTACCAGCGCCGAAGCGGCGTTAAAGGAGCTGGACCCGGAGTTCTGGCGCTTCGAGACGGTTTCCGATCCCAGCGGCAAATCCGGCTACCCCATGGCTTTCCTGCGCCACATCGAGATTTTCCCGGTCTACCAGGAACATACCCCCGCCTTTGCCGACTGCCTGGAGATGATAGACCCCAAGATCAGCTTCTTCCGGAGCGACAAGTGGTCGCGCCGCAGTAAGGGTATCATAAAGATACAGGAGGTGGTGTCATGATAAAGACCGAGCAGCAGTACAAGGAGGCCCGCCGCAAGTGCCAGGAAGGGCGCCAACAGCTGCACAACCAGATCCAGGGCATGCAAGACCGCGGCTACGAGGATGATGAGATACACTGCCTGACCGCCTGCACCGCCCGGATGCTGGACGAGAGCTGCCAGTCGGCGGAGCTCTACCGGCGCCTGAAGGCTAAAGATCCCTCCGCTCTGGGAGAACTGCCCTGGAATCGGCAGTTGATAGGACTGCGGATTTTTGTGGGCCTGTCCCAGTCCAAACTGGCTGAAAGGCTGGGGGTGCCCCGTTCCGAGGTGGTCCGGGAAGAGAAAGATGAGTACCGCGACCTGACCCTGCAGCGTTATGGGCAGGTACTGGAGGCGATGGGACTGAGGACGGTCCCCACCTACGTGCAGGGAAATTGGCAGGACGCGGTCAGCTGGCGGGAACAGTTGCTGCAGCTGGCGGCGCTCAAGCCGGACGCGATTTTGATAGGCTAGCAACAAGGCAGGCGATATTGATGAAAATCATGGTGGTGGGAGACATACACGGCGTTTTCGACCGGCTCAATGACCTGATCGGGCAGGAACGGCCGGATATCATTCTGCAGGTAGGCGATTTCGGCTATTGGCCCCGCCTGGAGGACCAGGATCTGACGATTATCGATACCAGCCACACCCGGATCCATTTTTGTGAAGGCAACAACGACGACCTGGACAGTCTCAACACCCTGGTCAAGCAGCCCGGGCAACCGGTGGAAATCGCTCCCAATCTGATTTACATGCCTCGTGGCTCGGTGCTGGAATTGGAGGATGGGCGGCGGGTGCTGTTCATGGGCGGGGGCCAGTCGGTCGACCGCTGGCGCCGCGAAGAGGGATGGGATTGGTTCCCGGAGGAGATAATCTCGGAGCGGGATTTGATGAGCCTGCCCGAGCCCCCGATCGACATAGTCATCTCCCATACCTGCCCGGTTGAGTTCCCCATTGAAGAGGCACGCCGCAAGAAGATCGAGGATGAAGACCCCTCCCGGCAGATGCTGTCGGCGATACTGCACAAATACCATCCCACTCTCTGGTATTTCGGACATTGGCATACCTGCGGTGAAGGCATCTACCAGGATACCACTTGGGTGGGTCTGAATTGGGTCCGTTTCTCAGCTGCCTGGTGCCGGGTTTTGCCCGGCCGGATATAGTCCAGAACGGGGTCGGGAAGAATACCGGGGAGGCAAAGTTCAAACCCAACCATCGCTTGGAACGGCTGCATCCTGGCAGAAAAAATTGGCCTGCATGTCCCGGCCGCTGGCGGTCAGGCCCGGAGCTGCACTAGCAGGCAGGGATACCGTAGGCTGGGTGATATAGCAATTGCCCACCTGGCCTGCTGGGCTATTTATCCCGGTGCTCCCTGCGCCCCTCCCTTTTATGGCCGCCGCCTTCGGCATAACTGCGATTAGCTTCATCCATGGGCTTGCGGGCTCCGCTCACCTGCCGATTCATCAATCCCAGCAGCCAAAAAAGCCAGAAGCCTATGAATGCGACTGTGACTACTGCCAATATGGTGGCTAGCGTAGTAATATCCATCCGTGGCACTCCTTTCAAACAAAACAACATTCTTCGCTATTAGTGTGTTCACATCGTTGGGAAATAAATCTTCCTGATTTTGCTGTCCATAAATAAATAGCCGGGAGTTGATTGCCGCCTTCAGCAGGGTCACCAAACGCGCAAAAACTACATAAGATGGAAATACCAACAAAGAAAGGATGATCCATCATTATGAAAGTGCGCAGAAGCCGTGAGGCAAAGAGATTTTCCGGTCAGCCCTGTTCTGTCGAACCATTCCAACGACCGGATTGCCGTCCCGTCCCCGATTACGATAAGGAGGAGGAATGCACCCGCTGCGGCAACCTGATCCTGGACCCCAGCTTTGAAGCCCAGTACTACTTTTGGCGGACAGACAATGTGATTTTCACCAATAGCAACCCGTTTGAGGGTGCCATCCAGGCCCGGCTGGGCTCCGGTCCCGCCAGTCTTTCCCAGGAGATTTCCCTCCAGGGAGTGGGCGAAAACCCATTGCTGTTCAGTTTCAACGCCGTCTCGGCAAGTCCGCCTGATTCCGGCACAATCGGCGCCGGAACTCTTATCGCTGAGATTACCTGGCTGGATGAGGATTACAATCCCCTCGGCACCGGGCTGAGGATGTTTATCCCCGCTGACCGCATCAACAATATTGCCCGCATCACCTTCTTCGCCCTAACCGACCGCCCCCCGGCCAAGGCAGCCAAAGCCCTGCTGGTGTTCACCAAGGGCCAGGGGTATACCAATGAAAATGGGGACTATATCTTCATCGA
>CAZBSD010000070.1:0-6377 GCA_964494735.1 uncultured Syntrophomonas sp.
GCCGATGATCACCAGGCTTCCTTTTCTGTCGCCCATCAATTCACCTCATCACATGATCTACTTCTCAAACTTGCCCTTCTTGACTGCTTTGCCGTCAATTACCACCACTTCGCCGCGGGCCAGCAAGCGGAATATGCTCAAGTCATGCTGGTTACATACCAGAATATCGGCATCGGCACCCGCTTCCAAACAACCTTTGCGGGGATAGAGCTTCAGTATCCGGCTTGGGTTCAAAGTCGCGGTCTTCAGAACCGTAGTTAGGTCCAAATGGTTTTCCAGAATTGCTGCCTTGAGGTCCTTCCACAACTCATTCAATCTGCTGATCCCAGCTGGAGAAGGTGCGCTGCCATTGCCGTCCGAAGAAACGGTCACCTTATCCAGGTTCAATCCCTGTTCGATCAGCATCTGCAGGCTTTGGGGGACGCTGTAGCCCTGGGTTTCACCAGCGGTAAGGTCTATCTGGCCGCCTCTGCGCAGCATTTCGATGCCCTGTCCAAAGAGTTGGGAATTACGATTGATATGGGTAGGAACAAATATTTCGATGGGGAAATCGGATTCGTCTATCAACCGGAATAGGGACTGCAGGCCTTCTTTGCCGTCACCGACATGCAGGTGCAGGACCCCGGCCTTACCGCCCAGCATGCCGCCAGCGTTGGCTTCCGAAGCCAGGATTCGTAAATCCTGTAAGGTAGGATGGTTGGAACGAAAATCGGAGATAGCTATCTCCCCCACTCCGATAACCTTGTCCAACATTGCTATGTCGGTCAACACTCTCCCGGTCAGTGTTTCGGTAGGACTCCCATAGCTGCCGGTATATATATAGGTAGATATTCCTTCCGCTTCAAGGCCGCGCGCCTTCGATATCAAGGCTGCGATTCCCCTGGAGATGCTGTCGAATCCCAGTAAACCAACTACGGTGGTTACTCCAGCTTCCACCACCTCACTGAAATAGATTTCGGGTATCCTGCTGATCGGTCCCTGTTCGCCTCCACCTCCGGTGATATGCACATGCTGGTCGATCAAGCCAGGGCAGACATAGCAATCACGGCAATCGATCACCTCCACATCCCAAAGATGTGCAGGCTCGATCTCATTCCTGATGCCGCCGATGGAGCCATTTACCACCAACACATCTTTTCTGCCCAGGTCATGGGGAGCATAGACGTGGCCGCCCTTTAGTATCTTGAACATTGCCGCTCCTGGAATAAAAATGAGGTCACAATAAAATTGTGCCCTGCATGTCGAATTAACATTCCCTTATGGATCTAACAAAATTTTATTATTTGGATGAAAAGGAGCGTTCTTGAATGTGTAATGACTACTATGTTTTGATGTGTTTGGTGAGAGAAGGGCAAAAAGGAAGGAGGTGTTGGGTTGGGAGATGGCCTAGCTGGTTGGTTTTTAGAAGACCAGCGGGTGGGCGTGCTCAATAGGTAAACGATGGCTGTCATTGAGTTGTTTAACTTTCCTCACTTAACAACTATAGTAACTGAACAAAAGGGCAGAAGTCTGTCGAGAAAACTTCTACCCTCTTTGCGTTTCACACTAGAGACAAGGTTACTTCTTTTTGAGTTTTTCTATCTCCTCTTCTACTTCCTCGGCACCCTCCCGATAGAACTCCTCCTCATCGGGGGCCAGTTCCTTTAACAGTCGCAGGAACTCACCGGCATGAACCCTTTCCTCGTCGGCGATATCCTTAAGCACTTCAATGGCCAGTTCATTGTCGGTAGCCTCGGCCAATTGCATATATAGCTGGATGGCTTCATACTCCGCCGCGATCATAAAACGGATAGCCCTTATCAATTCAGCATCGGTGAGTTTTCGTTCTTTGGTCAGTCCTGAAAAAGCGGTTCCGAAATCAGGCATCTTTCATCCTCCTTAGCAATAATTGTTTCCGTACTCTAAAGATACTATAAACTCCAGCGTCCCTCAATCTATAAAGTCGCCAGGCCGATTTTCCGCTGCTGTACTGAATGAACTGTTATGGTGTGCTGCCGCGATGCCAATGATTGTTACCGGATGGTTACGCTGCGAACATTGGCATCCCATAACGCGGTGTGGCCAAAAGCCTTAACCACGTGGGCTATAGGCAGGCAGGCTCTGCCCGAGGATATTTCGGGGGCGGTATCCAGATAGACCGGACTTCCGTTGACATACATGGTGCGGCTGCCGATGGTCAGACGAATCGTAGTGCTGCTGCCGTTCAATGTTACCGTTTGCTGGGTGGGATTCCAGACGATGTCGGAGTCATCCAGGCCCACCGCCTTGCCTACTGGCCTTATGGGAAGAAAAGTGCGGCTGTTCTTGATGTATGGTGCAGCATCGCCCTGCTGGTTACTGCCCTGGATATTATACCATGATGAACCGATGATAAACACACTGGGTAACCCGGAAGAGGTCAACTTGAAATTGGACACCTTGCCATAGCCGGTGCCCTCATCATTGGTTGCGTAGGCTTTGACATAATAGGTCTTATTGGCGGTCAGACCAGTCAGGCGGTAACTGAAGGTTTTATCCTCCGCTATGTTGTTCCCTACCTCGATCCTGGTACTGGGATTGCTGCTGGTTCCATAATAGAAACCATAGGAGTCGATGCTGGTAGTGCCTTTGTCGGTTACCACCCCATAAAGGAGGGCATAGCCGTCACCAGCAGTGGTGGTCTTGGTTGTGACCCGTGGTAGTTCGGCTTCTTTGGTGGTGAAGCTCCTGACCGTACCATAAGCGGTGCCTTCATCATTGCGGGCATAGGCCTTGAAATAGTACTTGGTGTCATCTTTCAAACCGGTCAGCCGAAGACTGAAATCATCACCTTCATCGATGCGGGTACCCACCTTTTTCTTGGTCTTGGTGGAGGATGTGGTCCCATAATAGAATCCATATTCCTTTATGTTGGAATCGCCCGCGGATTCTATCTCCGCATTGAGGCGGGCGCTGTTAGTGGTGATACTGGTCGCGCTGTTGGTGGTGACCTCGGGTCCAACTTCATCGGTAGTGAAATACCGAACGGTTCCGACCTTGGTTTGTCCATCGATGGTGGCAAAGGCGCGGAATTTATATCTCTGGCCCGAGTCCAGCCTGTCTATACCTACCGAAAAAACGCCGCTGGTTTCGTTACGATTTGTTGATTCAACCCTTTTTTCATATGCAACCTTGGTAGACTTGCCGTACTCAAATCCATATTTGATCGGGCCAGAATAGTCTGCGGCATCGAGATCTCCATGCAGTGCGGCGGAATCTTCAGTTACCGAGGTGGCGTCAGTGGTGGTAATTCTAAAGTCGGCCGCGGCTGCGTAAACAGCAGGAGTAGTACCCAATCCAGGCAGCATGAACGCGCACGTAAGCACCATGGTCAGCAGAAACACAAAAACCCTGTTTCTCTTTTTCATAGTCATTCCTCCCAATGTCAGTACTGTCAGGCCGATGGCTCGGTGGCGGATATAACTCACCAAATGCGCAGACGGCCTAATATTATTATATGTAACCATATATTACTAGAAATAGCAATCGACTGGGATGTGTGAATCCCCCCGTTTCTCAGAGGAAAACGCGGGTATCCTGAGCTAATTTGATGGCAGCAGATTCCAGGCAAGATCGAGTCGATTCTGTATCCGCACCCAGACACCGGCCCGCTATCAGGGCAAACGCTGCTACCGTTCATTTCCACGCCAGTTGGCAGCTAGAAGATCCTGATCTGTTTTACCAATTCGTCCATACAGTCGATGAGGGGGGAGTGGCCGGAGTCAGGCAGGATGACCAACCGGGCCTTGTCTCCCAGGGCAGCGGCGATCTCTTCGCCGATGAAGGGCGGCACCACCAGGTCCCGGTCTCCTTGCAGGACCAGGGTCGGAGCTTGAATGCGATCCACATGTCCGTTGCCAGGGACCAGACCATTGTGCTGGTGGGAGATGTTGAATCTTAACAGGGCGTAATGGAGGTCGGCCACGTTGCGCTGGGTCATGGCATCATCAATGTATTCTTCGTAAAGACCATCACTGGGACGATTTTTGGTATACATGGTCTTATCCCAGAGAGCCCGCACGAACTTGCGGCTCGGGTATTGGTTGAAATTCTTGATATGGTCAAGTCCCCATTTGGAAACCCTGGTGGACAGCCTCCCCAGCCCGGCTGGTTCTACTGATTCGTTTTTCGAGCGGGTCAAACGATAGCCTTTGATACCCACTGATTCGACCAGCACCAGTTTGTTTACATAATCGGGGTGGTCGGCCGCGAATTGCATGGCAACTCCCCCGCCGGTGGACCATCCCAGCAAATCGAATCCTTTCAGCGAGAGGCAGTCGGCCCAAAACCTGACGTCATCGGCCAGATCCTTCAGTGAGGAAATACGTTGGTTATAGGTGGAGACGCCAAACCCGCGCATGTCCAATGCATACAGCCGATAACGATCTTCCAGACGGGCCATTAGTATCTCCATGTGTTTGGATGAAGTCATGTTGCCATGCAACAGCACCATGGCAGGCCCGCCGGTGCCAGCCTGCCAGTAGCCCAGCGTCTCCCCGTTGATCAGATCCACCTTTTTAACTTCATAGCGGTCTGGCATGTGATTCCTCTTCCCTGCATTAATGGATCAGTCATTATGAACAACCGCAATTATGCACGCTGGCAATTTGATGATTCGAACTTTAGATAAATTAAAATTTTGCCGATAAACATGTCTCTTCCTTTATATATAGTACAACTTCTGTCAACCGCTTGTCCTGGTCAGGCATGGGTTCAGAAAGCCAAAAGACCTTTCATTTTCAGAAAGGCCTTTTGGCTTTAAACATGAATCCTTTATATATGATCTGTGGCAATCATATATCTAATTTGGTTGGTTGCGGTCAGTAAGACCAGACCTGTATACCGCTACTACTACCGGTTATACCGGCCGCTGGGCTTCCCCCAGGAAGTTACCAGACCTCGGCGAAAGCGACCTGATTATAGAGGTCCTCCATCTTGGCCTTATGACCTTGTTCCATCTTGGCCAGGTTCATGAACAGGTGCAGTTCATCTTCATCACTGGCAGCCTTGGCCAGTCCTGCATACATGTCCATGGCTTCTTCTTCTTTCTTCATGGCCAGAGCGATTGCGTCGGCTGGTTTCATGGTCAGCGACAGTTTGGGAAGCGGGACCGACTCGGAGATCTTGTAATCTGCGCCGCCGCTAAAGGTGAACTTTTGCAGCTGTTTTGTCTTTAGAGATTCCAAGGTGAGGCGATGCCCCTTCTCTTCGCCGGCAAATTCTTCAAAGAGCACTTTAAGACTCTTATCGGATACAGTCTCAGCTACCTCTTTGTAGAACTCATATGCTTCTATCTCGGCGGCGATGGCCATGTCCATTATGCGGCCAAATTCTTTTTCGTCCATGCTTATCCCCCCTTCATAATCTATCTTTTCAATAGGGAAAGAATCTTCAATCCTTAAATACACTGAAGGGCACTGCCAACCAGGTCGGCATCAATAGCAGTCCAAGGCGGCAATGCCCAAATCAGTATAATCCATTAATTTAACCTGCTGTTATGCGGCTACTCCTTTATCCACCTTGGCTGCAGCTGGTTTTCTCAGATAGATGAACCAGTAGTACATACCAACGAAGAATGCGCCGCCGACGATATTGCCTAGGGTCACCGGGATAAGGTTGTTCATCATGGTGGTGCCGTAATTGAACAGCGCCAGGGTAGCCTCGGGGGTCATCTTCAAAGCGGTTGCGGCTGCTTCCGGGGCTCCTTGGGCAATCGTTACACCCATGGGGATGAAGAACATGTTGGCCACACTATGCTCGAATCCGCTGGAAACGAAGGCCATGATCGGGAAGAAGATGGCGAATATCTTGCCCACCACGTCCTTGGCAGCGAAGGCCATCCATACCGCCAAACATACCAACCAGTTACAGCAAATAGCCCGGAAGAAGGCCTGGCCCCAGGTAAGAGTCAATTTGCCCTTGGCTATGGCCAGGGCTTTGGCGCCATGCGCGCTTACTACTACAGCTCCGGCAGCATCGGCACCGCCCCAGTATCCGCCGTAGTAAATGATATAGACCAGCAATAGGGATCCGACAAAGTTGGAAATCCAGACTATGGTCCAGTTATAGAGCAGTCCGCCCCAACCGGCCTGACCGTTCACAACCGCAGCCATACAAGCCATATTGTTGCCGGTGAACAGTTCGGCACCGGCGATAACTACCAGCATCAGACCTACGGAGAAGACTGCACCGAACAGGAATTGGCCGCCGGAGGTCCCGGATGCTTCCATGGAACCTATCTTGGTGGCCAGGTTGGCTCCGAAGCCGATATAGACACCGGCCAGGATGCCCAATAAGAACAATTTGCCAAATGCCATTTCGGCTTTGGTCTTACCCGCATTACATACTGCTGCGGCTAC
>CAZBSD010000071.1:0-6234 GCA_964494735.1 uncultured Syntrophomonas sp.
TTTGTAACATTAAAATGTTGCATTAAGAAACATTTGAGATGATCTAATGTTACATTTCGATGTAAGGTTATGTCACTTCTCGTACTCGGGTCTTTTCTGTTACTTCGACATGCAACCACCTTTTCCTGTAAAATGCTCCCAAATACTTATACAACGCTACTTGATCTTGCTTCTGCCCCAAGATCGTTTCTATTGACCGGGTAGAAACGTGTGATTTTTCTCAAGGAACGGCCGGCCGCTTATCTCATACGGGCGCAACACCTAACCCCCCTCCCCCAGCTCCTCCTCCCACTTCTTGAGGACCTCGGGGAAGTTGGCGCGGCCGAATCCGAGCCTAAAATGACGGTCGTTGTAATCATAACAGCTGCCCGGTAAGATCAGGATGCCTGCTTTTTGAGCCAGGCGATCAGCGTAATCGGAAGCCGAAATCTCATCGCGGAAGGCTGGAAAGGCGATAGGTCCTCCGCCGGGACGCAGCCATTCGAATCGCTCCTGGTGGCGGGTAAAGAATTGCTCCAGCAGCTGCAGGTTGTCCTTAATCAGACGGCGGTTGCGCTCCAGGATGATAGAACGGTTCCGTAGGGCCAGGGTGGCCAGGAATTCGGAAGGGGCGCTGTTGCAAATGGTAGTGTAGTCTTTGTAGGCAGCCATAGCGTTGAATAGGCTGGTATTACGGGTGGCGATCCAGCCGATCCTCAGGCCCGGCAGTCCGAAGGATTTGGACATCACCCCCAGGGATACGGCGTTTTCATAGACATCGCAGGCCCAGGGCAGGGGCTCGCCGTGGTGCTCCAAATACCGGTAGACCTCGTCCGCAAACACGATGATGTCCTGGCGGGCGGCCAGGTCGAATATTTGGTTCCACTCCTCCCGGCTGAACAGATGGCCGGTGGGATTATGGGGGCTGTTGACGATTATCAGGCGGGTCTGCGGGTTTATCAGGGCCTGGAGCTCATCCAGGTCCGCCTGCCATTTTCCCGCCTTCGGATGGAGGCGCCAGCCGCTGACCCGGCATCCCCAAGAGCGCGGCAGTTCACTCAGGGACTGATAGCAGGGCGTCTGCACGATGACATGATCGCCGGGTTGGAGCAGAGCGGCTGCCATGTTATGGATGGCTTCCTCCGCCCCGCTGTGGACCAATACCTGCCCGGGGACGATGGTCCGGTACATGGAGGCGATCTCTTCCCGCAGCACCCGGTTCCCCTGGGATTCGGTATAGCCCAGCCACAGGTCGAGGAACTCCTCCTGGCTGCCGGCCTGCATGTGGAGCAGCTCCCGGATCGACATGGACTCGCAGTCGGAACAGCACAGCAGGTAGGGGGTATCGAATTCATAGCGGGCGAAGAATCTCTCCAGCTTGAAGTCACTCGGTCTCATATTGGCACTCCCCTAAGCGGTAATGTTGAATGGTCTTATTAGGATCCTCACAGGATGACAGAATGGCTGTGGATATAGAATTCTTCCTGGCTGGGCTGTGATTTCTTCTCCATCTTTTCCAGGCTGTCATCGAAGCGCCCGGCTGCTTGTTCGTCTATTTTCATCACCGGGCTGTCATGGTAAACCCATTTCCTTCCGTCCAAAGCCTCCGTCTGCAGTTCTTTTACCATCATCGCGGACGGGCAGGCTCCATTCTCCAGGCAGATGTTGTACTTTTTACAGCTCTTGAAGCCCCGGCCTACATAATTGCCGGGATTGCCAAATATCACGATCGCATCATAGCCAAGTGCCGCCGCCTGTTCCAAGGAGTACTCCATAAGCATTTTCCCGTAACCCATGCGCTGGTATTCGAGCATGATGCAAACCGGACCGAAGGTGAGGATTTCTTTTTCTTGCCCCGACTCATCGACCAGTTTTGCTTTGGTGTACATGATATTGCCGATGACCTGATCATCGACTTCCATCACCAGATCCAACTCCGGCACAAAGTCCGGGTGGGAGCGCATGATATGAACCAGATAGTGTTCGACGCACCCCGGCATATATATATTATAGAAGGCTTTCCTGGTGATCTCTTCTACTCTCGCATAATCCGTCTCTGCTTCATTCCTGATCCTGATCGTTTTGTCCATCGATAAACCTCCGTTGATGGGCCTCATACATCCGACCCTAATTGTTCTTTTGCTTCGGTTTCAAGACCTTTTTGACTTCACGGTCAAAGTCGGACTCAAATTCGAGGTCCTGGATAATTCTGAACTTGTTATACTCTCCTTCGGCCAAGTTCTTGGCCACTTGGGCGGATATTTTACTCCCTGATCCGTTCCAGCAATTCGTCGAAATAATCTTTACCGAAATGGCGCCCGTTTTTCAACCGCTCATCATCCAGGACGAAACCCTTTATTACATATTCCTTCAGAGTCTGGGTAGCCCATTTACGGAACAGAGTCGCCTGGCGGGAGTTGACCCGGTAGCCTACCGATATAATTGCGTCCAGGTTATAGAAGTTGGTATGATAGCTTTTACCGTCACTAGCAGTTATTCGAATTTTTCGAATAACTGCCTCGTTCGATAGTTCGCCGCTTTTAAATATAGCTTTCAGGTGGTAATTGACCGTATGTACTTGGACGTCAAAAAGCTCCGCCATCTTCTTCTGGCTTAACCACACGGTTTTATCGGCAAAGTACACATCAATTTCCACCTGCCCATCTGGAGTGGTGTAGAGTAGAATCTGTCCTTCCCTGGGTTCTGAAGTCATGGCGACTAACTCCTTATTCGTTTATTCTGGAGCCATTTCAAAATCAGAGACGCCTAGCATTTCCGCGAGTTTCTTCTGGGACGCTACTTTACCGTAAACTTCTCCCTAAGCCCATTCAGTTTATCAAACCCTATAAGTCCATCCTTCTGCAATCTTCCCACCACAATGCCAGGGTGTATTTCGATCTCCTCGGCATACTGGGTGACCGTGTCTCTTGAATAATTGTTTTTCGCAATGTATCGGGAATATGTGTTTTCGGGCAGCAAAAAATCTCGAGCAAAGGTATCTGCTTCTGTTTCTATTCTATTCTGCGTGCCACCTATTTCGTCTGCCTGCCTATCGATGATCAACATCGCCCTCCTTTTTTGGAATACATGCCCGATCTCATGAAATAGCGAAAACCAGAAGACATCCGCGTATTTCCGCCTATCATTCATCGCCAATATCACTTTTTCTTTATTTATCCACTTAACGGCGCCATTGACGCCAGAGTTCTTCAAATGCGGCAATAAGACAAAAGCAATCCCGCAAAACCTGAGGATTTCGCGAAGTTCAGGGAGAAACACTGCCGGTTTCTGTAAAGTCAAACCTCTTATTTTCCCCAGGTGACCTTTGAGTCTCCTCATATTGATAGCATCCGTATCTATGTTTTGACCGATATTCAAGGCTGTCTGCACCCAAGCATTGGAGTTCAGGGTGTTATTCACATTGACCGAGGTAATAGCGGTTCGGTAATTCACCAGGAAGTCGGGTTCCTTAAATACATCAAAGGATGAGATCTTGAAGTACTTCAACAGTTCATCGGCTTTGTCGGCCGCGTTCCTTCCCTTTGGGACAACTCCCAAGGCGCTGAAATAGTCGTAATCTATTGCGGCAGCCGAGGTTATTTCCTTGTCCCTGGCCTTTTTCCTCTCAATCTCAAGTACCTTTTCAATATAGGTTTTTTGTATGTTCAACCATACTTCAACCGATGTCCCCAGCATAATCGATAGATTGAGTGCGATCTTGTGCGAAAGACTGATTTTGCCCTTTAGCAGATCGCTCAGTGTCTTGCCGGTGGTCCCCAGCCTGCGGGCAAATTCCTCCTGGGTTACGCCCATGTCGTCAATTATCTCCTGAAGGTAGTAACCCGGATGAAAGGCTATTAATTCGTTATATTGGACCTTACTCATAGTGCTTCGATACCTCCCAAACCAGTATCACTAAGGCAGAATCTTTATATAACCTCTCGTCGCTGGAGTCGATGTTGCGACCATTGCCATCGAGAGGTTTGATAATTAGACGCCAACCTAGTTTGCGTCCTAAATCGAGGGCATATTGCCCTCTTCTATTTCCTATTAAAGGGTGGAAATTATGACGTTTGATTGCGGCAATGTCATGGATGTTCTTGGCGCTTTGGATGAAATTTATCAGTGCGTGGAGTGCTTCTGCAACTTCGATATTCAGGGACTTCTGCGCGGCAGAATAATTCGTACATAGTTTTTTCATTTTATTGTTGCGAAATTCTATATTAATTATATGCCACCCCCTGGATGAATAGCAATTATATTTTACCTTATCGGTAAATTATTATGCCATAACTCCACTGAACTGCCCGGATAATCTAACAATTCGTATTGTAGTCCCCGGTTCCCCGGTACTCTTGTTTTTATGCTCGTATCTGGCTGCAATGATATATTCCCAAAAACGGGCGCCAAACGCTGGAGTGAGGCTTTCTATAATCAAAACCATATCGATATCCTTGGTGGCCCGGAAATCCAGTCCACCCTCACTCATCAACAGATCGCAAGCTGTGCCTCCTATGATGGCATATTGATCGCTGTAATCAGCGAACCACTCTTTGAAACTCTCTATCCCAAAGACCATTTTCCAACCCACACTCTCCTCAGAGTCTCTTGCAGCGCCTGTTCTACTCGCTCATCCTGCACATCATGAAGGCTTGCCGCCAGCGACAGCGCATCCACTTGGTTTTTACCACTGATTAAGCGAGGGTCGTACTTCCACAGCTCCAGAGCAAATTGAGTATCCGCATCAATCATACGCGTGCTGGCACCAGCGAAGAGTCGCGCCGATTCCGCTATCCCCCAAACCTCCGGCACGGGTGGGTTCAGCATACTCACGTCAGCAAGGGCGCTTAATCCTGCAGGAAACAGCTCCGAGCTGAGCTCCGACCGGTCGATATAAACGATCTTTCGTACCGGATTTATCAGATACGGCGCCGCCTTACGGAAGAGCTCCTCTGGTGTCATGTCCGAAGTAATCACCTTCTGTACGCCGTCGTTGCTCTTGGATACTAGCTGCATCTGGACAAGTTGGTTCGCTGCCCGCGAAATGGTCATCGCCGAAAAGCCCAATTGCCTTGTCATTTCGCTCAGATACGTCGCCTTGTTTGCCCCAAGTATAAAGGCGAAAAGCAGCATCTGCGCTGATGGTTGGAGCTTCTCCAGCACTGGCTCAACGAGTGTTTGATTGTCGCACCGGTCTTGGAGTTGAATTCCCATAAAGGGGAGATAGATGTGCTTGCCCGGTACTACAAAAGCTATCTTAGCCTCGATAAAAGACGTCCTTCTCTGCCGTGTGATTGTTTGTAACTCAAATACTACTGGCCAGTCACAGATCTCCCGCAGTCTCTTTAAATGCTTCTTAATGATGTTTATGGGACCAAGATCAGCGACAGGCTTCAAAAACAAGCATGGAACGCCGCCAAGCCGGACGCTCTCAAAGCGATATTCATTTGTTAAATAGTAAGGAAGCTTGCTGACCTGCGCCCAATCTGAGCGCTCCACTTGAACGCCTAGCATTTTTTTGATGTAATCCACGCTGTCACCTCTAACTTAACTTTATACCGTTATTATAACCAAACGAAGGTTAAATATAGGTAGGAAAGTTAAATTCAATGTGTTTCAGCTCCGCCATCTTCTTCTGGCTTAACCACACGGTTGCATCGGCAAAGTACACATCGATTTCCACCTGCCCATCTGGAGTGGTGTAGAGTAGAATCTGTCCTTCCTTGGGTTCTGAAGTCATAACGAGTAACTCCTTATCCATTTATTCAGGGGCCATTTCAAAATCGATATTGAACTTGAAATTCAGTTTGGCAGCAATTTTCCATAACTGCTCGATAGTATAATTGTAGTCACCGCTCTCCAGTTTGGCCACCATAGGCTGGGAAACTCCCAGGATTTCCGCGAGTTTCTTCTGGGACAATTTGTGTTTCTCCCGGTAGTCAAACAAAGCGATCGATATCTTATAATAAATATCGTACAAACTGTCCCTTTCCCTGGCCTCCGCATCCGCCAATCGATCAATGGTCTCCCATGCATTTGGCAACGTTCGGATATCCACCATTTTCCAATACCCCCTCATGCCTTTTTCGAGCAAGAAGTTTGGATGAAAACTTCTCTAATAAGATTATAACTTATAGGTTATCCTATGTGTCACTCTGAGCGCCAGCGAAGAGTCTAGATGAGATCCTTCGTCGCCTGCGGCTCCTCAGGATGACGCACACAGCCTCCCCCGGCCGGTCTGTTGGTTGGCGGGTT
>CAZBSD010000072.1:0-5918 GCA_964494735.1 uncultured Syntrophomonas sp.
TGTCATTCTGAACGCAGTGAAGAATCCCAACCAGTAGACTACCAGCGCTTGCTATTTGAACCATTTCGAATTTTAGGATATAATCTTACCATTGTAGAATAGTAGGAATCATGTACGTAGGACTTGAATTACTAATAGCTGGTAGGGTAGTAGGGTAGGGAAGTTATATATTCCTGAATGGTCTGCACTCGCCGGGAGTGCATTTTTCTTGCCCATCGGCGGACAAAAGGAGGGTAGCGGGACCAGGGACTGATCAAACATTCTTAATTATTTTTACAAGGAGTGATCGTATAGTGGCCAACGTTAAATTCTTTTTCGGCGATGATGTGCCCCTGGAGATGCACAAAGTGCGGATAGTGCAGAAGCTTAGTTTGCCTAACGTGGATGAACGCCTGGGCTGCATGAAGGCGGCCGGTAACAATACCTTCCTGCTCAACAACCGTGATGTATTCATGGACATGCTTACCGACAGCGGCGTCAACGCTATGAGCGACCAGCAGCTGGCGTCCATGATGGTAGCGGATGACAGTTACGCCGGTTCAGAGACCTTTACCAGGCTGCATAATAAGCTCAAAGAGATTTTCGGTATGGAGTATTTCCTGCCCGCCCATCAGGGTCGCGCGGCCGAAAATATCCTCTCCCAGGTTTTTGTCACCCCTGGTTCGATAGTGCCGATGAACTTCCATTTCACCACCACCAAATCCCATATAGTGCTGAACGGGGGACGGGTGGAGGAGATCGTCATACCGGAGGGGCTGGAGATCGAGAGCGATTATCCCTTCAAGGGCAACACCGACATCCCCAGGCTCAGGGCCTTGATAGAGGAGAATGGCGCCGACAAGATAGCCTATGTGCGCTTGGAAGCAGGTACCAACCTGATTGGCGGACAGCCCTACTCCCTGGAGAACATGCGCCAGGTGCGGGAGGTATGCGATCAATACGGTGTTATGTTGGTCATGGACGCCAGCTTGCTGGCTGACAACCTCTGGTTCATGAAGCAAAGGGAAGAAGCCTGCAAGGACATGACCATCCGGGAGATAACCCTGGAGATGGCCCGGCTTTCTCACATTATCTACTTCTCGGCCCGCAAGCTGGGTTGCGCCCGCGGGGGAGGCATATGTACCGATGATCAAGCCCTCTTCATGAAGATGCGGGAACTGGTGCCCCTGTACGAAGGTTTCCTGACCTACGGCGGCATGTCGGTCCGAGAGATGGAAGCCATGACGGTAGGTTTGGAAGAGACCATGGATGAGGACATGATCAGCCAGGGACCGATTTTCATCGAATACATGGTAAATGAACTGAAGCGCCGGGGAGTACCGGTAGTTACCCCGGCCGGCGGTCTGGGCTGCCACCTCAATGCGATGGGATTTCTATCCCATGTACCCCAAAACCAGTACCCGGCGGGAGCCCTGGCATCAGCTGTCTACATCATAAGCGGGGTAAGGGGGATGGAGAGAGGCACCATGTCCGAGCAGCGGGATGAGAATGGCATAGAGCCTCTGTCAGAGATGGAACTGCTGCGTCTGGCTATGCCACGAAGGGTGTTCACCCTTTCCCAGGTCAAATATGCCATCGACCGGATAAGCTGGTTGTATCAGAACCGCGAATTGGTGGGAGGCCTCAAGTTTGTGGAAGAACCCAAGGTTTTGCGCTTCTTCTTCGGTCGTTTGGCCCCGCTGTCCGATTGGCAGGAGAAACTGGTAGCCAAATTCAAAGCTGATTTCGGCGACAGTCTGTAAATAACTTGGTGCCTGTCCCCAAGTTATTGCCCTAAGGTATTCATCCATTATCGCACCTGCTCCGGCAGGTGCGTTTTTTTGCATTCAAGCCGTAATTTTTACAGCCATTACGGACATCCTAAATAAAGCAAATATCTTTAGGAGGTGCGCCAATGAGCGATGCCAGGCTTCAGATACTTAATCAGGGACCGATAATCGTGGCCGGCCATGTCGATTTGATCGATGATCAGGGCAATACCATCGAACGCCGGGAACCACTGGCTCTCTGCCGTTGCGGTCTGTCCCATGCCATGCCCTTCTGCGATGGTATCGAGAAGGGACATATGAAAATCTGTACCCGGGCTCAGGATATCCTTTAGCAGATAATCGGGCGGGTTTCAATACCCGCCCTCAGACCGTCAAAAAAGGCCCATAGCTGCGTTAATACGGAACCGGTTTAATCGACGTACCTCCTGTACGCCTTAATCACGGGGCTCCCGAATGCCTTGCGCTAAGCCTTTTCTGCTCGGTCTGGCTGAATGTAACTTGTTTGACACCCATCGCACCTGCTCCGGCAGGTGCGCTTTTTCACCCATAACCCGTAATTTTGCGAAAGTCAAACAATGCAGCCAGATGTCATACCGAGCGCAGCGAGGTATCTAGCCCCTGCGATTAGGCTCTTCACCGCGTTCCGAGTGACATGGATTAAGGGGCCGGCGAGGCTGGATGGGAAAAACCAAATTAAGGTATAATTGACCCAAGTCATTATTCTTAACTTCGTTATAAACCCATCAACTGGGGAGAGGAGGCACATATTTGAAAAACATCCTGGGCTTGGTGATTTCCCACCGCAAACTGGGCAACAGTGAGATCCTGGTGAAGGAGATAATGAGGAACATCCCGGGTGATTGTCAGCACCGCTTGATACGGGTCACCGACCTTAATCTGGAATCCTGCAAAGCCTGTTACCGTTGTTTGCAGCCTGATATGGGTTGTGGCGCCAAGGACGACTTCAATTTCGTCATGGACAACATCAGGCAGGCCGACGCGGTGGTGATCGGAGTGCCGGTATACATCCTGGGACCCCACGGCTATTACAAGTTGCTGCAAGATCGGTTGGTGGGGGCCTACAATTATACCAAATACACGGCCGGCAAACCCTGTGTGCTGGTAGTACCCTATGGCACCATCGGCTGGACCGGTTATAGCAAGGCAGCGGTCAGCATTATCCCCCGCACCCTGGAGATGAACCTCATCGATACCTGGATGGTCCATGCCACTTTGCCGGCTGAATCCCTGTACAATGCGAAGAACCTGGATTACGCCCGACAGCTGGGCGGGAAGATATTCAGCGGTCAACAGTACCAGCCTGGTCCGCGGGAATGCTCCCAGTGTGGCTCTGATCTGTTCCATTTGCTGCCTGACCGGCGGGTGGAGTGCCCCATATGTAATGCCATCGGTGTCCTGGGGGACGACAATCTGCCCGACTTCTCCCAGTCTACCCACAACCGCTTCGGCCACCACGAGATAGAAGAACACTTCAATGAGTACCTGGCCGATATGCGCGGACGCTTCAAAGCCGAGAAAGATATGATAAAAGGTCTGCAGCAGGAATATAAGGATATGAACTGGTGGATAACCCCCTAGTCACTGCTTAACAATTCTTATCAAGTTACTCAGTATGCGCCAGGCAAGGATGGGGGAGAAGGGGAGTTCGACTTCACAAGTATCTTGATGTGCCATGCTGAGGGTTAGCGAAGCATCTTGAAGCGGCCTATGTTCTCGGCGAGATCCTTCGTCGCGTGTGGCTCCTCAGGATGACAAACCCGGACTCCTCAGGATGACAAACCCGGGCTCCTCAGGATGACAACATTTTTCCTAATGCAGTCAAAACAACCGCCCCTTACCTGGCGTGCTGAGCGCGTAGCGGCGGACCTTCCAGCCGTGCCAGGCTGAGCGCAGCGAAGCATCTTGTTGCTCTGTGTCATGCTGAGCGCAGCGAAGCATCTTGTTGTTCTGTGTCATGCTGAGCGCAGCGAAGCATCTCGCCTCATTATTTAGCCAATGTTGTTCTACCAGATGATATACGGCGTTACCTGACTTCATATAGGAAGCGATGCTATCTGATCCAAAAGGAGATGGAAGTTGCTGGTCAGGGTGGTGATGTCCTGAGGAGTGGCATTGTCAACGTGCAGACCCACCATCACCACTGCGATGCGGTTGAAGTGGGCAGCCAGCCTTAAGGCGGCAGTTCGGGCCAGTTCATCTTCCTTATGTCCGGTTACACATATGACGGATGCCGAGGCCGAGACCACTTCCGGGTCGGCCAGGCTGGGACGAGGGACAGCCAGAGCGGTGGCGCCGATATGATAAACACTGCCGCCGCCGATTGTGACCGCCAGGTCGTTGCCGTTTACCACCACCAGAGCTTCTGCCTGGTGACGACCTTGTCCTGTCTGCAGATGAAAGCTCTCGATCCGGGTGCTACTGAGCCGGCCGGTATTATCCATCCGATTCCCGCTTTCCCGACCAGGGCGAAAAGGCCGTGTGCTGCAAGCCGAACTGCATCAATATCTTTCCCACCAGGTGATCGATCTGGTCCTGCAGGGAGCGGGGCGAATTGTAGAAAGTCAGCATGGGGGGGATGATGGTGCAGCCGTTATCGGCCGCTTCCACCATGTTCTTCAGGTGAACCTTGCCCAGCGGGGTTTCCCGTGGTACCAGTATTACCCGTCGGTTTTCCTTCAGGCAAACGTCCGCGGCCCGCACCATCAAGTTGTCCGCATAGCCGTGGGCCACCGCCGCCAGGGTCTTCATGCTGCAGGGGATGACAACCATACCATCAGTGGGGTAGGAACCGCTGGAGATAGGAGCGGCCAGGTTGTTCATATCATAATAGTGGTCCGCCAGGGCGATGATCTCTTGCAGATCCAGCTTGGTTTCATACTGAAAGGTTACTTTGGCCCCATCCGAAATCAGCAGATGGGTCTCCACCTGCTGCGCCTGCAAAGCTTTAAGCAACTCGAGACCCAGTACGACCCCGCTGGCCCCGGAGATACCGACAATAATGCGCATATGTGAACCGCCTTTGGGTGCAGAAATATCATGTCCAGGCACCCATGGCGAGCGCCGCAACCTGATTCATTACAGCATAATCGACATCTCTGCCTTCTTCAAGGCCTGGGTGATAATCCTCGCCAATAACTTGGTGCCTGTCCCCAAGTTATTGATCGAGACCAGCAAAAAACAGATCAGACTTGAATCGTCAGGCCGGTTTAAATGGTATTGTGAAGTTAACTTTAACTTAAGACCTAGCCTATTACTTGCCGGTCAGCTTGGCCAGCCAGGATTTGCCCCGGTCTTCCTGCTCCCGTTTCCACAGCCGGATCAACTCGTCTATTTGCTCATCCTTTTTCTCATCCCGCTGTTTCAGTTTGGCTTCCAGCACTTCCAGCCGCTGACTCATCATTTTATTCTGGGTGATCAGTTCATCGTTCTGTTCGACTATCCGGCGCAGGGCGGTGCCCAGTTCCACCAGGTCCATGCCCGCCGGGGGATTGGGCTGCAGAGGTTGGATAGCAGTCTCCTGGCTCTCTTCCATGCTGGCCAGGGCCATGCGGATGGCGGTACTGTTTAAGCCCTTCTCATTCTTCAGGATCAATATCAACCTGAGGGTATCGAGATCGGCTTCACTGTAAAGGCGGTCGCCCCGTTCATCCCGTTGGATCTTCAGCCGCAGGGTATGTTCCAGGTAGCGCAGGGTATGCTGCTCGATACCCAGGATCTCGGCCACCTCACCAATTTTGTAATTAATCGTCTCCATCCTGTCACCTTTCCCATCGTCACTTCATAAATTGTTATCAGGTGAGGCAATTAAGTCCAAAAGGCCGACAGGCGCACTCCAGTCATTTCACAAGTAGTTGTAAAGCGGGCTGAAACGATACCAGTTTTGTCAACCTCCTTGTCAACTTGATTGCTAAGCTCATACTTTCCCCTTCTTTTGCTCATAAATGCAGTACGGTTGGTTAACAAGTTGGTTATCAAGTGATGTGTGAACCTCAACCTTATCCCATATATATGAGCACAGCCGCCCAATCATGTTGGACGGCTGATTTTTTGTGCGCATTTGCGCTTGGCATGGGTGCGTTTATAAGAGCGCGCGGCATAGTTTCCTCCATGGAAGCGCAGCCCACTCAA
>CAZBSD010000073.1:0-5855 GCA_964494735.1 uncultured Syntrophomonas sp.
GGGTGCCGAAGACGACCATCACTTTTCCCAAACGCATCGATAATCCCCCAAAAAAAATTGCCCTTATGTACACAATATCCAGGGTACGTTAGGACAATAGTAATATATAGCAGAATTTAAGTCAAAGGAAAGCTAACCGCCGCCCTGCAACTGTTGACGAAAATGGTTTAGTCCTCTGAATTCCCATCTTTTCGCGGTTCTATGCCCCGCATGAGGATGTCTGTTACCTGCTGGGCCACGGCAGCAGCAGGTGCCTGCCAGTCCTCCATCACTATCGGAGCCCAGAAGGACATCAGGATACCTCCCAGGACCACCGTCAGCAAGCGCGGATCCACCGCTTTTATCTCTCCGCGCTGGATGGCGTCGGCGAACAGTTGTTGGAGCCGCTGCTCCTTCTCCGTCCGTTTTTGCCAGGCCCATTTGCGCAGGTCTTCGTCGATGACATCGGTATCCAGGAAAATGATTCTGGTCAGGTCCTTGTTATCCAGACAAAACTTGAGGTGCCCCTTGACCAGGAATTCGATTTTTTCCTCCAGTGACAAACCTGACCGAGTCTCTGGAAGGAGGGAATGATCATAGAGGTGGAAACTCTGTTCCATTATCTCCTGCAGCAAATGCAGTTTGCTGGGGAAATACTCATAGATGGTGCCTTTCCCTATCCCGGCTTCCGCCGCTATCTCTTCCATCTTGGATTGGTGGTACCCCTTTTGGGAAAACACCTGGATGGCAGCCTCCATTATAAGATCCCTCTTGTTTTCTCGAGTGCTGTTAGCTGCCACCGATCATCCCTCCAGATCCAAAATTTCAGTTTCCAAAGCCGGTACCGCCGACCGTCCGAAGCGGCGGCGGGCAGCCTGCATCCAGTCGTCGAATATGCTGTAAACCACCGGCACCAGGAACAAGGTTATCAAGGTCGATACCAGCAAACCACCGATGACCACCGTAGCCAGCGGGGCAGTCAATTCCCCGCCCTCACCCAATCCCAGTGCCAGCGGGAACATGGCCAGGATGGTAGCGAAAGCAGTCATCAAGATGGGACGCAGACGGACCCGCCCCGCTTCGGTGATGGCCGCCACCTTTTCCATACCCCGTTGGCGCAGCCGTTCCAGGTAGTCAACCATGACAATGGCGTTTGATACTACTATGCCCACCAGCATAATGATGCCGATAAACGCCGGTACATTGAAGGTGCGTCCGGTCAGCACCAACCCCAGAACTATGCCTATGTAGGCAGTCGGCACCGAAAACATTATAATAAACGGATTGAAGAAGGATTCGTATTGAATGGCCATAACGGCGTATACCAGAATAAGGGCCAGGATAAAAGCCATTGCCAGGCTGGAGAAGCTCTCCATCATATCCTGATTGGCCCCGGTGTATTCAACTGTATAACCTGCCGGCAATTCCATATCCTTTACCTGGGTCTGAATGTCTTCCACAACACTTTTTAGATCACGATTGAGCAGGTTGGCTGTTACATCGGCTTCCCGGACCTGATCGATCCTGGTGATCTGAACCGGTCCCTGGGCTAGTTCGAAGGTGGCTATCTGGGATAGTTTAACGTTCGCTCCGGAGGCACTCAATATAGTCAGGTTTTGCAGGTATTCCAGGTCTTGGTGGTTCTGCGGTATATAACGCACCCGCACGTCCACCTCGGTTCCCTCCACTTTATAACGGGTGGCCACCGTCCCCTGCATGGCGTTCTTTATCTCGGCCGCCACCTGCATAGGGGTCAAACCCAGAGCCGCAGCCCGTTGACGGTCCACCTTGATCTGAACCTCGGGTTTTCCATCGCTCAGCGAAGACTCAACCTCACGGGTACCCGGCACATTGCGGACTATACTCACCATTTGGTCGGACAGATCACGCAGGACGTCCAAATCGTCCCCCTTTATGCGCACATTGACCGCTGAAGAATCCATCATGCCCATGGTCATATCGGTGACCGTAACCCCTATTTTGGCGCCGGCTATATCGGACAGCATAATGCGTATCTGTTCGGCGACATCCCAAACCGATTCCCGGCGCTCATCCTTGGGAACCAGCTTTAGGCTTATGGCTCCCTGGTCGGATTGAGTGCCTGCGTCCATCATCTGATTGGCGGAACCACCGATGCTGCTGAAGATGGTGGCAACTTGAGGCAGGCTATGCAGTTTGGCTTCAATATCGGTAACAATCTGATCGGTGTTATCCAATCTGGAACCCTGGTCGGTCTCGATGGAGATGGCAATCTCGCCGGAATCGGTAGCCGGCAGGAATTCCGCTCCGATCAAGGGAGACAGGGCGAAAGAGCCGATCATCATTATCGTTACCCCGATCACCACCATCTTGCGGTGCCCCAGTGACCACCTGATCAATTTGGTATAGCCTTCGCCCAGATTATCGATCCAGTTGCCGATATTATGGACCGACGCGGCCAGGCGTCCCGTGCCCACCTTCCTCTCCGCCATAGCCCGATCGGTCAGCATGCGGGAAGACATCAAAGGAACTACCGTGAGGGCAACCAGCAGCGAACAGAAGATGGCAAAGCTTATGGTAATGGCCATGGGTTTGAATATGACCGAGGCCAATCCCTCCACGAACAGTATGGGCAAAAACACTGCTATCAGAGTCATGGTAGCGGCGATGACTGCACTGCCCACCTCCGAAGCCCCGGTCAGGGCTGCCTGCAGAGGCGGCAACCCCAGTTTGCGATGCCGGTAGATGTTCTCAAAGACGACGATGGAATCGTCAACCATCCGCCCGATACCCAGGGACAAGCCGCCCAAGGTAATCAGGTTAAGGGTATTACCGTTAAAATACATTAGTATAAAGGTAGCCACAATCGATAAGGGTATGGCGGTAAACACGATGAAGGTGCTGCTTAAGTTGCGCAGGAACAGGAACAGGACCACCATCGCCAGCAGGGCGCCCTCCCACATGGTGGTCTGGGTGGAGTCAAGGGATTGTTTGATGAAGTTGGATTGGTCAGTCACCACGTCGATATCCAACTGGATGTCCAATTCCTCCTGGATTTTGGCCAGCTCCGCCCTAACGGCGTCACAGGCTTCGACGGTGTTGGCGTCGCTCTGCTTCATCACGTGTATACCCACCGCCGGACCCTGGTTGACCCGGGTCAACTGGGTGTCGTCCTTGTATCCGTCGACAATGTCGGCAATGTCGCGCAGGTACACTACATTGCCGGTGGCCGTCATTATGGCTACATCCTTGATATCATCGATGTTCTCAAATTGCTGCAGGCTGCGCACAAAATAGCGGCGCTGGCCTTCATCAACGGTGCCGCCGGAGGAATTGAAATTCTCCATTTGCAGCACCTGGTTAACCTGGCCCAGGGTAAGGCCATAATTTTGCAGTTTGACCGGATCGACCTCTATCTGCACTTCGCGCTGCAGCCCACCAGTGATCACTATCGAGGCTACCTCGGGGATACGTTCCAGGCGAGGTTTGACTTTGTCATCCGCGATGGATTGCAGTTGAGCCAGGGAAACCTGGTCCCCCCCGGTGATGCCGATCTGCATAATCGGCATCATGTTGATATCCATCTTGATGACCATGGGCTTCTCCACCTCGGAGGGCAGAGCCATCTCCACCAATCCGATCTTTTCCCGTATGTTTAGGATGGCATTGTCCATATCGGTACCCCAGTCAAAACTGGCCAGGACTGTTGATGTACCGGCACCGGAATAGGATTGAACGCTTTTTATCCCGCCCACCGTATTGACGGCCCCCTCAAGAATCTCGGTGACCCTTGATTCGACCTCTTCGGGACCCGCCCCGCTATAGGTTGTGACCACAACCGCCATGGGGAATTTCATTTCCGGGAACATGTCCAGACCCATCCGGTTGAAGGTGAAGGCTCCCATAATCAGGACGACTGCAACCAGGATGGTCATCGTGACCGGCCTTTTTACGGCAAAATCAACTATCTTCATTACTGGCCTCCCCCGACCACCTTCACCAAGGTACCGTCCCCGACCAGGGTGTTGCCTTTGACTATCACTTGCTGGCCGGCCGTTAAACCGGATAGTATCTCCATATACTGGTCGTTCTTGATACCGGTCTCGATTTCCATTACCTGGGCGCGATTGTCCTGGTCGACGACATACACGATGTCCCGTCCTCCTTTGGGCAGCACCGCCCCGACTGGGACTGTAAGTACACCCTGCTTGCTCATGGTGTCGATGGCGAGCTCAGCAAACATGCCTGATTTTATCTGGCCATCGGTGTTGGCCAGGCTCACTTTCACCGGGTAATTGCGTTTGACCGGATCAGCGACGGCAGAAATGCTCTCCACCTGTCCCGAAAAAGGTTCCCCCCTTATGGCTCGGACCATTACGTCCACCGGACTACCTTTTTGTATGTAGCCGATCTCGGTTTCACTAACCATTACTTCCACTTCCAACTGCCCGGTGTTACTGACAATAGCGGCTACCGCGGCCGGATTGGCAGTGTCACCCAGTGACAGCCCGATGGTGCCCACAATTCCGTTGATGGGCGCAGTGATCACACATTTATCCAGGGCATTGCGAGCTGCCATCAGTCCAGCCTCGGCCTGGGCCACGGAGGCCTCGGCACTGCCGGCAATTAGGGCCTCATACGCCGCCCGGGACGCTTCCAATTGCTGGTCCGGTACCGCCCCGGCCTGGTGCAGAGCCTGAATCCGTTCGTAATTGAGACGGGCATTTTCCGCCTGGATCTGGTTGCTGTGCAAGCCGGCCTGGGCTAAGGCCAATAAGGCTTCCGCCTGTTTTACCCCCGCAATAAAATCGGTATTGTCAAGGGTTATCAAACTCTGCCCGGCTTGGACCGAATCCCCGGGCTGGACATGGATACCGGTCACCCGGGCTGGTACCTTGGGCATCAGGTAAACCTCGTTCTGCCCTCTGACGGTCCCGGTATACAGGATGCTCTTGGTCATGTCCTGAATCTGAACCGGGGCGGTATTTACTGTAATCTCTGACTCCTTGACCACTTGTTCGCTCTTACCGCAACCGCTGATTAACAACACGGTCATCATCATGGCGGCCAGAAGAATCCTATGCCTTTTTCCCAACCTCACCTTTTTCCCTCCTCAATTACCGACCCGTCGGTCAGTCCCATGCTCCCATTATACGCTCTGCCCATTTCCAGGGTCAATGCAGTAATTTTAATCATAGCAACGCACCCCGCCAGCCTTCGGCGGGGTGCGTTGGTTGGGGACGATCATCTTCACCAGTATCGATCCGGTTGCGGCTCCTATAATCCTGCCCTGATAATGATGCACGCCAGGTTCTTGCCAAGGATCAGGTCTAAGGAGATACCCCGTCCTTAAGGAAATAGGAGTCCGTCAGGCCCTGGCGGAAAGCTTCCTTGGCGGCCGGGCTGGAATCAATCCGGTACAGCCGGCTTCTATCCGTCTGGTCATACCAGACTGCCATGCGGATGTAGGGATAAGTGCGCAGGCGGTTCATGGCCTGCTGGATCCAGTAAGCCTTGTCCCCGCCCAGTTCACTGGAGGCGAACTCGGTTATCATAAGGGGCTTGCCCGGGTATTTACGCAGGTAATCGGTATAGACGGGATAGTATATCTCATTGAAATCCCGCCAGGTTTCGCCGGCGAAACCAGTGCCATTGTTGTAACCGGTCAGGCCCACCCAGTCCACATAATCCGCTCCGGGATAGTACATCTCGGCGCTGTTCCATTTAAAATCGGGGAAAGCCCGATCATGGGGATTCCATACGAATATGGCGTTGTCGGCGCCCTGTTCCGCAAAGATCCGGTGGACGCGCTGCCAGGCTTGAATATACAGATCAGTATCCTTGCTGTAGAACCAGGCGCACCAGGGATCCCAATCACCGTTCATCTCGTTGGCAAA
>CAZBSD010000074.1:0-5785 GCA_964494735.1 uncultured Syntrophomonas sp.
TAGCTGCATATATCCCGAGTTATCTCTGGGGCGGCTCCCATTGCTTGGCTGCCGCTTGCGAAATACGGTCGATGACGATAGCCAGAACCACGATCGCCCAACCGGCCTCGAAGCCTTTGCCCACATCGATCCGGTTGGTAGCCTTCAGGACTTCCTCGCCCAAACCACCAGCCCCAATCATACTGGCTATTACTACCATCGACAGAGCCATCATGGTGGTCTGGTTGATACCGGCTAGGATGGTGGGTATGGCCAACGGGAAGCGCACCTCTTTCAAGAGTTGCCAGCGCGAGGCCCCAAAAACTACTGCGGCTTCCTGCACATCCCGCGAAACCTGACGGATACCCAGATTGGTGAGCCTGATTACCGGAGGTATGGCATAGATTACGGTAGCTATCACCCCTGGCACCTTGCCCAGTCCAAACAGCATCAGAGCCGGTATCAGGTACACCAGACTGGGCATGGTCTGCATAGCGTCCAGAAGCGGCATGGTGAAGGCATTGAAGCGATCCGATACCGCCATTCCAATCCCGGTGGGGATTCCAGCCAACAGCGATATCAGCACCGCCACGATCACAATGCCGAGAGTCTCCATGGCTACCTCCCAGAGCCCGAACATGCCGATGGTCATGATCAACAGGCCCGGTAGGATGGACTTGAAAAAGCTGTGACTAAGTTTCCAGGACATAAGCACTACAGTCGCGACCCAGGCCCACCAGGGGACCCATTTCAGAAAAGCCTCGATCTGTAGAAGGACCCCTAGCAGCAAACTGGACATTCCATCAAAAAACGGCCCCCAGGCGACTATAAGCCACTTGATGAAGGTTTGGATGTAAGGGGCAACATGGAATTGCCAATCAACAGGGAACATCCAGGTTCACCTCCGCTCGGCCGCCATCAGCGGGGCCGGTGCGGTGACCCGCGGCAGGGGCCGTACTTGACGCTTCTTCTTGGGGAAATAGTGAACCGGTTTGCGCGGTGAATTGTAGAACTGCCGCTCGCCAGTGACGAAACGCTCTACATATTCATCGACCGGGTTTCTTATGATCTCTTCCGGGGTACCCTGCTGGACGAAAACCCCCTCCCGCATGACCGCCATGCGGTCGCCCAGGCGGGCGGCTTCCGTGAGGTCATGGGTTACGAATACGATGGTCTTATGGACCTCGCGCTGCAATCGGATCAGGGTTTCCTGCATCTCCCGGCGGATCAAGGGGTCCAGGCCGCTGAAGGGTTCGTCCATCAGGAGCAGGTCGCTCTTCTGCACCAGTGCCCGGGCTATGCCCACTCTCTGCCGCATACCTCCGGAGAGTTGAGCCGGGTAATGGTCCTCCCAGCCTTCCAAACCCACCTGCACAATAGCTTGTCGGGCTTGTTCTGCCCGCTCGCTGGGCGGCACTCCCCGCAGCTTTAATCCGAATGCCACATTATCAAGTACATTGCGGTGGGGCAACAGACCATAATGCTGGAATACCATGGCGGTTTCGTGCCGCCGGAACTGGGTTAGTTCCTTGTCATTCATATCGACCACACTCTGGCTATTGATGTTGATCTGGCCCAAAGTAGGTTTCAGTAAGCGCGGAAGGCAGCGTATCAGGGTGGATTTGCCGCTGCCGGATAGTCCCATGATGACGAATACCTCGCCCCGCTTGACTTGGAACGACACGTCCCGGACCGCGAAGACGGCCCCTGCCTCTTTCCGGCTTTGGATGGAATCCTCATCCCCGGGATCAAAGTCAGTCGAATTTATCCCGAATACCTTCCACAACCCTTGCACCTCAAGCAGATAGTTCCTGGTATCGATATCCATCATTACTTCACCTCTTTCAAGGCCTGCTCCACCTTGGCGGCAACATCGGACGGCAGCCAGGCTTTCCAGGTATCGGGATACTTGTTCAGAAAGTATAGGGCGGCCTGTTTTTCATCGGCTTGATTCTGATTCATGTAAGCCAGGAAATCATTGTTCTGTTCCAGGGTGGTCTGGTACTTGGAGATAAACTCCACGATCTCGGGAGCGCTGTTGGCCGCCGCAGTTGTGATCCCTTTGGCCACGTAAGCCGTCGGGTAGGCGCAGGCCCGGTTATTGACATCCTCCCAGACTGCCCGGTCATAGGGTGGTTCCTCCAGCAAGGTCATGTCCAGTTGGCCCATGACCCAGTTAGGCTCCCAGTTGTAGCCCACCCAGGGTATCCCTTTCTCATAAGCAGCCACCATGGATGCTGACAGAGTTGCGTCCGAACCAGTGCTGAAGAGCTCATAGGTCTTATCCAGGCCATAGCTCTTGAACTTGACCTCATTTATTTCAGTGCAGGCCCATCCCGGGCCACTGTTGTGGAAACGACCCTTGGTAGGCACTTCTGGGCTTTTGAACAGCTCCCAATAGCGGGGCAGGTCGGTTACCGATTTCAGATCCGGGGCTATCGGCGCGATACCCCGTTCGGCATCACCTTTTACCATATAGGTGGGTACGTACCAGCCCTGGGGGGCATCCGGGAAATTGGAGCCCAGGTCCTTGACTTTGCCAGCGGCGACCATCTCTTGCCAGGCTTCACCGTAGTTATCCAGCCAAACCTCCATGGTTATGTCGACGTTCCCGGCGGACATACCCTGCAGCAGAGGCAGAGTCTCCCCGAAGGTGTAGTTGGGTTCTGGATAACCGTAACCATGCTGCAGCACAAATCCCACGATCCGGTTGTGCACCTTGACGCTATCCCAGCTGACATCGGCCAGCACCATACTCTTCTTCTGGACTGTCTTTTCGCCGCTGCCGCAGCCGGCGACGGCCAGACTCATGGTGAGTATCAGGGGCAGCATAAGCAACTTGGCAATTCTTGCGGACATTGATTCTTTGAATAACATGTTTGGATTACCTCCTCATGGACTATTTACAGGACACGACCAGTGAGGAAGAAAAGGGCAGAGGTGGGATTGAAGCAGAAAAGGGAGATGTAAATGCAATGTAGGATTTGACAACATTACTAGAAGATTACCACAAACAATTATGGGGACACTCCCTCATCGCTTACGAGGTTAGCTGATGGGTTCGGGATAGGGATTCCCTACCTTTCGGATTCACCCCAAACATTGGTTCCCCCGCTCTCTGGTCTGAGATTCAGCGTCGTTTCTGATTAGCCTGGATGGCGAATAATTCAGTAGAAATAGCTCCACCAGCAGATTACAACCACCCCCTTAGCGAAACCAACACTTATCGACTGGCATATCTCCTGATCATGCCGTAAGCTTATAATGGTTATCGAGCATCGCTTGAGTAAGCATCGACTCAACCAGTCTAGAACATAAATGTGGCAGAATTACGGGGGTAGGCTTGCCAATGATCTTACTGATGGTCTGTAACCGCCTATTTATGGCACTTGTAAGGCTTACATATTTATGCCACATTTGTCGCGTATATTGTATTTAATCACCTGGCCGGTAATCAATGGGTTGAAGGAGGGCAGCCTTGAGTACGATTTTTGTGGTCGACGACGAAGAAAATATCCGTTGGCTGCTTTCCCACTACCTGCAGAATGAAGGCTACACAGTGGAGTCATTCCGCAGCGTGGAAGACATGGCGGAGCGCCTGGATTCCGGGTATCCCGATATGCTGATCCTGGACATAATGCTGCCCGGGCAGGATGGATTGGATTTTTGCCGGGATCTGCGTCAGCGCAGTGGCATTCCTGTTATTTTCGTGTCGGCCCGCCGCAAAGCCCTGGACCGGATCGTAGGCTTGGAGGTCGGGGGGGATGATTATCTGGCCAAGCCGTTCAGTCCCCGCGAACTGCTGGCCCGGGTTCGTTCCGTTTTTCGCCGCACCATGATTCCTCCCGGCTCGCAAAAATACCTGCTGGCCGGCAACCTGAAAATCCTCACCGGCGATCGTTTGGTCCTGGTCAATGGGGAGGAGTTGGCCCTGTCCGCCAAAGAATATGAACTGCTGCATTTATTGCTTCAGAACCCCCAGCGCACCTTTAACCGCCAGGAATTGCTGGACCGCATCTGGGGCTATGATTACGACGGCAGCGAGCGGGCCGTCGACGACTTGATCAAGCGTTTGCGCCGCAAGCTCAATGACAACGATTCGGAAACCAACATTGAGACTATATGGGGGTACGGGTACCGTTTGGATGGTCAAGTGGAGAAGCATATCTACTAAAATATTAACCAGCTACCTGGCGGTAGTGACATTTACATTTTTTGCAACTGCGCTGGCTTTTTACCCAATTTTGGTCGGGGTAATGGAAAAGCGCGCCGAAATAGGACTGCAAAAACAGGCTTGGGAAATTGCCCATGCCATCGGATCAGGCACCCAGCCCTCCGAAGAATATAAACCACCTCTAACCATTCTCTTACTGGGGCGGTCAGTCGAGAGTCATTTTTTATGGGTAACTGACTTGGGTATAATCGAATACAGCAGCAATCAGGAACAATTTCCGGTCGGACGGCTGCTGGACCGGCTGCCAACCCAATTACGCCCCGATGAATCCTATGACCGAAATCAAGCCAATATCTTCAAGAATGATTGGTATCTGACTGCCGAAGTACCGGAAAGCAGGGGTGGTTCGGTGCTGACGTTTGTGGCGCTCAATACTCTGCAGACCATGTATCAGGAAACCCTGCTGGCCATTTTCAGCAGTTTGTTGGCTGCCCTGATAATGGCTCTCGTGATTGCCTTTTTTATCATTCGATATTTAGTTAAGCCGCTCCGGGCACTGGAAGATTTCGCTCAGGCGGTAGGCAACCGAAAATTCGATCAACACCTGGAGATCAAGTCTGATGATGAACTATCCCAGCTGGCAGCAGCCTTTAATCAGATGTCAGACCAGCTTAAGAGCTACGATGAGAGCATGCGGAGCTTTTTTCAGAATGCATCCCATGAGCTGAAGACTCCCTTGATGAGCATAAACGGCTATGCCGAGGCCATCCGGGATGGTGTATTTACCGGCCCCGCGTTGGACAGTGCCATCGACGTTATCCATAAAGAGAGTGTGCGGCTAAGAAACGTGGTCGAAAACATTATCGACCTGACCATCCTGGACCAACAGAGAAGACCGTATTTGCTCCCCCATGACCTGGGCTACATAATGGAACAGGTGACAGATACGGTGGGAGGCTACGCGCTGGAAAGGGGGGTACTGGTAGAGACTCACGCTGCTCCTCCAACATTAGTGATCGGGGATTGGGATCAGCTGCACAGCCTCTTGGTCAATCTACTGTCCAATGCCATACGCCACGCCGGCAGCAAGGTAAGTGTGCGTTTTACCCTTATTGAAAGCGGAACCAGGGTTAGGATAGCGGTTGAGGATGATGGGACTGGTTTTACTGCCACCGACTTTAAACACGCATTCGACTATTTCTATAGCGGGGCTCCCTCCGGTTCAGGTTTGGGATTGACCATCGCCCAAAAAATTGTATGGGAGCATTCCGGTCAAATCAGGATCTATAATTCCCCCTCCGGTGGGGCAGTGGCCGAAGTCATTCTCCCAGTGGCAGCCAAAATATAGGCAATTCCAAGGTCGGCGGCACAGCCACTGCCAGTGAGCCCTTCCAGGATATAGAACAATAACGCCGCGATGCATTATTGGCTCCCGCCCTGGTCTAATCCCTGCAGCCCCTCCACGAAGGCCAGCACATTCTGGCCCAACACCTTGTGATTGTAACCACCCTCCAGGATGCCGAAACAGCCGCCTTTATTGCGCTGGGCGGCTTCCCGCATCAGCCGGCCCATTACTGTGTAATCCTCGGTCTTGAGCAGGCCGCCCCAGTCCTTTTCGTGGTTATCGAATCC
>CAZBSD010000075.1:0-5705 GCA_964494735.1 uncultured Syntrophomonas sp.
TCGTTTTCAAAAAGGATTACAACACCCTGGTGAAAAGATTCGGGCTGATGAAGGGAGCTGAACCACATGAGTAAGATCGGGATCGGCAAGATAATCTTTTCCCAGGAAGAGATCCAACAGCGGGTGCAGGAAGTAGCGGCGGAGATCAATCGTGACTATGAAGGAAAACAGCTGATTATTATCAGTGTGCTCAAGGGCTCCATCTTCTTTGTGGCTGACCTGACCCGCCACCTGACCATGTCTCTCAAAATAGACTTCCTTTCCACCCGGGTACCTTCTGAAACCAGCGGAAAAAACGGCAACATCCAGTTCGTCAAGGACCTGGATTACGACCTGGCCGACCAGCACGTACTGCTGGTGGAAGATGTCATCGGCACTGGATTGACCCTAGGCCTGGTGCGCCAGCACCTGGAAGCGGCCCAGCCGGCCAGCCTTAGGATCTGCACCCTGCTGGACAACCCGGTTGGGCGTATTCTGCCCATCAACATCACCTACTGTTGTTTTACCATGCCGGACCTCTACTTGGTGGGATATGGTCTCGACCACGAGGAAGAATACCGCAACCTGCCCTATATCGCCGAGTACCGGCGGGGATAACCAAGCCTTCAAAAGAGGCTGATAGCTGGGTTAAATACTGAATGCCCGTTAAAATCAACGCACCTCATGTACGTTTCATTAACGGGCATTTCTATCGCTTTGCTTTGAGGCCTTTTTGCCCCGTCTGCCCCAATACCGGCTCCCTGGAACCACTGAGGCGAGCAGATTTACATGAGGTAGCGCAGATATAGGTAACCAGTGGAAATGATTACGGAGACGATCATCAAAGGCATGCCTACCCTGGTAAAACCCCAAAAGGTTATCTTCAGACCGTTGCGCTCGGCGATGCCGGCCACTACTACGTTGG
The DNA here is from genome assembly GCA_964494735.1 of uncultured Syntrophomonas sp. Lineage (GTDB taxonomy): Bacteria > Bacillota > Syntrophomonadia > Syntrophomonadales > Syntrophomonadaceae > PHAA01. The sequence goes on from CAZBSD010000075.1 coordinate 905, forward strand.
CCGAAGCCCCGATCAGGGTGCCGTTCCCGCCCAGGCAAGCCCCCAAGGCCAGTGACCACCACAGTGGATCCATGGGCATCCCCGACATGGCCCCCACATCTTTAAGCAACGGGATCATGGCGGCCACGAATGGGATGTTGTCCACGATGGCGGAGGCGAAGGCCGACACCCACAGAATCAGGATGGCGGTAAGCCGAAAATCCCCCTGGGTAAGGATCAAGGCCTTCTGGGCCAGGTTGGTGATCACCCCGGTTTTGACCAGACTCTCCACCAGGACAAACAACCCCATAAAGAAGAACAAAGTAGGCCATTCCACCGTCAGCAGCACATCTTCCGGTTCTTCCCGGGTGACGATCATCAACAACACTGCCCCGGCCAGGGCTATGGTAGCCGATTCCAGGTGCAGGGGCTGGTGCAGGAAGAATCCCAGAATGGTCAGGGCCAGTACCATAAGTGAGCGGCGTAATATGGTCCAGTCCTTGATTGCGTCCCATTCATTCAACTCCATGACCTTCAGCTTATCAGCCTCGGTAACAGAAAAACTTCTTCCGTAGATCAGAAGCATCAAGCCCACCGTCACCGCCAATATGACTACAACGACGGGAGCCAGATTGACGATGAAATCATTGAATCCCAGGTGGGTGGCCGAACCGATCAATATATTGGGGGGATCGCCGATTAAGGTGGCCGTGCCGCCGATATTGGAGCCAATCACCTCGCACAGTAAAAATGGCATGGGGTTAATGTTGAGCCGGTCCACGATGGCAAAGGTAACCGGAACGATGAGCAAAACGGTGGTCACGTTGTCTAGCCAGGCGGATACGAAAGCGGTTATACAGGTGAGCAGGACCAGTATCATGACCGGTTGGCCCTTGGACACCTTGGCCGCCCACACCGCCAGGAATTCGAAAACACCGCTGCGGCGGGTGATGTTGACAATGATCATCATCCCCACCAACAAACCTATGGTATTCCAATCGATCCCTGCAAACGCCTCTTCCTGGGTCAGGATGCCGAACAGGACCACTATGACCGCGCCGGCCAGGCTCACCACGGCCCGGTGTAGTTTTTCCGCCATCAACAGACCATAGGCGGCTAAGAATACAGCCACCGCTATGGTAGCTTCAAAGCCCTCCAATATTATGTACCCTCTTTTCCATCGTTAGCATCTTGTCATCCTGAGGAGCCGGTCGCGTCATCCGGGAGCATGGTCAGACTCTTCGCTGCGCTCTGAGTGCACTCCATTGTCATCCTGAGGAGCCGAAGGCGACGAAGGATCTCATCCAGACGCTTTGCTGACACCCTTATCAGCCATTACCTACCCCTTATTTCCCCATTTACTTGTGCCAAGGAGTACCGAATTTCTCCAGGTGCGCTTTTTCGTGGGGCAAATCCCTTTCGTTGCGGGGGACCTTGTTCTCGTCAGGGTAACCGACGGCAACTATGGCCTCCACCTCATACTTGTCCGGGATTTCCAGCAGACCCTTGACGTAATCCCCGGCCCTTTCACCAGACATGTGTTCCCGGCCTCGAATCTGAATCCAGCAAGAACCCAAATCCATCGATACGGCGGCCAAATGAACCAGCGTGGCGGCGATGGAAGTATCCTCCACCCATACGTCAGATATGCCGGGATCAGCCACAATCACCACTCCCAAAGCAGCATCCTTGAGAAAAGAGGCGCTGTGGGGTTTGCTGACCGACAACTTTTCCAGCACTTTGGGGTCGGTGACCATGATGAATTCCCAAGGCTGGCGGCCGCGCGAGGATGGAGACAACAAAGCCGCGTTAACCAAATATTCCATCTCCTCCAGCTTTAGCGGCGTCGGTTTATACCGGCGAATGCTCCTCCGTTTTTTCAAAAGATCCAACATACCAAGACCTCCTTGAATCCAATCTGACCAACAATGTACCCGGCTATAGCCCTGCAGTTTTCCCTCCGGACATCAGCATTAATTTTAGCATAAGCCGACCGTGGCATGAAACCCAAAGATCCGGCGGCGCATGCGCCGACACATTAACTGGAAACAGGGCCGGGTCGGGCATGGCTGGACACACAATTTGTGTTTAGTTTCTTGAGCGACAACAGGAATATTGCGCTGAAGAAGTTTGAACATTTCTCATTGAAGGGATGATAATGCAGCTTGTATTGATATTGAAGAAGATGAAAAGGCGGTTCGAACCGTCGGGAAGGGCGGACTCATCTTGCAGCATTTTTGCGTAAACAATACCTGGGAATGGATGTCGGTCAAATCAAAACAGACAGACAAAAACTAATCGAGGTATCCGGTACCTGCGAACCAATACCGGATTATCGCAGCGGGTGATCGCCTCTCGGTATCGACAAAGGTGTGGTAGAAAGAATCAAACCTGAATAGGAAACCAAGGCAAAAGAACCGTCTCTTGCCTCGCCCCGCCTGTTTCTAGAATCTGGTCACATTGCTCTTGTATTTGTCCCCACTGGGCAGGGTCTGGTCATAATCCTTCAGTTTTATCTCCCAACCGTAACTGCCCTTCAATATGGCTTCGATGTAATTCCGATTGACGATAAACGACTTGTGGCATTGGACAAAATAACTGGGCAGCATCAGCTTGATCTTACGCAGGGACATCTTTTTCAATGGATACTCGTCGGTATATGTATAAAGGGTAGAGTTGTTGCCGCATACCTCAAAGTACAAGATATCCCGGGCCGGGATGCGCAGGTAATGGTCCCGGTACTTGAAGGTCACCACCACCCGGTCGTCTTCCGACACACTGGTGATCTTGTAGCGGCTCAGCATTTCTACCGTAGCCAGCAATAGTTGTTCATTGTAGGGTTTGACGATGAAATCATAGCAGCGGATCTGGCGATAGGCTTCCATCTCATGATGATCGTTTCCGCTCAGGAAGATCATCCAGGCAAATCGATAGCAGGGTATTTGGCGGATCCGGCGGGCTAGTTCCAGACCGGAGCCATCGGGCAGCTCCGTGTCCAGGATGATCAGTTCCATCTTATTGTCATCAAGCATCTCCATCGCGCTGCTGGCCTCCTCGGCACAGAAGCAATTGAAATTCGCGTTGGAGCCTTTCATAACTTGATAGACTCTGCCCGCCTCATTATTGTCAGCCAAGACCATCAGCACATTTATCATCTGATTCACCCTTCCTTACAAACTACACCGGCATGCGTCCCCGATCGCTCATGATTAAAACATACCACCCAAAAAATAAACTGCAGCAGAAGCCGCAGTTCGGACCATAATCCTACCACCCCGGCAACCGGCTGTCGTAGCGTAACGCCTTAGACCCTCTGGCTTTGCGTCCCTGGCTTTCACCAGGTTTGCCTTTATCCGCTTCGGATGTATATTGTGTTGATGCACCCTTATTAATTTTCGGGAGAGTCTCCTTATTAATCTATACGATATATGATGGATAAATATGGTGTCCATTTAGGAAATATTGAAGGGAGATACCTGATTTGAAAAGGTTAGCTGCTAACTACCAAATGGATGATTTAAATTGCCCTTCACTACCTCTGCAGATAGTTCTCCAACTCATTTTTTACATATGTTATAACCGATTCTTCACCTGCAATGACCAGCTTGTATACTTCCTTAAAACGATCTGTCGAATCTGGAAGAGATGCAAAAAGAAGCAGCCAACAGCTTATCCTGGCTACGTGTTTATGCTAAGGGGATTTTTACTCATACGATATCTTAACATCGTCCACATAACAGGGAACATGCACAATTTCGTTATTTAGATCGCCTGAATATCCGATACCTAAAGTTATAGTCTGCCCTTTGTAATCCGTCAGATCATATCTAAAATCCTGCCACCCACCTGTTAATTTACCTAGTTCTAATTTCACATCATTAACCTTAATAAAAATAATATTGTCTGCCCCAATATCATTACCACTCACCAACAACTTTAAGTTTAGTAATGGAATGGATTTTTCCTTATCAGCAACAGCAATTTGTTTATACAAAGATGCAAACGAAAGTGGCCCCATTGAATTATCATTATTGCCAATACAAGCTACGTGATTAGAAGCATCCAACGGATCTATGGTTACCGAAGGATATCTGCCATTTGCGCTGTGCATGACTTGCCACTTGTCTAATACTCCTGATTCAAAGTCGTCGCAGAAATGTTCTGTTTTAGCTTCTGCATACTCAGCTGAAATCCATCCGTCATCAAGCAGGAAAGCTGAATTAACATTGTCTTCATAAATATCTGAATAACCGTTGTTAATTCTGAAGATATCTCCTTCAAACCATTTACCACATATTACATTAACACTCTCTCTATTTATCCAAGGCCCTGAATTTACTTGAACTTGGACATTCTCAGCGGCTCTGATCTGCAGAAAAGAGGAGTCATGAGGACTAAAGAGATAGAAAACATATGGCTCATCGAAAATGCTCTCACGAATAGTTACTATAGCATTTCTAACCCGGTATTTTACTACTCCATTTGGCGTATATTCAGTGCATTCCATATTAAATATTCCTTGACGGCCGCTTTCCGGCAATATTCTCAGATCAAATTTGAAAAAGGTATCCGAAGGAGTACCTGGATTATCCCATTCAAAGGGAGGGGTTCCATCGTAAGAAACGAATCCTTGCCCTCTCATACCTTTGAAATCATTCCAATATGTAGGGTCTGCTGCTAAAGTCGGTGAGGCCAAACAAAGGGTTATTGCTGCTACCATCAGGATTACTGCTACTTTCTTGCTAATCGCCTGACTCATCAAATCAAATCCCCTTTCTCCGCAATAAATACTTTGAGGCCGGATCTTCCTTCTTGCCATTTA
>CAZBSD010000076.1:0-5429 GCA_964494735.1 uncultured Syntrophomonas sp.
ACAAGCCGGCCGGTATATGGAAGAGATAGGCGCATCATTTTTGTTCACCGGTGAAGTGCTGGGAGAACGGCCCATGAGCCAGAATAAATCGGCCCTCCGGCAGGTAGAGAAGTTGTCCGGCTACCAGAGTCTGGTGTTGCGTCCCCTTTCGGCCAAGTTACTGGAACCGACCCAAGCAGAAAAAGAAGGCTGGGTAAACCGTGAGCAACTGCTGGATATCAGCGGACGCAGCCGTACCCGGCAGATGCAGTTGGCTGAACACTACGGGATCAAAGAATACCCGACTCCGGCGGGAGGCTGCCTGCTGACCCAGGATAGTTTCTCCCGGCGCCTGCGCAAGTTATTGGCCATCAATCCTGACATCGCCGCCAGCGAATTGGAGATCCTGAAGATAGGCCGCCATTTCTATCTGAACCAAGGCGTACTGCTGGTGGTAGGCCGTAATCACAACGAGAATGAACGATTGCAGAGAATAGCCCGCAGCCAGGATTACCTGTTCAGGGTAACCGACCGGCCCGGGCCGCTGGGTCTGCTAAGAGTGCTTGATCATAAGGAGTATCCCGACCTGCAGCAAGCTGCGGCCATAGTGGCCCGATACAGTGATGCCCGCGAGCTGGACACCGCTAATATGTCTATGGTCCAGCCGGGCAGCGCAGAGCCGATTCCATTGTCGGTACGCCCCCTGCGCCCAGAAGAGGTACCATCTTCGGTTTAGACGGGATCTATTCAAAGATGGCCGGATCTATCTGTTCGAACATGGCCCGATAACCTTTTTTGTTGGGATGGGCCCCATCCAGGAGGAGCAGCTCGGAACGCACCTTGCCATCAGAGTCGAAATAGACGGCCGCAAAATCGATGACCGGCAGATGATTCTCCCGGGCATAAGATTTGATCCAGTCCCGGATTTTGTCCAACCTTCGCTCCACTTCCGGGTAATCGATGGCGGTGGGAGTGGCCAAAATAACCTTTATGCCCGCTTCCCGGGCCTGTTCCGTCATCTTCTGCAGATTGAAAAGAATGCGGTCGACGCTTTCCCGCCACAAGACATCGTTGGCCCCGCCCAAAATTATTACATGGGTCGGTTCATACTTCACCACACAACGGTAAAAGCGATGCAGCATATCATCGGTGGTATTGCCGTTGATACCCTGGTTGATGAACTCTCCCTCCACAACCTGTTCCAACATGGCCACCCATGAATCTTCGGGGCCAAATGGGAAACCCCAGGTAATGCTATCCCCCAGGCAAACAACCTTAATCGCCTCACCCTGAGCCATATATCCTCCCGTTACCGCGTCAATTGTTCCAGTTTGCTGATCACTTCATTCAATTTGTTGATGTTGTTCCCGTAGCCGGCCCAGTCGCCGGCCTTCAGGCTTTCATTGGCCCGGTCATAATACTGCCGGGCGATCTGAGCCAATTCCGCCACCGTCGCATCCTCCCCGCCGGTGCCAGGTGCCGGTGTCACCGGTCCCGGGCCAGGGCTTGGCTGACCGGCCCCAAACAGCGCTGTCAAAGCTTTCTCCAGCGATTCCTCCATTACCACCTTATTACCGTAAGCGGCAATTATCCTTTTCAGCTCAGGCATTACGCTGGTCTGGGCCTGCAGATACAGCGGCTCGATGTACAGTATGGAATTATTGATGGGGATAACCAGCAGATTTCCACGCAAGGCACTGGAACCTTTTTGGTCCCACAGAGTCAACTGCCGGGAGATCTCGGTATCCTGGTTGATCCGCGATTCTATCTGCATCGGTCCATATACAGTCTCCTGTTTGGGGAATTGATACACCAGTTTGCGGCCATAGTCATCCCCATCCATACGGGCACACATCCAAGCGATCATGTTAGGTCGGCCATTGGGGGTGTAGGGCAGCATCAGGATGTACTCGGCGGCGCTTTCCCCGGGCAGACGCATGATAATATAGTAGGGCTCAATCGGGGTCTCAGTCCCCCCCACCAATTCAGAGGGTATTATCCAGAGATCTTCCTTATTGTAGAAGACACCCGGATCGCTGATATGGTAAGTACTGTAGATGCCAGCCTGGATACTGAAAAGATCGGCTGGATAGCGGATATGAGGTTTGAGTCCCGCATCCATCTCTTCCAGCGGCTTGTAGAGGCCGGGGAATATCTTTTGATAGGTCTGGATCATTGGATCCTTGGTGTCAGCCACATAAAAATTCATCTCCCCGGTATAGGCGTCGCATACCACCTTGACCGCGTTGCGGATATAGTTGTGGCCGGCCTGGTCGTAGGGCTTCGAATAGGGATACATGCCGGAATAGGTATAAGCATCCATCATCCAATACAGTTTACCGTCCGGGTTAATGACCAGGTAGGGATCGTCATCATATTTCAGATAGGGCGCTACTTCCCTGGTACGGGCCACTATATTGCGGTTCATCAGCACCTGGCTCTGATTGGAGATATCCGAAGAGAGGATCATTTTGTAATCCTTGAGGGCCCAGCTGAGCATCAGCCGCCGTGGCCATGAACCCACCGGTATGCCTTGCTCGCCCTGGTATTTGGCGAACACGTTCTGATCACCCATGGGATAATCGAATTCGTCCTGTTGGGTATTGACTATCACATAATTATCAGTCTTCTCACCGAAATAAATCTCGGGTCGGGTAACCTTGATATCGGTACTGAACTGAGGCGGGATATCCTTGATAAAGAACTCCGGAAAACCTTCCTGGGCGATTTCGGTTACTGGACTCATCACCAGACCATAACCGTGGGTAAACATGAGCCGCTGGTTGACCCAGGTCTGGGCCTGCTCGGGAGTCTGCTCGATCTCCCGACCCGACAGCATCACCTGGCGGTAACGCCCATCCACGATATATCTGTCGATGTCGACATCGTTGAATACATAATAGGGACGCAATTCCTGCAGACTGCGGTAGGTATCCCCCAGGGGCTTCCAATCCCACAGGCGGATATTGCTTATGGTAGCCTCGTTGGCCTGGATGTCGGCTGGAGTCAGGTTGTAGTTTATGGCGAATTGTTTGTTTTCCACTTCGTCCAGCTGGTAGGCTTGGCGGGTGAATTGGATGCCGGTCTCGATATATTGTTTTTCCCGGTTGAATTCGTTGGGCTGCACTATAAATTTCTGCATCATACTGGGGTAGATGCCTCCCATCAGGATGGCGATAACCACCCAGGCGCCGATGCTGTACAGGATCCACCTGAATTTGCGGGCATATAGATTAAACAACAACAGAGCCGCCACCGCCAGGGCGACCACCATAAGCACCTGGTTGGCCACCAGTCGGGCGTGGATGTCGGTGTAGGCAGCGCCGAAGACGGCACCCTGGTTGGAGTAGAGTATGTCAAAAGTAGCCAGTTTGTAGCCCCAGGCTTTTAGAGCAAAGATAGCGACACCAAGGACGGTCAAATGCTTTTTGGCAAAGGAGAACTCCTCCCAGTCGATCATAAAGAGTTCCGCCGAAGCATTGAGCAGATATACCATGCCCACCATTATGGTGGTTATGACTAGCAGGGTCATGACCATGCCGTAGATGAAATGGAAGAAAGTCAGATCGAAGAAGTAGAAGCCCAGGTCGCGGCCAAACACCGGATCAGCTAACCCAAAGGCGGTTTTGTGGAGGAATTGCTGTACTATGAGCCAATGGCTGCCCAGAGTGCTGCTGACCAGATAAGCCCCAAACAAGGCGGCCCCCACAAAAATCCATTTGCGGTTCTCGCCCTTGAGAAGGTTGCCCCAATTGGTCAGACGCGGATTCAGGAATATAACGTCAGGATCGTCGTCACTTGGTCTTGGTCTTTCATGCTCAGGATGATCATTGTTCCCGGTCAGCTTGAGATTTCCCCATATAAAGAGAAAAGTCAGCAGGAAAACAAAAATCAACAAGCCCAATCGATTTAATAAGGTTATAGAGAAAACCTGACTGAAGTTGACCGATTTAAACCAGATCCAATCAACATAGTAATTGGTCAAAGCCGACCCAATCCATATCAGGGCCAATAAGCCGGCTATTTTTATCAAGGACCGATTTGAATTGTCTTCCATAGTTTGCCTCCTGCTAAACATTTTTGGTGTCGCTCTACATTGTAATCCATATTGGGGAATAATCAATAGTCACCGGCTTGTCCGCCCAACCGATATAACTGTATTGATCCGGGAATCCGGATTTTTCTTTGTTTCTGCGGCAAATTTCGTCTGTTAAAGTTTGTTTAAAGGCTAAACATGTATAAATAACTATATTATGGGCGTCCGCTGGCGATTGCTCAGGTTACCTATGGGCCGTGGTTTCCAGGCCGAGACGGATCAGTTTGTCGACCAATTCCTCGAAGGTTATCCCCTGGGCCCGGGCCGCATCCGGTACCAGACTCATCTCGGTCATGCCGGGGATAGTGTTTATCTCCAGGACGAAGGGGTTGTTCTGCCTATCGATTATAAAGTCCACCCGGGCTACTCCCCGGCAGCCGAGAGACTTGAAAACCCTCTGGCTGAGTACCGCGACCTGGGCTTGAACGTCATCGTCCAGCCGCGCCGGGATGATGTGACTGCACATCCCCGGGGTATACTTGGCCTCAAAATCGTAGAATTCGTTCTCAGCGGTTATCTCGATCAGGGGCAGGGCCTCGGTGGCCGCCTCGTTGCCGATGACGGTAGAGGTCACCTCGGTGCCATCAATGAATTTTTCCACCAGCACCTCCTGATCGTAGGCGAAGGCTGCCTCCAAAGCCGTAGCGACCTCGGCCTCCTTGTGGACGATATAAACCCCGATGCTGGAACCCTGGGTAGCCGCCTTGATGACCATGGGCAAACCAATATTTTGGACCAGGTCAATAATCTCCTGGGGGGACGTCCCAAAACTGTTTTTGGATAGGATTACGAACGGTGAAGTGGGGATGCCTTCGTAGCTGAGCATCTTTTTGGTAAGTATCTTGTTGATGCCGATGGCGCTGGCCGCCACCCCAGAACCGGTGTAACGGATGTTCAGTATCTCCAGCAGACCCTGGACGGTGCCGTCCTCGCCGTCTTTTCCATGCAGAGCTATGAACACCAGGTCCGGTTGGAATTCAGTGATGCTCTGCAGGGGCAGATCCTTGAGGTCCATCCCTTCGGCCACATATCCCAAGGTCTGGGCAGCCTTCAGGACAGCCGCCCCGCTGCGCAGAGAAACATCTCTCTCCTCCGAATAGCCACCCATCAAAACCAGGATCCTCTCTTTTGACATGCGCTCACTACCCCATTTCATTAATATGATGGCGGACCGCCAAGCCCGCGCTTTTATGCTATATAAAGCATACAGTTAATTATATGCCGATACAACCGGCTTAAGTTATTGAACGCCGTTAGTATATATGATACAATAAATTTCGCTGGATTAAGACCAGTCGTAGGGGAGTAGCTCAATTGGCAGAGCATCGGTCTCCAAAACCGAGGGCTGGAGGTT
>CAZBSD010000077.1:0-4776 GCA_964494735.1 uncultured Syntrophomonas sp.
ATAAATGTTAATAGTAAATCTTTGTTTACTATTTTGCTCTTCTTAATTATACTGGATGAGGTTTAATAATTTTAAGCATACAGGCAGGTAATGGCATGAATAGAGTCGAGCAGCTGACCGGAGATATACTGGCCTTATTAGGTGAGATCAAACATGAATACTTTAAGCCCGCTGAACAGATCACCCGGGCACGGCTGAGCCCTTTGCAGTTCCATAGCCTGGCCATTTTATACCGCCATGGTTCATTGCCCATGTCCGAACTGGCCGGGCTTCTAAAAGTGTCCAAACAGCAACTGACACCAGTGGTGACCAGGCTGTCCGATTGCCAGATGGTGGAAAGAAAGCTGGATGAACAAGACCGGCGCGTGGTCCGAATCCAGATCACCGAAAAAGGGCTGCAGACCTATCGGTCCATATTCACTGAAATTCGGCACAAACTGAGTGATAAGATAGGTCAGTTACCCGGGGACAGCCTGGATGAACTGGAAATCCTGTTAAACCGTTTGGCCGTAATTCTCCTTCCCAACCGGGATCCTGAGGTACAACCCGTACAACCCAACAAATCACCCGGAGAAGATTGATGCTGCGATTATTTCGGTTATTAAAGCCTTTTTACTGGCACATAGCTGGGGTGGTGGCGGTATTGTTCGGCCAGGCCCTGGCGGAATTGTGGCTTCCCACCCTTATGGCTGACATCGTCAACAACGGCATGATAAAGGGGGATACCGGCTATATCGTTACCTTTGGGACTCGTATGCTGCTGGTGGCGTTGGCAAGTACCTGTCTCGGCCTGCTGGCCAATTACCTCTCCGCCCGGATCGGAATGGGTTTTGGCCGTGACGCCCGCAGCCTGGTCTTTACCCATGTGGAGAACTTCTCTCTTAACGAATTCGACAAGATCGGTACTGCCTCCCTGATCACCCGCACCACCAATGATATCACCCAGGTCCAAAACCTATTGGTGATGGGCCTCCGTTTCATGGTCTACTCCCCCATTATGTGCCTGGGGGGCATAATTATGGCCTTGAACAAGGATAAGGGCCTGGCTTGGATCCTAATCGTTGTTCTCCCCCTCATGCTTCTGCTGATATCAGGGGTAGCTCGCTTCGTTATGCCATTATTCCGTACTATACAGGCCAAGCTGGACAAAGTGAACCTGGTGCTAAGGGAAAACCTGACTGGAATCCGAGTTATCAGGGCATTTAACCGTCTGGAATGGGAGAAACGCAGGTTCGATCAGGCCAACCGGGATCTTACCGGGACTTCCATCCGGGTAAATAAAATAATGGCCGGGATGCAGCCGATCATGATCATCCTTATGAACATCACTTCTGTTGCCATCATCTGGTTCGGGGGGATCCGCATCGGCCAAGATACCAGTAATATAGGCAACATGATGGCTTTCATGCAATATGCAATGCAGATAATGTTCTCGATTGTCATGGTCACCATTCTGTTTATAATGATTCCCCGGGCTCAGGCATCTGCCCTGCGTATAAATGAGGTATTGGAAACGGCGGCCGAGATCGTCGACCCGGAAGAACCCCTTTCCCCGACCGGTCAGCAGGCTACGGTCGAATTTCGGGATGTCACTTTTTCTTATCCAGGCACCGAGGAACATGAACCGGCTGTGCAGAACATCACCTTTGCACTTGAACCGGGTGAGTTTACCGCCATTATTGGCGGTACCGGTTCCGGCAAGTCGACTCTGATCAACCTCATCGTCAGGTTCTATGATGTTGATTCCGGTTCTGTCCTGGTGGACGGGGTAGATGTCCGCCGCATGTCCCAGCATGAACTTCGCTCCAAGATAGGTTTCGTACCCCAGAGCCCAGTGATTTTCAGCGGCACTGTCTCTGACAATATTCGCTACGGCAGACCCGACGCGACAGAGGAGGAAATCCGTCACGCGTCCCGAGTAGCGCAGGCTGAAGAGTTCATCGATGCCCTGGCGGACGGGTATAATTCACTGATATCGCAGGGAGGCACCAATCTTTCCGGCGGGCAGAAACAGCGCCTGTCCATCGCCCGGGCACTGGTTCGCCGACCCGAAATATACATTTTGGACGACAGCTTTTCCGCCCTTGACTTCAAGACCGACGCCCGCCTACGAGCTGCCCTGAAGCATGAGACGGCTGAGGCAACAGTTATCATCGTAGCCCAGAGAGTGAGCACGGTAATGAATGCGGATCGGATCATAGTCCTTGACGAAGGCAGAATAGTCGGTATGGGCACCCATAAACAACTGATGCAGACCAGCCTGGTTTACCGTGAGATCGTGTTGTCGCAACTATCCGAGGAGGAGAGCGCATGAGCATGAAAGAGCCGTCCCACAGCTCACCATCTCGGCATCGTGGCGGGCCGCCTGCGACTCGGCCGGTAGAAAAGGCCAAGGATTTTCGCGGGACAATTAAGCGATTGTCGGAATACCTGGCCCCAGATCGACTGCGCTTCATTATTGTCTTCTGGCTGGCAGCATTGAGCACCATATTCTCCATTGTCGGCCCTAAAATACTGGGTATGGCCACCACCAAGCTGGGGGAAGGAGTACTGGCTCGCCATGCTTACACGACTCAGCTTAATGCGGCCATCGAGAACCATGCCCCCCCAGCGGTTATGGATAACTTAAGCCACCAGGCTATACCGGGATTTGATTTCGCTTATATCGGACGGATTTTACTCCTTATGATAGTTCTTTACCTTTTCAGTGCCGCCTTTGCTTATGCCATGGGTTATATCATGGCCAGTGTTTCACAATTGACCGTGTATCGGATGCGCAATGATGTCAAGGACAAGCTGGACCGTCTGCCGCTCAAGTATTTTGACCAGCGCACCTATGGAGAAATCCTAAGCCGGGTCACCAACGATATGGATAACATCGCCAACACTTTGCAGCAAAGCCTGACCCAGTTGATTACTTCATTGGTGTCGGTGATCGGCATTCTGATCATGATGCTCAGTATCAGTCCGCTGCTGACCATCATCGCTCTGGTGACCTTGCCGATCAGTATCGTGATCACCACTGCCATAACCAAAAACTCACAGAAATTTTTCCGGACTCAACAAAAGACCATCGGCGAACTGAACGGTCACGTGGAGGAAATGTATGGCGGGCATAGAATTGTCAAGGCCTATGGGCATGAGCGGGATTCTATCAACAGTTTCAATCACCTCAACCAGGAACTATACCAGGTAGGATGGCGGGCCCAGTTCTTTTCGGGTATCATCTTCCCCGCCTTGAATTTTGTCAGCAATATCGGTTATGTTGTGGTGTGCGTGTTGGGCGGGTTGATGGTTGCCCGACGGGCGATAGAGATTGGCGATATTCAGGCATTTATCCAGTATACCCGGCAGTTCACCAACCCAATTCTGCAAGTGGCCAATATCCTCAATGTTCTGCAGTCGACAGTTGCGTCAGCGGAGCGGGTCTTCGAGATCTTGGATGAGACAGAAGAGGTCCCTGACAAAACTGACGCTAAATCAATCGACTCGCCTCGCGGCGAGGTCAAGTTCGAACACATAAAATTCCAATACCAAGATGATGTGCCATTGATTGAAGACTTGAGTATCCTTGTCAAGCCAGGTCAAACCGTCGCTATCGTCGGACCCACAGGTGCGGGCAAGACGACTTTGGTCAACCTGATCATGCGCTTCTATGATGTCGCCCGGGGACGGATAACTATTGATGGTATCGATGTCACCGATATGAAACGGGGTGACCTGCGGGCTTGGTTTGGAATGGTCCTGCAAGACACCTGGTTGTTCAACGGAACCATTCGCGAAAATATCGCCTACGGAAAAATGGAAGCTACCGAAACCCAAATCGTAGCAGCGGCCAAAGCTGCTCACGCCGACCACTTTATCAGAACTCTGCCGCAGGCATACAATACCCTGTTGAACGAAGAGGCCTCCAATATATCCCAAGGCCAGAAGCAGTTATTGACTATCGCCAGAGCCTTCCTGGCCGATCCGCCTATTTTGATCCTGGATGAAGCCACCAGCAATATCGATACCAGAACCGAGATTCTGATCCAGAGGGCCATGCGTCGTCTTATGCAAGATCGAACCAGTTTCGTTATCGCCCACCGGCTTTCCACCATCCGGGATGCTGATCTGATCCTAGTCATGAACCAGGGAGAGATCATTGAACAGGGCAGTCATGAACAATTGCTGGCAGCCCAAGGCTTTTACGCCGAACTGTACAACAGCCAGTTTATAGTACCCATGGCGCAATAAGACCGCTTTGTTATAGATAGTGACCCGATGTAGCCCTTTCATATATCTCCTTAGGACAATGTGTCCAAATACAGGTGCCCCCCTGCAGGTGGCCGGATAGAAAAAACGGTCGGGAACCGAATTGGCATCGGAACCAGACCGTTTATTTGTTAATGTCTTATACAATCCTCACCCCTTGATCATTAGCTGCCGCGATCAAGCAGTGTTGTTGCCCTATTGTTGCCCAGCCTTTGGTGAAGTGAAGCCCTACCAGACTTCCGGGAAGGCGGTTTGGTTGTAGAGATCTTCCATCTTTGCCTTATGACCGGCTTCCATCCGGGCCAGGCTCATGAAGACGTTTTTATGCTCGGCATCGACGGCAGCATTGGCGAGACCAGTATACATCTTCACCGCCTCCTCCTCTTTCTTCATGGCCAGAGCGATTGCGTCGGCTGGTTTCATTTGCATCGATAACTTGGGCATCTCTACCACGTCGCTGATACCGTAATCAGTTACCGCCGGGAATGAAAAGTTCTGCAATTCCTTGTTTTTTATCTTCTC
>CAZBSD010000078.1:0-4337 GCA_964494735.1 uncultured Syntrophomonas sp.
ATTACAAATAGTGAAAGCAACCGGAATTGTCAGACGAGTCGACGAACTGGGTCGTATCGTCATCCCCAAAGAACTGAGGTCCACCATGGGCCTGAACGACCGGGAGCCGCTGGAGATCTTCGTGGCCGACGGGCAGGTCATCCTGAAAAAGTACCAACCGGCCTGCATCTTCTGCGGCAATGCCGAAAGTCTGCTGCAGCAGAAAGGCCAGAACGTCTGCAAACGCTGCATGCACGAGATGGCCAGGAAGGGCGCCAAATAGTGATCAAGATGATGCCTCCTCCGGGCGAGCCGGGTGCTCGTCGGGGGAGGCTTTGCTTTGCCCGCCAACCGGGGCATGATAACTCCCTGCGGGTTTCAATGTTCCCTGATACATTAAACGGTTACATTGAATTAAGGAATTCCAGGTTAATGTTGTATTTCAATGTGCATATCAGCCCATAATTAATAAGAAACGTTGACAGATAAAAGAACAAATAATAGAGTTATTTGTACCAGATTCGTAATTTGCGGATTAGGGATGGGTGATTTCTATGACAGAAAGCGGACGATATCCACATATAACCTTTGAAAAGCGCTGGGTCATCAACGAGACTACCGCCTTCCTGCTGGGGCGCTGCGAAGCCATGATCAGGGTGATCACCGATACCCCTATCGATCCCAATTACCGGCAGTCATTGTATATGGTCTCGCTGCGGAAAGGCGCCCAGGCGACAACGGCGATAGAGGGCAACACGTTGTCGGATGAAGAAGTTGAACGCATTCAGCGCGGTGAACATCTCCCGCCCAGCAAAGGCTATCTGGAGTTAGAGGTAAGCAATATAATCAATGCCTTAACCATAATCCGGGACGAAGTGGTTTTCCAACAGAGAGATGCTTTGGTGTCTCCGGAATTAATACTGAACTTTCACCAGCTGGTTGGTCAGCATTTGGGTGAAGATTTCGAAGCCATTCCAGGCAGATTCCGCCAAAGCGGACACAATGTCGTGGTGGGACGCTACCGGGCCCCTGATGCCCATGAGGTCCCCGAATTGATCGAGACCATGTGCCGGTGGCTGAGGCGGGAATTCCACTATGAAACCGGGCAGCAGACCTTTATCGATAAAGTCGTCGAGGCTATCGTCTGCCATCTGTACATTGCCTGGATACACCCATTTGGAGATGGAAACGGGAGAACCGCCCGTCTGATAGAATTTTATCTGCTGCTGCGGGCCGGACTGCCCGATGTCGCCTCACACATATTATCGAATCATTATAACAATACCCGCGAGGCATATTACCGGCATATAGAGGCAGCCACCCGAGAAACGGACCTGACCAGGTTCATTGCCTATGCGGTTCAGGGGTTTCATGATGGTTTAAACGAGATCCTCGATCTGATTTTGGCCAACCAAAAGAAAACCATATGGGAAAACTATATCTATTCGGTCCTGGACGCATCCAAAGTGACTGGCAAGACCAAAGCAGTGATAGAACGGCAGCGGACCTTGGCCTTGTGTTTGCCGACCGATAGATATTGCTCTGCGGACGAATTGATGATCACCAATCTGACGGTGGTCAGGCTGTATCAGGGCCTGTCGAGTGTTACCCTGAAGCGGGATATAAAGGCTCTGAAAGAAAAAGGATTGGTTGAGGAACAGCGGGGATCATATATGGGCAATATCAACCTGCTCCTGAGCAGATTGCCGGCCAACAGGTGATTTGGGGACTGAAGAACGCGGGGCGCGGGGACCGTTCTTTGGCCTCATGACACATTGAAGCGAGAGGCAGGCAAATAACTTGGGGACAGGCACCAAGTTATTGGGGCATATACATATCAGATTGACAGAAGTGCCGGGCTGATACCGGTTTTAGTTGGGAACCAAACTGACCCGTCATGCCCGGCGTATCCCTGTTCCTCCAGATAGAGCAAGTGGTGGTAAACCATCATATATTCATGGGGCCAGAAGATCTCCACCGGATTAGGCAGGCGGCGGTAGATTGGGAATTCCCTGGCAATTTCCTCTACCGTGCTGCGGCCGGCATACAACAATTCAGCTACCCGGTGCTGGCGCTCCAGTATTTTGTTGCGATAGGAGCGCAGGCGGTGTCCACCCTGGTCGCGAACAATGGGCTTATGGTGACCGCTGACATAATATTCAGCCCCGATGGCCGCCAATCGGTCCAGGGAACGCAGTTGGTCGGCCACCGAAGAATGAACCGCAGCATACCAGGGGCCAAAATCGGAAAACTCGATATCACTGGTGAATACAAAGCCCTGCTCGGGGAAAAAGAAGCAGCAATGACCTGGACAATGCCCGGGCATATGCAGGACCTGGAAACGGCAGTGGCCGGTACATATCTCCTGCCCATCCTGCAGTTCGTCATCCGCTTGGAAAGGCCGGTAGTGCACCGTTTGCAGGAAAAGCTCGGTCAACTTTGGCCCGACCATGGTGTCGTACGCCAGTTCCTTCAGGTAAGCTTCCCTGGAACCGATCATATCTAAATTATCCGGATGGATTAAAAACCGGGCTTCCGGGAAGGCATGATTATAATGGCAATGGTCGGCGTGTCCATGGGAGTTTATGATCAGTTCCACCGGTAATTTCTGCAGGTCTTCCAGGTAGCTCACGTCAAAGCCGGTTTCTATCAGGCAGCACACCTCGTCTTCGACCAACAGGCAGTTGCAGTTGGCGTACGGAAAACCGGGGAATTCGATAACTTGTAGGTGGCGGTCGAGTTGATGCCGCATATTTTTCCCATGCCTCCGCTTGATTTTTAGGTAAATATACTGTCATTATATTTACAGGGAAAATTAATTGCAATACAAATATCTCGAATGGAGATAACGGTTGGAGAAGGGAAACATTATGCAGGACTTCAGTAAATTCGTCCCGTATCAGATAAAGCTGATCATGAAAGGATTGGAAAAACAGGGGGCGGATTACCTTGCCCGCTACAGTATCTCCATGGGCCAGGCCTATATCCTTTCCTCCCTGCTGGAGCAAGACGGCTCTACTCTGACCAGGCTCTGCCGGCGCGCTAACCTGGAAAGCTCCAGCCTCACCACCATGGTCGATCGCCTGGAAAGGGATGGGTTGGTGGAACGGCGGCCTTCGGGCGAAGACCGTCGCATCACCTTGTTGTACATCACCGATAAGGGTCGGGAGATTGGCAGGGCCGTTTTTGAAGAAGCTGTAGCGCACAATCAAGCCATCCTGACGGTTTTAGGGGATTACCACGACATATGGGAGGAGATCAATCAGCGCCTGGGGAAATTTATCGTCGATGGCTACCAGGTGACGGACCGCGACCCCACTCCGCAATAACCTGGGTCTGAATTTGTCATTTCCTCCCGACTGGGACCCAGACCTCACTATAAGCATGGTCCTGCTTATCCGGGTCCATTTTGGTGAAGGAAAAAGTGGGAGCATTGATCACTTCGTAATCAGACGAGGGCAGCCATTCGGAATATATTTGGGCCATGGTAGCCTGCAGAGTAGCCGGAAAAGGACCTTGGTTGGGGAATATGGCCCAGGTATGGGCTGCCACCGGTACTTTTTCCAACCCGGCGCCGATTTGCTCTTCAGTCGTCACCACTCCGATCAGATGGGTCAGGTACCCTTCTTCTTTGAGAAAATTGGCGTCCGCCTCATAAGAAGCGTTGACGATTTCATAAGGCTCAATATTCTGGAGAGAGTGCAGCGCTTCCCTTTGTTGGGCGGTTATGCTCTGGGCCAGCTTCACGATCTCGCTATTGACACCTTCAAATTGCATCGGTACCCGTTTGCTGACCCCGGCCAAATTGAACGCAGGCCTGTCTTCGATTCTGAATTCCATGGTGATTCCTCCTCGTACGGTTATTAAGAATGACAGCTTGGGGAACGTCTGGCTGATACCTTTGCTCTTCACCTCCGAGGGCAGATAACCGCTCCACTTCTTGAAAGCTCGGGTGAAGCCGTCCAGGGAATGATAACCATATTTCAGAGCGACATCGGTTACCCTCGCTCCCTGTAAAAGGTCGCGGCTGGCTTCCGACAGCCGTCTCTGCTTAATGTATTCATGAAGCGTCATTCCCGCCAGGAAATAAAAGATCTTCCGGAAGTGATAGTCGGAGACCCCGGTCTGTTGGGGGATCATATCCAGGGATAGCTCCTCCGTCAAATGCTCTTCGATATAGTCGATCACCTGATTCAATGCCTTTAACACGTTTCAGTCCCTCCAATATCAACATGGTAACAGAATAACTTTGGCGACGCCCGACTTTGTCCCTATGAAAAGTATCGGATTTAGGACCGACTGAAACCCGCCAACCAACAGACCGGCCGGGGGAGGCTGTGTGCGTCATCCTGAGGAGC
>CAZBSD010000079.1:0-3567 GCA_964494735.1 uncultured Syntrophomonas sp.
GAAGGGTGGCTCACCACTCTCCGGAACCATGGCTCTGTCCAACCGGAATAATCAACGTATAGGAAATAAATCAAATTAATCATCAGAGGAATGTCTATAGGACAATCTTCGGCGCGAGGAGTCAGTGAACCAGCAGCTAAATGTCGCTGACTACTTTGCCCAACCCGCTTTTGTCATCCCCAAAATAATAGTTGAATTTAATATATTAGTGTACTAGTATTATAATACACTACTCGGTAAAGAGTGAGGTCATGATAAATGTATAAGTTTATTAACGGCATACCGATATACCTGCAAATCGTGAAGGAAATCAAAGGGGCAATGATCAGCGGAAAAATAAAAGGGGGAGACAGACTTCCGTCGGTGCGAGAGATTGCCGAACAATATCAGGTGAATCCCAACACGGTACAGCGGGTATTCATGGAGCTGGATAAACAGGGTCTGACCCACTCGGAACGCGGCATCGGAACCTTTCTAAAGGATGAGCCAGGATTACTGGAAGTATTGAAGAACGAAGAAGCGGCGAAAGCTGTTGCGATTTTTATTCAAGAAATGCAAAAGCTCGGCTACTCGAAAAAGGACGTGCTCAAGATGTTGAACAGTACCTGGCACAAGGAAGGAGAACAGCATGATTGAGATACAGGGTGTTTCGAAAAGCTATCAAGGAAAACCGGCATTGAAAAATGTCACCATGAAATTGGAACAGGGCAAAATTGTGGGTCTGCTGGGGCCCAACGGTTCCGGCAAGACGACCCTGCTGCGGATCCTGGTTAGCGAATTGAGGGCTGACAGCGGACGTGTCAGTATCGACGGAGCCGAGCTATCACCGGCCTTGAAGGCTGACATATCGGGTCTGACCACCTCGGATTTCATGCCCGAGGGCATGACCATACAGGAGGCTGCCGATACCTACGCGAGTTTCTTCAAGGATTTTGACGTGGAACTCTTCCAACAGCTTCTCGAAGAGTTGAAGATAAGCTCGGATATGAAGATCAGCAGTCTTTCCAAGGGCATGAAAAGCCAATTTGCCTTGGCTATGGCCATCTCCAGAAAGGCGAAGTTGATCGTTTTGGATGAACCCCTGGATGGAGTGGACCCGGTAGCCCGAGAGGAGATTCTCCGGTTGATCGCCTCAGGATTTTCCCAGGAAAGCACCCTGCTCGTTACCAGCCATTTGATCAATGAACTGGAGCGACTGTTGGATGAAGTCTACTTTATCCAGGACGGTGAGATCCGCTATGTAGGCGATGTAGAAACAATCAGGGCCGAAAAACAAATGTCATTGGATGAACTTTACCGGGAGGTGTACCGCAGATGACTGCTCTTTTAAAGTATGAATTCAAGAAACTGAAGAAGAAAACACTCTGGTCATTGATTACCATTTTGATCTTTGCGGCGTTCTTTCTGATCACCGGTTATTCCAGCGGCCAGAGAATTAATTGGGAGATGCCGTTGCTGCAGCAGATTATAGGTATCGTCAGCTTCTTCGGTCTGGCAATGATCATGATATTAACCTTCATAACGCCATTTATTTCTAGTTTATTTCTCTTCTATCATGACCTTAACGGCAAGCATGCTGTATTCGAGGCATATATTCCGGAACCAGGGTGGAAGAGGCTTTTAGCAAAATACATTATCTACTTTCTATATATTCTAGCCGGAATCACCTTATCCGGAATACTCGCCTATCTGACCTTTATGGTGATCAAAACGGCGGCTCCTCCGAACATTCAATACGAATTGGATAGCAGCATTGCGTTCATTCTGGCAAGTCCCGAAATAGCTTCCGGTATGTTCCTGGAAATGATCAAATATATCCTGAATTCAGCCCTAAGCTATATGCCCATCATTTTGTTTGTAAACTTCTTTATCACCCTGCATTCAATTATCCGCCACAAAATAAAGGGTGCAGTGCCAGTGACCTTTTTAACTGGAGCCGCAGCTGGTATCTCATTAAGCTGGCTGATAGATAAGCTATCCACGGATCAAGGCGGCTGGTTCACCGGAAGAATCCTGGGGTTTGATCCAGAAATGGCGTTCTCCCTCATTCTGGCCGCAATCGCCTTTATCTGGATCACTAGGATGTTGGACATAAAAACGGAATTAAAATAATCTATCGGTTTACTTTATCAGCCACCCATAATCCTGTCGGCAATCAACGATATAGTCCACATATACGGTCTGATCCTTTATCTGATAGAGGATCAGATACGATTTCTCAACGAACATCTTGTGATACTTGTTCAGCGGTACGAATTCCGCATTGAGAAAGGAAAAGCGCTCCGGCAGGGTGGAAAGGGAGCGGATGGCGTCCACTAATTCATTCTTGGTTGTGCGGGCGGCGGTAGGGCTTTTTTGGGCCAGAAACCGCATGTGACCCGCCAGCATCTGACGAGCACGGTCGGAAACAACCACCTTATACTGAGGCTTTTTTTCCATGTTCCACCTCGTCAATAATGCTGTCCAGATAGCTATCCAGCTCATCCGGTGTCACTCCGGCACGTCCGGCCAGACGGTCTTCCTCGACGGCCAGCAATTCCTCCCGCAGCTTGAGCATTTTTTCGCGGCGGGTAAACGCCTCTATATCCATTACCACCAGATCGCCCTCGCCGTTTTTGGTAAGATACACAGGTTCGCCGGTGGTTTTGCACAAAGCCGCAATTTCATTGTAATTTTGCCGGATGCTTGCCGACGGTTTAATCTGCATGCTATCAACTCCTTGTGGTAACATTCTGACCATATTATACTCATTTCCTGCTACGGACTCAATCGAGAACCTATCTGCAGCCCTTAAATGACCCTTAAATGAAAAGTTAAAATCC
This sequence comes from uncultured Syntrophomonas sp., assembly GCA_964494735.1. GTDB lineage: Bacteria > Bacillota > Syntrophomonadia > Syntrophomonadales > Syntrophomonadaceae > PHAA01. Next base: position 2,823 of record CAZBSD010000079.1, read on the forward strand.
GCTGAGTTAGCAAAAATGGCATTTAACATTGCACAAAGTTCCGGTAGTATAGGTGTGGTTGCCTGCTCGCGCGGGAAGCAAGAATGGCAGCCAACAGGCCTTCCGAAGTAGGCCGGGAGTCGTCCATGATCGAATCTGCCGGCAAAACTTGTCTGGGGAGGATAATACACGGGGGTGTGGAATAAAGGCAGTATAACAAGTCGTTTTGAGTTTCTAGAAAAAGGAGAGTGAAGTCGCATGAAAACAGAGCGAGAGTACCGGGACAGCATTAGAGCCATGCAGCCCATCGTTTATGCCTTCGGCGAAAAGGTGGAGCAGGTTGTCGACCACCCTGCTTTTGCCCCGACCTTTAACTCTATAGCCCTGACCTACCGGATGGCCAAGGAAACCGAAAACGAAAATCTTATGACCGTAAAATCCCCGTTCACGGGTAAAGCAACCAACCGATTCCTGCATATCTGCCAGTCACCGGATGATTTATGTAAAAGAGGCGAACTAAGCAAATTCCTTACCCCGTTTCATGGTGCCTGCGTGGGGGCCCGCTGTGCCGGGACCGGGGTACTCAATGCGGTATATGCCATCACCTATGAGATGGATAAGAAGTATAACACCGCATACCATGAGCGCTTGGTCAACTTTTTGAAATACGTACAAGAGGAGGATCTGGTGGTCAGCGGCATGGTCACCGACGCCAAAGGAGACCGTTCCCTGAGTCCCAGTCAGCAGGCAGATCCCGACGTCTACC
>CAZBSD010000080.1:0-3366 GCA_964494735.1 uncultured Syntrophomonas sp.
TCTCACGCCGAGGCTGCCTAAAAAGGGTACTTTATCAGTGGTCTCGGACGGTTCTTTTGCCTCGCCCGCGCCTCGCCTTACCTGGAACCGTCCATTAATCTGATTCTCATCAGCAACAATGCCGGGGCGAACAGGGCGGTAAACAGCAGGCCCAGCAAGATCCACCACCCCGCTGTGACAAAGACGTCGGCGGGGACCAATAGCGTGTATCCCATGTAGGCAAGAAATATGACCGCTTGGACAATTCTGAAAGCCTGCGCATTAGCTTCATTTTTCTGCGCCACCAGCCGTTCGTCGATCTCATTGATGATTATGCTGCGCATCTGCTGCGGTGACCTGATTATCTTACGCACTTTAACGAAATACATCGCCGCGACTACCAACGGTATAAACGATAGCCCGACCAGGGCTTTGCCGTTGATCGACGACAGACCCATCCTGCCTGCTATAATCCCGACGGCCAGCAGGATTATGCCGACCACCAGCGTGGTGTACATGATGATTTTCGATTCTTTGATTATCTTCTGGATTTCCATGCCTCATTCCTCCCAAAACAAATCATTCAAGGTTTTGTTGAGCGCCTTACATATCAGCAGGCATAATTTCAAGCTGGGATTGTAGTTGCCGGACTCGATCAGACCTATCGTCTGCCTGGTCACTCCAACCATTTCAGCCAACTGCTCCTGGGAAACATCGACCTCGATCCGGGCAATTTTCATCTTTTTGTTTTTCAAACGGCAACATCTCCTGTAATCACAGTATATTCTCACAGGGCCCATTGTGTCAAATATATATTGCAATTTGCAAACCGAAACGAAAGGTATAATTCGGGGCTGCAATAGCGGCCGTTTCATCGATTCCAGTTCACCCACCTCCGGTAGGGTAATCTACACTTCCTTAAAAGAAAACTTTTACGCCAAATCATATATCGGGGCCGGGAGGTATCCAATTAGACCAGGCCTTTACGGCCAACGTAATTACGAATGGCTGTTGTAAAATAGAGGCGCGCCCTAATCGTCGCTGAATATCTCGGCCAGGACCTTTTCCCGGTGCTGCAGGAAATACGTGGTTATCTGATAGTGGTCGGTCATCTCGTAATCTATCGGTTGGATCTTGCCGTCATCGAAACTGAGGATGGAGGAGCCCGGATAGGCCAGCAGTATGGGGGAATGGGTGGCGATTATGAATTGGGCCTGGCCTTTCCCGCTCAAATCGTGCAGAACGCGCAGGAATGCCAGTTGCCGGGAGGGAGACAGGGCTGCCTCGGGTTCGTCCAACAGGTAGACGGCCCGTCCTCCGAAGCGGTGCAGGAACAGGGACAGGAATGATTCACCGTGCGATTGCTGGTGCAGGGACCGGCCTCCATAGGAGCTGAAGCCGGTATCGTCCACATCGTCCAGGTGGGAGGCGAACTGATAGAAGGACTCGGCTCGCAGGAAAAATCCCCGGGTCAGCTTGGGCATCCAGGCCAGCCGGATATGGTCGGCCAGGGCAGCTCCCGCTGCGTACACTTCATAGCTGTTGTTGCGGCCGCCGCCGGCAGGATTGAAACCGCACTGGGTGGCGATGGCTTCCAACAGAGTCGATTTTCCGGAACCATTCTCCCCCACGAAAAAGGTTATGGGGGAGCTGAATTCGATCTCATCCATGCTGCGAATGGCGGGAATGGAGAAGGGATAGACGTCGAAATCCCGGATGCCCTCCCGTAACAACATCGCTTTTTTCAATGCCATAATAATCACCTGGTTACATTATACAAGCATTTGAGACGCCGCTCCACCGCTAGCAAACCTCGCCATCCCTCAGGGCAAGTCGCGCAAGGCGCGGGGACGGTTCTTTGGCCTTGTTCTGAGCCCGCGGTTTTCCAAATACCACGTGCTCCGCTGGCACATCCCCAATCCCACTGGCGAAGAGGGACCGTGGGGCGACATCCGGATCTACGGCCAGGTCCAGGTCATCAGCAGCGGCCGGATCGGTTTCATTGGCCGACGGGGCAACAACGAGATAAGCATGGCTTAGATGATTATAAATCTCCCCAAGTCTCCGCTCCATTATGAGATTGCCATTCTTATCGCGACAGGCATGGAGGGGAGGTTTCGTTGCCTGCCTCGCAATCATTTCCGGATGCAAAAAGGACGTCAGCTCGCTGCGGTGCGCTTATCCACAGGATGGGCATAACCTGTGAACAGATGTTCGATTAATCCCCCTAGTAACTGAGTTGTGGCATTAATTTAAAAATTTTGCAGGATTTTGCCGCGGTATGATCGAAATTAGCCATAAAGGGTGACGCCGTCCGTGGTGGTAGGGTTGTCCGGAGATCAATAACTTGGGCAATAGCTTGGGGACAGGCACCAAGTTATTCATAGAGGCAAAAAGAACCTCCATTTGCTTCCGGCCATATGCCAGCGAAAGGTTGGGATATTTGATGAATACGAAATTGATAAGATTTATCAGTTACCTGGTTTATATGGTTGCCTTTGGTTACTTCGTAATCAAGGCCGATGATTTTCATCGCCTGTTGAAGCGGTCCTACGCCACAGATTTCGATTCTACCGGTACTTTCATGTTCATGTCGCTATTCCCCATTATTGTGGGGATTTTGCTGGCATTACCCCAGTTTTTTGCCGAATGCAAGCAGAAGGGAACCTGGAAGATAGATTGGATCGCTCTGGCGGCCATGGGTTTGCCATCTCTTTTAGTGGCGATAACACCAATGCTTATCAATTTGTCATCAGAAGAACAGATCATTGGATTCCAAGGACAAGTCATTGGATTCATAGTAGGATTTCACCCCACTTTGGTCACTGTAGCTGGCATTTTGTTTGGTTTTGTATTGGTTACCTCATTTAGCAGACAAAAATCACAATGACCGGGGAGGTGAACTTGATGATTCCTTCTAACGCTATCCAAACCGTGGGCAGCCCGCCCGCCTTCCCCAACCTCTCTGTTCTCTTGTGGTCGCTGTTCAACATGTTCCTGCTATTTGCTATAGTGGCGCTGATAGTATGGTACCTGAAGAAGCAAAGTGATTATAGGAAACAGGTGGTGATCAAACTGGACCATTTGATATCCTTGCATCAACCCCAAAAACCCGAGGATAAATAAGATAACAGCAGGCGGGCATGGACTTGCCCGGAGGCCGTTGTGCAGCCTGCGTTGTCAGCCCGCGGTTTTCGCTTGGAAGTAAATAGTACGGCGCCTTGCTTCTCCGCTCATATGCGGGCCGCTTTGTGATAAGCTAGTTTTATGGAGGGCGTACACCGTCCCCAGTCGCGCTTATTTATCCGTTCCAGCCCGTTATCTGGTGGTCGCCAATGGTGAAATATATCGCTTGTGACAGGAGATGATCCAGTGTCCAAACATTCC
>CAZBSD010000081.1:0-2011 GCA_964494735.1 uncultured Syntrophomonas sp.
GGACGAAGACCGACATGGTATTGCGGATACCCCATTTGTCAGCCAGGATGCCGGCTGGCAACTGACCGATGGCGTAAGCATAGAAATACATGGATCCGAACAGACCGATGGCGGTCGGGGCGATGCCGAAAGCCGCCGTCAAGTCGGTGGCCATTACTGCGGTCGATGTGCGGTGGAAATATACCAGGAAATAGGCAAGGGCTACGGCAAAATAGATATAGTAACGATAGGAGAGGGTCTTCTGGATCATTTCTTTGGTGACCTGTCTTGCCTCGCTCATTATTGTCGATCCTCCTATTACATATCGGGGGGAGATGAGACCATCTCCCCGCCGCAGCTATTATTTTTTGCGCAAAGAGCCAGTGGCGTCGATCTCCCGCAGATTGGCCAATTCCAGCTCAGTGGGTTCAGGCACAACTTTTACATCGGGGGAGACTTTCAGATCCCAGCCGGTATTCTCCTTGATCTCCTCGATGCTGGAGAAGGAGAAATAGGCGTCCAGGATAAACTCCTTGGTAACCGGATCGGGCCGCAGGATACCGAGGGTGGTGATTATGGCCGAAGGGCCGCCGCCCACGAAATTGTGCTTCTCGCGGTCATTACCGCCGTTAAGATACCCCGGCGAGGAGATATAGTCGACTTTGTCGGCGAATCTCTTCTTCTCATGGGTCACCATGATGACATACTTCTTGGCTCCTACCGCTATCTCGTTGGCCCCGCCGCTGCCATTGAGGCGGACCTTAGGCAGTACGTAGCGGCCTGCCGACCATGGAGTCTCGTCGGTCCATATGCCGGTAGTATTGACGTTACCGAATTTATCGATCTGAGCCGCGCCGATTACTGCGTTGTCGACCCGACCGGAAGCGACCATGCAGCCCAGGGCGTCGATGGCATTGGTGAAACTGGTAGCATTGGCCGAAATACGGTTGTCCTCGATCCCCCAGGGCAGTCCCCCCACCGGGGTGGAACCAAATACTCCGCCCTCGGTGAAGGCGATCAGGTTAGGGGCATGGTTTTTCTGAGCCCAAAAGCCGGCCAACATACTGAGGCCGACGCCGAATATCGCTAACTCGCCATCCGAGAATTCACGTCCGGTGGCTATGGCCATCATTTCCTGTCTTGTGTAATCCATATCCTGGTTACCTCCCCTCTTCCATTAACTGCTTGATTTCAGCATCTGACTTGATCCACTTACGGTAGGGATCCATCAGGAAAGTGGTGGGATTATTAGTTAACTGGGCTACCTTCTCAGCGCCGATGACGTTCAGGTATTCTTCCCAGGTAGTGTAGCTGTCCACATATTTCTGGCGGTATTCCTGGTATCCCGCGTCGGTCTTGAGAGCGGCGTTCATGGCGAACATCTCTTTCTCATCGCTGTCATATACTCCGGTGGAGCATTGCGGCCAGGCACCCAGAGGCCAGTAAACGACTGCGTCGACCACTACGTCAGGTATTCTGACCAGGTTAGGGAATTGGCGCATACAATCGGTATCTACTATGAAGTCGGCCTGCAGGACCACCTTCTTGGCCGCCCGGGATAGTTCATAGCGGCTCCACTCGGTTCCCAGCATGATGGCGTTGCCGTACATGTCGGCCATGGTCACATGGATGGCGGCTAAATCTGGTTTTAGCACTGTAAAGGCACCATATTCGCGGCCGGTGAAAGGATCCTTGATACGAGGTATCTTGGTCTGGCAGGGATATTCTTCGGGGCGATCGGCGCAGCACCATTCTTCATCCGAACCAATATTGATGGTAGCTGGCACGAAGGGCCAGTTCAGGGCTCCGCCCAGCAAGCGGAGGGGGATGGATCCGTTGGAGTAGTCCTCCAGGATGGTCTTGCCGGTTTCCACGGCTCTCTTCAAGCCATTGGCAAATCCGTACACTTCGAGGCCGGCGAATCCCACTTCCATCCTCTTGATGGCGCCTCCGGCGGCCAGCAGGTTAGTCTGTTGGGTGTTGCAATTGGATATGACATTAAGGTCTTTACGGCCCTGTTTGAGCATCTCTC
>CAZBSD010000081.1:2111-3340 GCA_964494735.1 uncultured Syntrophomonas sp.
GGCGGAAAAGCCGAAGGCCAGCCCCATCAACTGAGTGAAATATATTATGGGCAGATCATATTTTTGCCCCCGTTGGCTCTCGATCGCCTTCTGGCGGGTATCCAGGTTGGCCTGGCACATGGGACAGGCTACCACCAGGGCCTGTGCTCCTGCCTGCCGCGCGGCTTCCAGCACCTGCCCGCCCAAGTCGACCACGATCGGGGTATCGGAAGCGGCGAAGCCCCCTCCGCAACATTCAGCTTTGTGCGACCACTGCACCGTCTCCGCCCCCAAAGCCTGCAACAGGTTGTCCAGGCTCATCGGCTGTTCAGGATCATCGAACTGGGCCACCGCCCGGGGGCGGGTTATCAGGCAGCCGTAATAACTGGCCAGTTTGAGGCCCTTGAGCGGATATACCACCTTCTCTTTGATCTTTTCCAGCCCGACATCCTCTATCATGGTCTGCAGCAGGTGGGAGACTCCGATCTCCTCGGTCCCCTCCAGGGGTACTCCCAGCTCCTGCAATGAATCACGCTTGGCTTTGTCCTGTACCTCCAGGGAAGCCGTCTTCAGGCGGCTGAAACAACCAGCACAAGGGGTGGTTACTTTAGGCAGCTTCATATCCCGGATCAGGGCCAGGTTACGACCGCTTAAGCCCACTGCCAGCTCATGGTCCAGGCTGTGGGCGGCGGTGGCCCCGCAGCAATTCCAGTCCTCTACTTCCCGGAGGTCCAGGCCGAGACGCTCACTGACCAGCCGGGCGGAGATATCATATTCGTGGGCCAGGGCATGCAGGGAGCAGCCCGGGTAGTAGGCGATTCCCATGCGCTATCCCTCCTTCTTGTCGATAGTCTGGGCGAAAATGGTCTTAACCTTTTGCACATCTTTGACCTTGGGTGAAAATGGCTTCAGTTTGCCTTTGAAGAACATCTGCCGGCCCAGATCGGCATCTTTCAGGTACTGACGAGTGCGCAGATTGTGCTTGATGGTCAGCGGCGCCTCCGCCACCCGGCCGGTCTTGCGGATGGAATCCAGCATCAGGTCGTAGAAAACCTCGATACTTTCGCGCTGGGCTTTGATCCCGCCTCTTCTAGCTTTTCCCCTTATATAGTCCATTATGCGGGGAATATCTATTTGGGAAGGACAGCGGTCCACACACAGCTGGCAGCCAACACAGGTCCATAAGGCATCCATCTTCTGCAGCCGTTCTTCATCGCCCAGCTTGACCAGCTGCACTATCTTGCGGGGAG
>CAZBSD010000082.1:0-3010 GCA_964494735.1 uncultured Syntrophomonas sp.
TTGCCCAATATTTTCGTTTACTATTATTCTCCTGCAATTTTCCTTTTATACCTTCCTCTAACTCAATTTTTTAAATATAGCCTTCGGTAAGCGGGATGACAGACAAAACAGGAAATTGAGACTCATAGCTGACCGGTTCCATCAGCTGCGGCGACGGATAAGAACCGCAGCTCAAGGCACCAAAAAGGCCCCGCTTGAGGCGTACCCAACATTACGTCGATGGAGGGGCTCTGAATAAACCTGATACTCCTGATCTTCGGATCAGCCAGGCGACGTTTCGGATGCGAAGAGCTAGGAACGAACGAACCCCGCGACTGAGGCGTATCTTAATACGCTGATAGAGCGGGGTTTGTGATGTGGCGATGATATTCGCTTTCGAAACTAGCCTTGGCCGCATTCGGTGGCCGAGCCAATGATTATCTCCAGCCCATGGTCCAGGGCAGGCAGAATAGCCTCCAGTGATTCCCGTACCCCTTTGACACTGCCGGGCAAATTGATTATCAGGGTGTTGCCCCTTATTCCGGCCACCGCCCGGGACAGCATGGCTTTAGGGGTCTTCTGCAATCCGTACCATCGTATGGCCTCGTGGATCCCGGGGGCCAACCTTTCGATGACGGCCAGGGTGGCTTCGGGGGTCACGTCCCGCCGGGAGAAGCCGGTCCCCCCAGAAGTGAAGACTACATCCAGACTTAATTGATCGCAGGCATGGATCAATTTGGCTTCTATAATATCCCGTTCATCGGGAATGATCTCATAGTAATCAAACCGGTAGCCGCCACCGTCCAGCATTCCCCTTATTTCCAGGCCGCTGCGGTCTTCGCGCTCGCCCCGGGCTCCTTTGTCACTCATGATCAGGATACCGGCTCTAAATATCAAATCAGCACCTCCACGGGATCACCCTTCCTGATAAATCCGCCTTTGACTACCTTGCAGAAGAGACCTTCAGAAGGGAGCAGGTCGATGCCCAATCTCCGGGCCACCACTCCGGGCGGGTCTCCCTTGCCGATCTGGGTCACTTTCAGGATGGTATCCGGACCTATTTTGAGCTTGTCTCCCACTGCTACCCGGGACAGGTCGATTCCTTCGATCAACAGGTTTTCGGCAAACTGACCGGGGCCGATGTCCATCCCTCTCTCCCGGTTGACTCTCTCCACACTCTCCCAACTCAGGCAGGTCACCTGCCGGCCCCAATCACCGGCATGCCCGTCATTTTGGATGCCAAAACCGGTAATCACTTCCGCTTCGGCAACCTCATCTTTTACCTGTCCCCGTTCCGGACTTATACATATAGAATGCAGCCGCCCCCAGGCTATCGGCTTGCTGCCTTCCCGCTGCAGATGGCCGCTCTTGCCCCCCTCTTTCTCCAGCAGTTGGATGGAGGATATCTCTATCCAGCGGTCGACCGCCTTGCACATGTCGTAGACGGTCAGGGCGGCTACTGTCACTGCGGTTATCGCTTCCATCTCCACCCCGGTCTTGCCGGTGGTCTTCACCACCGAGTAGATGGTCAGGGTCGATCTTTCATCATTGAATTCAAAATCGATGTCAACCCCGGTCAACATCAGGGGATGGCACATGGGTATCAGCACCGCGGTCTGCTTGGCCCCCATGATCCCGGCCACCTGGGCCACCGCCAGGACGTCGCCCTTCTTGACCGCGCCGGCGCGGATAGCCCGCAAGGTCTCGGGCAGCATGTGCACCACCGCCTGGGCCCGGGCCACTCGATTGGAATCACTCTTGGTGCTGACATCAACCATGCGGGCATGACCCTGTTCGTTGATATGGGTGAAGCTCATGCGCCTATCCTCCTATTTGATACATCTTGCGGCGGTTGTCCGCTCCCCAGCCGCTCTCCATGTGGTGTTTTTCGGGCTTGGCGTGGATGGTCTCCAGGAACAGCTGGCGCAGCTGCTCATCACTGGCACCGTAGTCCATGGCCTGTTTAAGGTCCAGCTCCCGCTTGTCGTACAGGCAACCGCGCAGTTTACCTTCGGCAGTCATGCGGATACGGTTGCATTCGGCGCAGAAGTGATTGCTCATGGGGCTTATGAAGCCTACCGAGCCCTTGCCGCCCTCCAGGTTGTAGTATTTGGCCGGACCGCTGCCCTTGATCTTTTTAGCATCGATCAGCTGGTAACGGCGGGCGATGATGCTTTTAGTCTCCCGGGAAGTGATTATATTATCCCGGTTCCAGAACTGCAGGTCGCCGATGGGCATGAACTCGATAAAGCGGACATGCAGCGGCCGTTTATAGGCCAGGTCAGCGAAATCCATAATCTCATCATCATTAAATCCCCTGATCAGGACGGTGTTGATCTTGACCGGATTCATTTCCAGGCTCAGGGCCTTGTCGATAGCGTTCTTTACGGTATCAAGCTGACCCACCCGGGTGATATACTCGAATCGCTTCGGCACCAGTGAATCCAGGCTGAAGTTTACCCGGTCCAATCCGGCTTCTTTCAGTTCTTCGGCCAGACCCATAAACAGGGTCCCATTGGTGGTCAAAGATATATCGTCGATCTCCGGCACGGCCCGGATGTAGCGGATCAGCTGGGCAACGTTGCGCCTGACCAGCGGTTCTCCCCCGGTCAGCCGCACCTTGCGGATACCGGCCCGGGCTGCTACCCTGACCAAACGGGCTATTTCCTCCAGGGACAGTATGCTGAAATGCTCCAGCTTCTCTACCCCGGTATAGGGCATGCAGTAGCGGCAGCGTAAATTGCAGCGATCAGTGATGGAAATACGCAGATAGTTGATATTGCGGCCATGACTGTCAACCATAGTGTTTGTCCTCCCCCATCATGCCCGTTTTTATTGGCGCGGGCATGTCCGCCTTAGAAGCAGCCTAATTCACAAGCGTATATCTTAATATTGGCCTCGGTGCAGACCCTGCCCACCTGGCTGGGGTGAATTCCCAATTTCTCGGCCAGTTCCCGGGCTTCCTGGCAGCTGATGGCTCCATCCGGAGCTGCTTCCCTGATCTTGGCCAACAGGTCTTTATCCATGATTA
>CAZBSD010000083.1:0-2953 GCA_964494735.1 uncultured Syntrophomonas sp.
CTCAGTACTCCCCCTTTGCGGTAGCGCAGCGGGAAAATATGCCCGGGCTTGCGGAATTCCGCGGGCTGGCTGGCGGGATCGATCAAGGCCTCGATGGTGGCTGCCCGCTCGTAGGCCGATATGCCGGTGGTGGTTGAGACATGATCGACCGAGACGGTGAAAGCGGTCTCATGATTATCGGTATTCTCCGTCACCATGGGCTGGATCTCCAGTTCATCCAGGCGCTCGCCGGTCATGGGCATGCAGATGAGGCCCCGGGCGAAGCTGGCCATGAAATTCACGACCTCCGGGGTGCATTTTTCAGCAGCGACGATCACATCACCCTCGTTTTCACGGTCCTCGTCGTCAACCATGATCAGCATTCTTCCTTCTTTGAAGTCCTTGATGGCTTCCTCGATAGTGTTGAACATCATCTTCTCTCCTTATATAAAGCCGTGTTCGGCCAGAAATCCAGCGCTTAGTTTGGATGTGTTCTTGTCATCCTTCCAGTTCAGCAGCCTCTCCACATACCGGCCGATGATATCCGCCTCCAGGTTGACCGTGGCGCCCGGCTTCTTGAAACCCAGGGTGGTCATGGCGGCGGTGTGGGGTATGATGGAGATGGTGAAGCTGTCCGGGAACACCTCCACCACCGTCAGGCTGATGCCATCGATGGCGATGGAGCCTTTGCCCACCGTATATTTCAAAACCTCGGGCGGGGCTTGGATCCTGAGCACCCTGGCAATGTCAACCACCTGTTCCTCGACCAGCGTCCCCACTCCGTCCACGTGGCCTTGGACCAGGTGCCCGCCCATATGGTCACCCAGGCGGGTGGCCCTCTCCAGGTTTACCTTGTGTCCGTTGCCCAGTTCCCTGAGGTTGGTCTTGGCCAGGGTCTCGGCCATCATGTCGGCGCTGAAGCGGTAGCGGTCGAAACTGGTCACGGTCAGGCATACCCCGTTTATAGCTATGCTGTCCCCCAGCTTGACATCATCCAGCACCTTATCCGCTTGTATGCTGATCTGGCTGGAATTGCTGCCCCGTTTGAGGCCCAGTACCGTTCCCAGCTCTTCGATTATCCCCGTAAACAATCTCTCACCACTCCTTGATGTATCCAGTTATCATGATATCTGGTCCGAAGTTCTGAATGCCCACCGACTTCAGCTCTATGGCCTCGCTCATCAGGGCTCGTCCCTGACCGCCGATTGGTGACGGGGCTTCCCGGCCGCCGATGATCTTCGGGGCTATGAACCAGTAGACCTTGTCCGCCAGGTCGTGCTCCAGCAGGTAGCCGTTGACCTCTCCCCCGCCTTCGACCAACAAGCTGCATATCTCCATGCGTCCCAGCAGGTCCAGCACCGTTTCCAGGGGCACGGTATCGGGATGGCAATCCAGCCTGATGACATGCAGGCCCGTCCTCTCCAGCCTCAACTGGGTGCGGGGATCGGCTTGGTTGGAGCAGAATACCAGGGTCCGCTGCCGCTCTGCGGTACGGGCGATTTTGCCGGTAAGGGGCAATTGCAGACGGCCATCGATAATAACTCGGACCGGGTCCCGAATGTCACCGCCCGGCAAACGGGTGTTGAGCAGGGGGTCATCCTTAAGCGCCGTTCCTATCCCCACCAGGATGCCGTCATAGATATTGCGCAGCTGGTGAACCTGCTGGCGGGCACTCTCCCCGGTGACCCACTTGGAATCACCGCTATACGATGCTATCTTGCCGTCCAGGGTCATGGCCGTTTTCAGAGCCACATAGGGCCGGCCGGTCTGGATATATTTCCAAAAAACTTCATTGAGCCGGCGGGCTTTTTGCTCCAGTAGCCCCACCTCGACCTCGATCCCGGCCGCGGCCAGTTTCTTCAAACCATTACCGGCCACCGAAGGGTTGGGGTCCAATGAGGCCATTACTACCCTGCCTATCCCCGCTGAAATAACCGCGTCCGCACAGGGCGGGGTACGCCCGAAATGGCTGCATGGCTCCAGGGTCACATACAGGGTGCCCCCGCGGGCCTGCTCACCGGCCTGGTTGAGGGCATGCACTTCGGCGTGGGGGGTGCCGGCCTGGTGGTGGTAACCTTCCCCAATGACCTGTCCGTCCTTGACCACTACCGCCCCTACCATCGGATTGGGGTTAGTGCGGCCCAGCGCCTGGGCAGCGAGCTCCAAAGCCCGCAGCATAAATTGTTCGTTAACGGCTGTCGTTTTTCTTCACCCTTTTGTTATTATGCTCATTAACCGGCCGGACGCCAGCCAAAACAAAAACCCTGATCATAACAATCAGGGTCAAAGTGCAGAAAACCAGAGCATCTATGACAGGACGGCCGCATTTCTCCAACCGCCCGCCATCAGCCCTTCTTCTTCCATCCAGACTGTAACTGTCGGCCCCGGAATCTAACCGGATCGTGCCTTGCGGCTCGCGGGCTGTACCGCCGATAGGGAATTTCACCCAACCCTGAAGAAAGGTATGACATCTATAAAATTCTCATTAATACTAGCATCAACGGCAAAAACCGTCAATGGCTGAACTAGTTCGACGCCTCTTTGATGGTATCGTCGATCACCTGTTTGATCTCGTTGGCCATTATTCCCCCGGCGAATTTGGGGGCCCCATTGATAAGGGTGATCGGGAACGGATAACCCATCTGCAGGACCTGCTGCATGGTCGGGTAGTTGCCCAGACCCTCTTTGTCGACGTCAACATACTTGACTTCCACCTTGTCACCATAAGCCTGCTTGAGGTCGGCGGACAATTTGTCGGTAGCTTCAGAATAATCGGTAGTTGTACCACAACTAGCTGCGGATGCGCAGTCGCTGGTGCAGCTTCAGCCTCCGCCGAAGGACATGGAGCCTTGCAGTATCTCTACCAGGATAGTGTTATCGTTTGCCATTCTGTTTCCTCCTAGATGTTTTCTACTGGACGTATATGCATAATACCAAAGGCTGGGGAGCGTTTACAACGCAGACAGGCTTTCCC
>CAZBSD010000084.1:0-2674 GCA_964494735.1 uncultured Syntrophomonas sp.
AAAGTAATCGATTTCACTGCGCCCCGGATAATCAATCCGGCGGTTGATACCGGTCTCCAGGTAGGCTTGTTCGCTTATTATAAATGGTGGTTGGTCATCATCGGCGCTCTGGTTGTACTGGCTGTTCTTCTCTATAAAATAGGGGTGGAAAAATACCGGCTTAAATCATCCTATATAAATGCTCCCCTGCTGCTGCTGGCACTTCTTATAATTGGGTCAGTAATGGCGGCGGAATATAAAAGCGTGGCGTTGTTCGGTATATTCAACCAGCGGGATGGATCACTGCTGCTGCTGGCCTACCTGGGTCTGTGCCTGGCGGCTGCCAATACCAGCTATCGACCCTGGTTCGGCCGCGGTATAAACATATCCCTGCTGATCATTACGGTTATCAATCTCATCATCATGCTGGCCGATTTCGCTGGTCATGACCTGCTGCAGGCGGATATTATTCGAACCATGATAGCCCCGACAGAATTGAGAGACTCTTTGACCGGCCATATAGGCAACACCTTGGGCAACGCCAATTACATCAGCGGCTTCGCCGCCGCCTTGTTCGCTTATTTTACTGCCGGGACCCTTATGCATAAAAACGTCAAAGACCGGCTTATGGCTGGAACAGCCAGCCTGGCTGCCTTTACCATGATATTGCTCTCTTTTTCCAGCAGCGGTTTTGTTACCCTGGTTTTGCTTTCCCCCCTATTCTTGGTAGTGTTGCTGCGGAGTTGGAACCGGCGCCGCAGTCTTATCGCCGGGGGGAGCCTGCTGACCGCCTGTCTGCTCGTTTTTGTCACCTTAAACAGTATAAATCCCTACATATACCATGAAACCATTGGGCTGTTCCTGCCCCAGGCGACCAACATCCAGGAGATATCATCTCCGCCAGTAGAGGCCTTGGCTTCGCCTGCCCCGGAATTTCAGCTGCCCCCACCGGGTTGGTCGGCTGGTACAGGCCGGACCTATAATTGGAATCAAACGATTAAATTGACCATGATGAGACCCTGGCTGGGCTACGGCTATGGGACCCTGACCTATTACTTCCCCCAGGATGATGTCAACAAGGCAGCCAATCTGATGGATTATAACCGTTTGATCACCAAACCCCACAATATGTATATGGGATTTGCATTCGGCCTGGGTATCCCGGCCCTCCTGGTTATACTGGCTCTCATGGGATTGCACTTCTATAAAACTGGCCGGCACTTATGGTCGCGGCGGCTGGAAACCAGATACACGCTGCCGGTGGCCTTGTTCCTGTTCTTTTGTGCTTTCGCCGTCCAGGCTCTCTTCAACGATCCGGTGGTCGATGCCGGAGCCGCCTTTTGGATTTTACTGGGGGCAGCCGTTTCCTTGAATAAGGAAGTGGACCAGCCTCCGCCAGATTCCATTATATAAGGAAGCAAAAACTTTTTTTCCCGTCCCGGGAACTTTTTACTGCCCTTTTGCGTCTAATTAGTGTCGGCCAGGGTGAGCTGTCTACATATGGAAGCCTGGCTAGCACGACCCAAGTCCGCAAGGATAGGGGCTCGAGAAGGAGGGAAGAGGAGACAAAACCACAAATAGTATCCGTCCTTGGATGGATGATCACCTGTTTGTTAGGGAGCCAATCCCTGATCACCTTGTGAACTCATTATTATTTTAAAAAGGAGGAAAGATTCTTGATTAAAATCAGAAACAAGAGAATCGCGCTGTTATTGGTACTGACCATGCTGGCCACCATGTTTGTCGGCGTAGGCACTGCCAGTGCAGCATCGAACTTTGTCCAGGTCGATTCCAGCTGGACCTATGTAGAGGCTGGGGAAGACGGCCAGGACGCAGGCAACATTACCATTTTTGAGAAAGATGCTTGGCCATCTAGTGTTAATAATGTAGGAGTTGTAGTAACGCTGAAAACCGAAGGGGTAAACTTTTCCGGGACTGGCAGCAATGAATTTGCCATTTTGGGTGGCCTAGACGATGATGCGGCTGATTTTCCCCTAACCCTATATGGCGACAACCAATTACAACTCGATATCGACGATGAAGTCACCGGTTCTATCACTGTTGACGTTCGCGTATATGGGAAAGCCGACGATGGAGATTCCGACACTCAAGATCCTTATATTTTCGATGAGACCGAAACCCAGACCATAGCCAAAGTTGATAGCGGAGTTACCGCAGTTTCCGTCGGCGCCAAGAAGACCGTTCAGGCTGGCGAAGATGGACAACTGGGCAGCACCATCACCATTAAAGAGGGTGGCCCCTCTGCTTTTGACGCTGATGAAGATGTGACTTTTTCCATCTTAACCTCAGGTGTAGAGTGGGATGATTTTGATTTAATTGATGGCCCAGGTTATCTCTATTTTGACGATACCAACAGTGTGCCTGATGTGACCGATAAGAAGGTCGTATTAAGCTTTAATACCACTACAGCCGGATCTGAGAGAATTAGCTTAATCCCGTATCTCCAGGTTTCTCCTAAAGTTGAGGACGGGACCGAGATCAAGATCAAGGTTTCCGGCGACGAGATTACCACCACTACTGTTGTGGTAGCCGTAGTTGGTTCCACCGATATCGGTGTCAAGGTTACCGATGACGACAAGGATTTCGTCTATCGCGGCCAGGCTGCTACCTTGGATGATGTCACCGTCAAGCTTAATCCCGGCGGCAAACTCAGTGTGGATTGGGTGAAACCGGC
>CAZBSD010000085.1:0-2113 GCA_964494735.1 uncultured Syntrophomonas sp.
GGAATGTGAAACACCTTTGGTGCGAACCTTGCTCGGTATTGACGAAGATCATGAGAGTTTGATTTTTGCGGGGGATGTCCCGGATGGCTGTCGCGCCCATCTAATGATGACTAATTTTGACCGCCTGATCGAGGGAGCGGGCCAGGCAGCAGCCATAAGCTTGTCCCCGCTTCCCGACCGGGCTCCTGACCTGGCTATCCTGATCAGCTGCGTAGGCCGGCGCCTGGTTCTGAACCATAGGTCCTGCGAAGAACTTGAGGCAGTAAGGGATAGGTTTGGAAGCACAACGACTTTAGGCGGATTTTATTCCTATGGGGAAATCTGTCCTTCACCGCAACGAAACCGGTCCATGTTACACAACCAGACCATGACCATCACTGCCATTTGGGAGGACCAAGCAGATAACCGGCCTTCCCCTTTTTCATGCTTCACACAGAAGCCTGTCCGCAGTGATCGTGATTAACCAGGAAATATCCCATTGAAAGGAAATATCTGCGATGAGTACGGTTCCAAATTGCGAGTTTCAATTCCCCCCGCCCAACATCGATTTTTTAAATGATTATGGCTTACTAATGCTTGAGAAACTGGGCTTTGGGGTAGTCGTAATCGAATCGCTTACCCACCAGATCGTTTATGTCAATCCCAAACTGCTCGAAATGAGTGGTTTTACACTTAGTGATTTAGTGGGACGGGAATGCCATAAATTGTTATGTCCGGCCGAAGTCGGTAAATGCCCGATTACTGATCTGGGGCGGGAGGTAGACAATTCTGAACGCACCATGCTCATGGCTGATCATAATACCATGCCGATTGTAAAAACAGTGGTTCCACTGGTGGCAAATAACCGGCGCTACCTGGTAGAAAGCATAATTGACAACCGCGATCGCAAAATAGCTCAAGAAGAGATAATGCTGGCCAACCAAAAGCTTAGGAAAGAAATCATTCAGCGCCTGCAAATAGAAAAAGATGTCCAACGCATGTCATTTTATGATCATCTGACCGGCCTGCCCAACCGATCTTTCTTTAGTTCCCAGCTGAACAACGCCCTTTCGTACACCAGCAGCGTTTCCGGAACCAACATGGTTATGTTTTTGGACCTGGATGGATTCAAAATAATAAATGATACCATGGGGCACTCCACTGGCGACAGACTCTTGATTGAAGTATCCCGGAGGTTAACATCGGTGATGGGCAAAAGCGACCTGATTGGACGGACCGGGGGAGACGAATTTATCCTTTCAGTAGATGGAGTCACCGATATTACAGCCGTCGAGACTATTACCGGCAAGGTATTAAATAGTTTTAAGACTCCATTCCAGATTGACGAACAAGAGATCTTTATTACCGCCAGCATAGGTGTTGCTATATCGCCAACGGATGGCAATTCGGCCGAGGCACTGTTGAAAAACGCAGACCTGGCTATGTACAACGCCAAAAATAAGGGGCGCAATCAGTGGTCACTTTGTACTTCCACCATGCGCGACCAGGTAAATGACATGATAATTCTGAGCAACAACTTGTACCGGGCATTGGAACGTAACGAACTGGAACTCTATTACCAGCCCCAAATAAGCACCCGTACCCAAAAAATAATCGGCTTGGAGGCCCTGATTCGATGGAATCATCCGCAATTAGGGCTGGTCTCACCGGGCAGATTCATTCCCATAGCAGAACAAACTGGGTTGATCCATCCTATCGGAGAATGGATCATGCGCACTGCCTGCGGGCAAAACAAAGCCTGGAGAGATGCAGGATTGATTAACGTTCCTATCGCTGTCAACCTCTCTCCCCTGCAATTCCAGAACCCGAATATTCTTGAGCTTCTTACCGATATACTGAGCGAAACCAGTATTGAACCAGATAACTTGGAGATAGAAATAACCGAAAGCGTAACCCTTGCTGACCCCCATAATGCGGAAAAGACATTGCAAGGCATGAAAAAACTGGGGATCACCATTGCCATTGACGATTTCGGGACTGAGTATTCATCCCTGAATTATCTTAAGATCCTGCCCATCGACCGGATTAAGATTGCCATGCCGTTTATACACGGGATTGACCAGAACAAGAAAGATGAGGCGATCATCAAAACCATAATAACCTTGGCTAAAAG
>CAZBSD010000086.1:0-1878 GCA_964494735.1 uncultured Syntrophomonas sp.
GCGGCAGCCAAGCAATGGGAGCCGCCCCAGAGATAACTCGGGATATATGCAGCTATAGTAGATCAGATGGCCTTCGCCGGAGCCTACAGTCCCACGCTGGGCTGAATTATCTTTTCCTCCATCCGGATAAATACCTGAGTCCTCGGCAACGAGAAGAGGATCAGGCCCACCCAGATTACCGCGAATGACAACAGGTGGCCATGGGTGAAAGGCTCATGATAGACCAGTACCGCCAGGAGCAGTGCAATGGTGGGGCTTACGTACTGTAGGAAGCCGATAACGAACAGGGGCAGCCGTTTGGCCCCGGCGGTATTCCCCGGATTCTGGAGCGAAACCCGCTATCGTTCTCAATTCCTGTGATGCCGGCAGCAGAACCGTGTCCTGACCTGTACACGATTAGGGGCGCGGTTTAGGTCCCGGCATGGAATGGATGGACTGGCCTGAAGAAGCCTGGGCAACCTCTAGGACAGCCTCGGCCATGGTGGGGTGGATATGGATGGTGTTGATGATCCCGGAGGGCATCACCTTGTTGCGCATCGCCAATGCTATCTCCGAAACCAGGTCGCTGGCATGAGCTCCGATCACATGCCCGCCCAGGATCTGGCCGTTGGTGGTATTTACTATCAGCTTGACCATACCTTCGGATTCGCCCAGCGCCTGGGCCATCCCCAGATTGCGGAGCGGGTAGGTGAAGGCCTGGGCTGGATAATGCCGGCTGGCCACCTCCTCGGAGAGCCCCACCGATGCGTACTCGGGGAAGGTGAAAAGACAGCGCGGCACCACCCGGTAGTCCATGGCATTGGGCATACCGGCGGCTTGCTCGGCTGCCACGATGCCTTCCATGAAGGCTACATGGGCCAGCAACCATCCGCCCACGATGTCCCCGGCTGCGAAGATGTTGTCAACCTCGGTTTCCATATGTTCATTCACAGGTATGAAGCGGCCCGTGTAATCCAGGCCGGTGTTTTCCAGGCCGATATCCTTGGTATTGGGAAGCCTGCCGGCGGCCAGCATCACCTTGTCGGCGGCAAATACTTCCCCGCTGGCCAATGTGACGGAAACCCCGTCTTTGGGTTCTGCCCTGACCACTTGGGCCGAGGTGAGCAGGTTTATGTTCTGGGCCTTAAGCGTGCCCTCCAGATAGGCAACCGTTTCCCGGTCCTCGCCCGGCAGTATCTGCTCCTGCTCTTCCAGGACGGTAACCTGGCTGCCCAAAACCGCCATTATTGAAGCGATCTCCAGGCCGACTATCCCGCCGCCGATGACCAGCAAGGTCTTGGGTACCTCGTCCAACTCCAGGATCTCATCACTGGTCACCACCCCCGGGGGTGGAAGCTCGAAGGGCAATGGAATCCGTGGGCGGGAGCCGGTGGTTATCACAATCTTGGCGCCTTTGACAATGGTTGAAGCCCCGTCGATGCGTATCTCCTGCGGCGAGACAAATTTCCCCCGCCCCTCGTACAGGCTGATGGCATTGGCTTGGAACAGGTTGGCTATCTCTCCCCGGAGCAGGGACACGACTGTGTTTTTACGCGCGATGATGGCTGGCATGTCGGCAATCGCGGCCGGGATAACAATGCCGTAATCCTTAGCCTGGCGGGCTTGCTGCAGGATCTGGGCCGAGGCCCGTATGGCTTTGGTGGGAATACAACCCCGGTTAAGGCAGACTCCGCCCAGGTTGGTATCCTCAATCACCGCCACCTTCTGTCCCAATTGAGCCGCCCGGATGGCTCCCTGGTAACCGGCCGGACCTCCGCCTAAGAATACAATGTCAAAATCGTGTTCTGCCATCTTTATCGCCTCCCCACAAATTTCCGAGGACATTATGCTTATGCAATCACATTATAACACAGACCAGATGATGGTTCGGCATCGGCC
>CAZBSD010000087.1:0-1540 GCA_964494735.1 uncultured Syntrophomonas sp.
TGGAATAGTATGCAATATAATCCATGGGGAGGTGAAAAAATGGCAAGGTACCCGAATTACACCAAGCACGTCCACGAGTTCGAGGGCAGCACCAAGACCAAAGAATCCCATGTCCATCGCCTGGCCGGTGTTACCGGCGAAGGGCTCCTAGTCGGTAACGGCAAACACAAGCATCGGATATACAGCACCAATACCGACTTTTATGCGGACCACCATCACAAGATCTGCGGTCTGACCGGGGTCAATATCGATGTGGGCAATGGACGTCATATCCATTTCATCGTCGACCGTACTACGTTGGATGACAAGCATACCCACCTGTATCGTCTCAATACCGTCATCGACAACCCCAGCGGGCGGGTCTAGGCTGGCAGACTCGACTAGGTCCATCTTTTTAAATAATGATGGGCGCATTGGAAGGAAGGTTGTAAAGAGGAAATTTGCGCATGATCTGAGGAGACCTATGAGTCTCCTCAGGCTTTTAAGTGGCCAATGACCCCTTACCCCAATCCACCCGTGGCCAGGGCGTCCATCTGCGCCTTTATATCCTCATTGCCGGTCAGCTCATAGGCGATCGACCAGAAATAGACGGCGGCGTCGAAAGCCCCTTCCTGGCAGGCTTCATTGCCGATCGAAACTGCCAGCTGCACCACCAGGGGGTTGGGACCCATCTGGACTTGGTTCTGCTCGAACAACTCGGTCAGCCGCTCCAGGTCGGGGGGAATGATCTTGCCCTCGGTCAGCTGGGCTATGTAGGCCAGCTCGGCCTGGGCAGCTTGATTTTCCGGTTCAAATCCCAGGCTCAGGAAAAACAGAGCGGTAGCCAGTTCATAATCGCCCTGCTCGATATAATAGTACCCCAGGTTGCGATAACCGCGGGTCATTTGTTCAGTCTGGCAAGCCCTCTCCAGCCCCTTCACGGTGATATCGTAGAATTGCTGCCATTTATGGCGGCGCTTGTGGAATTCCCCCAGCGCATACAGCACATCCACCCGCATCGGATTCCAGCGGGCGGCCTTGAGCATGGCTGTTTCCGCTTCCTCCTGTCTGTCCATTTCAAACAGGAGGTTGCTGTAAATGAAATAGATATCGGCGTAATCATCCGGGACATGCCCCACTTCCCGCTCCGGATGCTCAAGCTCCCGGAAGAGCATGTCCTCCAGGATGTTGTTGAATGAATAATAGTCACTGTTCTCATCGCTGGCGTACTGGTCGGAACCTTCGATCTGGGCAACCAGCCCTTCCAGCAGTTCCAGTGCCTGGGGCAGATCCTGCTCGATCATATGATACTGGGCTTGCTCCAACACCCTGCTCATAAGCGACTGCTGGCTGTTCACCGCCTGATCCCATTGTTCCCTCTGGTCCTCCGACAGCCGCTCATAGATCAACTGCGATAGGCTGGTCAGCAGCTCCTGCGCATAAGTATGATCCTGGTACTTCTCGGCCTGCTTCATCAGGTAAGGGATATCCTGGTCGGAATCCCCGGTCAATCCTGCCTTGATCTTGTTCATGATGGTTTCAAATTTCAATACGGCATCCT